>NZ_CP016428.1:6187500-6806250 GCF_001693385.1 Bradyrhizobium icense
AAGCCGCTGCTCTTCTGTTGCCGCGCCGCCTTCCGCGATGGCCACTCTCACTTGTCCTTCTTGGTCATGCCGCCGAGCCCGGCCATGGTCACGAACATATCCTGGAATCGCTCGGCGATCTTGGGATCGAACGTGAACCAACTCTGGATCAGCGATTCCGGCGAGACTTTTTCGATGTTGGCCATCACCTGCTGCTGCATCTTGTCCATCACGGCGGTCTGCATCGGCGAGACGTCGGGCAGTCCGAAGAACTGCCTGGCCTCCAGCGGCGTGCAATCGATTTCGACGTTAACTTTCATGACCGCTCCTTATCGCGCTGCCCTTGCTGCAGTATCGACACGACGGACCGAGTCATGCAAGGACCAGAGCCGGTCCCCGGTCCCTTCAATTCCCGATATGGTCAACCAAAGCGTTCGATGGCAAACGGCCTGACATCGGCAAACGGGGTCTCGCCGGTCATCATTTCGGCCAGCAGGCGGCCGGTCGCCGGTCCAAGCGTCAGGCCGTGGTGCTGGTGGCCGAAATCGAACCACAGCCCGCCATGGCGGGGAGCCTTGCCGATGACCGGCAGCATATCCGGCAGACAGGGCCGTGCGCCCATCCAGGGCTTGGTATCGACCGGTTCGCCCAGCGGGAACAGCCCGTGCGCCCGCGGCAACGCCCGCTCGACCTGGATCGGCGTTGGTTGTGCATCGCGGTGGGCAAACTCGGCGCCGGTCGTGAGCCGAATGCCGCGGTTCATCGGCGCCAGGAGATAGCCGAGATCGGTGTCCAGCACGGGATGATGCAAGACCGCATTGCCGCGCGGCTTGAGGTGCAGATGATAGCCGCGCTTGACCTGAAGCGGGATCGAATAGCCGAGCGGCGCGAGGATCTGGTCGGACCACGGCCCCATCGCTACCACCACGTCGCGCGCCGTAATGGTGCCTTCCAGCGTGGCCACCCGCCAGCGTCCGCTCGCTTGTTCGAGCGTTCGGGCATCGCCGACCAGATAGCGCCCACCCTTGCGGCCGAACAGCGTTGCATAGGCCTTGGTCAGCCCACCGGGATCGGGCACGAATCCCGGCGCGGGAAAATGGATCGCGCCGCTGAAATCGCCGGTCAGATGCGGCTCGCGCGCGATGATCGCAGGCCGATCCAGCACCTCGCCGGCGACGCCGTGCTGGCGTGCGCGCTCGAGATCCCGCACCGCATTCGCAAGCGTCGCCTCGGAGCGAAACAGCTTGATCCAGCCGGTCCGCCGCAACAGCTCCGGCACATTGGCTTCCGCAATCAGCGCCTCATGCTCGATCAGGCTGCGCTGGATCAGCGGCAATTCGGCCATTGCGCTGTGCAGCGCACGTTCCGGTGAAGAGGCGAGGAAATATCGGGTCAGCCACGGCAGGAAGGCCGGCAAATCCCTGAAATGGTAACGCACCTGCGGTGCGCGGAGAAACGCGTAGCGCAGGATCTGGCCCACGTCCCGCGGAAACATATAGGGAAAGACCGAAGCGCATTCGATCAGCCCGCCATTGCCGTAACTGGTTTCCTCGCCGGCTGTGTCGTGGCGGTCGATCAGAACCACGTTGCGACGGCGTTTCTGCAGATGCAAAGCGGCGCTGACGCCGACCATGCCCGCACCCAGGACGAGAACGTCGGCCTTCAGTTCCGCCATCCGGCACTCCGAAAGTTCAATGTAGCGTGCTTGCGCATGCGTCTTAAGGTGAGACTAGTCATTGCCGCACCGCCGCGCAAACCGGCACGCAGTGCGGGATAATGAAGCTTGCGCGGTGGCTGGACTCTGGCAACATGGCTCGGCAATATCCGGCGGAAATTGCTGATCAAAAGCGGGGAAATCGAACAAATGTCGGTACGTCAGACTTTGCTTGCAGCGGCCACGGCCTCCATCCTTGCCGTGGCAATGGCGCCGGCATCGGCCCAGACCCTGCGCTATGCCAATCAGGGCGACCTCAAGTCGCTCGACCCGTACACGCTGAACGAGAGCACCACCCACGCCCATCTCGCTCACATCTTTGAAGGTCTCACCGCCCGCGACAAAGACCTGAAGATCATCCCCGCTCTGGCGGAGAAATGGGAGACGCCGGAGCCGACCCGCTGGCGGTTCCATTTGCGCAAGGGCGTGAAATTCCAGAACGGCGACCCCTTCACGGCCGACGACGTCGTTTTCTCGGCGGAACGTGTTCAAAAGAAGGGCTCGAACCTGCAGACCCGCATTCCCAGCGGTACCAAGGTCGTCAAGGTCGACGACTACACGGTGGACTTCGTCCTGACCTCGCCCAATCCCATTCTCAATTCGCAATGGGATACTTGGTACATCATGAGCAAGAAGTGGGCCGAGGCCAACAACGCCGTCGAGCCCACGCCGGCGGCAGCAACGACACCGAGCTTTGCCTCGCTCAACGCCAACGGCACTGGCCCCTTCTCGGTCGAAAGCCACCAGCCGGGTGTCAAGACCGTGTTCAAGGCCAACCCGAACTGGTGGCGCAAGCCCGAACACAATCTCAAGGAAATCATCTTCACGCCGATCGGCTCGGATGCCACGCGCGTTGCCGCGCTGCTGTCCGGCGAAGTCGACGTCATCGAGCCGGTTCCAATCCAGGATATTACGCGGGTGGATTCCAGCCCGAACGCTCAGGTGCTGAAGGGACCGGAGCTCCGCACCATCTTCCTCGGCATGGATCAAGTGCGCGACGAACTGCTCTACTCCAACGTCAAGGGCAAGAACCCGTTCAAGAACAACAAGGTGCGCGAGGCCTTCTTCAAGGCCGTCGATATCGAGCTGATCAAGACCCGCGTCATGCGCGGCCTTTCGACGCCTTCGCCGCTGATGATCGCGCCGCAATTGTTCAAGCTGTCCGGCGACTTCACACGTCCGAAATTCGATCCCGACGGCGCCAAGAAGCTCCTGACCGAAGCCGGCTATCCCGACGGGTTCGAAGTCACGATGGACTGTCCCAACGACCGCTATGTCAACGACGCCGCGATCTGTCAGGCCGTCGTCGGCATGCTGGCCCGCATCGGCGTCAAAGTGACGCTCCTGGCCCAGCCCAAGGCGCAGTATTTCGCCAAGGTGCTGAAGCCCGGCGGCTACCAGACTTCGTTCTATCTGCTCGGCTGGACGCCCGGCACGCTCGACTCCCACAACGTTCTGCATGACATCATGGGCTGTCGCGACGATCCGAAGTCCAACCGCGGCGAGGCCAATCTCGGCGGCTACTGCAACAAGAAGGTCGACGAACTGGCCGAGAAGGTCTTGCAGGAATCGGACACGAACAAGCGAGACCTCCTGATCAAGGACGCGTTCCAACTCGCACAGAAAGATTTCGGCTACATCCCGCTGCACCAGCAGGCGCTGGCCTGGGGCGTTTCGAAGAAAGTGAAACTGAGCCAGCGCGCCGACAATCAGGTCATGCTCTACTGGGCAACCAAACAGGATTAGTCGGGCTCGACACAGTCCCGGTGGCTTGACGGCTTCCGGGACTTTTCGTTACAGGCGACAGCGACGCCCGCCGCCGCATCAGAGAGCAGTGAAAGGAATACATGCTCGCTTTCACTCTTCGCCGCGCTATCCAGGCCATCGGCGTCATGATCGCGGTCGGCGTCATCGCGTTCTCGATGTTCCGTTTCGCCGGCGATCCCGTCAACCAGATCGTCTCATTGGACACGCCGGCCGCCGAGCGCGAGGCGGTGCGCAAGTCGCTTGGCCTCGACGATCCCGTGCCGGTGCAGTTCGCCCGCTACTTCGCCAATGCCGCGCAGTTCAAGTTCGGGGTCTCCTATCAGTTCCGTCAGCCGGTTTCGAACCTGTTGATGGAACGAATGCCGGCGACGCTGGAGCTTGCCGCCTGCGCCACCGTTCTTGCCATGGTGTTCGGCATCCTGATGGGGGTCTATTCGGCGCTGCGGCGCGATACGATTCTGACAAAATTCTTCCAGGCGGTATCGCTGATCGGAATCTCGCTGCCCACGTTCCTGATCGGCATTCTCCTGATCTATCTGTTTTCGGTGACGCTGGGCTGGCTGCCTTCATTCGGCCGCGGCGACGTGGTGCGGATCGGGTGGTGGACCACCGGCCTGCTCACGCTTTCCGGCCTCAAGGCGCTGATCATGCCATCGATTACGCTGGGCCTGTTCCAGATGACCTTGATCATGCGGCTGGTGCGCGCTGAAATGCTCGAAGTGCTGCGCACCGATTACATCCGCTTCGCCCGCGCCCGCGGCCTGACCACGCGCGCGATCCATTTCGGCCACGCGCTGAAGAACACGCTGGTTCCCGTCATCACGGTCGCCGGGCTGCAGTTTGGCTCAGTTATTGCATTTGCCATCATCACCGAAACCGTCTTCCAATGGCCGGGCATGGGTTTGTTGTTCGTGCAAGCCGTGCAAAATGTCGACATCCCGATCATGGCCGCCTACCTGCTGATGGTCTCGCTGATCTTCGTCACTATCAATCTGGTGGTTGATATCCTCTACACCGTCGTCGATCCGCGCCTGCGCTCGACCATCCGCCGTCCGGCATAAGCGAGCGATCCGATGTCCGACGCCGTAGTCCAGCACCGAGTTGAGCCGAAAGCGCTAGCGACGCGTTCGGGAGCTAACTGGCTGAAGCGCGCGCTCGACAGCGACATCTTCTACTCGTTCCGCCGCTCCCGGATGACGATGGTAGCGGCGGCCGTAACCGTTCTGTTCTTTCTGCTGGCGATCTTTGCATCGCAACTCGCCGTGCAGAACCCGTTCGATCCGGCGCAACTGCAGTTAATGAATTCGCGCATCTCGCCGCTGTGGACGGCCGAGGGTCAAAGCCCGTTCCTGCTCGGCACCGACGAACAGGGCCGCGACGTGTTTTCAGCCATCCTCTACGGCCTGCGGATTTCGCTCGTGGTCGGCGTGCTCGGCGTCATCTTGGCCGGCACGCTTGGCATCACGCTTGGCCTCATCGCGGGCTATGTCGGCGGCGCGGTCGACGGGCTGATCATGCGCATCGCCGACGTGCAGCTTACCTTCCCCGCTATCCTGATCGCGCTGCTCGTCAACGGCGTCGCCAAATCGTTGTTCAACAACCGGCTCGACGCCGTGAGTACGCTGGCAGTCCTGGTGGTTGCGATCGGCCTGAGTTTTTGGGTGCAATATGCCCGCACCGTGCGCGGCTCGGTCATGGTCGAGAAGAACAAGGACTATGTCGCGGCCGCTCAACTGATCGGCCTTCCTGCGCCCAAGATCATGCTGCGGCACGTGCTGCCGAACACCATGGGCCCGATTCTCGTGATCGCCACCATCAACCTCGCGCTCGCCATCATCACCGAGGCAACGCTGTCCTTCCTGGGCGCCGGCATGCCCGACACCATGCCCTCGCTCGGCACGCTGATCCGGATCGGCAACAACTATCTGTTCGCCGGCGAATGGTGGATCGTCGCCTTTCCCGGCATCGCGCTGGCGGGGCTGATCCTTTCCATCAACCTGCTCGGCGACTGGCTGCGCGACGCGCTCAATCCAAAACTCCGATGACCGTTCCCGTCCTCTCCGTGCGTAACCTCGAGGTGGAATTCCTCACCCGGCGCGAGACGCTGCGCGCCATCAATGGCGTGTCCTTCGATATCGCCAAGGGCGAAGTGCTCGGCGTGGTCGGCGAGTCCGGTGCCGGAAAGTCGGTCACGGGACTAGCCGTGATCGGACTGATCGATCCTCCTGGCCGGATTTCAGGCGGCGAGATCTATCTGTCGGGAACGCGCATCGATCATCTGCCGCCGGAAGAAATCCGCCGTATCCGGGGCAAACGGATCGGGATGATCTTCCAGGATCCGCTGACCAGCCTCAATCCGCTCTACCGGATCGGCGACCAGATCGTCGAAACGATCCGGACTCATATGAACTTGTCGGAAACCGCAGCGCGCAAGCGCGCCATCGATCTCTTGGCCGAGGTCGGCATCCCCGCGCCGGACAAACGCATCGACGCCTATCCGCATGAATTCTCCGGCGGCATGCGCCAGCGCGTCGTGATCGCGCTCGCAATTTGCGCCGAACCCGAACTGATCATCGCCGACGAGCCGACCACCGCGCTCGACGTCTCCGTGCAGGCGCAGATCATCTCGCTGATCAAGCGCCTCGGACGCGACCACGGCACCGCCGTCATGCTGGTCACCCACGACATGGGCGTGATCGCCGAAACGTCAGACCGGGTCGCGGTGATGTATTCGGGCCGTATCGCCGAGATCGGCCCGGTGCAGGATGTCGTGCAGAATCCGTTGCACCCCTACGCCAAGGGCCTGATGGGCGCGATCCCGACGCTCGCCGGCGAAGACAAGCGCCTGGTGCAGATACCGGGCTCGATGCCGCGGCTGTCGGCGATCCCGCCGGGCTGCTCGTTCAATCCGCGCTGCGCCTTCGCATTCGACCGTTGCCGCGTCGATCGGCCGGAGCCGCTCAGGCACGGCTCGCACGCCGTGGCCTGCCATCTCTTCGACACCGCGCCCCATGAAAAGGCGAAGGAGACCGCGGCATGAGCCCGCCCTTTGTCGATGTGAGGAATTTGCGCCGCGCGTTCGACGTCTCGAAGCCGTGGCTCAACCGCGTGCTGGAAGGCGGCCGTCCGGAATTCCTGAAAGCCGTCGATGGCGTGACGTTCGACATCAGGAAGGGCGAGACTTTTGCTCTCGTCGGGGAATCCGGCTCGGGAAAGACCACCGTGGCGCGGATGGTCGTGGGACTGCTGCCGCCGAGTTCGGGCGAAGTCATCATCGACGGCGTGTCGATGACGAATGCCAGGCAAGCGCAGGCGCGGCAGCGATTGCGCCGCCGCATCCAGATGATTTTTCAGGATCCCTATGCAAGCCTCAATCCGCGCTTCCGGGTCGATGCCATCGTCTCCGAGCCGATCCGCGCCTTCGACCTGATCCAGGGCGAGCGCGACATACGCTTACGCGTCGGCGAATTGTTGAATCTCGTCGGCCTGCATCCCGACGACGGCCTGAAATATCCGCATGAGTTCTCCGGCGGCCAGCGCCAGCGCATAGCGATTGCGCGCGCGCTGGCGTCAGATGCCGAATTCATCGTCTGCGACGAGCCGACCTCGGCGCTCGATGTCTCCGTGCAGGCGCAGATCCTCAACCTGATGCGCGACCTGCAGGACAAGTTCGGCCTGACCTATCTCCTCATCAGCCATAACCTAGCCGTGGTCCGCCACATGGCGACCCGTATCGGCGTGATGTATCTCGGCCGCATCGTGGAGATTGCCGAGGGGCGCGAATTGTTCGCCAATCCGCGGATGCCCTACACCAAGATGCTGCTCGGCGCCGTTCCGGATCTCGCGATGTCCGGCCGCCAGCGGATTCCCGTCAAGGGCGAAATCCCCAATCCGATCGATCCGCCGCCCGGCTGCGCCTTCAACCCGCGCTGTCCGCTAGCGTTCGATCTCTGCCGCCGGCAGGCGCCAGCCCTGATCGATGGGGTTGCCTGCCATGCTGTCAACCATCCGGCCGAGACTGCCGCCGCGGTATGATCACGGGGATGGGAGCAATGCGTGGCATGCCGCCGGTTGGCGTTCAGCCTCGCCTGTGGTCAAGTGCAGGGCATCGCGATACCAGCACTGCATTGGACTCCCATGAGCAACATCAATCCCGATCCCTTCACCACCCGGCCGGAAATCGAAGGCACCTTCGGCGTGGTCACCTCGACCCATTGGATCGCGACCGCCGTCGGCATGAGCATTCTGGAAAAAGGCGGCAACGCCTTCGATGCCGGCGTCGCCACCGCCTTCACGCTGCAGGTGGTGGAGCCGCATCTGAACGGTCCCGGCGGCGACGTGCCGATCATCGTGCACGACACCAAACGCGGCCGCGCCGAAGTGATCTGTGGCCAAGGGCCTGCACCGGCAAAAGCGACCATCGCGCATTACAAGAGCGAAGGGCTGGACATGGTGCCCGGCACCGGGCTCCTCGCCGCCTGCGTCCCCGGTACGTTCGAATCCTGGATGCTGCTCTTGCGCGACTACGGCACGATGCGGCTGCGCGACGTGTTGGAGCCGGCGATCGCTTACGCCCGCGACGGCTATCCGCTGGTCGAGCGTGCCTCCGCGACGATCCAGGTCGTCGAGCAGTTGTTCAGGAAGCACTGGACGACATCGGCCGCGGTCTACCTGCCGAACAACGAGGTGCCAAAACCGGGCACGCTGTTCACCAACAAGCAGCTTTCCGAAACCTACGCCCGCATCCTGAAGGAGGCTGAAGGCGCCGGCTCTGACCGCATCGCCCAGATCGAGCGCGCGCGAGAATCCTGGTCGCAGGGTTTCGTGGCGGAAGCGATCGACAAATTCTGCCGCACCCAGGACGTGATGGACGTCAGCGGCTCGCCGCACCGCGGCGTGCTCTCCGCCGACGACATGGCGCGCTGGCAACCGACCGTCGAGGCGCCGCTTACTTACGACTATGGCCGCTACACCGTCTGCAAGCCCGGTGTCTGGAGCCAAGGCCCGGTCATGCTGCAGCAACTCGCCCTGTTGAAGGGGTTCGATCTCGACGGCCTCGATCCGGCCGGTCCCGAATTCATCCATCTGCAGATCGAATGTGCAAAACTCGCCTTCGCCGATCGCGAGAAATTTTACGGAGATCCGAAATTCACCGACATCCCGATCGCGACGCTATTGTCGGATGCTTATAATGACGAACGCCGCAAACTGATCTCGGGGGAAAAGGCCTCGCTCGATTTCGTCCCGGGCTCGGTCGAAGGTTTCGGCTCGGTCGTAAAGCTGCGCCGCGCCGAAGGGCATCGCGACGCGGTCGGCGCCATGGGCGCGGGCGAGCCGACCGTCGGCCGGTTCGGCGAGGTGCGCGGCGACACCGTGCATTTCGACATCATCGACCAGGCCGGCAACATGGTCTCGGCGACGCCGTCCGGCGGCTGGCTGCAATCCTCGCCGGTCATTCCCGAACTCGGCTTCTGCCTCGGCAGCCGCGCGCAGATGTTCTGGCTGGAAGAAGATCACCCGGCAGCACTTGCGCCTGGCAAGCGGCCGCGCACCACGCTCTCGCCCACCATGGCGCTGCGCGACGGCGAACCCTACATGGCCTGGGGCTCGCCCGGCGGCGACCAGCAGGACCAATGGACCACGCAATTCTTCCTGCGCCATGTTCACGCCAAGCTGAACCTGCAGGAAGCGATCGACGCGCCGGCGTGGCACTCCGAACATTTCCCGATCTCGTTCTGGCCGCGCACCGCGCGCCCTGGCGTGCTCGTGGTCGAGAACCGTGTACCCAAGGCAACGATCGATACCCTGAAGAGCCGCGGCCATGTCGTCGAGATCGGTCCCGAGTGGTCGGAAGGCCGCCTCACCGCGGCCTCGAGGGTGGGCCGCCGCCGCCGCGCCGCTGCCAATCCGAGGGGCATGCAGGGCTATGCGGCGGGGCGATGATTTGCAGAGATGATTTGAGATGACCTGGTCGATCATTGCCCGCGATGCCTCAACCGGCCAGATCGGCATCGCGGTCGCGACCCGATTTTTCGCGGTTGGCGCGCGCGTGCCGCATATCGCGCCCGGCATCGGCGGCATCGCGACGCAGGCGCTGGTCAATCCCTATTACGGCATTGACGGTGTGAAGCTGTTGCGCGAAGGCCGCAGCCCGCGCGAAATGGTGGACATTCTGCTCGTTGCCGACGATGGACGCGAGGCCCGCCAACTTCATGTCATGGATATCAAGGGCCGCATCGCCGCGCATACCGGCCGCGAATGCATCGACTGGTGCGGGCATATCCAGGGGGACGGCTTTTCCCTTGCCGGCAACATGCTGGCAGGCGCCGCCGTGCTCGATGACACAGCGAAAGCCTTTGCCGCCAATGCCAGCCTGTCCTTTGCGCAGCGGCTGATCGTAGCGATGAAGGCCGGCGAAGCCGCCGGCGGCGACAAGCGCGGCAAGCAATCTGCGGCGCTGTTGATCCACGGCGAAGAAGAATGGTCCGATCTCGACCTACGTGTCGATGACCATACCGATCCGTTGGCCGAACTTGAACGTCTCGAACAGGTGAGCCGCGAGCGCTGGGTGCATTTCCGCCCCTTCCTGCCGACGCGCAAAAATCCGGCGGGGATCACGGACCGCGCGATCATCGACGCCAGTGTCGCGGCCGCCACAACGGGCAAGACATGACGGCGAGCCCGCGATCGTGACCCTCATGGTGAGGAGGCGCGCAGCGCCGGCTAAATCACGATCTCCCGCATCACCCTTCGGCAATCCATCTCATATTCGAGGTCAATCACCGGCGGCCGTGCAAAATGCCAGGTCAAACCCGAACGCGCGGCGCCGCGGCGAACCAGCGCGTGGGCAAAGACGTGGTGGAAATCGTGGATGGTGTAGGTCTGCACATCCGTCGCGTCTTTCCAGCCGAACCCTAACTCGGCCATGCGCCGCTCCATGACGTCGGCGACGTAACGGACCTTCTCCGCAATGCCCTCGGGACTGACGTCGCGGTAACGGACCGTACGTTCGGCATAGCTCGCATTGCCCTCCTGCGACTCGCCGCTGCCCGCGATCACGAAGCTTGGCGCCGCGCCCTTGCTCGGCCGCGTAAACGAGAAGGCGTAGAACGATGGTTCAGCCGGCGGATCGATCTCCGGGCAGACATTGCTGCGCGCCACCGGATTGGTCGAGCCGTCATAGACGCCCCATTCGCTGAGCGTCTTGACATAGTGCAGGTTGAAATTGCGGAACCCCTCGTCGGTGAATGCCGCCGGCGAGCGCAATTCGCAGGCGCAGAATGACGTCAGCGACCTGCCCGCCGCCTCAATGTATTTTGCGATCTGCGCAAAGCCTTCGGCCAGCGGCAGCCATTTGTCGAAGCGCACCCGCTCGATCTCAAATCCGGGATTGGCTGCGACACCGCCCGAATACTGGAACACGGCGGGAATGAAGCGGTAGTTGCCGGCGGGAAAGTCGCTCGTCATGTTGGCTCCCTGCTTTTTCTATCTTTTAGCATGGAGACACACCGGCGTCGCATCTCCCGGCATGAAAAAAGCGGCGGCAACGATTTCCCGCTGCCGCCGCTTGCTATTCTGCGGTTACAGAGGCTCAGGTCGGCTTGAGCGTCGACCTACCAAGATCGAAATCCGCGATCTCCTTGGTCCGCTTGGAATCGGCCTTGGCCTGGTGATCGGTGGCCAACCAGACATAGACCGCCGGCAGCACGAACAGCGTAAACAACGTGCCGATCGACATGCCGGCTACGACCACGAGACCGATCGAGAACCGGCTGGCAGCGCCCGCGCCCGTGGCGGTCAGCAACGGGATCAGACCGGTAACCATCGCCGCCGTCGTCATCAGGATCGGCCGCAGCCGGATGCGGGCAGCCATTTCGATCGCCGAACGCTTGTCGAGGCCTTCCTTGAGCTGCAGCTCGTTGGCGAACTCCACCATCAGGATGCCGTGCTTGGTGATCAGACCGACCAGCGTCAGCAGCCCGACCTGGGTGTAGATGTTGATCGTCGCCACCCCAAAGAACAGCGGGATCAGCGCACCGACGATCGCCATGGGAACGCTGATCATGATCACCAGCGGATCGCGCAGGCTTTCGAACTGCGCCGCCAGCACCAGGAAGATGATGATCAGCGCGAAGCCGAAGGTGATCGCGAGCTGGTTGCCTTCCTGCACATATTGCCGGGAGTCGGCCAGATAGTCGTGGCCAAAACCAGCAGGCATCTTCTTCGCTTCGCCTTCCAGGAAGTCCACCGCCTGCCCAACCGTTACGCCCGGCATCGGCACCGCCGAGAAGGTCGCTGAATTGAGCTGGTTGTAATGCGTCAGTGCATTCGGATCGGTGGCGGTTTCGATCGAAACGATGGTCGACAGCGGCACTAGCTGCCCAGTGTTGGTCGGGACGTAATAGCCGCCAAGCGCGTCCGGCGACAACCGCTTGTCACGCGGCACCTGCGGGATCACCTGATACGAGCGTCCCTCCAGGTTGAAGCGGTTGACGTAATTGCCGCCCAACAGCGTCTGCAAGGTAGCGCCGACCTGCGACATGTTGATGCCGAGGTCGCTCGCCTTGGAACGGTCGATCGAGACGCGAACCACCGGCTGATTGAATTCGAGGTCGCTGTCGGAGACGATGAACAGACCGCTCTGGCGCGCCGCGTCCTTCAGCTTCGCCATCTGCTCATAGACAGCCTGGAAGCCGGCGGTCGAATTGATCACCATCTGTATCGGCAGGCCGCCGGGCCCGCCCGGCAACGGCGGCAGGTTGAACGCAAACGCCTGAACGCCTTCGATCTTGCTGATCTCCGCCTGCACCAGCGGCTTTAGCGCGATCGAGGAACGCTCACGCTCGTCCCACGGCTTGAGCAGCATGCCGGCGATGCCGCCCTGCGGCCCATTGATGCCGTTCAGGACGAAACGCAGGTCGGTTTCCGGAAAACTGGCAAAGGCCTTGTCGAGCTTGTCGCCATAGAAGTCGATGTAATCGATGTTGGCGTATTTCGGCGCCTTGGTCACGGAGAACACGATGCCCTGGTCCTCTTCGGGCGCGAGCTCCTTGGAGGTGTTCATGTAGAGGAAACCGACCAGACCCAGCATCGTCAGCGCGAACAAGCCGGTGATCGGGCGATAGTCGAGCGAGCGATCGAGCTGGCGACCGTACCAGCGTGTCATTGAGCCGAACACCCTGTTGACCAGCCTTGAGAACCGCCCCTCGTCGGCGCTCTTTAGGAGGACCGAGCACATCATCGGCGACAGCGTCAACGCGATCACGCCCGACACGATCACCGAGCCCGCCAGCGTGAAGGCGAATTCGCGGAATAGCGAACCGGTCAGGCCGCCGAGGAAGCCGATCGGCGCGTACACGGCGGCAAGCGTAATCGTCATGGAGATCACGGGCCCGACGATTTCGCGCGCGCCTTGCAGTGACGCCTGGACGGGCGTTTTTCCTTCCTCCAGATGGCGATGGATGTTCTCCACCACCACGATGGCGTCGTCGACCACAAGACCGATCGCCAGCACCATCGCCAGCAGCGTCAGCAAGTTAAAGCTGAAGCCCATGATCAGCATCAGGCTGCAGACGCCGATCAGCGACAGCGGAATCGTGACCACCGGGATGATGACGGAGCGGAACGAAGCCAGGAACAGGAAGATCACGATGACGACGATCAGCACCGCTTCGATCAGCGTGTTCTTGACCTCGTCGATCGACGACTGAATGAACTTGGTCGAATCGTAGGCCACCTTCATTTTCATCGACGGTGGCAGGTTGCGCTCGATCTCCGGCATCAACGCACGCACGCCCGTGACCAGTGTCAGCGGGTTGCCTTGCGGCGTCGCCTGTACGCCGATGAAGATTGCGCGTTCGCCGCTGAAGGCGACGCTCGCGTCCGAGCTCTGGGCGGCAAGTTCGACGGTTGCGATGTCCTCGATCCGCACGAAACCGCCGTCCTTGGACTTGACGATCATCTTCTTGAACTGTTCCAGATTCCGCAGGTCAGTGTTGGTCTGGACGTTCGAGACGATGAAGTAGCCCTTCGACTGACCGGCCGCGGCCTGGAAGTTGTTGGCCGCTATTGCCTGCGAGACGTCGGTCGGCGACACGCCACGGCCCGCCATGCGCACCGGATCGAGCCACAGGCGCATCGCGAAGGTCTGGCCGCCAAGAATATCGGCGGATGCGACGCCGTCGACCGTCGACAGCAGCGGCTGCACGACGCGCGTCAGATAGTCTGAGATTGCCGAGCCCGAGAGTTCGTCGCTGGAGAAGCCGAGATACATCACGGCCGTGGTCTGGCCGGTCGTCTTGGTCACGACCGGATCGTTCGATTCCTTCGGGATCAAATATTTGACCGAGTTCACCTTCGCGAGAACTTCGGTCAGCGCCTGGTTCGGGTCGAAATTCAGCTTGATGTAGACCTGAATCGTGCTGGTGCCCTGCACCGACGACGAAGTGATGTAGTCGACGCCCTCGGCGGAAGCGACCGCCTGCTCGATCGGCGTGGTGATGAAACCTTGAATCAGGTTCGCCGACGCACCCGGATATGAGGTGATGATGTTGACCACCGTGTTCGACAGCTTCGGATATTGCCGGATCGGCAATACGCTGGCGGCCCGCAGACCGATCAGGAGGATCAGCAGGCTGACGACGACCGACAGGACCGGACGCTTGATGAAGATATCGGTGAAGGCCATCGCAAATCATCCCGCTGGGTTCAGCATTTCCGGGCGCGGCCGAGCCATCAGACCCGCCGCCCATCTTTCGCCGCGGCTCCTCAAGGAAGCCGCATCATGTATCAGTAGCGCGGCGGCTTCGCCGGAATCGCCGGCACCGGATCGTTCGAAATCGTCACGGCAGCTCCGGACTGCAGCTTGAGCTGTCCCACCGCCACGACGCGGTCGCCCTCCTTCAGGCCCTTCAGGACTTCGGCGCGGCCCTCAAGGCGCTTTCCGGTCTGCACGAAGGTGCGCGTCGCTATCAGGCTGGTCTTGCCGTCCTCCTCCTTCTTTTCACTGAGGAGGTAGACCGAGTCGCCATAGAGCGTGTAGTCGACCGCGGTTTCGGGCACGGTGACGACCGGCGGCTTGTCCGGCAGCACCACGGTGGTGGTCGCGAACATGCCGGGCTTGAGGATTCTGTCCGGATTCCGGATCGTCGCCTGCACGCGAATGTTGCGCGTGTCCGCCGCGATCTGCGGCTCGATGGTGGTGATCTTGCCCTCGAAGGTGCGGCCCGGATAGGCGTCGACCGCGATCCGAACGGTCTGGCCGACCTTGAGCTGGCCGGAGTCCTTCTCCGTCACGGTGAAGTTCGCAAACAGCATCGACAGATCGGTCAGCGAGACGATCTGCGTGCCGGCAGTCAGATATTGTCCGACCTCAACCCTGCGAACGCCGAGTTCGCCATCGAATGGCGCCCGCACCAACTTCTGCGAAATGATCGCCTCGGTCCTGGCGATGCCGGCGCTGGCCTGATCGAACACAGCCTGGGCGTTATCCACCGTCGCCTGTGGTCCGACCTGACGCTCGGCCAACTGCTTGGCGCGATCGAGCGAGAGCTGCGCGAGCCGCTGCTGCGCCTTGTAGTTGGCGAGGTCTGCTTGCTCGGGACCGTCGAACAACTGCACCAGCGGCGTACCCTGCTTCACGCTGGCGCCCGCCGTAAACAGGATATCGGTGATGCGACCGTTGACGTCGGAGGTGACGTTGACCTGGTGCACGGCGGCGAGATCGCCGACCGCGGTCAGAAGATTCGGAATCGTCTCAGAGGTCGCCGTGGCGATGTTGACGCTGGTCGGCGGCGGCTTCATGGTCGCGAAGAACTGCGCGATCATCTTGCCGCGGAAGTAGTTGAACCAGACGAGGCCACCAACCAGCAAGGCCAGCAGCGTTCCAACGATGATGACCCACCGCACCATGCGGACCGGCCGCTTGTGCGGCTTCTCCGTTATCGGCTTGCCCGAAATCTTGTGTTCGGTCACGATATTCATGTCATGCACTTTCTGCAGTTACCGATTGTCCCGAATTCGGTGACAGCTCGCCGTCCAGATGAGAAGCAATTGCGGCTTCGGTAAGCCCGATGCCGCGCAGGATGAATTGACACAACTGCCGCTCCAGGTCGGCGGCGTTGCCGTAGGAAAGACAGGGCACGGCCGGAAGCCGCGTCAGCGCCGCCATCAGCACGGTGTGGTGCGCGAACCAGAACAGGTTGAGCGGATCGCTGCCGATCCGCGTCGCGTCGCCGGCCGCTACAGCGCGCTCGATCGATGCTGTGAACACCGGCCCGATCAGGCCGGCGATCTTGTCATAGAGCAGACGCGCGAACTCGCCGTCATCGAGATGGCTCGTCGTCATCAGCCGCAGCCGCTGCGCCTCCTCCTGATCCGAGCCGTCCGACACTTCCATGAAATGGTCAACCATGCTCTTGACCAGTTCAACCAGTGTGGCAGTTGAAGGCTCCTGGCCGAGCAAGTGCGCGAAATCCGGATCGGCCTCGCACTCCTCGGCGAGGATTTCGGCATAGAGCGCAGCCTTGGAAGGGAAGTGCTTGAACAACAGTCCTTCCGAAATGGCCGCGGCCGCCGCCACGCTCTTGGTCGTGGTGCCGGCAAAGCCGTGACGGGCAAAGCACCGCTTGGCGGCGCTCAAGATCAATTGCCGCCGCAAGTCACTGGTCATGCGCAAGGTAGACATGGGCGCGTGAGTAATCACTCACCTTGACGAAGTCAAGGATCCATTGCAGCGCACCAGGCGGATTCTGCCACCGGGTGGCGTCGAAGACACAGCCTCATCGCTTTGTTTGAGCACGATTTTTCGGAAAATCGAGCTTTCGCGTTGCAGACTTATCCCGAATTGGTCGCAACCCCAGGGCGCTTGGATCAATACGCTTTGGATAGTGTGGGCTGAAACCAGCGCCGACTTGACGCTTTGAAAGCGGCGTCTAAGATAGTTGCAAATGCGACTAATTTGACGGCCGCTTACCTTTTCCGTCTTCCCAACGAGTACGGCGAGCCATGAATCTGGATGCGCGCGAACTGGCGGCCACATTCGACCTCGAAAAGCTGACGCCGGAGTTCTATGCCAACCCCTACCCGACCTATCGCGCGCTGCGCGAGAACGAACCGGTCAAGCGGTTGCCGAATGGGTCGTACTTCCTGACCCGCTATGACGATCTGGTTGCAGCCTACAAGAACACCAAGGCCTTCTCATCCGACAAGAAGAAGGAGTTCTCGCCGAAGTATGGCGACTCCCTGCTCTACGAGCACCACACCACGAGCCTCGTGTTCAACGATCCTCCCGCCCACACCCGCGTCCGCCGGCTGATCATGGGCGCACTATCGCCGCGCGCGATGGCCGGCATGGAGCCCGATCTGGTCCGGTTGGTCGACCGCCTGCTCGACGCCCTCGCCGCCAAGGGCAAGGCTAAGGGGAAGGTGGACCTGATCGACGATTTCGCTGCTGCCATTCCGATCGAAGTGATCGGCAATCTGCTCGACGTGCCGGAGAGCGAGCGCGATCCCCTGCGCGATTGGTCGCTGGCCATTCTCGGCGCGCTGGAGCCGGTGATCGGCCCGGACGCCTTCGCCCGCGGCAACAAGGCGGTGAAGGATTTCCTGGCGTACCTCGAAGGGCTGGTGGCGCAGCGACGGGCCAAGCCAGGCAATCCCGACCGCGACGTGCTGACGCGGCTGATTCAGGGCGAGGACAATGGCGAGCGGCTGACTGAAAAGGAGCTGCTGCACAATTGCATCTTCCTGCTCAATGCCGGCCACGAGACCACGACCAACCTGATCGGCAACGGGTTGGTCGCGTTATTGAACCACGCAGGCGAGAAACGCCGGCTGATTGAAAATCCCGATCTGATCAAGACCGCGGTCGAGGAAATGCTGCGGTTCGAGAGCTCCAACCAGCTCGGCAACCGCATGACCGTCGAACCGTTCGAACTCGGCGGCGTAGCGATGCCGCCGGGCACGCCGGTGACGCTGTGCATAGGCGCCGCCAACCGCGACCCCGCGCAGTTCGCCGATCCCGAACGTTTCGATATCGGCCGTACGCCGAACCGGCATCTGGCCTTCGGCACCGGCGCGCATCAATGCGCCGGCATGGCGCTGGCGCGGCTCGAGGGTGCCGTCGCGATCTCGCGTTTCCTCGCGCGCTTTCCGGATTATGCGCTCGACGGCGAACCGGTACGCGGCGGCCGCGTGCGCTTCCGTGGATTTCTCAGCGTGCCTTGCACGGTCAGCTAGCTACGGCCAAACTGCGCAATCCTGCGTCGTAACATCGCAATGTAAGTCATCGCTGCGACGAACGATTCCTGCGCTTGCGCGTTGTTGCTTTCGGGCGGCGAAGCGAGGGAGTGAGATCATGCTTTCGAGCAGCGCTCGCATCGCAGCATTTCTTCTTGGCATCTCCGCGATAGCGGTGAGCACCGGCTCGTTCGCCCAACCTCGAGGAGGCGGTGGTCCGGCTGGAGGGGCTGCGCCAGCAGCCCGACCGGCTGCACCCCCACCGGCGATGGCCCGCCCAGCGGCGCCACCGGCGATGGCCCGCCCGGCTGCGCCCCCGGCCATGGCGCGACCCGCCGCGCCGGCGATGCGTGCAGCTCCTTCGCCGCAACGTCCAGCGATGGCCCCACGGGCCGCGCCACCGCGTATCGCCGCGCCACCGCGGCCGGCCGCACCGCGCGTCGTAGCGCCGCGGCCCGAGATGCGTCGCGCCGCGCCGCCGCAGCGACCGGCCATGGCGAGGCAGCCGGAACCGCGCATCACCGCACCGTCACGGCCGGGCGCATCGCCCGTTGTCGGCGCGCGCCCGTCGCGAAACGAACAGATCGAAACGCGTGCGCAGCAGCGCGAACAGCGTATGCAGCAACGCGAGCAGCGTATCCAGGAGCGGCGGCAAGCCGTGCAGGAGCGACAGCGTGACATGCTGTCGCGCCAGAGCACGGAGCGGCAGGGCCGCATCGATCGCTTGCAGCAGCGTGTGCAGCAATTGCAGTCGCAAAAGCCGGAAGGTCGCCGGGCGCAGCGCGAGCAGCAAAGATTGCTGCAGAATCAAAACCGCCTGCTCCAGCGCGAGCAGCGCATCCAGGAACGTGACCAGGCACGCCTGCAGCGGCTGGGACCACAGCCCTCGGCTGAACGATCCGCCTCTGCCGCGGCTCTGCAGGCGGCGGCTCGCGGGCGATTTTCCGCGCACTTCCGCAGCAATGATGCCCTGCAAGCCCGAGCGGCGCTCACTGCCCGGGAGAACCGCTGGGCTCCGCGCCACGCCTGGCGGCGCGGCCATCGCGCAGCGTTCGTGGCATGGCTCGGCCCGGTCTTCTGGCCCTACGCCTATTCCGACATATTCAGTTACACCTTCTGGCCCCATGCCTATGACCCCGGCTATTGGGCCTACGCTTATGACGACTTCGTCGACACGGTGTTTTGGGGCACGGACAGTCCGTATTCCGCTTACGCCAGATATCCTGAACCCGGTGCCGCAATCACCGATTTGCAATCACGCAAGCGCGCAAGCGTAAGCCGGCAGACTCTCCGACAATTGTGTGGCGAGCCGGATGAGGGCATAACCGCCTGGCCGATTGCGTCGATCGCGCGCGCAGTACAGCCCACCCCCGAACAGCGCGCCCTGCTCGATGAATTGAAGGCTGCTGCGGCAAAGGCCGCCGATGCGTTCAAGGAATCCTGCGCTGATTACTATGGGATGACGCCGCCCGGTCGCTTACGGGCGATGACGAACCGCGTCAAAGCCACGCTCGACGCAGTAAGGATCGTACGGCCGGCACTTGAGCAGTTCTATAATTCGCTGGACGACGAGCAAAAGGCGCGTTTCAACGCGCTCGGCCCGAACGTCGGCGAGCGTTCGCAACAGCCGCCGCAGCAGGAAGCGAATACGCAAACCGAGCGCTGCGGCGAGCCCAAGCCCAGCCTCACGCAGCTACCGATCGAGCGAATCGAAGCCGTGATACGTCCGGCAGGCAAGCAAAAGGACGCGCTCGATCTGTTGAGCAAGGCGACGAACGACGCGGTCCAGGAGTTGCAGGCCGCCTGCCCCGACGACGTGCCGCTCACACCTCTCGGACGGCTGGAGGCAATGGAGAAGCGGCTCGAAGCCATGCTGCAGGCAGCCGCGCTGGTGCAGCCGGCGCTGGACGAGTTCTATGCCACGCTGAGCAACGAGCAGAAGGCGCGCTTCAATACGATGCCGCAGGTCGCAAGCCAGTGACCAAAGCATGCCCACCATCCTTCTTGATGAGGATCGAATGAGGCAATCGCACTTTATCACGCAGCTCGTCCGGCCAACATCCAACAAGCGAGACGCGCGCTTGCGGCACAGTCGGGCGATCTTGATAGGCGCGTTGAGCGGGCTGGCGTGTATGCTTGCTTCGCCTTCCGCCCTGCCCCAGGCGCCGCAAGGCGCGGAGGGCGTCTCAGGACAACAGGCGTTCAACAATGCCTGTCGGACGTGCCACATCATGAGAGAGGGCGACAATCGGCTGGGCCCCAACCTGCACAAGATCGTCGGACGGAAAGCGGGATCGATACCAGACTATGCGTTTTCCAGCGCAATGAAGGAGGCAGGATTCGTCTGGGATGAGGAGAAGCTCGATCGCTTCATTGCAAACCCCGATGAGGTCGTGCCCGGCAACAGCATGAAGCCGTATGGCGGCCTCTCATCGAGCGAAGATAGAAAAAAGATCATCGCTTTCCTTGCTCAATCACGATAACGCCGCAGCCTGGGCTTTTTTCGAGAAAAGGGCCCCGGTCACTTCACCGCGCCAATGCCAAAGCGCGCTCCATCGCCTGCGTCACGATGACCGCAGAGCGTTCGTCGAGATGTACGCCATCCGCCCAGCGCAGCTCGCTTCGGTTCACTTCGAGCCGCAACCATCGGATCGAGTCCGGAAATGCGGCGTGGATGATTTCCCGCGTGACCGCCGCATATCGCGAGCCTTCAATCGGCTCGGAACAAGGCAGCTCGAACAGGAATACCCGCACCCCACGCCGCTCCAATACCTGGATCAGCTCCTCAATTCGTTTCGCGTTAAACTGTACTGCATCCGTCGGATCTTCCGCATTTAATTGCTGTAGCGCGCGATCCGCATAGACCCGATTATCGAAATCGTTCGGCGGCTGTGTAAGCAATCCGCGCAGCTCGATCGCGACCTGCTCGAGCGTCCGCGGCGCGTGAAGCCGCTGCTCATAGGCGGCTACCGCAGCCCTGACCGGGCGAAAGAACAACGGCTCGGCATCGCCGCGTGAGTAACGTTCGACCAGCGCGGCGTCGGTCGAACGGGCGAGAATATTCGCTTCGACCAGAATGAATTTCGGAAGCTGCGGCTGGTTCGCGACGATCTCCAGCCCGGTGAGCGGGGAGCCGCCCGCAAGCGCCAGATTTCTCAGTTTGGGCGTTGCAAAATACTCTTCCTTGAGGCGGAACGTGATCGAGCTGCCCACCAGCACGACGTCTGGCACCGGCTCGCGCAGGTATCGGCTCAAAGTGATCAGCGTGCCGTCCCGCGTCGTGGCTGCCGGCATTTGCAGCCCGCTTCCGAAACGCACGGTAGCGAAGCCGCAGGCGATCAAGACGATCGCCGCCCCGGCACCGCATTTTATCAACCACCGAACGGCAGACAATTTTTCCTCGCTCTCTTTGTTTTGAGCATGATCTTTTCGGAAAAACGGTTCCCACCTTTCCGGATCATGCTTTAGAACTGAAAGTAGATGAACGACGTTTCGAGACCGGCTTCCAGATACATCAGGGCGGCCATCGAGCCGTAGAGGTATGGCTCCGCCCAGCGCAACCTTCCCTCGGATAGTGGACGAAAACCGAGGTGCTGAATCATGACCGGAAGCGAATAGAGCAGCGCCAGGCTGTAGAACAGTTTTGTCGGATTGGGATTCGTGCTCGGCGTAAACATCCCCGCGAGGTAGCCGACCGCATGATCGAAGTTCGGCAGCTTGAAGAAAATCCAGAGCATGGTGACGCAGACGAAGACGACAGTCATCCGGGCTGCTCGAAATGCCGCAAAGTCGATCGACGCCAGCCGCGCCAACAAGGGGCGTTCGAGCACCAGCAACAGGCCGTGCAATAGTCCCCACATCAGGTAGCTGAGGCTGGCGCCGTGCCAGAGGCCGCCCAGCCCCATCACGATCATCAGGTTCAAATAGGTGCGCCATACGCCGTGACGGTTGCCGCCGAGCGGGACGTAGAGATAGGTCCGCAGCCAGGTCGACAGCGAGATATGCCAGCGCGTCCAGAACTCGGAGAACGAGGTCGAGATGTAGGGAAGATTGAAGTTGATCGGCAGGCGATAGCCGAACAGCAGGGCAAGACCGATCGCGATCGCGGAATAGCCGAAGAAATCCGCATAGATCTGATAGCTGTAGAGGAAAACCAGCAGCCAGCGATCCTGGGTCTGCAGCGTCTCGTAGAGCGGGAAGCTCATGTAAGACGTCATTTCATTGAGGTTGTTCGCAACGTAGAGCTTGAAGAAAAACCCGGTCAGGATCCATTTCGCTGCCTCGACGAACGGAATGTCCGCAAAGTATTTCGTCTTGATCTGCGGCATGAACATTTCCGCGCGCGTGATCGGACCGGAAACGAGCTGCGGAAAGAAGATGATGTAGAGGAATACGCCGGTCAGCGTCGGCGGCGCTCCCTTCTGCCGGGTCAAATCGACCAAGAGACTGATGTTGTGGAAGACGAAGAATGAAATGCCGATCGGCAACGGCAGCTTCAGAAGAAAATCGAGCGGCGCGAAATCGACCAGGCTGGGGGATGCCGGATCGATGAACAGCAATTTGTATTTGAAGAACGCCAGCAGCGCGAGATTGAAGGCGATACCGGCCGGCAGCCAGAGTTGCCGGTTTCGCAATGCCAGGACCAGGAAGAGATATGTTCCGAGAACCGCGACGGCCAACAGCGCCAGCAGTACAGGCTGGCCATAGCCGTAGAAGAACAGGCTGGCGAAGACCAGCAGTTGGACCTGAAAGGCTCGCAGCGCCGGAAGGTAATACGCCGCAAATACGATCGCGACGAAGATGCCGAACTGCCAAGAAGTAAAAGTCATGCCGCCCCAACGGTAGTTGGGGAAGCTCTAGCATTTCGACCCGGGAGGGCCTAGCCGAAACCCGGATTGCGGGGTGCGGAGCGGATGTCGGGAAGTTCTAGTTCCCCGCAGTGTTGAAGCGGGAAAGGTCGCAATCCCGTTCGGCATATCGCACGCGCCGCAGGCCCTCGCGGTCCTCGACCACGGTCGGCCGGCAGCGTTCCCTCCAGGCGGCCTGCGCCGCTTCATCGGCCTTCAGTTCTTCGGCGGTCCGCGGAACGATCTTCACGGTGCCGCGGCTGCCGACATAGAAATTGGTTTGCTGGCTGGGAAGCAGCGGCGCGCCGGAGGCAATGGCCGCGGCCTTGGCATCCGCTGCGGCGCGCGCCGCGCGGGCGGCCTGGGCGGCATCCGCGGCATGGCCGTGGTCCATCGCAAATTGCGCGGATGCGGAGGATACCGAAGCGACGACGATCGAGATTGCAATGAAGACGCGCATGGACACTGCCCCTTGATGAATGCGTCTGTCAGGAATGACCGACAAGCATTGAGGCGGCGTAAAGCTGTGTAACTAACCGGATCGCAATTTGGTCGATAAAGGTTTAGCGGTCTTTCGGGCGCACTGCGCGTCGTCAGCCGTTCATCGAGCTGCAGGGCTCGGAGTTCTCCTCGCCCGCGGCGAGGAGAAGCGCGCTACTCGCTGCGGCCGAACTCGCAGCCCTTGCGGGCGTAAACCAGGCGGACGACACCTTCGTTGTCGTAGGTGCGCTTCGGCTTGCAGAACGCTTCCCACTTCTCGATGCTGGCGCGCCTTGCCTTTGCGTCTTCCTGATCCTGCGCCTCGTTGCGTACCGGATCGTCCAGATACGACGTCGTGCACACCCGGCCGTAGAACTTGCTGGAGGTACAGCGTTCCACGACCTGCCAGGCCTGCGCCGATGTCGACAGCAGAGTGAGGGCCGCAATTGCGTAAAGGATTTTCATGTTGTCGCTCATCGCTCGTGGAGACTTTCTCCGTGCGATTAGCTAGCGCCGGAGTTTATCGAGGCGCAACGGTAACCCTTTGTTAAGCTAAATACCCGCGCAAAAGGTTAAATCTGGAACCGCGCGCTGTCTCTTCACGCGACGCTATCACAACCAGAACGCGCGTCAGTTCACATACGAGACAACATCGTCCGCCATTGAGACAGCGAATGAGCGACTTCGATTGACGGCTGCTACACCACGGTCCGATGCCGCGCGATACAGGTTCTCAAAACCTCGTCCATCGGCCTCGCCCACCAGTCATTGGAGAAGATTTCGATCTCGGAATAGCCGGCAAAGCCCTGCGCCTCGACCGCCGATCGCACAGATGTGATGTCGATGACGCCGTCACCCATCATGCCGCGGTCGTTGAGGATGTCTTTGGTCGGCACCAGCCAGTCGCAGACGTGAAACGCCAGCAATCGATCTTTGCCCGCGCGCGCAATCTGCGGCATCAATTCCGGGTCCCACCAGATGTGATAGACGTCGAGCGCCACACCAAGCGCGCCGGTGCGCTCTGGATCGAGTTGGTCGCAAATATCGAGCGCCTGCTTCGTCGAGTTCACGCAGGCGCGGTCCGCGGCGTAGGCCGGATGCAAGGGCTCGATCGCGAGCGGCATGTCGGCCTCTCTCGCATACTCCAGCATTTCCGCGATCGCGTCATGGACCTGCGTTCGCGCGGCCACGATGTCTTTCGAGGCAACGCTTCCCGGCCGCGAATATTGCGGCAGGCCGCCGACGACCAGCACGATACAGGGAGCACCCAGCGCCTTGGCTTCGTCCACCGCGCGGCGGTTGTCGTCGCGCGCCTCTATGCGGTGCGCCGCATCCGCCGTGAACATGCCGCCGCGGCAGTAGCCAGATAGTTCAAGCCCGGCGTCGTGCACCGCCCGCACCGCGCGGTCGAGGCCGACGGCCGCGACCTGGTCGCGCCAGGGGTCGATGGCGCGAATGCCATGCCGTGCGCAGGCGTCGATGATGGCGATGAGATCGCCCTGCTTGCGGACGGTCGCCGTGTTCAGCGACAGCCAGCGATGATCGCTCGAGAAATCGCGCATCAGGGTTCGATGCCGCGCGTTGCCAGCACCGTCTTCATCCGCCGTGTCGCCAGTTCGGGGTTGGAGAGCAGCCCGCACCTGTCGGCGAGGCGGAATAGTTCGGCCAGATGCAGCGTCGAGCGCGTGCTCTCCTGCCCGCCGACCATGGTGAAATGATCCTGATGGCCGTTGAGATAGGCCATGAACACGATGCCGGTCTTGTAGAACCGCGTCGGCGCCCGGAAGATATGGCGCGACAGCGGCACCGTCGGCCCCAGCACGTCGTGGAAACCGGCCGCGTCGCCGGCCGCCAGCCGTGACAGCGCGTAGGATGCCGCCGGAGCGATCGCGTCAAAGATGCCAAGCAACGCATGCGAAAAGCCTTGCTCGTCGCCGGCAATCAGTTCGGCATAGTTGAAATCGTCGCCTGTATACATCTTGACGTTCTTGTCCAGGCGACGGCGCATGTCGATCTCGCGCTGCTTTTCGAGCAGCGAGACCTTGACGCCGTCGACCTTGGCCGCGTTGGCATTGATGATCGCGACCGCTGCGTCCATCGCCCTTTCGAGATCGGCGGTGCCCCAGTAGCCAGCCAGCGCCGGATCGAACATGTCGCCGAGCCAGTGGATGATCACGGGCTCGCGGACCTGGCCCAGCACGCGGTTATAAACCTTGGCGTAGTCGTCGGCGCTGCGGCCGAGTTTTGCCAGCGCGCGCGAGGCCATCAGGATGATGCGCCCGCCAGTTTTTTCCACCGCGGCGATCTGCTCCTCATAGGCACGGATCACGTCGTCGAGGCTCTTTGCGTCTTCCACGGCAAGGTGGTCCGTGCCGGCGCCAGAGAATACCAGCGCGCCGCCCCTCGCCTTTGCGGCCCGCACCGAGCGCTGGACCAGCTCCAGCGACGTCGGCCAATCCAGCCCCATGCCGCGCTGCGCGGTGTCCATCGCCTCGGCGACGCCGAGGCCGAGATCCCAGACATGCTCTCGGAACGCGATGGTACGGTCCCAGTCGATCGCAGCGCTGAGCCAGGGATCGTTGTCGGCCAATGGATCGGCCACCACATGCGCGGCCGAGAAAGCCACGCGGTTGAGCGTGCCTTCAAGCTTCGCCGGAAACGTCCGCGATGCCGCCAGGCGATAGGTCTCGACCGAACGATCCGCCGTCGGCAGCTTCAACGATAGCGATGACATCGGCAGGACTGGCCTGTTCATGCTTAAGCCTCCTCACACCTCGATCGGGGCGACGTCGATCCAGCGCCGCTCGCGCCAGCTCTGCAGCGCGCATTCGGCAAGCTGCACGCCCTTGGCGCCTTCCAGCAGCGTGTACTTGTACGGCGCGTCCTCGCAGACGTGGCGGATGAACATTTCCCACTGCTCCTTGAAGCCGTTGTCGTAGACGACGTTTTCCGGAACCTTCTGCCAATCGGCGTAGAAATCATGGGTGCGCTTCTCGTCCGGATTCCACACCGGCCGCGGCGTCGCCTGCCGGGCCTGGATCACGCAATCGGTCAGGCCCGCCACCGCCGAGCCGTGGGTACCGTCGACCTGGAAGGTCACGAGGTCGTCGCGATAGACCCGCGTCACCCAGCTCATGTTGATATGCGCGATCACGCCGCCCTTGAGGCGGAAGGTGGCATAGGCGGAATCATCTGCGGTCGCCGTGTACTTCTTGCCCTTCTCGTCGAAACGCTCGGGGATATCGGTGGTGCCGAGGCAGGAGATGCTCTCGACCTCGCCGAAGAGATTGTCGAGCACGTAGCGCCAGTGGCAGACCATGTCGAGAATGATGCCGCCGCCGTCCTCGCTGCGGTAATTCCACGACGGCCGCTGCGCCTCCTGCCAGCCGCCCTCGAACACCCAGTAGCCGAACTCGCCGCGCACCGAGAGCATGCGGCCGAAGAAGCCGGAATCGCGCAGGAAGGCGAGTTTCTTCAGACCCGGCAGGAACAGCTTGTCCTGCACCGTGCCGTGCTTGATGCCCTTGGCCTTGGCGAGCTTCAGCACCGCGACCGCTTCTTCGAGATTGGTCGCGATCGGCTTTTCGCAATAGACATGCTTGCCGGCTTCGATCGCCTTGGTCAGCAGCGAGGGGCGCGCCTGCGTGGTCGCGGCGTCGAAGAAGATCGTGTCGTCCTTCGCGGCGAGCGCCTTGTCGAGATCAGTCGACCAGCGCTCCACATTGAAGCGCTTCGCAAGACGTTCCACCTTCTCCGCGTCGCGCCCGATCAGGATCGGGTCGGGCAGCATGCGGTCGCCGTTCGACAGCAGCACACCGCCCTGGTCGCGGATCGCGACGATGGAGCGGACCAAATGCTGGTTGAGCCCCATCCGGCCAGTCACGCCGTTCATGATCAGGCCGAGGCGTTTGGTCGTCATACTGCTTTCTCCAGGGGAATTGCTGTGGGCTGCGCGAGCGGCGACATCGCGGACCAGTCCGGATGCACTGCCGTGGCGAAGCCGGGTGCGATCAGCGATCCCGTCAGGAGATCGCCGTCATGGATCGCGAGCCGGACCTTGCCGCCGTCGCGGGCATAGAGATCGGGATGGCCTGCGAGAAACGCCTCGGCCTCAGTAGCCGGCGTATCGCCAAAGCCATCGACATAATGGTGGCCGTTGCGTTCGGCATGGGTGACGCCGATCAGCGCACCCAGCGCGAGATCCTGCTGCACCCCGAGTCCTGCCTGGCAGGTCAGGTCCTCGCCGGCGATGAAGCATGTCTCGCCGGAGGCGCTCCATTTCGCCGCGCGCGTGGCGTTGATCACCGACTTGTAGATGCCTTTGCAGGATTTCGAGGAGATGCCGCGATAGCCGAGCGCCCGCGCCACGGGGAAGGCGTCGTAGGAATCGTCGGCCTCGTCGACGATAAAATCGCGCCGCGCCAACGCGCCGAGCGGCGATTGGCGCGTAATGTCGCGCGGCATCGGCTGCTCGATGTAGAGGAGCTTTTGCGCGATCGGCCGCAGCGCGGCGTCGCCGTCAAGCCGCTCGACCAGCGCATTCAATGCCTTGAGGTCGGCGTACTGTTCATTGGCGTCGAGCGTGACACGATAATCGTACGACAGCGTCGCCAGTTCACTGCCGATCCGGATCAGCCGATCGGCATCGTGCGCGGGGTCGCCGTTTAGCTTGAGCTTGAAGTAGCGCGCGCCGGCGTTTTCTCTGACGTCGGCGACGCCGCCCTCGCCTTCGACCTTGTCGTCCATGCCCACGGTATGCCGGATCGCGACGCGCTCCAGCCGCTTGCGGCCAGCAAGAAGGCGCGACAGATCATCATCGTCGAGATCGCGCGACAGCCGCGCATCGACGCCGGCAATGTTGGCCGCCATGCCATCGAAGAAGTTGGCACCGATGCAGCGGAGCAGCGCATCCAGGATCGCCTTGTCGATTTCGGCCGGCCCGTACGCTGCAGCGAGTGGCGGAATATCTACCCGCGCGCAGGCCTCGATCTGCGCGCCGATGCAGGCCGCATGCAGGCCGAACGCCGTCTCAAAGCCGGAATGCGCCAGATAGATATCCCGCGCGATCATCAGTGAGCGCCGCAGTTCAACGACGGTCTCCTGCGGCGACAAATGCGGCCGCTTGTCGAACCACTTTGGCACCAAAAACTCTGCGCTGGCTCCAATCGCCGTGCCCCTGCCTTCGACCTCGATCTCGACGCGTACAAAGGCCTGCGGCGTCGCATTGATGACCACCGCGCCGAACCGGAAGGGCCGGGCGAACTGCACCGGTCGTTCAAAGAAGGCAACGTCCTTTACGGCCAAACGATACGGCATCGAGCCAGCTTTCAGTCCAGCGCGCTTTGCGTGAAAAAGTGCTTGCGGATCCGCTGCACCAATTCGGTGAAGGCGGGATCGGCCATCGCGTCCAGCGAACGCGGGCGCGGCAGGGGCACGTCGTAGATCGCTGCGATCGCGCCGGGCCGTTCGGTCATGACAAGCACGCGATCGGCCAGGAACACCGCTTCCGGTATCGAATGCGTGATCAGCAGCACGGTCTTGCCGGTCTCGCGCTGGATGCGCATCAACTCGACGTTCATCTTCTCGCGGGTCATGGCATCGAGCGCGCCGAACGGCTCGTCCATCAGCATGATCTTGGGATCATGCACCAGCGCCCGGCAGATCGAGGCGCGCTGCTGCATGCCGCCGGACAATTGCCAGGGCAATTTCTTCTCGAACCCTTCGAGACCGACCAGCTTCAGCAGCGCTTTCGCACGCGGCAGATATTCGCCGCGCGGCAGCTTCTTCATGTCGATCGGCAACATCACGTTGGACAGGATGTTGCGCCACGGCAGCAGCAGCGCGTTCTGGAACACGATGCCGACATTGCCGTGCGGTTTTGTGACTTGCTCGCCTTCGACCAGGATCTCGCCAGTGGACGGCGCCAGCAGGCCCGAAATCATTTTGAGCAGCGTGGACTTGCCGCAGCCGGACGGACCGACCACGACAAAGAACTCGCCCTCGTTGATGTGGAAATCCAGCGGCCGCAGCGACGGCACGTCGCCGTCGCGCGAACGATAGGTTTTTGAGACGCCCGACAGGGTGATCCCTGCCGCCGCGCCCCCGGCGCGA
This sequence comes from Bradyrhizobium icense, assembly GCF_001693385.1. Taxonomy (NCBI): domain Bacteria; kingdom Pseudomonadati; phylum Pseudomonadota; class Alphaproteobacteria; order Hyphomicrobiales; family Nitrobacteraceae; genus Bradyrhizobium; species Bradyrhizobium icense. The sequence goes on from NZ_CP016428.1 coordinate 6,216,637, forward strand.
TCGGACACCAGGCGCAGATGCGCGGCTGGTTGCTCGGTTTCCGATGGTTTGGTTGCCGGGTTCATTTAGTCGAGTCCATTCGGGAAAGCCTCTCTCCATCGTCGTCCCTGCGAACGCAGGGACCCATACGCCGTGTCCTTGCATTCGGGCACGGGGGTAGAGACCTTTTACAACAACTAGGGCCGGCGGTTATGGGTCCCCGCGTGTGCGGGGACGACGATGGTTGCGTCATCAATGGCTCACGAACCGCCCTGCGGCAGGTAGTCGTTGGTATAAAACGCCTTCGGATTATCCTTGGCCTTGGCATCCAGCCCGCCATATTCGACCATCAGATTGACCGTGTCGGTCATGTTCTGGTCGGTCACCTGGAACGGCCGCTTGCTCTTGGTTTCAGCCGTGCGGTACAGCGGGATCGTCAGCTCAAAGCCCTTCGTCAGCGTCTCGAGCTTGCCGCCCTTGGGGTTGGCGTCGAGGATCGCCTGCGCCGCGCCCTTGGGGTCCTTCTCGGCGGCTTCGACCGCTTTGGTCGTCGCCGACATGAAGCGCTTGACCAGATCGGCATTGGCCTTGACGAAGTCGGTGTTGGCGACGACGCCCGAGCAGACCATGTTGATGCCGTAGTCGGCGAACTTGATGGCGTTGACGTCCTTGCCCGTTGCGTCCTTGATCTTCATCGACTGGTCCATAACGTAGCCGAGCAGGAGATCAGCCTGGCCGTTGATGACGGCGTTCAGCTTGGTCTGACCGTCGCCGGCGACCGTCTGGAAATCGCTTTCCTTCAGGCCGGTCTTCTTCAGGAACAAGGGCCAGATTTGCGTCATGGAATCGGCCGGCGTGATCGCCACCGTCTTGCCCTTGATGTCCTCGGGCTTCTTGATGTTCTTTTCGACAAAGCCCATCGCCGACATCGGGCTGGTCTGCAGCAGCACGCCGGTAGAGATGATCGGCGCGCCCTTCACGGCAGCGCGCATCATGGTGGGCACGTCGACATAGCCGAAATTGGCAGTCTTGGCCGCAACCGCCTGCGTGGTCGCCGCCGAGCCGCGGCCTTCCTGGATTTCGAGGTCGATGCCCTCGGCGGCGTAGATGCCCTTGGCCTTACCGTAATAGAACGGCGCGTGCTCGCCATAGACGTACCAGTTCAGCATCAGCACGACCTTGTCGGCGGCCGATGCCGGAAGCACCGAAAGCGCGGTCCAGATCAGGGCGGCGGAGATCGCCGTTATCACTCGTATCATGGTCATCCTCCCGTTTGGTGATGCAGCCCTTGGATAGGCCGCCTGTTGGTTGGCTCAGGAAGCAAAAACAATGTCCTCGCGCTGGCTAACGTGCCAGGGAATCACGAGGCGTTCGATCCGATCGACGACCCAGAACAGCACCACGCCGAGCAGCGCCAGGATCACCAGCGCCGCAAACATCGTCGGCAGGTCGAAGGTGCCGATCGAGCGCTGCATCACATAGCCGATGCCGGAATTGGAGCCGACGAACTCGCCGACCACGGCACCGACGACGGCGAGCGTCACCGACACTTTCAGGCCGGAAAAGATCGCCGGCATCGCATGCGGCAGGTTGACGGCGCGAAACACCTGGAAGCGGCTGCCTTGCATCGCGCGGGCGAGATCGACCATGTCGGGGTCGACCGACTTGAAGCCCTGTACGGCCGAAACCACCACCGGGAAAAACCCGAGCAGGAACGCCGAAATCACCTTCGGAATGATGCCGAAGCCGAACCACACCACGAACAGCGGCGCGATCGCGATCTTCGGCACGGATTGGGAGAATACCAGCAGCGGATAGACATAGCTCTCCACCGTCTTCGATCCCGCAATCAGCATCGCGACGGGAATACCGAACACCGCCGACAGCAGGAAGCCGCAGATGGTGGCGTAGGTAGTAGGCCAGGCCTGCCGCAGCAGTTCCGGCCAGTCCGTCCGCAGCACAGCCACGACATCGCCCGGCGCCGGGATCTGGTAGGCCGGAATCTGGAACAGGCGGATGGTGAGGTCCCACATCACCACGATGAACAGCAGGAACAAAAACGGCCGCACCCACGCCGCGTTCAGCGCTTTCGACACGCCACTCTCGCGCTTCAGCTCGGCCACGTCCCGCTCCCTGTCATCGTCTTATGGGCCGGAAATTAACCCGTTGGATAAATACTGGCAAGCCAGTTTTTGTGCGGCGAAATGGCTTGTTCCGTCGACCCGCGAAGGCGAGGCCTATAAGCACAGCCGCACACTTTGCGAAGGTTGGGGCCGCTCCCCGGTGGAGCTAATTGGGTCGGGCGCTACGGGTTCCTGCGGTTCGCGGGAACGGCGGCTCACACCGGTTGATGCGCCGGCGGCCGCACGCCCGGCTTCTCGGCCTTGCCGAAATCCGCGGTCGATTTCCCCGTCAGCGCCGCCAGCACCAGGGCCACCATGTGGGCAAGCCGCTCGTCCCTCGCCTCCTTCTTCAGGAGGTCGCGGCCGAAGATAACGGAAAGCGTCGCGCTGTTGGAGAGATAGAAGAAGCACAGCGCGGCGATCGAGATATAGAGCTGGACGGGGTCGACGGCGACGCGGAAATCGCCGCTTTCGACGCCGCGCCTCACCACGGTGCGGATCATCTCGACGAACGGCGAGTGCATCGATTTTACCTTGGTCGAGCGCTTCAGATGGCGCGCTTTTGCAAGGTTCTCGGTGTTGAGCAGCGCCAAAAATTCCGGGTTGCGAAGGAAATAGTTCCAGGTGAAATCGATCAGCCGTTCGATCGCTTCCGGCGGATCGAGATGTTCGAGGTCGAGCCCGCGCTCCTCGGAACGGATCTTCTCATAAGCGCCTTCCAGCACCGCGAGGTAGAGGTCTTCCTTGTTGCCGACATGGTAGTACAGCATGCGCTTGTTGGCGCCGGCATTGGCCGCGATACGGTCGACGCGCGCGCCGGCCAGGCCATGGGCGGCGAATTCCTGCTTGGCGGCCTCGAGAATGCGGAGCCGCATCCCCGCGGGGTCGCGCTGCCATTTCTGAACGCGTTTTGCCTTTGCCAAATCAATCGCCCGTTGGTCGCATCGGGCAAGCTGTAGCATGCAGGGAAGCGTTTGAGAATGAATCGCGCCGCGCTTTCCTTCACCCCCCGCTAGAGGGGGAGGGTCGGCTCACGTTGAGCGCAGCGAAACGTGAGACGGGGTGGGGTGATCTCTCCACTCGGGCACGGATCGAGGGGATGGACCGTCACCCCACCCCGCCGCTTCGCGTCGACCCTCCCCCTCCAAGGCCCTCCAGGGGAGGGTGAATGTCGCCTCACGCGTCCTGCCCCGTCGACGGCTGCACCAGCAGCGTCGGCACGCCGCAGGTGCCGTTGCGCACGGTCATGACCCGCGTTCCCGGCTTGCGGCCGGTGCGGACTTCCGAGACGTCGACGCCCGCCTGGACGAGCCGCGCATGAGTGGCGTCGATGTCGGCGACGCGCCAGCACAGGCCGCGCAATTTGTCTTGAAGTTCGTCCTGAAATTTGTCCTGCGACGTATCCGCCTCCTTGCCCGGCCGGTGCGTGACCTCGACGATCAGGTCGCCGCAACGGAAGAACATCAGCCGGCCCCAATCCGGGTGCGATCGGTCGAGCGCCATGTCGAGGCCGAGCCGCGCGCCGTAGAGCGCAGCGGCGCGTTCGGGGTCCGACGTCGAGACCACGACATGGTCCAGCGCCGTGATCGATCCGGGCGTGGTTCGCACCGACAGTGGGCGCTCCTTGTCGCGCTCGAGGAAAAACAGGCGGACGCCGCGCGTGGCCTCCGTTGCCGCCCGCGTGCGCTTCCACGACAGCACGGCGCCCGAGATCGCGTCGCGGCTTTCAACGTCGGCGATCACGTCCGGCTTCAGCGTCAGCCGGTCGAGCCTGCGATGCATCTTGGCGATGTCGCTGGTTCGGAAGCAGATGCTTGCGAGTCCCTCGCCCTGCGCGGCCAGAACGCTGCGAATCCGGTCGGCGTTGGCGTCCTCGCCGCTCGGCGCCATCAATTCCAGCGTGGTGTTGTCGAGCGTGAACAGGACGCGATCGGCGCCGTCGCCGCTGTTCTGCCAGGCCGGAGCGCGGGCAAACAAGGTCTGGTAAGCGGCGGAGGCCGCGTCGATGTCGCCGGTGAGAACGACGACGTGATCGAGGCCGGTGATCACGGAAACAGCCCCCGCACGTTCTTGGCGGCGCGCACCTTCTCGACCCCGATCGCCATCGCCGCCGTGCGGTGCGGAATCTTGTCCGCCTTCGCTCGCTGCAGCATATGATCGAAAGCGCGATCGAGGATCGCATATTCGCGCCGCGTCACTTCCTCCTCCTCCCAGAATAATTGCTGCAGGTCCTGCACCCATTCGAAGTAGCTGACCACGACGCCGCCGGAATTGCAGAGAATGTCGGGGATCAGGAACACTTCATCCTGGCGCTTCTCGAGCACCAGATCGGCTTCCGGCGTGGTCGGGCCGTTGGCGCCCTCGGCCAGCACGCGGCATTTGAGATTTTCGGCGACCGTCGCATCGATCACGCGCTCCATCGCCGCCGGCACCAGCACGTCGCAGGGCAGCGTGAGGATTTGCTCGGGATCGAAAGTCAGCTCGTTGGAGAACCCCGCGATGCTGCCATGCGCGCCCGCATGTCGCATCAATGCCGGAATATCCAGCCCGTTCGGATCATGCAGCGCGCCGGTGTGATCGCTGACCGCGATGATCTTCAGGCCATATTGCTGCAGCTCCAGCGCGGCGTAGGAGCCGACATTGCCAAAGCCCTGAATCACGGCGGTCGCGCTGCCCGGATTGATCGACAGCTCCTTCAGCACCCGCTTGGCGAGATAGGCGACGCCGCGCCCGGTTGCTTCGCGACGGCCGAGCGTACCGCCGGATGAGACCGGCTTGCCGGTCACGATCTCTGTCACGGTCTGGCCCTGGTACATCGAATAGGTGTCCATGAACCAGGCCATCACCTGCTCGTTGGTGCCCATGTCGGGCGCCATCACGTCGGTATGCGGACCGACGAACGGGATCATCTCCTGCATGTAGCGGCGCGACAGCCCTTCCAGTTCGCGCTTGGAAATGGTGGAGAGATCGACGTTGACGCCGCCCTTGGCGCCGCCATAGGGCAAACCGACAAGGGCACATTTCCAGCTCATCCAGATCGCGAGCGCCGCGACCTCGCCGATGTCGACAGAGGGTGCAAACCGCGTACCGCCTTTGGTCGGACCGAGGGTGAGATGATGCTGCACCCGATAGCCTTCGAATACCGCGACCGTACCGTCGTCGCGGTGGATCGGGCAAGAGACAGTAACCGCCCGCTTCGGCATCAGGATGCGGCCGCGCTCGTCCATCGGGATTTCCAGATGGTTGGCGATGACGCCAAACTGGTTAACCGCCATGTCGAACACGGGACCGGAATAAACCGTCATCATTTCCTCCACTTTTGTCGCGCCGGTGGGGAAACCCGGGCAGCCGTCAGCCGTTATACGACGGTATGCCCAAGCCCCCCTTAAGGACGGTCGCAGTCTCCTCTATACTCCCATCTCAAGCTGCAAAGACGGCACGGTTGCGAATAATTTCAGCGAATGCATCCGATAACCGGTGCTAATGTGTGTACGCCGCGCCGGGACCATCTTTGCCCAACATTCTGCAGGACATGACGGAAAACGCATGCAGGCCCTCTTCATCGGACAGACCTATATCGACGTTACCTTCATCACCGACCACATGCCGACCGGCGACGAAAAACATGTGGCCTCCGCCTACGCGGTGTCGTTTGGCGGCAACGCCGTGACGGCGGCGTTCTGCTGCGCCAAACTCGGCATCGTGCCGGACCTGATCGCGACCATGGCCAACGACTGGCTCGGCCGCATGTTTCAGGACATGGCCGCGAAATATGGAATCTCGATCCATCCGCGCAAGGTCAATTCCTCGTCACTTTCCTTCATCATGCCGAAGGACGGCAAGCGCGCCATCGTGCGCTGCCGCGACGACGAGCACATTCATCCCTTCCCGATGCTGAACTTGAAGGGCTGCCGCGCACTGCATGTCGATGGCCATCAGCCGGACGCCGCGATCCACTACGCAAAACTCTGCCGCGAGGCCGGCATCCTGACTTCGCTCGACGGCGGCGGCCTGCGCACCAACACGCATGAGCTGCTGGAATTCATCGACGTCGCGATCGTGGCCGAACGGCTGTGCGAACAGATGGACAAGACGCCGGAGGCCATGCTGGATTACCTGAAGGGCCGCGGGTGCCGGATCGGTGGCGTCACGATGGGGGAGAAGGGCCTGTTCTGGTATGACGAAACCGGCGCCGTCCGCCGCCTTCCCGCGCTTCCAATTCCACCCGAACGCGTCATCGACACCAACGGCGCAGGCGATGTCTTTCACGGCGCCTATGTCTACTCCTATCTCGCCAATCCCGCTAAAAGCTGGCAGGAGCATTTCGAATTTGCGCGAGCGGCCTCGACCTTCAAGATCCAGCGCCTCGGTAACGAGGCCGGCCTGCCGACGCTGATCGATATCGACGCAATCACGCGGGAATTTCGGGTACACGCCTGAGCAGCGGGGGGCTATTACGCATGGGGCGTGTGTTCGTCGCCGGCAGCATCAACATGGATGTAGTGGCGATGGCCGACCGGCATCCGAAGGTCGGCGAGACCGTCGCCGGCAGGCAGGTGCATTATTTTCCGGGCGGCAAGGGCGCCAACCAGGCCGTGGCCGCCGCGAAACTCGGCGCACCGTCGACGCTGATCGGCCGGCTGGGCATGGACGTGTTCGGTCAACAATTGCGGCAGTTTCTCACCGCGCAAGGCGTCGAGCTCGCTCTGGTCAAGGACACCCCGGACGTCCATACCGGGACGGCCGTGATCACGATCGCCGACGCCGACAACACCATCGTCGTCGTGCCCGGCGCCAATGCGCGTGTCAGCGCCGACGATGTCGCCGTCCCCTTGCTGGCCAAAGGCGACGTTGCCGTGAGCCAGTTCGAAATTCCGCAGCCCACGATCATCGCCTTCTTCAAACGGGCACGCGCAGCTGGGGCGACCACCATCCTCAATCCAGCGCCGGCGACCCTCTGTGGCCCCGAGCTGCTCGACCTCGTCGACATCCTGATTCTCAACGAAACCGAGCTGGGACTTCTCGCACAGACCGAGCTTCACGATACCGACGAACCAGCCCGGTTCGTCGAAGCAGCGCGGCGCCTGCCAGCCGGCCCTGACAGGATTATCTGCGTTACACTTGGCAAGCGCGGCGTGCTCGCACTTGTCGGCGACGAGCCCTCGCTGATTGCGGGACGCGCCGTGAAGGCCGTGGACACCACTGGTGCCGGCGATTGCTTCGTCGGCGCCCTCGCCGCGCAGCTTGCCAACGGAAAGGCGATCCGCGACGCGCTCGAATACGCCAATGCCGCCGCATCGATCTGCGTGCAGCGAATGGGCGCCGCGCCGTCGATGCCGACCGCAGCCGAAGTGGCGAGTGTCCTGCAAGCTTAAGTCAGCGCGCTCTTCAGGTCGAAGCTCGCATCGGCCGCCTGCTCGGGCGTGATCGAGCCATGGGCGGCAAGCAGGCGCCTTCCGAACATGTGATCGCCCGCGCGATTGACAGACTCGATCCCGACGAGTTGCCCGCCCCTGTAGCAAAAAGCCGAGAATGCCGCCTTGGCCTGATCGCCGCGCACCACCACACGGTCGTAGCCGGTGGTTAGCCCCGCGATCTGCAGCTTGTCGGGCCCCTGATCGCTCCAGAACCAGGGCAGGCCGTCATACGGCTTGGCATCGCCGGTCAGCCGGGCCGCGACGCAGCGCGCGTGGTCGGTGGCGTTCTGCACCGACTCCAGCCGCAGCGAGCCGCCGAAACGCGGGCTCGCAAACAGCGCGCAGTCGCCAATCGCCGAGATATTGGGATCGGCGGTCAGCAAGTGCTCATCGACCATGATGCCCGACGCGACCGGCAGGCCGGCCTCCGCCGCCAGTTCCACATTCGGCAACACGCCGACGCCGACCACAATCAGGTCGGCTTTCATGTGCCGGCCGTCGCTGAGGCTGACGCCGGTGACCTTGTGCCCGTCGCTTTCGATGCTGGTGACCTGGACGCCGAGGTGAATCCGGATGCCAGCCGCGGTATGCCGCGACTGGAAGAACTCCGAGATCTCCGACGTCACCGCGCGCGCCATCACGCGCGTGGCAAGTTCGACGACGTCGACTTCGAGGCCCTTGGCCCGCGCCGTCGCCGCAAACTCCAGGCCGATAAATCCGGCGCCGATGACGACCACGCGTTGGCCTTCGGTGATGTAGTCGCGCAGCGACTGGCTTTCGTCGAGCGTACGCAAGTAACGCACGCTGTCGAGATTGGCGTTCGGAATATCCAGCAGGCGGTTGCGTGCGCCCGTCGCCAGCACCAGATGGCCGTAATCGAGCGAAGCGCCGGAGGCGAGCGCCACCTTGCGGGCGGCGCGGTCGATCGACACCGCACGATCGGAGATCAGATCGATTTTCTGGTCGAGATAGAATTTTTCCGGCCGGAACATCAGGCTGTCGGGCCCGCCGGTTCCTTTCAGATAGGCCTTGGACAGCGGCGGCCGCTGGTAGGGCAGATGGCCTTCATCGTTCAACAACACGATGCGTTCCGCAAAGCCGTGCTGACGCAGCGAAGCTGCAAGCTGATAGCCGGCGTGGCCCGCGCCGATGATGACAACCGTTCCTGTCGTCATCGGGACATCCTACGTTCGAGCACACGGGAATGACCCATGTCGTTTCCTCTCCAGTGATTTTGGCTTGCCTGCCTCGTCCCTTGGGAGCGGCGCTCGTGTCCGTCCCGAACGATGACGGCGCTATCTGACCTCATGAAACGACGAGACGCAAGGGCGTCGGCGGCCTTGAGGGTGGCCTTTGCCGCATTTGCCGGTCCTGGCCGGGGATTGTCACGTGTTGCCTTCTCTATTTAAATGCCCGGCCCATTCGCCGCCCCCCGGAGGCCTTGCCATGTCGACTTCCGATGATACCGCCGCCCCTGCCCTGCTCAGGATCGAAGGTGCGATTGCCACGATCACGCTCAATCGCCCCGCGGCCTTCAACTCCATCAATCTGTCGATCGCGCAAAAGCTCGAGCAGCTCGGCGCCGAGGTCGAGGGCAATGACGACATAAGGGTGCTGGTGATCGAGGGCGAAGGCCGCGCCTTCTCGGCCGGCGGCGATCTGCAGACGATCGGCGCCGCCGCCGCAAACGACACCATTGCGCCCGTGGTCGGGGAATTGCTGAAGCACTACCACGCCTTCATCGAAGCGGTGCGGCGGATGCCGAAAATCGTGCTGTCCAGCGTTCATGGCTCCGCCGCCGGCGCCGGCATGGGGCTCGCCTTCGTTACCGATCTGTGCATTGCCGCCGACGATGCTCGTTTCACGCCGGCCTATGCCAAGATCGGCGTCTCGCCGGACGGAGGCAGCACGGTCGGCATGGTCGGGACCGTCGGCACCCGCCGCGCACTGCAGATATTTCTGGCCGAAGACAGCTTTACCGCGCAGCAAGCCTATGAGTGGGGCCTGGTCGCGCGCGTCGTTCCAGCGGCAGAGCTGAAGGCCGAAACGCGCAAATTCGCCGAGCGGCTGGCACAGAGCCCGCCGGCGGCGATCGCCGGCACGAAGTCGCTGGTCTATCAGGCCGCGGTGACGCCGACCAAGCAGCAGCTCGATGCCGAGGAAGCGAAGATTATCGATGCCATGCAAACCGATGAATTTCGTGTTGCGGTGAAGAAGTTCACCAGCAAGTCGAAATGAGAGCGCCGAGCGAGAACTAGATTGCTGTCGTCCCTGCGAACGCAGGAACCCATAACCACAGGCGTTCGTTGTTTTTCGAAGCCGTCATGCATCTCGCTCTATCTAGAGCACAACGCGGTATAGGTCGCTGCGTTCGCAGGGACGACGGCGAGGTCGGGCAAACGTACGGCGGACAAGCTAGTCCTTCCCCTGCCCGCGCATGAAGTCGAAATCGCAGCCTTCGTCGGCCTGAAGAATCGTCTCGTTGAACAGATGCGCATAGCCACGCCTCGCCCAATCGGGTGTTGCGGCTGGCGCAAGCGCCGCGCGCCGCTTTTCCAGCTCCGCCTCGTCGACGAGCAAGTCGATGCTACGCTTCGCCACGTCGAGCCGGATCATGTCGCCGTTCTTCACCAGCGCCAGCGGACCGCCGACGGCGGATTCCGGCGTGATGTGCAGCACGATCGTGCCGAACGCCGTTCCGCTCATCCGCGCGTCCGATATCCGTACCATGTCCTTGGCACCGCCACGCGCTAGCTTCTTCGGGATCGGCAGATAGCCCGCTTCGGGCATGCCGGGCGCACCTTTGGGGCCGGCGTTGCGCAGCACCAGCACGTCGTCGGCGTTGACGTCGAGATCGGGATCGTCGACCCGCAGCGTCATGTCCTCGACCGATTCGAACACCACTGCACGCCCGGTATGCTGCAGCAGTTTCGGGCTGGCCGCCGATTGCTTGATGACGGCCCCGCGCGGCGCGAGGTTGCCATGCAGCACCGCCATCGCGCCTTCGGCCTTGATCGGATTGTCGCGCGGACGAATCGCGTCCTGTCCCGGCACGTCCTCCGCACCGGCAACGATCTCGCGCAGAGTCTGCCCGGTGATGGTCTTTGCATCGAAATCGATGAGGTCACCGAGCTGCGCCATCAGCTTCGGCACACCGCCGGCATGATGAAAATGCTCCATGTAGTGCTCGCCCGACGGTTTCAGATCGACTAGCACCGGCACCTCGCGGCCGAGCCTGTCGAACGTCTCGAGGTCGATCTTGTGCGGGGAGCGATGAGCGATCGCGGTGAGATGGATCAGGCCGTTGGTCGAGCCGCCAATGGCCTGCATCACGACCTGCGCGTTGCGGAATGATGCCGGCGTCAGAATCTCGCTCGGCCTCGGTCCCTTGGCTTTGGCCATTTCGGCGGCCACCCTGCCGCTGGTCTCCGCCGAACGGAACCGCTCGGCATGCGGCGCCGGGATCGTTGCACTCATCGGCAGCGACAGCCCGAGTGCCTCGGTGATGCATGCCATGGTGCTGGCGGTGCCCATCACCATGCAGGTGCCGACCGAAGGCGCCAGCCGGCCGTTAACGGCTTCGATCTCGTTGTCGTCGATTTCGCCGGCGCGATATTTCGCCCAGAGCCGGCGGCAATCGGTACAGGCGCCGAGCACTTCGCCCCTGTGATGCCCGACCACCATTGGCCCTACGGGAATGACGACGGTCGGCAGGTCGGCTGAGACTGCGGCCATGATTTGCGCCGGCAACGTCTTGTCGCATCCCCCGATCACGACCACAGCGTCCATCGGCTGAGCGCGGATCATCTCCTCGGTGTCCATCGCCATCAGATTGCGCAGATACATCGAGGTCGGATGAGCAAAGCTTTCCGCGATCGAAATCGTCGGGAACACCATCGGCATCGCGCCCGACAGCATCACGCCGCGCTTCACCGCTTCGATGATCTGCGGAACGTTGCCGTGGCAGGGATTGTAGTCGCTGTAAGTATTGGTGATGCCGACGATCGGCCTGTTCAGCGCATCATCCGAGTAGCCCATGGCCTTGATGAAGGCCTTGCGCAGGAATAGCGAGAAGCCAGCATCGCCATAACTCGTCAGTCCCTTGCGAAGTCCGTCGGCCATTTTTTCTTCCTATCGTCGTAGATGGCACTTAAGGAGCCCGACCGATTATTGTCAATGCTTGATCATTTGGCGCGGGGAGCGGGGTGCGTCGCCCAACATACCGCAGTATTATTGACAATAATGCGCTTGCGTGTTGACTTTCCATCCAAACTGGAAACGCTCATGAACCAACCGTTGCGCATTGGCATCGTCGGCGCCGGCATGGTGAGCCGCGATCATCTCATCGCCTGGGCGAGCATATCAGATCAAACCCGCGTCGTAGATTGCTATCGGCTGTCGGGCTGGGAGGCTTTGCGATGAAGCCGCAGCAAGCGTCCGCCGAAATGCCTGCCCTCTCACGCGAGGAGGAACAGGCGGAAGTCATCCGCCGGCTGGAAGAGGACATCATCTTCGGCCGCTTCGCGCCGGGCTCGCGGCTGGTCGAGGACACGCTAATGCAGCGCTACGGCGCCAGCCGGCATTTCGTCCGCCAGGCGCTATTTCAAATGGAACGCCAGGGCATCGTGCTGCGCGAGAAAAACATTGGCGCCACGGTGCGGTTCTATTCGGCCGAGGAGGTGCGCCAGATCTACGAGGTGCGGGAAATGCTGACGCGGCAGGCGGCGCTGATGATTGCGCTGCCCGCCCCCGCCAGCCTGATCGAGCAATTGAACGAGCTCCAGCGGCAATATTGCGCCAGGGCCGACGCAGAGGATTTGCGCGGCATTCACGAGACCAACGACGCGTTCCACGTCGCGCTGTTCTCGGCTTGCGACAACCCCTATCTGGTTCGCTTGCTGCAGGACTACATGAACCTGACGCTGCCGATGCGCGCCAAGAATCTGGCCGACCGGGACGGGCTGGCGCTATCGCGCCGCCAGCATGAACTCATGATTGAACTCTTGAAGGGCCGCGATAGCTGGGCGCTGGCGCAGCTCTGCGTCGATCATATGCAGTTCAGCAAGTCGGATTATCTCGGGCGCATCGCCGAGGATGAAGGCAAGCGCTAGCGCTTGCTCCAATCCACGATCCGGCTCTCGTCGCCATCGAACTCCATGCTGCAGAACGTGCCGCCCTGGTAGTAATCGCCGACCGGATCAGGCTTCAGTTTGGCCTGCTCGGCCATCGCATGTTCGCGGAAATCCTCGGCCCGGCCGGTCGGCCGATAGCCGAGTTCGTAGGCGCGGTGATTGTCCCACCAGGCTCGCTCGTTATAGGAGGCGCCGTAGAAGATCTCGAAATGGATGTCGGGATGGTCGAGCCCGATGCAACAGAGCTGCACCAGGTCTTCCGGCTTCAGCCAGATCGAAAGCCTGCGATGGTCGAGCGGCTTCTCGCCGAAATTGCCGATCCGGATACAGGTGACGCCGAGCCCGTGCTTGTCGGCATAGAGCGCACCGACCGCTTCGCCGAACACCTTGCTGACGCCGTAACGGCTGTCCGGCCGCGCGGTGACGTCGGTGCCGATCCGGTGATGGCGCGGGTAGAAGCCGACCGCGTGGTTCGACGACGCGAACACCACGCGCTTCACGCCCTTTTTCCGCGCGGCTTCGAACAGATTGTAGCCGCCGATGATGTTGGACTGCAGGATCGAATCCCAGGGACCTTCCACCGAGTAGCCGCCAAAATGCAGGATGCCGTCTACGCCTTCGCAAATCGCCTCAACCTGTGCCATGTCGGCGAGATCGGCCGCCTTGAACTTCTCGTCCTTGCCGAGATCGGCCGGCGCCTTCAAATCGCTCAGCAGCAGGTCCGGATAGATCGGCGGCAGCAGCTTGCGCAAGGAGGTGCCGATCCCGCCGGCGGCGCCGGTCATCAATACGCGTGGCATTTCGTTCCTCGTAAGTCTCGCAACCGATTTGCGGTCATTAGCAGGTAATGATAGCTAACCCAAACGCTCCGGGAACGCACCAACGAGAACAGCAAATGTCCGATGCAGCATCGCATTCCGCCGGCTGGCGCCCGGCGACCTGTTACCCCGATCCGGCCATCCGCGCGCTCGATCCGCGCTTCGAAAAATACTGGCTCAAGCTGTCGGCGGTGGAGCGGCTGACCACGGGCTTGCGCTGGGCCGAAGGGCCGGTTTGGTTCGGCGACGGGCGGTATCTGCTGTGCAGCGACATTCCGAACCAGCGCATCATCAAGTGGGAGGAAGAGACCGGCGCGGTCAGCATCTTCCGCAAGCCGTCGAACTTCGCCAACGGCAACACCCGCGATCGGCAGGGACGCCTGATCACCTGCGAGCATGGCGGCCGGCGGGTAACGCGCACCGAATATGACGGTTCAATCACGGTACTGATCGATTCCTTCGAGGGCAGGCGGCTCAACTCGCCGAACGACGTCGTCGTGAAGTCCGACGGCTCGATCTGGTTCACCGATCCGGTGTTCGGCCTGCTCGGCAATTACGAGGGCTACAAGGCCGATCCCGAGATCGACGCCAATGTCTATCGGCTGGATGTCGCGACCGGCAAGGCCACCATCGTAGCCGAGGGCGTGCTGGGACCCAACGGGCTCGCTTTCTCGCCGGATGAAAAAATCCTCTACATCATCGAGTCCCGCGGTGTGCCGAACCGCAAGATCCTCGCTTATGACGTCTCGCCTTCCGGCGACAAGCTTTCCGACAAGCGCGTGTTCGTCGATGCGGGACCCGGCACGCCGGACGGCTTTCGAGTGGATATCGACGGCAATCTGTGGTGCGGCTGGGGCATGGGCGACCCCGAACTCGACGGCGTGGTCGTTTTCGCCCCCGACGGCGTCCTGATCGGCCGCATCGCGCTACCCGAACGCTGCGCCAATCTCTGCTTCGGCGGCGTGAAGCGCAACCGCCTGTTCATGGCCGCGAGCCAGTCGATCTACGCGCTCTATGTGAACACGCAGGGCGCGCCGGGCGGATAGGTTCTATCCCTTCTTTTCCTGCACGGCGGCGTTTTGCTTGACGAGCGCGTCTTCAAACGCCTTCTCCAGCGTCGCCGCATAGGCGTTGAACTCACCTGGGCTGACGAACGGGTTGGGACCGCCTTCGGCGAGCTTGGCGCGCTTTTCCGCCATCTTGTACATTTCCGGATGCGGCGCGAGCAGCACGTCCACCTTCATGTCCTTCGCCCGCACGAACGTCTTCCGGTAATCGGTAACGATTCCGGAATAGGTCGGATTGGTGACGAGGCGATTCAGCGCCACCGTGCCGCTGCAGAAGATCAGGACCGAGCGCGTGGCATCGCCGTCCTTCACCGCGAATTCCCAGCTCGTGCAGCCCGGCGAATGGCCGGGCGTTTCGCGGGCCGTCAGAGTGACGTCACCGATCTTGACCGTGTCACCTTCGCGAACCGTGCGGTCGACCTTCACAGGCGGAAACGCCAGCGCGGTATTTTCCTGCGCGCCAGGATAGTAGCCGCCTTCGAGCAGCGGTTTGTCGGCTTCGCCGGCGACCATCTGGCCGCCACTGGCCTGTTTCATCTCGGCAAGGCCGCCGGTATGATCGATGTGGGCGTGGGTGTTGAGGAGGTATTTGATGTCGGTGATCTTGAAGCCGAGCGTTTCGATGTTCGCTTTGATCTGCGACGTTGATTCCGGCATCACCGTATCGACCAGGATATGACCTTGCGGCGACGTGATCAGATAGGACGCCAGGCCGTCGGTTCCGACGTAGTAGACGTTGCCGATCATCTTGAACGGCTCGGTTGGCGTGTTCCACTTTACCCTGAGGGCCGCGAGCAGATCCTTCGGCGTCTGCGCCTCCGCGGTGGCAGTCAGCGACATCAGCGCGACGAGTGCAACGGCAATTTTCCTCACGGGCATCCTCCACACTCTTCTTGTTAGATCGTCGCTGTATCGGCGGCGCGCATCGACGTTGGCTTCAGCCTGACGACGATTCTGGTCAAAAAAATGCCGGCCGCGGTTCCGCAGCCGGCATCTTTCACGATCGGCGCGAGCGCCGCATCAATTACGCCGCGTTGTAGCCGGCGACCGCCTTTACCTCGAGATATTCCTCGAGGCCGTACTTGCCCCATTCGCGGCCGTTGCCGGACTGCTTGTAGCCGCCGAACGGCGCGGTGCGATCGTTCGGCACGCCCTGCAGGTTGACGTTGCCGGCGCGGATCTGCCGGGCGACGCGACGCGCGCTTTCCACCGTATCGCCCGAGACGTAACCGGCGAGACCGTAGGGCGTGTCGTTGGCGATACGCACCGCATCGGCTTCATCCTTCGCGCCGATGATCGTCAGCACCGGTCCGAAGATTTCCTCGCGCGCAATCGTCATCTCGTTGGTAACGTCGGCGAAGATGGTCGGGCGGACGTAGAAGCCCTTGTTGACCCCCTCCGGCAGACCGGGGCCGCCGGCGACGAGAGTCGCGCCTTCGTCGATACCCTTCTTGATCAGCGCCTGGATCTTGTCCCACTGGCCGCGGTTGACGACGGGGCCGATGGTGGTGCCTTCGGCGCGCGGATCGCCGGCCTTGGTCTTGTCGGCGACACCCTTGGCGATGGCGGCGACTTCCTTCATCTTCGACAGCGGCACGATCATCCGCGACGGCGCGTTGCACGACTGCCCGGAGTTGTTGAACATGTGCATTACGCCGCCGGTGACGGCCTTGGTGAGATCGGCGCCTTCGAGGATGACGTTCGGCGATTTGCCGCCAAGCTCCTGGCTGACGCGCTTCACGGTGGGCGCGGCGCGCTTGGCGACGTCGACGCCGGCGCGGGTCGAGCCCGTGAACGAGATCATGTCGATGTCGGGATGCTCGGCCATCGCCGCGCCGACTTCAGGCCCGAGGCCGTTGACGAGGTTGAACACGCCCTTCGGCACGCCCGCTTCATGGAGGATCTCGGCGAAGATCAGCGCCGAGGTCGGCGTGAACTCCGAGGGCTTGAGGATCATCGTGCAACCGGCAGCGAGCGCGGGCGCCACTTTGCAGGCGATCTGGTTGAGCGGCCAGTTCCAGGGGGTGATCATGCCGACGACGCCGAGCGGCTCGCGCACGACCACGGCCGAGGGAAGCGTCTCTTCGAAGTGGTAGTTCTTCAGGACTTCCAGCGTCGACATGATGTGGCCGAGGCCCGCACCGGCCTGCAGCTTTTCCGCCATCGGCAGCGGCGCGCCCATCTCGTCGGAGACGGCGGCACCGATGTCCTTCATGCGGCCCTTGTAGATCGCGATGATCTTTTCCAGGAGCGCGACGCGCTCCTCGCGGCTGGTCTGCGAATAGGTCACGAAGGCGCGCTTGGCAGCGGCAACGGCCTTGTCGAGGTCGGCCTTCGAGCCGAGCGCAACTTCATACATCGCTTCTTCGGTCGCCGGATTGACGACGGGTGTGGACTTCTTGACGGCGGGATCGACCCAGGCGCCATCGATGTAGAATTGCATGCGATTGACCATCGGAAACCTCTTTATCTCGGGGCAATGGAGGAGGAACGGAAGCGTTCGGCAGGCATCCTTGCACGAAAGCCAGGGCAGTTGAACCCGCCATATGCGGGGTGCCGCGTTGCGGCAGGCGCTGGATATAAGGACAGGGATGCGACGGTGACAAGGTGCCTCCATTTCCTGTCGTCCCTGCGAACCGCAGGGACGACAGTTACTAACGACGGCTAGACCGCCATCTTCCGATGCCGCACCGGCGCGCCTACGGTGAGGCTTTCCGCCGCATCGATGATGGCGTTGGCGTCGATGCCGTAGTGGCGGTAGAGGTCGCCAATCGTACCGGTCTGGCCGAACTGCTCGACGCCGAGCGCTTCAGTGCGGTGGCCGCGGACGCTGCCGAGCCAGCCGAGCGCGGCCGGATGGCCGTCGATCACGGTGACGAGGCCGCAGTCGCGCGACAGCGGCGCCAGCAGCTTTTCGACATGGCTGAGATGCTGGATGCCACGGCGGTCGCGCCGCAAATTCCGCGCAGCGGACCATCCCGCATGCAGCCGGTCCGCGGAGGTTACCGCCAGCAAGCCGACATCGCGGTGGCTTTCGCCGATGAAGCCCACCGCCTCGATCGCCTCGGGCGCGACCGCGCCGGTATAGGCGATCACGATATCGCAATTGGCGCCTGGCTCCCGCAGCCAGTAGGCGCCCGCGGTGATGTCGCTCTGCAGGGCCGGTGTCATGATACGCTGCGGCTGGTCGACCGCGCGGGTCGACAGCCGCAGATAGATCGAACCGCCCTCGCCGTCTTCGCGCTGCATGTGGCGGAAGCCGAAAGCCATGATCACGGCAAGTTCATCGACGAACGCCGGCTCGAACGACGCCAGCCCGTCCTGCGCCATGCCGATCAAGGGCGTCGCGATCGACTGATGCGCGCCGCCTTCCGGCGCCAGCGTAATGCCGGATGGCGTCGCCACCACCATGAAGCGCGCGTCCTGGTAACAGGCGTAGTTCAGCGCATCGAGGCCGCGCTCGATGAAGGGATCGTACAACGTGCCGACCGGCAGCAGCCGTTCGCCGTTGATCTGATGCGACAGCCCCAGCGCCGAGAGCATGATGAACAGATTCATCTCGGCAATGCCGAGTTCGAGGTGCTGCCCCTTCGGCGAGAACTCCCATGTGTAGGCGGACGGGATCTTCTCCTGCCGGAACAGGTCGTGGTTTTCGGCCTTGGCGAACAGCCCGCGGCGGTTGACCCATGCGCCGAGATTGGTCGAGACGGTAACATCAGGCGATACGGTTACGATGCGCGCGGCCAGTTCGGTATCGCCGCGCGCGAGTTCGTTGAGCACCAGCCCAAAGCCTTGCTGCGTCGACATCTGCGCCGCCGGCTTGAAGGTAAGCCGCTCGGGCACCTCGATGTCAGGCGCGGTCAGCCGGCGGCGGCCCTCCTGATTGAAGGGCGCGGCGGCCAGGAATGCTTCGAGTTCGGCCGGCGTCTGCGACAGACCTTCGAACTTGTCCCATTCGTGGCCGGGGCGGATGTTCTGCGCGGCGCGCCACTTCTCCATCTGCGCCACCGTCATCAGGCCGGCGTGGTTGTCCTTGTGGCCCTGCATCGGCAGGCCGACGCCCTTGATGGTGTAGGCGATGAAGCAGACCGGGCGATCATGGTCGATCGATTCAAATGCCTCGATCATGCTGGCCATGTCGTGGCCGCCCAGATTGGACATCAGCGCCAGCAACTCCTCGTCGCTGCGGCGGTCGATCAGTTGCGACACCTGCCCCTGATCGCCGATGTCGTCCTGCAGATGTCTTCGGAACGCCGCGCCGCCCTGGAAGCACAGCGCGGCATACATCTGGTTCGGGCAATTATCGATCCAGCGCCGCAAGGCCTCGCCACCGGGCTCGGCGAACGCCGCCTGCATCAGGCGGCCGTATTTGACGATCACGACTTCCCAGCCGAAATTGCGGAACATCGTTTCGAACTTCGCCCACAGCCCTTCACGCACCACGGCATCGAGGCTCTGGCGGTTGTAGTCGACCACCCACCAGGTATTGCGCAGCGCGTGCTTCCACCCCTCGAGCAGCGCTTCGAAAATATTGCCCTCGTCCATCTCGGCGTCGCCGACGAGCGCAATCATCCGCCCCTCGGGCCGCTCCTTCATCCAGCCATGGGCGGTGACGTAATCCTGTACCAGCGAGGAGAACAGCGTCTGCGCCACCCCTAGTCCCACCGAGCCAGTGGAGAAGTCGACGTCGTCGGCATCCTTGGTGCGCGACGGATAGGACTGCGCGCCCTTGAAGCCGCGGAAATTTTCCAGCTTGTCGCGGGTCTGATGGCCGAACAGATACTGGATGGCGTGAAACACCGGGCTCGCATGCGGCTTCACCGCGACGCGGTCCTGCGGACGCAACACGGAGAAGTACAGGGCCGACATGATGTTGGCGAGCGAGGCGGATGAGGCCTGATGGCCGCCGACCTTCAACCCGTCGGTATTGGGCCTGACGTGGTTGGCGTGATGGATGGTCCACGACGACAGCCACAAAACCTTGCGCGCCAGCGCGGTCAGCATTTCCAGGCGTGCGGGCTCGATGGGCATGGCCGTGCTCCGGAGGCATTCAGTATGCGCCGATTTTAGCGGACCGGGAGGTGTCAAAATTCTCAATTTCCTGCGACATGCCGCCCGATATTGGGATAGTTTCCCACAAACAGCCTCCAAACCCTGAGTTCATCCCAATGCCCTCCCTCGACGCCATCGACCGCAAGATTCTTGCCCTGCTCCAGTCCGACAGCCGCATGACCATGCAGGAGCTCGCCGACAAGGTCGGCCTGTCCGTGTCGCCCTGCCATCGCCGCGTCAAGCTTTTGGAAGAGCGCGGCGTCATCACCCGCTACATCGCGACCGTCGACCAGAAATCGTTGGGCTTGCATGTCAGCGTCTTCATCTCGATCAAGCTGGCGCGGCAGAAGGAGGAAGACCTCAACCGGTTTGCCAAAGCGATCTCGAAATGGGACGAGGTGCTGGAGTGTT
Organism: Bradyrhizobium icense; assembly: GCF_001693385.1. Lineage (NCBI taxonomy): Bacteria > Pseudomonadati > Pseudomonadota > Alphaproteobacteria > Hyphomicrobiales > Nitrobacteraceae > Bradyrhizobium > Bradyrhizobium icense. The sequence continues at coordinate 6,236,636 of NZ_CP016428.1, forward strand.
ATCTGATGACCGGCAACCGCGATTATCTGTTGCGCGTGGTCGCTGCTGATTTGTCCTCCTACGAAGCGTTCCTGAAGAACAAGCTGACGCGGCTCGACGGCATCGCGTCCATCGAGTCGAGCTTTGCGCTGAGTCAGGTGAAGTATTCGATCGCGCTGCCGGTGTGAGTTGCTGTCGTCTCTGCGAACGCAGGGACACATAACCACGACCGTGCGTTATTGAGGGAAAGCCGTCGACCATTCTCCTAAGGTAACAACCGCCGCGGCGTATGGATCCCGGATCGCGCTCGCTACGCTCGCTTGTCCGGGACGACGGCGCTGGGCGTTGCTCGAGTTCGAAGGCTTCTCGGTTCAATCACTGCTGCCTCAGGAATACTGGGTCACCCGCCGGAGCCTGTCATCGGGCGCGCTTCGCGCGACCAGTTGGCGGGTGACGACAACGGAGTGTGCGTTCGCGATCTCGCGGCATCATCTGCCCGAGGTTTGCATCTCAACTTCCCGCCCTCTTGTTCAGAGGACGCAGGAAAGACCGGGTGCGCGCCGCACCCGCGGTCTCGTGTGCAATTGCGCATCAAGAACACGCACACGAGCATACAGGTACAGCGGGAGCATCCCGGCCTTCCCTGCGCAATGGCTTTACGGCTTACTTCGTGCTCTTCCCGGAGAACGGCGTTCTTGCCTCCGTCGCTCCTGAGAAGCTTTCGCTTCTCAAAGAACTTAACGCCAGCACCGCGGCGCCAGAACCACACGACTTCGCCGTACGCTTCCGGCGCCTACGTCCTGCGCCTTCCGCGTCCACCGCATCTCACCGCACGTTCGTGACGATCGCGAGCGCCCCTCAATGGATGAGACGGGCGGAGTTATGCCGATGATTTGCCCCTCGTGTTAAGCGAAATATTCTTGATTCATTTTGATTCCAGGGCTTGACACGATTTCTGAAAATCAGAAGTGATTTGCCTGTCTCCTCTGCCGACCTTGCAATTACTGGGTGTTCGATCCACCTTCCCAAGGGGCGGTATATCAGACGCGGTCTATCGAATTGGAACGGTTGGACGATCTCGAAGCCTTCCTGGCGGTCATCGAGAAGGGCAGCCAGGCGGCGGCCTCACGTCATCTTCGTCGCCCGTTGCAATCCCTCAACCGGTCGCTGATGGCGCTGGAACGCGCGCTCGGCGTCGAGCTCGTCAAACGCACCACGCGGCGTTCGGAGCCGACCGAGGCCGGGCGGGTATTTTACGAACGCATCAAGCCGGCGGTCGCAGAAATCATCGAGGCGCGAGCCGAGGCAGCCAATCTGCGCGGCGAAATTCTGGGGCCGTTGAAGGTTGGTGCGCCTGTCCTGTTTGCGTCATCCTACGTGGCGCCGATCGTCAGCCGCTTTCTAAAACTCTATCCCAACGTGGATGTCGAGCTTCGCGCCTCCGACGAGCAGGTCGATCTCATTGCGGAGGGACTCGATATTGCCGTTCGGATCGGCGACTCCGCCGATGAATCCCTGATCGCCCGGCGATTGCATACGCTGCGCGTGGTCATCGTCGGCGCACCGTCTTATTTCGCCGAACATGGCCGGCCGCAGCATCCAGACGATCTCGAGCAGCACGCCTGCATCTTGCGGGCCGGCGCCGAGGTGATCGACAAATGGCCGTTTCGCCTCGACGGCCGGCTGCAGCCGATCAGGGTGCACGGCCGCTTTCGTTCGAACAGCGCCGCTTCGATCCGGGCTGCCGCGCGCGAAGGCACCGGGCTTGCCCGGCTGCCGCTGTGGCAGATCAGCGATCTCGTCGCGCAGGGCGCGCTCACGATCGTTCTGCCGGAATTCGAAACCGAGGGAATGCAGATCCAGTTGGTCTGGCCGCCGACACGGGCGCCGCTGGAGCGCGTCCGGCGTTTCTCGGATTTTCTGGCGAGCAGCCTGAAGACCGATCTGCTTTAGCTCAGCATGTCAGAATACATTGTATCCGGGCGCAAGCAGATGCTGTGGATCGTAGCGCCGCTTGGCTTCGCGAAGCTGCGGCCAGCTTGATCCGAAATGAACCTCCCAATCGCCAGGCGACATGGCGAACGCACCGACCGGATATTGAACGCCGCCGGCTTCGCGAATGCGATCGTAGAGCCTGCGATTGTCCGCGACCATCCTCTCTGCCGCCGGCGCATCGTTCGATGCGGGGATGCGAATGAGATTGAAGACGAAGAACATGTCTTCCTTCGGCAGGCGAACCAGCGGCGTATGAAACGCTCTCGTGAGCAAAGGGTAGAGAGTTATCCGCCCGAAGGGACCAACAGCATCGCCCTTCAGACCGGCTAGAATGTCGTCGGCGACCCGCTCGGCGTTGCTGCCGCGCAGGAACGTCAAAAACCAGGGCTGCGGATTGGACCACTGGCCTTTGGAGCGCAGCAGATTTTCGAATTTTCCAAACGCCAGGGTATCCTCGCGATAACTTAGGTCGGCGATGACGGCGGCGCCGCGCTCATCCGATAGTCCGGAAAGCACCGCCTTGTCATCCGGAGCCGAACCGCTGCCATAGGATATCGCGCCGTCGAGTTGGTACCGCCAACCGCCGCTGCCATCGGGAAGAACGGCCCCCTGCAACTGCTCGAAGCGCCCTTCCGTCAGCATGCGCCGCTGGTCTGCCAATAGCGATGGCAAATCGCGGTAGAAGAGCTGAAAGCGCCTGATGCGCTCAGGAGCGCGCACCAGGCGCAGCGTTGCGCGGGTAACGATGCCGCATTGGCCTAGGCCGGCGCGGACAGCGTCGAAGAGATCCGGATTCGCCGTTGCCGAGCAGCTCAACACGTTTCCATCGCCCGTCACCACCTCAAGCGCGATGACGTTGTCGGTTTGCATACCATGCCGGGATGACATCGCTCCGATGCCACCCACCGCGATCGTTCCGCCGACCGATAGACCGAGATAGTTGGTCAGCACCGGCGGCGTCAGTCCCTGCGCCAGGGTTGCGTCAAGCAGATCTCGCCACGTCGCACCGGCGTCGACCACGACGCGATCGTACCTGACATCGCGGATCGCGTTCATCGCGCTCATGTCGACCACGATGCCATTCTCGGTCAGTGAGCGGCCATAGATCGAGTGGCCCTGCCCGCGCGCCGCCACCTTGACGTCGCGGTCCTTCGCCCAGCGCATCAGGCTTGCAATGTCGGCGCTCGATGCGGGCCTGAGCACGCCGCGCGGTTGCTTGTGAATGAGGCGGCCAAAATCGTGGGCTGCGGCGGCGCGTACCTCCGGCTCGAGATGGACATTGGCAGGCAGAGGCGGACCGTCTGACGACGCTGCCTGCGCCGATGTCGTCAACCCGCTGGCGTGCGAAGCGAGCGCGGCGGTGACGCCGAGGCCTGCGCCCAAAAACATACGTCTATCCGATGGCATGAAGCCCTCCTTGTGCAGAGGCCGTGATGCTTGCCCCGCAAAGCTGTGGCGCTACACGGCACGGGACAATCGCCACCATGCCGGATGGACATTCCCGCAAACCGGGAGGATCCCTCCGGCAGCGGTAGCCGTTCATGCTGTGTCAGCGTGAAGGCACCCGTGGAACCGCCGCCGCGACCTCTCAGCTTGCGTTCCCCAGACGCTGCGCAGCGCGTGAGCGGTGCGCTGCAGAGCCGGGTCCATGTCGCAGGCACAATGGGTCCCGGCCCTGCGGAGCAGCGTACCGGACGATGCTTCGCATCGCCGGGACACGCTGCACCGCGTCCGGCACACGAGATTGAGGCGGTGGCCGTTTTCGCTCGATTTACGTCATTTCAGACGGATCACGGCGGCAGTAGACTGCGGTTGGTCGATATGAGTGAGGCGCGTGCCGGCAAACCGATGAACTTGCGACGTGTATTGTGGAGCGTGCTCGGCGCTGTCGCGCTTGTCGCCGTGATTGGCGGCGGCTGGATTTTCTCGCTGCCGCCGGCGTCTTCGGCCGCAGACCCGCCTGCAATCGCGCCAGACGAGCGCGATGCGACGGTCGCGGCGCTGAAGCCGCCGAAGCGGCAGCGCCCGCTGATCGCGATCATCGGGATCAACGACGCTACCGAGACCACCGACTATCTCATGCCCTATGGCATTCTCAAGCGCGCCGACGTCGCCGATGTCGTCACGCTGGCGACGAAACCCGGTCCGGTGACACTCTATCCGACGCTCAAGGTCGAACCTCAGGCGACCGTCGCGGAATTCGATGCGCAGCATTCTGACGGCGCCGACTATGTCATCGTCCCCGCCATGAGCCGCGACGACGATCCCGATGCGCTGCAATGGATCCGAAGCCAGTCGGCCAAGGGTGCAATCGTGATCGGCGTCTGCGTCGGCGCCAAGGTGGTCGGCGATGCCGGGCTGCTGCACGACAAGCAGGCCACCACGCACTGGTATTCGGTCAAGGAGTTGCGCGGCAAGCATCCAACGATGCGCTATGTCGAAGATCGGCGGCTGGTGGTCGACAAGGGCGTGGCGACGACCACCGGGATCACGGCGGCGATGCCGATGTCGCTCACCTTGATCGAGGCGATTGCCGGCCGCGACAAGGCGCGCGCCGTCGGCCGCGAGATCGGCCTTGCCGAATGGGATGCGCGACACGACAGCGACGCGTTCAAGTTCACACGCCCGTTTGCGCTGACCGCGATCCGCAACACGGCCGCGTTCTGGGCGCACGAGAAACTCGGCATCGAGCTCAAGGATGGCGTCGACGAGGTCTCGCTGGCGCTCGTCACCGACGCCTGGTCGCGGACCTATCGGTCGCACACGGTGACGTTCGCCAGTTCGGCCGGCGCGCAGCAGAGCCGCGGAGGATTGCGGATCATTCCCGACCAGGTCGCGGAGAACTGGCCCGCGGCGCGATTGCTGCCGGCGACCGAGAATACGAAACCGACGGAAGCGCTGGACAACGCGCTTGCGGGCATCGCTACGCGCTACGGAACGGATACGGCCGAATTCGTGGCGATGCAGTTGGAGTATCCACAGCACAAAATGCCGTAGGCTGGGCAAAGCGAAGCGTGCCCAAAGGAGATTGTGGATGAATGGTGGGCACGGCGCTACGCACCTTTGCCCAGTCTACACGGGCATCACCGCCACGGCTCGACGATGATCTTGGTGTGCGCCTCCGGATTGGCGAGATCGGCGAATGCCTTGGCGACGCCGTCGATGCCGACGGTGGCGGTGACCATCGAGGCGGCATCCACCTGCCCTTCGGCGATCAGGCGGAGCGAATAGGCGAACTCCTCGGGTGTGTAGCCCAGCACGTACTGGACGTTGAGCTCCTTCAGTATGCCGAGCATCGGCTCGGAGCGGTCAGTCTCCATGCAGACGCCGACCACGACGATGCGGGCATCGCGCGGCGCGCCTTCGAACACCTGCTGGATCAGGCCGGGCACGCCGACGCATTCGAAAATCAGCGCGGGTTTCAGCGCCGGCAACAGCGCCTGCAGCGGCGGGCGCGCAGCCTTCTCCTCGGGCGACATCTGCGCGTGCTCGGCCCAGGTCGCGTAAGGCTGCGAGCGCGCGGGATCGACAACGACGTCGGCGCCGAGCTTTTCGGCCAACGCACGGCGTGCTGGTGAATAATCGGCGGCAACGATCGGGTGCAATCCCCTGATCTTCAGCGCTGCGATGACCGCGAGCCCGACCGGGCCGCAGCCGATCACCAAGGGCACCTCGTCGCCCCTGATGTTCGCTTTCGCGACCGCATGAACGCCGACCGCGAGCGGCTCGGTGAGCGCGGCGTGTTCGGCGGCGAGGCCGTTCGGAACTTCGAGTAGCAGGGCTTCGCTAAGCAGCAGGCGTTCGGCGTAGGCGCCGACATTGTCGTTGGAATAGCCGATGCCCTGCGGGCCTTCCGGGGTCAGCAGCGCCGGCAGCGAACAAACCTTGGTGCCCGCCTTGAACCTACCCGTCGTGCCAGGACCACAGTCCAGCACCTCGCAGCAGAATTCATGGCCGAATACGACGTCGCGGGAAAGGTCCATCGGGTTGCGGCCCGGAAAATGCCTGGCGAGCTCCACCATGCGGTGCGCGTGCTTGCGCGCGTGCAGGTCGGAGCCGCAGATGCCGCAGGCCAGCGACTTCACCAGCACCTGCCCGGCATCGGGTTTCGGCTCCGGCATCTCGTCGACGACAATTTCCCCGTTGCGGAAAATGGCTGCGCGCACGAACGATCCTCCCGTTCCTTTTCTTCACCTTAGCACGGAGGATCACCACGAATAGCGCACAACACCCTTGCCGGCGTAGGAATTGGTGACGTTGGAGAACTGGCCTTCGAAGATCGCCGCCGCGGACCAGCCGTTCAGCCATTTCATCTCGGCAGCAGCAGTCACGAGCGCGGAATCATGCGCCTGCGCTGCGCCGTTGACGACGAAGGCCGCGCCCGGCAGCGTCTGGAACAATGCCGTGACGTTGCGATCGGTATTGAAATCGTGCGCCCAGGCGGCGCGGCCGCGTAGCGTCAGGATGCCTGATGGCATCGCCCAGGACTTGTCGGTGCGCACGCCGAGTTCGCTGCGCGAGGCGGTGACGTCCTTGGCTGCATAACTCAGCGCAAAGGTGCCGGCGCCTGCCAGCACCTGCTCGGCATAGGCCGGCAGGCTGTAGGTGGTGAACTGGCCGGCGGCATAGGGCGTGATGCCCATCCACGGCGTCACATAGCGGTAGCCGCCCTCGATGCGGCCGGAATAGGCGTTGGCGTTGAACTCGGCGCGCAAGCGCTCGAAGCCGGCCACCGTGACGGTGCGCTCCGTGGTCACGTCCTGCCAGCCATAGGCGGCGGCTGCGGTGACGTAGGCGTTGCCCATGTTGTGGCGAATGAAGGCGCCGGCCTGAAACAGGTCCGAGCGCCCGGAGCCGAACCCAGAGACGCTGAAATTGGTGCCGCCGCCGGCGAGCGCAAAGCCTGCCAGCGTGTCGCGCGAGAGGCGGTAATCGGCGCCCACTGCAAAGCCGAATACCCGCGCAGTCGCGTCGTTCGATCCGAGCGCGGCATTGCCGCTCGTATTGCTGCCGCCGCCGAAAGCGGAGCCCCAGACGTTCCAGCGCCGGGCGAACAGATCGTTGCGCGCAGCATCCGCTTTGGTCGGGAATCTGGCAAAGGCGTCGCGCGCGGCGCGGGGCTTCTTCGCGGCATAGGCGTGCGTGCTCTCTTCGACGAATGGGATCGCACCCGCATTGCCACCGAAGCCGCCATTGCGGCCCGTCACGAACGAATCCGAGATCAGCGAGAGGAACAGGTTCATGGCGTCGAAGGTCGCCTGCTGCGATCCGGTCGCCAGTTCGCCGGAGACCTGCGTCAGGCCGGCCGACGAGAGCGAGGCAAATCCGGCCGGTATACCGCCGGTGGTATTGAAGAAATTAGTCAGCGCGTTGGCGACGTTCTGCTGGTTGATATTGAGGCCGCCGCCGTAGTTCAGCGCGAAATTGAGATAGACGTTGTTGGCGTCGTAGCTGAGACTCGGATTCAGGTTCGGCGAAACGCCTGAAACGACCGGATTGAAGGTGTCGGGAACGCCGCCGGTCGCGGTCAGGATAGTGTACTGCCTGGCCACCGTGCCGGTCGGCACGACCACGACAGTGGCACCGCCAAGCGTGGCCACGCCGGTGACCCTGGTGTGATCGCTGCTCGCGCCCGAGACCTCGACCATGTAGCTCGACGCCGCCGAGAAGGTCAGGCTGCCCGCCACGTTGAGCGTGCCGATCGAATTGCCCGGCGCCAGCGTACCGCCATTGACGAAAACATCGTCGATCGTACCGGTGCCGCCGAGCGTGCCACTGGCGTTCACGGTCACGAGCCCATTGACGACGCCGTTGACCGAGAGCGTGCCGCCGAGAACGTTCCAGTTCTGCGCGCCGATGCCGGTGACGGTCCAGTTCGAGCCGTCGACCTTGTTGAAGGTCGCGAAGCCGTCATATTGCTGGCCGGCGCCGATCAGGCTGAGGTTGAACGTATCCTTGCCGGTGCCGCCAAGCTGGAACGTGTCGGTGCCGTTGCCGAGCACGAGGCCGTTGATGACGCTGCCAGGCCCGAGCGTCAGCGTGCTGTTGCCGCAGCCGCAGAGTTCGATTGCGGCAAAGCCGGTCGCCGCATTGATCGTGCCCGAGTTGAAAACCGTACCGCTGCCGCTCAGCAGTATGCCCGTCGCACCCGCGCCGACGTTGATCGTTCCGGTGTTGATGATGGAATTGGTGCCGACCAGACTAGTGACGTCGATGCCGACGGCGAAGCCAGCGCCGACGGTGATGGTGCCGCTGTTGGTGATGGTATTGGAATCGCCGAGCACGACGATGCCGACGCCATCGTCGCCGAGAACGATGTGGCCAGAGCTGTTGATCGTGGTGGACGAGCCGTTATAGGCAATGCCGGCGCTGCTGACGCCGCCATTGATGGTACCGAAATGGGTGATCAAAGCGCGGTCGCCCTGCGCAGAGATGCCGGCCGCGTTATCGGTAACGTTGATCGTCCCGCTGCTCGTGATCAACGCATCGTCGCCGAACACGTCGATGCCGACGCCGAAATCGCCCGCGCTGATCGTGCCCGCGTTGTTGGCAATGGCGCGATTGCCCTGCACCGATATGCCCGCGGCATTGAGACCGACGGTAATGGTCGCGCTGGCGAGGTTGCTGATCGTGTTGTCGTCATTGATGGCAAAGATGCCGGCCGCCGGCCCGCCCGCGTCGCCGATTGTGATGGTGCCCGCGTTCGTCACGTTGCTGTTGCCGGCGGCGAAGATTCCGGAGCCGTCGCCGCCTACCGTAATGATGCCAGAGGCGGCGTTGACGATCGTGTTGTTCACGCCGGCAAAGATACCGGTGGTCGATAGCCCGCCGGTGAGCGTGCCGCTGTTGGTAACCGTGTTGAAATCATTGACGCCGATGACGATACCGCCGCCACCGTCACTGACGGTCGCCCCGGCCAGCACGTTTACGGTGAGATTGTCGACGCCGCCGCCGGCCTGAAAGCCGCCCGGCGTGTTGCCGCTGCAGGTGACGGTCTGGCCGCTCGACGCTGGATCGGGCGCGCAGGCCGCGTTCGCTGATGTCGCCGAAAGGCACAGGCCAACCAGAAACACCGGCATCGCGGTGGCCCATGCGGGCACGTCCCGGCGGCATCGGCCCTGCGCCGACGATAGCAACTGAAAAAGCAACGCCCTGAACCCCATTCCCCAGCGCTCTTCGGCGCCATGTGGAACTCAGGTTAGCACGCGGGTTTCGCCGCAGGATGCGGCTATTCCAGAATTCTCTGATTTGGCGCCGACATCAGGCGCTTTCCGGCCGCACTGTGGCACTCGCGCCACGATTTTGTGGCGCTGATAGCAATCAGTGCGCGATCAGGCGTTTGGCGACGGCTCGCCCGAGACAGCCAGAAGCTGCGAGCGGCGCACCCGCTCGCGATGGGCGGTGTAGAGGCCTGAGGCGACGATGAAGGCGGCGCCGGTGATGGTGTAGGCGTCCGGGACTTCGCCGAAGATGAAGAAGCCGAGCAGGCTGACCCACAGCAATTGCGTATAGGAAAACGGCGCCAGCACGGAGGCGTCGGCGTAGCGGAACGCCAGCACCACGATCCACTGCCCTGCCGTCGAGGCGACGCCGATCAGGATGCCGAAGGCAATATCGTGCCAGGTCGGCGTCACCCAGACGAACGGCACCAGCGCGGACAGAATGAGGAGGCCCGCGATCGACGAATAGGTCATGGTGGTGATGGCGCGCTCGGTGCCGCTCATCATCCGCGTCATGATCAGCGTGCAGGCCCAGGCCAGCGCCGAGACCAGCGGAAAGAACGCAGCCGGGTGGAACGCGCCGGTGCCGGGACGCAGGATGATCAGCACGCCGACCAGGCCGACGCCGGTCGCGATCCAGCGGCGCAGGCCGACCTTCTCGCCGAGAAAGATGATCGACAGCGCCGTGACGAACATCGGCGCGACGAAGCCGGTGGCGGAGGCCTCCGCAATGGGGAGGAACCGCAGTCCGGAGATGAAGAACAGCGACGAGCCCAGCAGCGCCGCGCCGCGCAGCAGATGCAGGCCGCGGCGCTTGGTCTGCAGCGCATAGAGCGGGGAACCCGGCAGCATCGCCGGGGTCATGATCATCGCAAACACCAGGAAGCGGATCCAGGCGATCTCGATCGAGGGCAGCGTCGCCGAGAGATATTTCGCTGTCACGTCGGAGGCGCCGAGAAAGATCGTCGAGGCCAGCACCAGCGCGATGCCCTTGAACGGCCGATCGGCGCGCGCGGGCGCCTTGCGGACGGTGGATTTCTTTTCGGGCAAACGCAGATGGGCGCTGTCCAGCCTCGCGGCTGCGGCGGGGGGCGGTGTCACGGCAATCTCGAAGGCAGTAATTTTCGAATCGGGCGAGGTTGTAAAAAACACCAATTCGCCCAATGCGACTAGGTCCGAAAACAGGATGCGGATATGCGCTGAGGGCGCGAAAGCAACACTTTGTTAAGGACGGTGTTCCGTCAGAGTATCGGAAGGCCGCGCGGCTTGGGCCCGCGCGGAAAGGCTTTGTCGAGCGCGGCGATCTCCGCATCGCTCAGCTTCAGATCGCCGGCAGCGGCATTCTCCGCGGCGTGTTCTGCGCTGGAGGCTTTCGGAATCGCGAGCACCGACGCCGTACGCGTGAGAAACGCCAGCGCGACCTGGCGCGGGGTCGCCTTGTGTGCATCGGCAATCGCCTGCAGCACCTCGCCACCCTTGCTGCGCGGCGACGGAAAATCATTGTGGCCGAACGGCGAATAGGCGACGACGGCAACGCCATGCTTCTCGCACCATGGGATGACCGCGTGCTCGATCGCGCGCTCCTGCAGATGATAGAGCACCTGGTTGCAGGCGATCTTGCTCTCGCCTGCGACGTCGAGCAGTTCGCCGAGATCGTCCTCATCGAAATTGCTGACGCCCCAGGAGCGAATCTTTCCGCTTCTCACCAGTTCGTCGAAGGCGGCAACCGTGTCCTCGAATGGATAGGAGCCGCGCCAGTGCAGCAGATAGCAGTCGAGATAATCGGCCTTCAGCCGCTTCAGCGAGCGCTCGCAGGCGGTGATGGTGCCGCGCCGCGCGGCGTTGCTCGGCAGCACCTTGGAGACCAGGAATAGCTTTTCACGCGGCAGTCCCGCAATGGCATCCGCGATCACGAGCTCGGCGTCGCCATACATCTCGGCGGTGTCGATATGGGTCATGCCGGTTTCGATGCCACGGCGCAGCGCCGCAACGGCGGCCTTGCGGTCGCCGCGGTCCAGATACCAGGTGCCCTGCCCGATCACGGAAACGTCGAGCTTGTTGCTGCCGAATTTTTTTAATTGCAAGGTCGCCTCGTCGTCGATGGAACTGCATAGCAGACCATAGATGAAACGAGTGAGGATGTCCCCTCAAACGTCGTCCCGGGCAAGCGAAGCGCGACCCGGGACCCATAACCACCGTCGTTCATGGTTGCGCAGCGCTGGGGCTACAGTGTTCTCACTACAGCATGGCTGTGGTTATGGGTCCCGGCTCAAGGCCGGGACGACGCCCGTGTGCGTGACGCTCACCGACTCAATAATTACTCGCCGTCGCCTCGTTCGGGATACCTTCGATCGGGCATTCGTCGGTGCCGACCGTTGGCCGCGTCATCGCCTCGACCATCTCGCGGGTGCCTTCGGGATCGGCGATCCACTTCGCATAGAAATCGTAGGGACAGGCCGCCACGCCGCGCGCGCTTTCGCCGGAGTTGATCATGCCGGTGTAGCCGCGATGCAGCAGCTTGAAGAGATGGTTCTGCGACTGGCCGTTGCGGCGCGCATCGCGGATCAGGCTCTTCGATAATCCCGCGTACTGGATGCCGTATTCCTCCTCGCCGGTCTCGCCCAGCGTGCGGCCGTCGAAGCCGATGATCGCGGAGTGCCCGAAATAGGAATAGACACCGTCGAAGCCGGCGGCATTGGCGACGGCGACATAGACGTTGTTGGCCCAGGCCATCGCCTTGGAAATCAGGATCTGCTGTTCCTTGGCCGGATACATGTAGCCCTGGCAGCGCACGATCAGCTCGGCGCCCTTCATGGCGCAGTCGCGCCAGATCTCCGGAAAATTGCCGTCGTCGCAGATGATCAGGCTGACCTTGAGGCCTTTCGGGCCCTCGGAGACATAGGTGCAGTTGCCGGGATACCAGCCTTCGATCGGCACCCACGGCATGATCTTGCGGTACTTCTGGACGATCTCGCCCTTGTCGTTCATCAGGATCAAGGTGTTGTACGGCGCCTTGTGCGGGTGCTCCTCGTGGCGCTCGCCGGTGAGCGAGAACACGCCCCAGACTTTTGCCTTGCGACAGGCTTCGGCGAAGATTTCCGTCTCGGCGCCCGGGATCTGCGAGGCAGTCTCGTACATCTCCTTGGAGTCATACATGATGCCGTGGGTGGAGTATTCCGGGAAGATCACGAGATCCATACCCGGCAGGCCGAGCTTCATGCCGACGATCATGTCGGCGATCTTGCGGGCGTTGTCGAGCACCTCGGCCTTGGTGTGCAGTCGCGGCATTTTGTAATTGACGACGGCGACGCCGACTGTGTCGTTGCTGGAGGAAATGTCACCGTGAAGCATTGGATCGCCTCTTCTGGTTTGAGTTGGAAGTATCGCGCCGTTAGTGGCTGATCATCCAGGGTCGCGCGGTCGGAAAGCCCTTGGCGCCGCCTCTGGTCCTGGTCATGAGCCGGGCCGGCTTCTTCTTGCCGGTCGAACAGCAGCCACAGCCGGGACCGTGCGAAGCCTTGTATTCCGCAACCGTCTTCGGCACGTTGGCGCTACGCTCGTTGGTGGCAATCGCTTTCCGCTTGTCTGAAGGCATGCAGAAGAATGCCGGCGCGGTCAGGATCACGCGCCGTGATGCATTTTCGCAATTCGGGCAGTCCTGCGGGTCGTCGCATTCGGCCATCGGCCGCAAGTCCGTGAACGGGCCGCAATTGTTGCAGAGATATTCGTAGACGGGCATTGGACTTCCTTACAGGCAAATAGCGAAGGGCGAGTAGCGAATGGAAAATGTTCGCGGCCGATGCGGGCGGCCGACACGCCGGGCCGCCCCGCATCCTTCGCGCGCTGGATCACTTGTCGGGCGAGATCGGCATCTGAATGTCGCCCTTGATGTGTTTGATCGGTCCTGCCGACGACGGCATGATGTCGAAATCAAAAATCTCCGTTGGCAGCCACAGCGTGGCGCAGGCATTGGGCACGTCGACCACGCCCGAGATGTGGCCCTGGCACGGCGCGGTGCCGAGGATCGAATAGGCCTGCGCGCCGGAATAGCCGAACTTCTTGAGATACTCGATCGCGTTCAAACACGCCTGGCGATAGGCAATGTGGACGTCGAGGTAATGCTGCTTGCCGGCCTCGTCGACCGAGATGCCCTCGAAGATCAGATAGTCCTTGTAGTTCGGCGTGATCGGCGACGGCTTAAAGACAGGATTCTTGATCCCATACTTGGCGACGCCGTCCTTGATGATATCGACCTTCAGATGCAGCCAGCCGGCCATTTCGATCGCGCCGCAGAACGTGATCTCGCCGTCGCCCTGGCTGAAGTGCAGGTCGCCCATCGACAGCCCACCGCCCGGCACATAGACCGGGAAGAATATCTTGGAGCCGCGCGACAGATCCTTGATGTCGCAATTGCCGCCATGCTCGCGCGGCGGCACGGTGCGCGCGCCTTCGGCGCCGACCTTGGCCTTGGCGTCGCCCTTGGCGCGGCCGGCATGCGCCGTCGCGGCAAACGGCGGATTGGCGAGGCCCGGCACGCGCGTCGGATTGGTCGCGATCAGCGCGGTCTCGCGCTCGTTCCAGGTCGCCAGCAGTTTCGGGTCCGGAAGACAGCCGATCAGGCCGGGATGGATCAGGCCCGCAAAGTTCACGCCGGGCACGTGGCGCGACGACGTATAGAGACCCTTGATGTCCCAGATCGACTTCTGCGCCAGCGGAAAGTGATCGGTCAGGAAGCCGCCGCCATTTTGTTTGGAGAAAAAGCCGTTAAATCCCCAGAGGCTTTCCTTGAGCGGGCCGACGTCGAGCAGATCAACCACCAGCAAGTCGCCGGGCTCGGTACCCTTGACGCCGATCGGGCCGGACAGGAAGTGCACGATCGACAGATCGATGTCGCGCACGTCGTCGGCGGAATCGTTGTTCTTGATGAAGCCGCCGGTCCAGTCATAGGTCTCGATGATGAAATCGTCGCCCGGATTGACCCACGCCACGATAGGAATATCGGGGTGCCAGCGGTTGTGGATCATGTCGTTGTCGTAGGCCGATTTCGAAAGATCGACCTTGATCAGAGTCTCTGGCATCGATAGCTCCCCTTTTTAGACAGCACGGTTCAGGTTTACTTTTTGAGCATCATCTTTTCGGAAAACCGCTTCACACTTTTCCGGATCATGCTCGTTACACGGACAGGAATTTGGAAACTTGCGCGGCATCGACGCTGTCGCGCGGCTCGTCGCGGACGATTTCGCCGTTCTCGATGACGAGCACGCGGTCGGCGATATCGAGCGCAAAGCTCAGGACCTGTTCGGAGACGACGATCGAGAGGCCGCGCTCGTCGCGAATGCGCTTCAGAGTGCGCGCCATGTCCTTGATGATCGACGGCTGGATGCCCTCGGTCGGCTCGTCCAGCAGCAGCACTTTTGGCTTGGTGGCGAGCGCGCGGGCGATCGCGAGTTGCTGCTGCTGTCCGCCGGAGAGATTGCCGCCGCGCCGGCCTTTCATCTCCAGGAGCACCGGGAACAATTCGTAGATGTCCTCGGGCACCTCCGAGCCGCCCGACACCACGAGGCCGGTCTCGATGTTCTCCTTCACTGTCATGGTGGAAAAGATCATGCGGCCCTGCGGCACATAGGCGAGGCCCTTGGCGACGCGCGCATAGCTCGGCAGCGCGCCGAGCTCGGTGCCGTCGACACTGACAGAGCCGCTCTTGGCCGGCAGGATGCCCATCAGCGACTTCATCAGCGTGGTCTTGCCCATGCCGTTGCGGCCCATGATCGCGACGATCTCGTTGGACGCCACCGATACATTGAGGCCATGCAGCACCTCGCTCTGGCCGTACGCGACGTGAAGATCCGAAATAGCCAGCATGGCCCTACTCCCCTTATTTCTTGCGCATGAGCATGTCCGGAAACCGGACGCCACTTTCCGGGATCATGCGCTAGTGCCCCAGATAGACCTCGATCACCTTCGGATCGTTCTTGACCTTCTCCATCGTCCCTTCCGACAGGATCTGGCCCTGGTGCAGCACCGTGACCTTGTGGGCGATGTCCTCGACGAATTTCATGTCGTGCTCGATCACCAGCACCGAGCGGTCCTTGATGATGCGGTTCAGGAGTTCGGCAGTCTTCGCGCGCTCGCTGACGCTCATGCCGGCGACGGGCTCGTCGAGCATCAGCAGTTCCGGATCCTGGATCAGCAGCATGCCGATCTCGAGCCATTGCTTCTGGCCGTGGCTGAGCTGGTCGGCATAGGTATCGAGACGATCCTTCAGGAAGATCATCTCGGCGACCTCCTCGACGCGCTGCTTCACGGCATCATCGCGCTGGAAGGCGAGCGATCCGAACACGGTGCGGCCGCGCGGATAGGAAATCTCCAGGTTCTCGAACACGGTCAGGTCTTCGAACACCGACGGCGTCTGGAACTTGCGCCCGACGCCGGTCTGCACGATCTGGTTCTCCTTCAGCTTCGTCAGCTCCTTGCCGCGAAACTGGATCGAGCCTGAGGTCGCCTTGGTCTTTCCGCAGATCAGGTCCAGCACCGTGGTCTTGCCAGCGCCGTTGGGACCGATGATGACGCGGATCTCGTTCTCCTCGACATAGAAGGAGAGATTGTTCACGGCCTTGAATCCGTCGAATGACACCGTGAGCGCCTCGACTGCGAGCAGGAAGGGTTTGGGCTGGTGACCGATGAGCATGATCTATTTCCTCATTCCGCCAGTGGGGCATCGGCGACCGAGATGACCGATCAGCATGATGGTTTCCTCACTCCGCCGGCGCGCCGTCGGCGACGGAATTGTCGGCCCACCCACCCGACTTTGATTTGCGCGATGCCAGCAGCCGGTCGATGCGCGGCTGAACGTAATCAGCCCAGATTCCAGAGAGGCCGTTCGGGAACGCCAGCACGACCGCGATGAACAGCGCGCCGAGGCCAAACAGCCAGAGCTGCGGGAAAGATTCCGAAAGGCCGGTCTTGGCGAAATTGACCAGCAGCGAGCCCCACACGGCGCCGAAGATCGACATCCGTCCGCCGACCGCGGTGTAGATCACCATCTCGATCGACGGCACAATGCCGACAAAGGACGGCGACATGAAGCCGACATTGAGCGCGAACATGGCGCCACCGATCGCGGCGAAGATCGCAGCCATGCAGAAGGCGAAGATCTTGAAGTTGGCGACGCTGTAACCGGAGAAGCGGACGCGGTCTTCCTGTTCGCGCATCGCCACCAGTATGCGGCCGAGCTTGGTCAGGCGTATGAACTGCGCGATGCCGATGCAGGCGAACAGCAACACCACCTCAACGAAGTACAGGACGATCTTGGCATGGTCCGGCCGGATGTCCCAACCCTTGAGGGTGCGCAGGTCGGTCATTCCGTTGATGCCGCCGGTGTAGCCCTGCTGTCCCACGATCAGGATGGTCAGGATGGCAGCGACGGCCTGGGTGATGATCGCGAAATAGGTACCGCCAACGCGGCGCTTGAACATCGCCGTGCCGATGATCAGCGCGAACAGGCCGGGCACCAGGATAATTGCGGCGATGGTAAAGGTGAGACTGTGGAACGGCTGCCAGAATAGCGGCAGCGAGGTGATCTGATTCCAATCCATGAAATCCGGAATGCCGGGCGTGGACTGGATCTTGGTGTTCTCGACGCTGGAGGCTTCCAGCTTGAGGAACATCGCCATACAGTAGCCGCCGAGGCCGAAGAACACGCCCTGCCCCAGGCTCAGGATGCCGCCATATCCCCAGCACAGCACGAGGCCGATCGCGACAAAGGCGTAGGTCAGATATTTCGCGACTAGGTTGAGGCGGAACACATCCAACGACAGCGGCAGGATCACGAACAGGATGGCGGCCAGCGCAATGAAGCCGATGAGCTCGGATCGATTGAAGAAGCGTGAGGTGATGATCATGACCGTGCCTGCTTTCGTTATTTGCGGACCTTGAGGGCGAACAGGCCCTGCGGCCGCAGCATCAGAATTCCGACGACGGCGAGCAGCGTGAGCACCTTGGCCATCGACCCCGACATGAAGAATTCGAGCGTCGATTGCGTCTGGGAGATCGAGAACGCCGATGCGATCGTGCCGAGCAGGCTCGCCGCGCCACCGAATACGACCACGAGGAAGGTGTCGACGATGTAGAGCTGGCCCGACGTCGGTCCGGTCGAGCCGATCATGGTGAACGCGCTTCCGGCGACGCCGGCGATGCCGCAGCCGAGTCCGAAGGTGTAGCGGTCGACCTTCTCGGTATTGATGCCGACGGCGCCGGCCATGATACGGTTCTGAACGACGGCGCGGACCTGGCGGCCCCAGCGCGACTTGTACAGGACATAGGCGACCATAACGGTGATCAGCACGGTCAGACACATCACGAAAACGCCGTTGATCGGGACCTCGATGCTGTCAGTGACCTTGAGCGAGCCCAGCATCCATTGCGGCAGTTCGACGCCGACTTCGCGGGCGCCGAATACCGAACGATAGGTCTGCTGGAGAATGAGGCTGAGACCCCAGGTGGCGAGCAGCGTGTCGAGCGGGCGCTTGTAGAGATGGCGGATCAGCGCCCACTCCACCAGCATCCCGAGCGCGCCGGAGGCGAAGAAGGCCAGAATCATCGCGAGGAAGAAATAACCGCTGAACAGGCCTGGCAGATAGGACTGGAAAACATTCGAGGTCATCCAGGTGACGTAGGCGCCCAGGATCATGAACTCGCCATGCGCCATGTTGATGACGCCCATCTGGCCGAAGATGATCGCAAGCCCGAGCGCCATCAGTACGTAAACGGAGAACAGGATCAGGCCCGCAAAACCCTGCATGACGAAGATGGAGCCCAGATCGCCAATCGAGTAGTCGCCGAACATCTGATATCTCCGTGGGATGAAGGGTCCCGCGCCGCGAGAGAATTCGCGACGCGGGGTCGTCAAGCGCGGATTGACGGTCCACGCCAGGGAGCTGTTGCTCGGGAAAGGTTGCGGAAGTCCGCCCCGCTTACTGGTAGCCCTTCGGGAACGGATCGGGCTCGATCAGGTCAGCGGTCTCGAAGATCAACTCGAACTGACCATCGAGCTTGGCGCGCCCGACCCGGGTTTTCGACCAGAGGTGATGGTTTTCGTGGATGCGCACGTAACCTTCGGGCGCGCCCTTGAATTCGACGCCGGTCGAGGCGACCGCGATCTTGTCGACGTCGAAACTTCCGGCCTTCTCGACGGTCAACTTCCACAGCCACGGGCCGAGATAGGCTGCCTGCGTCACGTCGCCGATCACGGTCTTCTCGCCCCACATCTTCTTGAAGGCGGGAACGAACGTCTTGTTGTTGGCATTGTCGAGCGACTGGAAGTATTTCATACAGGCATAGGCGCCCGCGATGTTCTCGCCGCCGATGCCGTCGATTTCGTCCTCGGTCACCGAGATCGTGAGCAACGCCTGCTTCGACAGATCGACGCCGGCCGCCTTGAGCTGCTTGTAGAAGGCGACGTTGGAGCCGCCGACCACGTCGGTGAAGATGACGTCGGGCTTGGTCAGCTTGATCTTGTTGATCACCGAATTGAACTGGGTGCTGCCGAGCGCGTAATATTCCTCGCCGACGACCTTGCCCTTCAAGACGTTCTCGACGTGCTTGCGCGCGATCTTGTTCGAGGTGCGCGGCCAGATGTAGTCGGAGCCGATGAAGAAGAACGATTTGGCGCCCTTCTCCTTGGCGATCCAGTTCAGGCCGGCGAGGATCTGCTGGGTTGCTTCCTGGCCGGTATAGATGACGTTCTTGGACTGCTCGAGACCTTCGTAGAAGGTCGGATAATAGAGCATGCCGTTGTACTGCTCCATGACCGGCAGCACTGCCTTACGCGAGGCCGAGGTCCAGCAGCCCATGATCGCCGCGACCTTGTCGTTGACGAGCAGCTTCTTGGCCTTTTCCGCAAAGGTCGGCCAATCGCTGGCGCCGTCTTCCTGAATGAACTTGATCTTGCGCCCGAGCACGCCGCCGGCGGCATTGATCTGTTCGATCGCGAGCTTTTCGGCCTGGATCGAGCCGGTCTCCGAGATCGCCATCGTGCCGGTGGCCGAGTGCAGAATGCCGACAGTGACCTCCGTATCGGTAACCGCGAGCCCCGTGGTGTTGACGGTGGCGGTTGCGGGACCGGCCCCGAATGAGGGCCGAGGAAGGATCGACACGAGCGGCAGCGCCGCCGCGCCCATCAGCAGTTTGCGGCGAAGCGGAGACTGCAGGCCCTTGTTTGGTTCGTCTGACATGAGCACTCCATTTTTGTTTCGAGAACGCTTATTGGTCAGGCGAGGATTGCCCAGAATTGTGCACCGCACAGATACGTGGGATTGCGTATATTGCACCGCAAAATAGCGACGTAGATTTTGGTACGGAGTTTGCTGGGCCAAGCGGGTCAGTCGAACTGGGCAGGAGCAGCAAGTGGCAGGGCGGCAGCGGATAGACCGCGTCAGGCGCCAATATAACCAATGGGTTGCCAACCAGACGCTGGAAGACTACGCGCTGCGCTTCACCGCCAAGAGCGCGCGGCGGTGGTCTGCCGCCCGCGTTGCCAATACTGCGCTCGGCGCGATCTCTTTTCTGGCCCTGGAAGCGATCGGCGGCACCATTACGCTTAATTACGGCGCGGCCAACGCCACATCAGCCATTCTTGTCGTCAGCGTCATCATCTTCTTGTGTGGCCTGCCGATTGCCTATCATGCCGCCAAATGCGGCATCGATATCGATCTGCTGACCCGCGGCGCCGGCTTCGGCTATATCGGCTCCACCATCACCTCGCTGATCTACGCCTCCTTCACCTTCATCTTCTTCGCGATCGAGGCCGTTATCATGGCCGCGGCGCTCGAGATGTGCTTCGGCATCCCGCGCCCGATCGGCTATCTCATCAGCGCCGTCGTCATCATCCCCTTGGTGACCTATGGCATCACCCTGATCAGCCGTTTTCAATTGTGGACGCAGCCGATCTGGATTGTGCTTCACATTCTGCCCTTCGTGGCGATCGCCTACGCCAATCCGCAGTCGTTCACGGAGTGGCGCAAATTCGCGGGCGAGCATGGCGGCGCTGGCGGCCATCTCGATCTGCTGCTGTTCGGCACCGCCGCGTCCGTCGTGTTTTCGCTGGTTGCGCAGATCGGCGAGCAGGTCGACTTCCTGCGGTTTCTGCCGCGCGATCGCCGGACCTCGCGGACCTCGTGGTGGATAGCGCTGCTCAGCGCCGGCCCCGGCTGGATCATTTTCGGCGCGCTCAAGTTGCTGCTTGGCTCGTTTCTCGCCTACTTCGCGCTGAGCCATGGCGTCTCCAGCGAGCAGGCCGCCGAGCCCGCGCATATGTATCTCGAAGCGTTCCGTTATGTGCTGTCGCAGCCGGACATGGCGCTCGCGCTGACCGGCACTTTCGTCATTCTTTCGCAGATCAAGATCAACGTCACCAACGCCTACGCCGGCTCGATCGCCTGGTCGAACTTCTTCTCGCGGCTGACCCACAGCCATCCCGGACGCGTGGTATGGCTCGTCTTCAACGTCCTGGTGGCGCTGCTGTTGATGGAGATCGGCGTCTACAAGGCACTGGAGCAGACGCTGGCGCTTTACTCCAACGTGGCGATCGCCTGGGTCGGCGCGCTGGTTGCCGATCTCGTCGTCAACAAGCCGCTCGGCCTGCGGCCGCAACACATCGAGTTCAAGCGCGCGCATCTCTGCGACATCAACCCTGTCGGCGTCGGCGCGATGATGATCGCGACCATCGTCTCGATCTCGGCGTTCTACGGCCTGTTCGGACCGACGGCGAAGGCGCTTTCGGCGTTCGTGGCGCTCGCGGTTGCCTTCGTCGCCGCGCCGCTGATCGCCTGGGCGACCGACGGCAAATACTACATCGCACGCAAGCCGAAGCGGAGCTGGCAGAATCTGGAGTCGATCCAGTGCTGTATCTGCGAGCATTCGTTCGAGCCGGAGGACATGGCCTCCTGCCCGGCCTATGCGGGCCCGATCTGTTCGCTATGCTGTTCGCTCGATGCGCGTTGCCATGATCTCTGCAAGCCGCATGCGCGCGCTGGCGCGCAGGTCTCGGACATGCTCGGGAAACTGTTGCCGGAGGCGATCTACACGCGGATCAATTCGCAGTTCGGGCACTATCTCGGCGTGTTCGCGGTTTCCGCCGGCCTTGTCGGGCTCACGCTCGGACTGATCTACCTGCAGACCTCGGCAACGATTCCCGCCGGAGATTTTGCGCTGGCGGACGTGCTGTGGAAGGTGTTCTTCGCGCTCACCATCATCATCGGGGTGGTGGCATGGCTCTTCGTGCTGGCGCAACAGAGCCGCCGCGCGGCGGAAGCGGAGACGCGGCGGCAGACGGCGCTGCTGATCCAGGAAATCGACGCGCACAAGCGGACCGATGCCGAATTGCAGCGCGCCAAGGAAGTCGCGGAATCGGCCAACCTCGCCAAGAGCCGTTACGTGGTGGGATTGAGCCATGAACTGCGCTCGCCACTCAATGCCATCTCGGGCTATGCGCAATTGCTGGAACAGGACGTAAGCCTCGCCACCAAGCCGCGCGACCAGGTGCGCGTGGTCCGCCGCAGCGCCGATCATCTGTCAGGGCTGATCGACGGCATTCTGGACATCTCCAAGATCGAGGCCGGCCGGCTTTACCTGTCGCGCGACGAGGTCCGCCTGAGCGAATTTCTCGATCAGCTCGTCGGCATGTTTCGCGTTCAGGCCGCCGGCAAGGGCATCGATTTCATCTTCAAGCGGCCTTCGGTGCTGCCGCTCGTCGTCTATGCCGATGAGAAGCGGCTGCGGCAGGTTCTGATCAACCTGTTGTCGAATGCGCTGAAGTTCACCCAGGCCGGCAGCGTGCAATTCGTCGTGCATTACCGCAGTCCCGTTGCGGAGTTCGAGATCATCGATACCGGCCCCGGCATCCAGCCCGACGATCTCGAACGCATTTTTGCGCCGTTCGAACGCGGCGCGCTCGGCGTGTCGCAACCGCAGACCGGCACCGGGCTTGGATTGACCATCAGCCGGCTCCTCGCCGGCGTGATGGGCGGCGACATCAGGGTAACCAGCGAGGTCGGTAGCGGCAGCACGTTCCAGGTGAAAATCCTGCTGTCGGAGGTAACCAACCCGACGCGGATCGCGCCGGTGGAGGCGCCGATCTTCGGCTATCACGGACCGCGCAAGACGATCCTGATCACCGACGACGATCCGACCCACCGCGATCTCCTGCGCGAGGTGTTGACGCCGCTCGGCTTTATTTTGCTCAGCGCGCCCGATGGACCCGGCTGCCTCGCGTTGGCGCAGCATTGCCGGCCTGATCTGTTTCTATTGGACATCTCGATGGCCGGGATGGACGGATGGACGGTGGCGGAGACGCTGCGCGCCAGCGGCCATCACCAGGCGCGCATCCTGATGGTGTCGGCGAGCGCGCTGGAAGCGCATGGTGCGCCGCTGGCGCAGCCGTTCCACGACGGCTACCTGATGAAGCCGATCGATATTCCCAAGCTGCTCGAAACCATCCGGCAATTGCTGAAGCTCGAATGGCAGCATGAGGCCGACTCCGTCCCCGCCCCGCATTGGCGGCCGGAGACCGGCTCGCGGCCGCCAGTGAAACATGTCGAGGAACTGATCGGGCTCGGACAACTGGGTTACGTCCGCGCGATCCAGGTCAAGCTCGACGAGATCGGAAACGACTATCCCGAACATGCCGACTTCGTGTCGCAAATGCGCGCATTGATCGACCGCTTCGATCTCGATCAGTACATGGCGACGCTGAAAGCCCTGCACAGCTATGATCATTGAACCAAAAAAACGCGACGTCGCCCTCGTCGTCGATGATTCGCCGGAGACGCTGCGGCTATTGACCGACGCGCTCGACGGCGCAGGCATGACCGTCATGGTCGCGCTCGACGGTGCTTCCGCGATGCGGATCGTCGACCAGATCACGCCTGACATCGTGCTGCTCGACGCTGTGATGCCGGGGATGGATGGGTTCGAGACCTGCCGGCGGCTGAAGCGCGACGCCGGCCTCGATCACGTGCCGATCATCTTCATGACGGGCCTGGCCGAAACCGAGCACATCGTGCGTGGGCTGGAGGCCGGCGGCGTCGACTACGTGACAAAACCGATTGCGGTCGAGGAGATGCTGGCGCGCATCCGCGTTCACCTCGCAAATGCCCGCCTGACCCAGAGCGCGCGCGCCGCGCTCGACGTCTCCGGCCGCTATCTGCTCGCGGTGAACGGCGCGGGCAAGATCATGTGGGCAACACCGCAGGCGCAGAAGCTGCTCTCCGACTCGCTCGCCGCCGACGGCGACGATGACCTCGTGCTGCCCGAGCCGATTCCGCAATGGCTCGATGAGGCGCGCAAGGGCAAAGCCGGGGCGAAGGCCGCAGCCATGCCGACGCGTCACGGCAACGAGCTACTCCGGCTGCAATATATGGGGAAGCTCGGCGCGAACGAATTCCTGCTACGGCTGGCAAAGGATTCCGGCGCCGAGACGCCAGTGGAGTTCTCCAGCGAGTTGGGGCTGACAACGCGCGAAGGCGAAGTGCTGTCATGGCTGTCGAAGGGCAAGACCAACCGCGACATCGCGCAGATCCTCGGCCTCTCCCCGCGCACCGTCGACAAGCACCTGGAGCAGATCTACTCCAAGCTCGGCGTCGAGAACCGCACCGCGGCGGCGGCGATTGCGGTGAATGCGAAGCATAGGAAAGGTTGAGGCGGCTTAAGCCTCTCCTCCTGTCGTCGTCCGGCCTGACCGGGCGATCCAGTATTCAAGACGACGAACGCTCAGTTGACGCTCACGGCCAACTTCCGCTCGGCATCCGTCCCCGTCTGCGCAACCAGCCGCTTCAACTCCGGAAGGCAGGAGCCGCAATTGGTGCCGGCCTTGAGCTTCGCGCCGATATCGGCCGCCGAACGCGCGCCGGCCGCGATAGACTCGCAAATCGTGTTGCGGCCGACGCCAAAGCAGGCGCAGACGATCGGGCCGGCATTGGCGAGGCCATCGGTCGATTTGCCTGACAGCAGCATGCGGCGCTGGTCACGGTCCAGCGTATCCGCAGCAAACAGGTCCTTGACCACGTTCCAGTCGCCGGCGTCGCGCGCCGGGCCAATGAACAGGCAGGTGTCGATACGGTCGCCGTCAAAAGATGCGGCGCGGTAGACGCCGCCGCCAAAGTCCTTGTATTCGGCGAGATCGTCGCGAACGAAAGATTTCAGCCAGGACTGCCAACCCGCGATATCGGCATTGTCGGCGAACAGGTAGCCGTGGCCGCCAACAACCGCGACGCGCGCCGCCCAGGCATGCGCGGGCAGTTCGAGCGGCTTGCGCGACAACGCAAAGCCGCGGAAGACGTATTCGTGAGGCACGATCGAGGCCGCGTCGCCTTGTTCTCGGGCTGGCCCGAGAACGGATCGGTGATGGGTGCCACCAGCGATCCGATGCGCGCGGCGGTCGCGTTGGCCTCGCTCCAGTGGATCGGCGCGAACAGCATGCCGCGCTGCTGGCGTTCGCTGACGATGACGCGAAGCGTGCATTGGCCGTAGTCGGTTATCACCCGCGCGAAGTCGCCGTCGGCGACTCCGTATCTTGCGGCATCATCGGGATGGACCTCGACGAACGGCTCCGGCAGATGCTGGCCGAGCCTCGGGCTCTCGCCCGTGCGGGTCATGGTGTGCCACTGATCGCGGATGCGCCCGGTGTTCAGCCGCAACGGCCGCGCGGCGGTAGTCTCGGTCCGCAGCGCCGGGATTTCAGGCGCGACGAAACGGGCCTTGAAATCATTGGCGAAGAAACCGCCTTCGGCGAAGAAACGCGCCTGCGGCTCGGCGCCCTGCCGGACCGGCCATTGCACCGGCGCCATCGCGTCGAAATCGCTGTCCGACAGCGACTGCAGCGCGCCGATATCGAAATCGCGGGCACCCTCGTTCTCGAAGGCCGAGAGCGCGGCGTGCTCGCGAAAAATATCCGCCGCCGAGGTGAATCCGAAGGCCGCGCCGAAGCCGAGGCGCCTGGCGACTTCACCCATGATCCACCAATCGGGCTTGGCCTCTCCCGGCGAGGGAAGAAACGCGCGCTGCCGCGAGATACGCCGCTCCGAGTTGGTCACCGTGCCGGATTTCTCGCCCCAGGCCTGCGCTGGCAACAGCACATGCGCACCGGCGTCCACCGTGTCGTTGGAGATCACGTTCTCGGAAATGACAAACAGTTCGAGCTTCTTCAGGGCCTCGCGAACACCGTCGGCGTTCGGCAGCGACACCGCCGGATTGGTGCCCATCACCCACAACGCCTTGATTTCGCCGCGCGCTATGGCCTCGAACATCTTTACCGCCTTCAAACCCTCATGGGTAGCGATGCGCGGCGCCTTCCAGAATCGGCGCACGCGATCGATATCGGGCGGCGTGAAGCCCATATGGGCGGCGAGCTGGTTGGCGAGCCCGCCCACCTCGCGTCCGCCCATCGCATTGGGCTGCCCGGTCAGCGAGAACGGCGACGCGCCTGGCAGGCCGATCCGCCCGGTCGCGAGGTGGCAATTGAGGATGGCGTTGACCTTGTCGGTGCCCTGCGCCGACTGGTTGACGCCCTGCGAATAGAGCGTCGCGACGCGCGGCGTATTGGCAAACATCTGGAAGAACGTTGCGACGTCCTGCTCGGACAGGCCAGTCGCCAGCGCCGTCGCGCCGGCGCTGCCTGCGATGTTGCGCGCGCGGGCGATGGCGTCGTCGAAGCCGGTGGTGTGGAGTTCGATGTAGTCGCGGTCGAGCACGCCATTGTCCGCGAGGTAAACCAGCAAGCCACTGAACAGCGCCGTATCCGTGCCCGGCTTCAGTCCCAGGAATAGATCGTCGTCGCCAACGGTATCGGTGCAGCGCGGGTCGATCACGACGATGCGCGCGCCGCGCTTCTGCTTGTTGGCGAGCATGCGCTGGTACAGCACCGGGTGGCACCAGGCCGCGTTGGAGCCGACCAGCACCAAAAGGTCGGCCTCGTCGAGGTCCTCGTAGCATCCGGGCACGGTATCGGCGCCGAACGCACGGCGGTGGCCGGCGACCGATGAGGCCATGCACAGGCGCGAATTGGTGTCGACATTGGCGCTGCCGATAAAGCCCTTCATCAACTTGTTCGCGACGTAGTAGTCCTCGGTCAGCAACTGGCCGGAGAGATAGAACGCGACCGCGCCCGGTCCGTCGCGCGCGATGATGTGCTGAAACCTGTGGGCAACATGGTCGAGCGCGTCGCCCCAGGCGACCCGCTCCATGGTTCCTTTGCCGCAGCGGATCATCGGATAGAGCAGCCGGTTCGTTAGCCCGAGCGTCTCGCCAAGCGCCGAACCCTTCGAGCACAGCCGGCCGAAATTGGCGGGATGATCTGGGTCGCCCGAGATCGCCGCCCCGCCCCGCCCGTCCGGCGTCGCCAGAATGCCGCAGCCGACGCCGCAATAGGCGCAGGTGGATCTGACAGCGCGGAGATCGGGATCGACGACGGTCATGCAGGCAACCGGATCATGCAGCTTCCGAGCGGATCGCGAGCGAGCGGCCGAACATCATGTCGGCGCGAATTCGGGCCGTTGGCTGACGCGTGCGGATCAATTCGAGGTACCAGAGCGCGTCGGCGACATCGCCGATCAGCACCGCGCCGGTCAACCGCCCATCCGCGATCACCAGCTTCTTGTAGGTGCCGTGGTTGACGTCGGAGAGCACGATCGCCTCGCTGCCGTCGGCCCCCATGAAATCGCCGCCGGAGAACACGCTGACGCCCGAGACTTTCAGATTGGTCGCAACGATGCTTCCGCTGTACGACGCTTCACGCCCCGCGAGATGCCGCGCCAGCACCCTCGCCTGCTCATAGGCCGGCTCGACCAGGCCGTAGCAGACCCCACGATGCTCGGCGCATTCACCGATCGCGAATATGTCGGCCGCGCCGGTCTGCAGGTGATCGTCGACCACGATGCCGCGGTTGACGGCGATGCCGGCTTCCTTCGCCAGCGCGATGTTCGGACGAATGCCTGCGGCAAAGATCACGGCGTCGGCATCGATCCGACGTCCATCCGCCAGTTCGACGCCCTCGACGCGCGTGGCGCCGTGGATGCGTGCGGTATTGGCGTTGAGGAGGATCTCGATGCCCTTGCGCTCTACGAGGGATTTTAACAGCGCCGCCGCAGGCGCATCGAGCTGACGCTCCATCAGGCGGTCCATCAGATGCACAAGCGTCACCGGCGCGCCGCCCTTGGCGAGGCCATAAGCCGCTTCGAGGCCCAATAGTCCGCCGCCGACCACCACCACGCGCTTTTTCTGCGCGGCCAGCGTCAGCAGCAGATCGACGTCACGGCTGTCGCGAAACGTGTGGATGCCGGGGAGATCGGCGCCGGGTACATTCAGCCGCAGCGGCGACGAGCCTGTGGTCAGCACCAGTTTCGAAAACGGAATGCTCTCGTCGTTCTCGATCTTGAGTTCGCGGCGGCCGACATCAATCTCGGTCGCCACGCAGCCATATTTCAGGGTGACGCCGCGGTCGCGCCACCAGGACGCCGGCCGCAGCTCGATATCCTCTGAGGTGGTTTCGCCGGCCAGCACCGATGACAACAGCACGCGATTATAGGCGAGCCGCGGCTCGTCGCCGATCACGGCGATGGCGTAGCGGCCCAGGGCCACCTTGGCGAGTTCATCGACCAGGCGGGCAGCGGCCATGCCGTTGCCGACGATGACAAGCGGTTCGCTCATGGCACGTCCTTACCCTCGCCACTTTCGTGTGGACCTAGGCCGCCTCGACGAAGCGATGCCGCTCGTAGAGGAATTCGAGCACGCGCTGCCGGCACTTGAGGTAGCCGGGGTTGGTCGCGAGCTCGAGCCGCTTGCGCGGCCGCGCCAGCGGCACCTCCAGCACCTCGCCGATCCGCGCGCTCGGACCGTTGGTCATCATCACGATGCGGTCCGACAGCAGCACGGCCTCGTCGACGTCGTGCGTGATCATCAGGATGGTGTTGCCGAGCTTCTGGTGCAGCGCCATCACCGAGTCCTGCAGATGCGCACGGGTCAGCGCGTCGAGCGCGCCGAACGGCTCGTCGAGCAAAAGCACCTTCGGTTCCATCGCCAGTGCCCGTGCAATGCCGACGCGCTGCTTCATGCCGCCGGAAATTTCCGACGGGCGCTTGTCCTTGGCATGCGCCATCTGCACCAGGTTGAGATTGTGCATCACCCAGGCGTCGCGCTCGGCACGGGTTTTGGTCGATGAAAACACCTTGTCGACGCCAAGCTTGACGTTTTCGTACACCGTCAGCCACGGCAGCAGGCTGTGGTTCTGGAACACCACCGCGCGATCCGGGCCCGGCGAATTGACCTCGCGGTTCTCCAAGAGCACGCCACCATTGGTGGCGCCGGTGAGGCCGGCCACGATGTTGAGCAGCGTGGACTTGCCGCAGCCGGAATGGCCGATGATCGAGACGTATTCGCCCTTCTCGATGGTCAGGCTGATGTCCTTCAACACTTCGGTCGTGGCGTTGCCGCGGGTGAAGGTCTTGTCGATATGGTCGAGCTTCAGATAGGCCTGCATGATTTGATCCTTCAGTTCAGCGCGGTGCCGCGGGTCACGATCTTCGCCAGTCCCGCGATCACGCGGTCGAGCACGAAGCCGATGATGCCGACATAGAACAGCGCCAGGATGATTTCGCTGATGTGCGAGGAATTCCAGGCGTCCCAGATGAAGAAGCCGATGCCGACGCCGCCGATCAGCATCTCCGCCGCGACGATCGCCAGCCACGACAGGCCGATGCCAATGCGAAGGCCCGTGAAGATGTAGGGCGCCGCCGCCGGGATCATGATCTTGGCGAAGAACTCCAGCGGATTGAGCTGCACGACGGCTGCGACGTTGCGGTAATCCTGCGGAATGTTGCGGATGCCGACCGCGGTGTTGATGATGATCGGCCATACCGAGGTGATGAAGATGACGAAGATCGCCGAGGGCTGACCGTCACGGAATGCGGCAAGCGACAGCGGCAGCCAGGCAAGCGGCGGAATGGTGCGCAGCACCTGAAACAGCGGATCGAGGCCGCGCATCGCCCACACCGATTGCCCGACCAGCGTGCCGAGCGCGATGCCGACGATCGCGGCAATCGAGTAACCATACGCGACGCGCTGAAGGCTGGCCGACAGATGCCAGAACAGGCCCTTGTCGATGCCGCCGTTATCGAAGAACGGATCGAAGATCAGTTCCTTGGTGTCGCTGAAAACGCGCGACGGCGGCGGCAGGGTCGAGCCGGTGCGGCGGCAGACCAGTTCCCAGAACAGCAACAGGAGCGCGAGCACGACCAGCGGCGGTACGACGCGCACCGCGGTCTCCTTCGCCATCTTGACGTATTTCTC
This sequence comes from Bradyrhizobium icense, assembly GCF_001693385.1. NCBI lineage: Bacteria > Pseudomonadati > Pseudomonadota > Alphaproteobacteria > Hyphomicrobiales > Nitrobacteraceae > Bradyrhizobium > Bradyrhizobium icense. Next base: position 6,266,167 of record NZ_CP016428.1, read on the forward strand.
CGCACGAGGCGCCTGCTTCGGCGTCATCGTCACCACCGGCGCCGCAGAGGTCGGCGGCGAGGCAGCAGGAAGGGCTACAGCGGTGGCTTCGGCTTTGATCGCATGCATCGACATTGAAATTTTATCTCCGCGTTTCAATGAGCGGGCCGCGCGCTGCTGCGCGCGGCCCGGTTTGAATCAGACCTCAACACGCTTGATCGAAAGTGATTTCAGATACGCAGCCGGATTTTCCGGATCGAACACCTTGCCGTCGAAGAAGGTTTCCTTGCCGCGCGAGGTCGAGGTCGGGATGTCCGCCGCCGCAACGCCGAGCGTCTTGGCGGCCTCTTTCCAGAGATCCTCGCGGTTGACCTTGCCGATCAGTGCCTTGGTGTCCAAGCCCGCGTCATATTTGCCCCAACGGATATCCTCGGTGAGGAACCAGAGATCGTGGCTCTGGAACGGATAGGAGGCGTGGTCGCGCCAGTACTTCATGATGTGCGGCGAGTTCTCGACCACCTTGCCGGGGATGCCGTAGTCGAACTTGCCAGCCGAACGGTCGTAGACGTCGTCGACCGGGCAATTCATCCATTGCCGCTTGCCCATGATGGTGGCCAGCTCTTTCTTGTTCTCCGCCTTGTCGGCCCATTGCTGCGCCTCCATCACTGCCATCAGGATCGCCTTGGCGGCTTTCGGATATTTATCGACCCAGGCAGCGCGCATACCCAATGATTTCTCGGGATGCTTGGCCCAGATTTCGCCGGTGTTAACGGCGGTGTAGCCGATCTTCTGATTGATCAGTTGCAGGTTCCACGGCTCGCCGACGCAGAAGCAATCCATGGTGCCGACTTTCATGTTCGCGACCATTTGCGGCGGCGGCACCACGATGGTTTCGATATCCTTGTCGGGATCGATGCCGCCGGCAGCGAGCCAGTAGCGGAGCCAGAGATCGTGGGTCCCGCCCGGGAACGTCATGGCGGCCTTGATCGACTTGCCGGCGGCCTTCTTCTTCTCAAGCGCCACCTTGAACGGCGCGGTGTCGACGCCGAGCTTGAGGTCGGCATATTCGTTCGAAACGGAGATGCACTGGCTGTCGAGATTGAGGCGCGCCAGGATGTACATCGGCGTCGGCACGTTGTTCTGCGTCACCTTGCCGGCCGAGATCAGATACGGCATCGGCGTCAGGATATGCGCGCCGTCGATGCCGTTGCCTTCCGAGCCGAGCACGAGATTGTCGCGGGTGGTGCCCCAGGAGGCCTGCTTGGCGACCTCGACGTCAGACATGCCGTGCTTGGCGAAGAAGCCCTTGTCCTTGGCGACGAACAGCGGCCCGGCGTCGCTCAGCGCAATGAACCCGAGGATCGCCTTCTTCACTTCCGGACCCGCGCCTTGCGCTAACGCGCCGGCCGGGAGATTCAGCTTGGCGGCGGCAAGCAATGCCGCCGTACCGCCGGTGGCCTTGAGGAGCTGGCGGCGGCTGAAACCGCGGCGCGAGGTCGGATGGGTAGGCTTCGTCATGGGCGTCGTTGTCCTTTGCGTCGGTGCGTTGAAACGGGGCCGTCCGATTGGGTCGCCGCGCCAGGCGCAGAAAGGCGCGTTCCAGGGAGGCCCCGGAATGGCGGCGTCACAATTCGGATGAGTGGTCTCGAGGGACGGCTTCAATGGCGTCGGCACAAGCTATTCAAGCTTCGTGCCAAGCCTCCCGCAGTGCAAAAACTATAGCTATGTCAATGGATTATTCGTTTGTCGCTGCGAAATCCGGCAGCGAATGGGATACCGGTTCCGCATTCAAAATTTGCTATTCGCCCAATTCTTGTGCGGCGCACAAGGATTGGGCAAGCAGAAAACAGGCGTCCTACGCGTCCTCTATGGCCTTCGCCATCATCGGCTTCGGCGCGCTTCCCTCGCCTGGCTTCATGCGGAATTCGTAGGTCATCAGATGCCACGGCTCGCCCGCGGGCTTGCCGTCCGGCATCGTTGGATCGGTGCGCTTTTCGATCCTGGCGACCAGCTCGTCCTTGACCCCGAACACCACGTCGGAATCGAGATATTTGTCGCCTTCGATGAAGACGTGGGTGATCAGCGGCTGGTGGCCGGGGGCATCGACAAGGAAATGCACATGGGCCGGCCGCATCGGGTGACGGCCGGTCTGCACGATCATCTCGCCCACCGGGCCATCGGTCGGAATCGGGTAGCTGCACGGCAGGATGGTGCGGAAAAAGAATCTTCCATCGGCACCGGTGATGAAGCGCGCCCGCGATGACGGCCCCTCCGTCGCATAGGCCGGCTTCTGGGAATCATAGAATCCATCATCATCGGCATGCCAGACATCCACCGGCACGCCGACCAGCGGCTTACCCTCGAGATCGGTGACGCGGCTCTGCACGAACATCCGCTCGCCGGGTAGCGTGGCCGAGATATCGGTGCCGTGCGGCGTCACCTTGTGTTCGCCGACATAGAATGGTCCGAGCACCGTGGTCTCGGTCGCGCCTTCGCGCTCGCGATGGTTCACGGCATCGACCAGCATGGAGACGCCGAGCACGTCGGACAGCAAAATGAACTCCTGCCGGATCGGGGTGCATTTCTGGCCTGTCCGCGTCAGAAACTCGATCGCGTATTCCCATTCCTCGAAGGTGAGGTCGGTCTTGCGGACATAGTCGTGGAGCGACTTCGCCAGTTCCTGCAGCAGGAATTTGGCGCGCGGGTCCGGCGTGTCGTCGAAGCTGCGGATGACGGCGGTTGTCAGTTCGGTCTCACTGAATTGGCGCATTTTGCTGTCCTGCGGGGGATACGCGATGGCTGGAGTCAACCTATACCACCCTTCCAGCCCGCATAAGCATGGCCCGTTGGAACAGAGGACACTTTTCGGCTATCAAAGCCGCAGTCGCCAGCCGGAGATGCCGATGTTAGCCCCCACCCCCGCCTCACCCGAGTCCGCCGGAATGTCCAAGGCGGCGCTCGATCGCCTCGAAAATCACCTGAAGCAGCGCTACATCGATGCCGGCCGCTTTCCGGGGACGCAGCTCCTGATCTATCGCCGCGGCAAGGTCGTCCATTCGATCGCGCAGGGCTTTGCCGACATCGAGCGCAGGGTGCCGGTCAAGGACGACACGATCTTCCGCATCTATTCGATGACCAAGCCGCTCACTTCCGTCGCCTTCATGATGCTGGTCGAGGAAGGCCGCGTCGCGCTCGACGAGCCCGTGCACAAATACATACCGGAATGGAAGAACCTCGGCGTGTTCGTGGCCGGCACACATCCGGCGTTCCTGACCCGGCCACCATCGCGGCCGATGCTGATCGTGGACCTGTTGCGGCACACCTCCGGCCTGACATACGGCTTCCAGCAGCGCAGCAATGTCGATGCGGCCTATCGCGAGAACAAGATCGGCGAAGTCGTCAAGGCCGGCACGCTGCAAGGCATGATCGACGACCTCGCAAAAATTCCGCTGGAATTTTCGCCGGGCGAGGCCTGGAACTATTCGGTCGCCACCGACGTGATCGGCTATCTTATCGGGTTGATCAGCGGCAGGCCGTTCGAGCAGTTTCTGAAGGAGCGCATCCTCGATCCGCTTGGGATGAAGGATACCGATTTCTTCGTGCCCAAGGACAAGGCGCATCGGTTCGCGGCGTGTTATTCGGCCGATCCACAAGGCGGCATGACGTTCCACGCCACCGAGCGCAAGGGCACGCTGACGCTGCAGGACGACCCGACGACGAGTTCGTTCCTGTCGCCGCCCTCCTTCATCTCCGGCGGCGGCGGCCTGTGCTCGACCACGGCCGACTATCTCACCTTCTGCCGGGCGCTGCTCAATGGCGGCGAACTCGGCGGCGTCAGATTGTTGGGCCCGAAGACGCTGAAGCTAATGACATCGAACCATCTGCCCGGTGGGGTCGACCTGCCGGCGATGTCGCGCTCGCTGTTCTCGGAAGCTGCCTATAACGGCATCGGCTTCGGCCTCGGATTTGCCGTCACCATGAGCCCGGCGCAGACGCTGATTGCCGGCAGTCCCGGCGAATATAACTGGGGCGGTGCGGCAACGACCTCGTTCTTCATCGATCCGGCGGAAGAGCTGATCACAATCTTCATGACGCAGGTGTTGCCGTCGAGCGCCTATCCCTTGCGGCGCGAGCTGCGCACCATGGTGTATGCCGCGATCACGGACAGCAATCTTTAGAGCAAAAGACAATGGCGTGGTGTTCCGCCGCGCGAGGCTGCCGCTGCGGAACCCGACGCTCTGCCGATAGCGCACCAAACATCCTACTAATATTCTTGGCGAAATTCGGCGGCTTCTCCTATGCTTGCCCCGATTTGGCGCCGATCCGGGGCTTGCGTTGCCGAAACTCTCACTGCCAGTGCGTCTTGCCCTTCTGGTCGCGGGAACCACGCTGCCATTGATTGTTTTCGCGGCCGGCATCGTTTTCAACCATTACAAGCAGGACCGCCAGAACGCGACACAGCGCGTCCTTGAAACGGTCCGCAGCATTCGCCTCGTGCTCGATTCCGAGATACAGCGCATGACGGGTGCACTGCAGGTGCTGTCGCTGACGAATGAACTGCGCGACGGGGACTTCGAGGGATTCCGCCGTATCTGCCAGGGCTTCCTCGACCAGTATGGCGAAGGCGGCGTCGTGCTGGTGGCGAACCGCGACGGCCGCCAAGTGTTCTCTTCCCTCACGCCTGATACTGCCAACCTGCCATCCCGCAACAACCTCCCGATGGTCGAGAGGGTGTTCGCGGAAAAGAAGCCGGTCTATTCCAACCTGTTCTTTGGGACCGTCAAGAAACGCTTGATCGTAACGGTCGAGGTGCCCGTTATCCGCGACGACGAGGTGCTTTACGACATCTCCTTCAGTCCGCCGATCGAAATATTCCAGGCCATGATCGAGCAGCAGCGGCCAAGCATGGACTGGACGATTTCGATCTTCGACGGCGAAGGCACCAATTTCGCGCGAGTGCCTAACCCGCAGGAAACGGTCGGCAAGCGTGCATCGCCTTCGCTCTATGCGGAGATGTTCCGAAATCCCGAAGCCACCCTGCCGACGGTATCGCTCGAAGGCGTGCCGCTGATCACGAGCTTTGCCCGCTCCTCGCTCACCGGCTGGACGGTGGCCGCCGGCATCGCCGAAAGTTCGCTGGTCGCGCCGCTCTGGCGCAACCTCGCGATCACCAGCGTGATGGGCGCCGTTCTCCTGATGATCGGTCTCGCCTTCGCGGTGCGGATGGCGACCCAGATCGCCCGCGGCGAGATGCTCCACAATCTCCTGATCGAGGAACTCAATCATCGCGTCAAGAATACGCTCGCGGTCCTGCAGTCGATCGCCACCCAGACCTTCCGCAGCGCGAGCCGGGCGGAGCGCGAGAAGTTCGAGGGACGGCTCGGCGCACTGGCGGAGGCACATAACCTGCTGAGCCAGGAGAAGTGGCTGGGCGCGGAGCTGCGGGAAGTGATTGCGCGGGTGCTGCAGCCCTATCTGCTCAACAATCCCGAGCGGGTGCGGATGTTCGGACCGCGGGTTCCGCTGTCACCACGGCTCGCCGTGGTGCTGTCGATGATCGTGCACGAGATCGCAACCAATGCCGCCAAATACGGCGCACTCTCGAACGACACCGGGACCGTGGCGGTGGATTGGGAGATCCTCGAAGAGAGCGACGGGCGCAGGTTGCGCTTGATCTGGACCGAGGCAGGCGGCCCGCCCGTCACGGCACCGGTGCAGCGCGGCTTCGGCTCGCGGCTGATCGAGCGCAGCGCGCGCGACCAGCTCGGCGGCGAAGCAACCGTCGACTTTCTGCCGCGCGGCGTTGTGTACACGGTAAGCTGCGCGCTCGACAGGGAAGAATAGCTACTTAAGCATCTCCGGCACGATCAGGCGCGGCAGGAACAACGAGACGCTCGGCCAGATGATGACGGCGACCAACACCAGCAGCATCGGTATCAGCATGATCACCGTGTCTTTCAGCGCGTAGCGCAGCCGTACGCCCGCGATCGAGCAGGCGATCATCAGGCACAGGCCATAGGGCGGCGTCACCAGTCCGAACGCCAGCGACACGATCGAGATGATCGCAAACTGAACGGGATGCAGGTCGACCGACTTCGCTAAGGGCTCCAGCACGGTGCCGACAATCACGATCGCCGGAATGGCGTCGAGGAAACAGCCTACGACCAGGAAGCAGAACGCGATGAAGAAGCCGGCCGCAACCGCGCCCATTCCCCAGGTCGAAACGTTGGCCAAGAGCTCCTGCGGTATCTTGTAATAGGCCAGCAGCCAGCCGAACGCGCTCGCGGTGCCGATGCAGAACAGCGCAACGCCGGCCAGGCGCCCGGTGTCGAGCAGCGCCTTGTAGAGTTCGCGCGGGCCGGTTTCGCGGTAAAAGAACGCCGACAGCACCACGGAATAGAGCACCGCGACGCAGGCGGATTCGGTAGCGGTGAACCATCCGAGCAGGATGCCGCCGACGATGATGAACGGCGTCATCAGCGCCGGTATCGATCGCAAGATGGCGTAGCCGATATCGGTCCAGCTCGATTTCGGGTAGGTCGGATAGCCGCGCCGCACGGCATAGACATGCACCGTCGCCATCTGCGCACCCGCGATCAACAGGCCGGGCACGATGCCGGCCAGATACATCGCGGCGATCGAGGTCGAGATCAGTCCGCCCCAGACGATCATCAGGATCGAGGGCGGGATGATGACGGCGAGCACCGCTGTTACCGCCGTGATGGCGATCGAAAACGAGAGGTCGTAGCCTTCCTTGGTCTGGGCGTCGATGAAGATCTTGGATTGGCTGGCGGCATCCGCGGTGGAGGAGCCGGAAATGCCGGCAAAGAACACCGACAGCACGACATTGATCTGCGCCAGCGAGCCCGGCCAATGCCCGACCATCGAACGCGACAACGCCACCAGGCGGTCGGTGATGCCGCCGATCCCCATCAGGTTGGCGGTCAACAGGAAGAACGGCACCGCGAGCAGGATGAACGAGTTATAGGCGTTGAAGGTCTCCTGCGCGAGGGCCATCATCGACAGGCGCGGCTCGATCAGCAGGATCGGTACGCAGGCAAGGCCAAGCGCGAAGGCGACCGGCACGCGCACGATGAGCAGGCCAACGAAAACGCCGAACAGGACCAGCGCGGCCTCTCCGGCGGAAAGTACATTACCGCTCATTGCTTGCCCCAAGCAGAATCCGGGTTTCATCGAGGATCTGTTCGCCCGCGAACACGATCCAGGTCACGCCCGCCGCCGGCCATGCGACATGGATCATCCAGAGCGGCAGATCGGCCAGTTCCGACGTCCTGTTCCAGGCAAACCGTGTGAATTCGAGTCCGGCCCATACGAACACCAGCGCCAGCGCCAGAATGCCGAGGCGCGCGACGATCCGCACCGCGGCTTCCGCCCGCCGCGACAGATGAGGCCAGAGGTCGATTTCGAAATGCTGCGCCTCCCTGACCCCGACCATGGCGCCGATCATGATGGTCCAGACGAACAGGAAACGCGCCATCTCCTCGGTCCAGATGTAGGACGGAATGAACGGCGTGTAGCGCGAGACGACCTGCAGGGTGACCGGAACGACCAGAATGCCGACGCATGCGGCGAGCAGGATTTCCAACAGTTTTGCATAGGCCGCCGTCGCGCGTCGCCATAGCGACGGGTTCGGCGGCATCGGTATTTCAGTCATCGTGGCTCCGGGAGGTAACGATCACGGAATGGGGCAAGCCGCATGGCTTGCCCCATTCCTGTCGCTCGGCGCGACAATTCTCAGGCGACGTTGATCTTCTCGAAGATGGCTTCGGCGCCGATTTCCTTGGCGTAGACAGCCATCACGGGATCGGCGAGCTTCTTCATGGCGTCGCGCTCCTCGAAGGGAACGCGCTTGAGCTTGCCCGCCTTCTCCAAAGTGTCGAGCTTGACGACTTCCTCGCTCGACTCGAGCTGGCGGCCGTAGTCGCCGGCTTCCTTGCCGGCCTTCATGATCGCGTCCTGCAGATCCTTCGGCAGGGTCTTCAGCGTCTTCACCGAGAAACAGATCGGCCGGATCGAGACCGCGTGCTGCGTGAGGTTGAGATGGGGCGCGACTTCGTAGAACTTCATCGCTTCGACACCTGCAGCCTCGTTCTCGCCGGCGGCGATCACGCCGTTCTGGATGGCGTTGTAGACCTCGTTGTAGGCAATCACGGTCGGGCTCATGCCGACGGCTGCAAACGTCTTCGACCAGATCGGCGCGCCCTGCACGCGCACCTTGAGTCCCTTGAGGTCGGCGAGGTTCCTGAGCGGCTTGTTGGCGAAGATGTTACGGATTCCGCCGCCCGCGTAACCGATCAGGACCACCTCGGCCTTGACAGCGATTTCATCGGCGACCGGCGCGAGGATATTCTTCTCGACGACTTTGTTCATGTGCTCGATGCCCTTAAACACGAAGGGCGCATCGATGAAGGGGGCCGCCTTGGCGAAGGTCGACATGTGGGCCGGCGAGACGATGCCGTAATCGACCGCCTTGCCCTGGGACATGTATTCGAAATATTGCTTCTCGAGGCCGAGCGACGAATTCTTGTGCAGCGTGAAGTTCACGGGCTTGCCGTAATACTTCTTCACCAGCTCTTCGAACCTGGTCAGCGCCTTGGTAAAGGCGTGGTCGTCGTTGAACTGCACGGCGCCGTTAAGCGTGACGGGCGCCTGAGCCCTGACGATCGATGGCATGCCGAAGGCGCCGGCAACAGCCGTCGCACCAAGGCCCGCAAGTACGGTTCTTCGCTTCATGGCAATCCTCCCCTTTAATGCCTGTCCCTTGTGAGCGGGACTTTGGCCTGGCCGACGGCGCGGCCACTATCGCAAAGCGTATGCAAAACGATGCGGCTGTGGAAGCCAATTTAAGTAGTACCCAAGGCCAATAAGCCGCACACGGCCAGGGCCGATGATTGCAATCACCTTGGGCAAATCCCGCCCCGGGCTCGGGCCGAACCTGCGTCCCCGGCGTCAATAGCCGTAGGCGCGAGACGGCTTCGCGGCATGCGCGTCGCCGCGCGACATCGGTCGATCCGTGCATGCCGCCGGCACCTGCAGCCGATCGACACGTCGCAAATATTGCGCGATGTCGGATCCGGGCCATCCCTCGCGTGCAAGACGTTCCCGTTAGAGCGGCGCTGCGCCAGAGCCATTTTTGCAGGATTCCGATAGCGCTGCGAGCGCGCGGCTTGCTGCTATTTCCCAGCACGCCTGATCCGAAGGCGGAGCTGAACCCTGCTGCATTTTATCAGGCATCAGTGTCTGCGGAAAATTTCCAGCAACAACCGCCGATGTGCTGCGAACGATCGCACGATCAGCCCGCAAAGCCCGTAGAAATCCGGTGCTTGATCGCGACACAGTAAGTATGCTGGCCAAAATCTGTGGCCTTTGAACTCGCGGTGGTTGTGGTTTGTCGAATATTTTGCCAAATGTATAGGGCGGGGTTTGCCAATACACGCCCCGGGTGCCGACAGCTTTAGGTAGTTGGCGGCGCCGGTATCAGGATGCTTCCAATACGCGTAGGCGTTTGGCGACCATCCCGCAAATCTCAGGAATTCCGTGGTTCCCTATACCAACTCACGGACCGGACTGACTTTAACGCGGTACATATGGATGAACCCCTGACCTACTTTTGCCAGGGTTTCCCGATCGAAGGACGGTAAAACCAGAATGAACAGATCAGCAGCAAAGAAGATGAAGCAGCGCAGCGCCGGCAAACCCGATATCGAATTGGGCAAGCGGATTCGCCTGCGGCGTGTGGAACAAAAAATCTCGCAAGCGGAGCTTGGCGACAAGCTCGGCGTCAGCTTCCAGCAGGTTCAGAAGTACGAGAAGGGCGTCAATCGCGTCGGCGCTGCTCGTCTTCAGCAAATCGCTACCGCGCTCGACGTGCCGGTGACGTTCTTCTACGACGGCGACGGCAAGGCGCGCGAGGTCGAGAGCCTGCTCTTCCTGGACAGCGCGTTCAGCCTTAGGCTGTTGCGTGCCTACAGCAAGATCAAGGACCAGACTGTACAGCGTCAGTTGGTGTCTTTGATGGAATCGATCGCCGCCAACGAGAGCTAGGCATATCGCGCCTGGATCGCAGCACCGCGGACCCGATCAATCGACGCGAGAAATCGCCGGGTAGCCTGTTGCTGCGCTGGGCCAAATCTTGAGCTGGCCGGGACGAGACCCGTGCGACGCCATCAGGATGGGGATGGCGGAGTCCGGATCCACCGCAGCGAAAAGCCGACGCGGCAGGTCTCCGACGACCACCGCCGGTTCGACCATCAACAACGACTGCATCACCGCCACGCCGATATCCCGCTACACGCGATGCGGGTGAGCCGGCTCATGCCCTGACGACCTCACCATTGCCCTGCACCCTCTGCTGGTCGCGCCTGCAAATGCGGCGATTGACCTCGGCGCGAAGCTTGTCCGACAATGGACCAAGCCTCACGAGTGGAAGCCGCAACCGATGCTCGACATCGCCCAAACTGCCGAACTATCCCATGCCGACGGCAAGATCCTGCAAAGCGTCAGCGATGGCGTTGGCGTCATCGCCTTCAACAATCCCGACAAGCGCAATGCGATGTCGCTCGAAATGTGGGAAGGCCTCGGCCACGCGCTGACCGAACTGCGCGACAACGCTGACGTGCGCGTCGTGATCCTCGTTGGCGCCGGCGACAAGGCCTTCGTCTCGGGTGCCGACATCAGCCAGTTTGAAAAGACCCGCCATAACGCGGCGGCGTCGGAGGAATATTCGAAACGGAGCGAGGCGCAGCGTGCGCTGCTCGCGAGTTACCCGAAGCCAACGATTGCCTGCATTCGCGGCTTCTGTCTCGGCGGCGGGATGCAGGTCGCGATGCTCACGGACATCCGTATCGCCTCCGACAACAGCGAGTTCGGCATTCCAGCCGCCAAGCTCGGCATCGCCTATGGCTATGACGGCCTGCGCCACCTCGTCTCGCTGGTCGGCCCATCCTGGGCGCGGCTCATTATGTACACGGGTATGCGGATCGACGCTGCGGAAGCGTTGCGGATCGGATTGGTCGACCGCGTGTTGCCGAACGCGGAACTATGGGGCGCGACCATGCAGATCGCCCGCACCATCTCCGGCAACGCGCCGCTCGCCATCAAGGCAGCCAAGATCACCATCGCCGAGGTGCTGAAGGACGAAAGCCAGCGCGACATGGAAGCGATCAAGGCGATCGGCCGCGCCTGCATGGATTCGGAGGATTTCCGCGAAGGCCGCACGGCGTTCATGGAAAAGCGCAAGCCGCAGTTCAAGGGGAAGTAGTGAGCAACGTCATTGCGGGGCGATGCGCAGCATCGAATTGCGATGTGCGATTGCACATCGGAGAATCTCGATATCCCAACCTCTGGATTCCGGGTCCGTCTGCTTCGCAGCCGTCCCGGAATGACGGTTACAACGCTGCCAGCACCGCCTTCGCAATATCCGCCGTGCCGTTGCTGCCACCGAATTCCATCGGCTTGATCCCTCCGGCATAGGCCTTGTCCACTGCGCGCTCGATGCGCTCGCCGGCTTCGGCTGCGCTTTCGAGCCCGTGCTTGTCGCCGAGCCAGTCCAGCATCATCGCGGCCGACAAAATCATCGCCGTCGGGTTGGCCTTGCCCTGCCCCATGATATCGGGCGCGGTGCCGTGGCACGGCTGGAACACGGCGTAGCGGTCGCCGATATCGGCCGAGGGCGCCATGCCGAGCCCGCCGATCAGGCCGGCAGCGAGGTCGGAGAGAATGTCGCCGAACATGTTCTCCGTCACCATGACGTCGAAGTCCCAGGGGCGCTTCACCAGCATCAGCGAACAGGCATCGACATAAAGCCGATCGGCCTTGACGTCAGGATGGCGTTTTGCAGCCTCATCGAACATCTCGCGAAAGAACGCGAACGCTCTGAACACGTTCGCCTTGTCGACACAGGTCAGGCCGCCATTCGCTCGTCCCCGCGCTTTGCGGCGTTCGGCGAGCCTGAACGAAAACTCGAACAGCCGCTCCGAGGTCTTGCGGGTGATGACGAGCGTCTCGCGCGCCTCGGCATCGGTGACGACGCCCTTGCCCATCGAGGCGAACAGGCCTTCGGTCGATTCCCGGATCAGTACGAGATCGATGCCGCGCTGGTCGGCGCCGACGATCGGGCTCGGCACGCCCGGTATCAGCCGCGCCGGGCGCACGCCGGCATAGAGATCGAAATGGAAGCGCAGCTCGATCTGCGGCGCGATCTCGGTGTTGTCGGGGTAGCGCACCGACGGCAGGCCGCAGGCGCCGAGCAGGATGGCGTCCGCCTCCTCGCACAGCCGCACGGTGCTGTCGGGCATCGACTTGCCGGTCGCGAGATAATTGTTGGCGCCGGCCGGCGCCTCGGTGAAGCGAAATTTCAGCTCGCTCGTCGCCTCGATCTTGCGCAGCACTTCCAGCGCCGGCGCCATCACTTCAGGGCCGATGCCATCGCCGCCGAGCACGGCGATGTGGAAGGTATTGTTTGCGGACATGGGGGTTCCTTACATGGGCAGTCATTCCGGGGCGCATCGAAGATGCGAACCCGGAATCTCGAGATTCCGGGTCTGGTCCTTCGGACCATCCCGGAATGACGGACAGTTACGGCGTCAGCACCGCACGGCCGACCAATTTGCCCTTCTGCAAATCGGCGAGCGCTTCGTTGGCTTTCGCGAGCGGCATCGTCGTCACCGGAATCGGCGCGATCATCTTGTTGCGCACGAGTTCGAGCAATTCCTGTGTTTCGCGCAGATTGCCGACATAGCTGCCCTGGATCGTGATCGCCTTGATCGGGATCAGCGGCAACGCCCAGGGCGCGCCGCCGCCGAACAGGCCGACGATCACGAGCTTGCCGCCCTTGGTCAGGCAGTCGAAGCCAAGCTGCGTGGTCTGCGCATTGCCGACGAGGTCGATCACGGCGCGAATCGGTTCGCCGGCCTTTTTCGCGAGCTGCTCCAGCGCGTCCGGCGCCTTGCCGTCGACGGTTGCAAGCGCACCGGCAGCCTCGGCCGCTTCGCGCTTGCGCGCATCGATGTCGACGACGATGGCGCCCTTGCCGCCCATCGCCTTTAGCAGCGACAGCGCCATCAGGCCGAGGCCGCCGGCGCCGAAGATGACGATCGGCGAGTTGAAAGCGAATTCGACCTTCTTCAGCGCGCTATAGGTAGTGACGCCGGAACAGGCATAGGGCGCCGCGGTGACGGGATCGAGTCCCTTCAGATTCAGGAGATATTTCGGGTTCGGCACCGTCATGTGGTCGGCATAGCCGCCGTCGCAGTAGACGCCGAGCGAATTTGGTTTCACCACGCACATGTTCTCGTCGCCGCCTACGCAGGTAGCGCATTTGCCGCAGCCGAGCCAGGGATAGACCAGCGCGACGTCGCCTATCTTGAGATCGCCCTTGTCGGCGGCGGTGACGTCGGGCCCGAACGCCACGACCTCGCCGACCGTCTCGTGGCCCATCGTGCGCGGCAGCGACACGCCGCGGTCCTTCAGCGACAGCGGCTTGCGGCCATGGCCGAGATCGTAACCGCCTTCCCAGATGTGGAGATCGCTATGGCAGACGCCGGCGGCCTTCACCTTGATCAGTACCTGCGTGCCCGTCGGCTGCGGCGTCTCCTGATCCACCTCTTTCAGAGGTGCGTTGAACTCGGCGACCTGAAAACTCTTCATCGCTTCTCTCCCGTCATTCTTGTTCTTGGACCAATTTCTTGGGCGTAGACACTTCCTGAGGACGGACATTGCCACGTCCGTCCCGTCGAGACAAACGCGGGCGGTGCTCCTCCCGGTATTCAGATCAGCGGGTGATGGCAAGCCACGAACTGGCCTGGCGCCACGGCGCGCAGTTCCGGCATCTCGTCGCTGCATCGCTGATCCGCGCGGGGACAGCGGGTGCGAAACCGGCAGCCGGACGGCGGCGCGATCGGCGACGGCGGCTCCCCCACGGGCACGGTCTCGGCGGGGCGCACATCCGGATCGGGCATCGGGATCGCCTCGATCAAGAGCGCAGTATAGGGATGCGCCGGCCTGGCAAAGAGCTGCTCGGAGGGACCGACCTCGCAGAGCCGCCCCAGATACATCACCGCGACGCGGTCGCTCACGGCTTTCACCACCGCGAGATCGTGCGCAATAAACAGCAGCGTCAGTCCGAACCGGGCCTTCATCTCCTCGAGCAGATTGAGGATCTGGGCGCGAATCGAAACATCGAGCGCGGAAACCGGCTCGTCGCAGACGATGAACTCGGGATTGAGAATGAGCGCGCGCGCGATGCAGATGCGCTGGCACTGGCCACCGGAAAACTCATGCGGCAGCCGCCCGACGACGAGCGTCGGGTCAAGCCCGACCGCACTCAACACCTCGTGGACGAGCTGCTTGCGCTTCTCCGGATCCTTCACACCCGCGATCACCAGCGGCTCGGCGACGATGTCGCCGATCTTGCGGCGCGGATTGAGCGAGGCGATCGGATCCTGGAAGATCAACTGCACGCGCCGGCGCATCAACCGCAAGGTATCGCCGTGCATCATCGTGAGATCGTGGCCGTCGAACAGCACACGCCCGGCGGTTGGGCGGCGCAGTTGCAGGACCGCGCGGCCGAGCGTCGATTTCCCGCAGCCGGATTCGCCGACCAGACCCAGCGTTTCGCCGCGGGCGATCTGCAAGGAGACGCCGGACACGGCATGAACGATCCTGGAACCGACAGGATACTCGACAACGAGGTTGTCGACCTCGAGCAACGCGTCAGACGAAATCGATGGAGCGGATTGCAACATCATGCGTTGGCATCCGCATGGGCTTCTATCGGGTGGAAGCAGGCGAACTGATGCGCGCTCGTCTCTGCCGCTTCGAGCGCGGGCTTCTCGTTCTGGCAGCGGGCCACCGCATAGCGGCAGCGCGGCGAGAACGAACACCCCTTCAGCGGCCGCGTCGGATCCGGCGGACGTCCCGATATCGCCGGCAGCGGTGTGTGGGGTGCGGCATCGAGTTTGGGCAGCGCCGCCAGAAGCGCCTCGGTATAGGGCATCCGCATCTTCTTGAACAACGCAAGCGTCGGGGCGCGCTCGACGACGCGGCCGGCATACATCACCGCGACCTCGTCGGTGCGTCCGGCGACGACGCCGAGGTCGTGGGTGATGATAATCATCGCCATGTGCCGGCGGCGCTGCTCCCGCGCCAGGAGATCGAGGATCTGCGCCTGGATCGTCACGTCGAGCGCGGTGGTCGGTTCGTCCGCGATCAGGAGTTTCGGTTCGCATGACAGCGCAATCGCGATTGCCACGCGCTGCCGCATGCCGCCGGAAAGCTGGTGCGGATACTGCGCCAGCCGCTGCTCGGGCGCGGGGATTCCGACCGCGGCGAGCAGCTCGACGCTGCGTCTGGTCGCGGCGGCATCGTCCAGCTCGAGATGCTCCTGCAGCGTCTCGATCAATTGGGTGCCGATCGTCAGCACCGGGTTGAGCGAGGTCATGGGATCCTGGAACACGACCGCCAGCGACCGGCCGCGCAGCTTGCGCAGTTTCTCCGGCGGAAGCTGCAGCAGGTCCTGCCCGTCAAACATCACCCGGCCGGAGAGCTTTGCCTTTTTGGGCAGCAGTTGCAGGACCGCGCGCGACAGCATGGTCTTGCCGCAGCCGGATTCGCCGACGATGCCGAGCGTGCGCCCGGCGCCGACGGTGAGGTCGACGTGATCCACCGCGCGCAGATTGCCGCGCGGCGTCGGCAGATCGACGACGACATCTTCGACAGAGAGCAAACTATTCCCGTTCACAGCGCGCCCTGACGTGGGTCGGTCAGCGCACGCAAGGTGTCGCCGACCAGATTGAAGGAAAGCACGGTGAGGAACATGGCCGCTGCCGGCAGGAAAGCGAGCCGCGGCGCCACATCGAGACTCTCGCGCCCCTCCCCGATCATGCTGCCCCAGCTCGATATCGGCGGGGGCACGCCGAGTCCGAGGAATGACAACGAGCCCTCGACGACGATCGTGATGGCAACACCGAGCAGGAAGAAGGCAAACAGCGGCAGGATCACGTTCGGCAACAGTTCGCGCAGCAGGATCCGCGCATGCGTGGCACCCAGTGCCTGCGCCGCGATGACGAATTCGCGCCGCGACAGCGTCAGCGTCGCAGCGCGCGCCACACGCATGAAGGCGGGAACGCCAAGGAAACCGAGAATGAGAGTGAGATTCAGAATCGACTGCCCGAGATACGCCGTTACGGCAAGCGCCAGGATAAGCGGCGGGAACGCCAGCAGCACGTCCATGCTGCCGACAACGATCGATTCGAACCGGCCGCGGAAATAGCCTGCGAGCATGCCGAGCGCGCCGCCGATGGTAAGCCCGATTACAGGCGCGCAGAGACCGACCACCAGCGAAATCCGCGCGCCGTAGATCAGGCGCGAAAGTTCGTCGCGGCCGAGCCCGTCGGTGCCGAGCCAATGCTCCGCCGAGAACGGGGCCCGCCGCTCCAGCATGTCCATGTCGGTCGGGCTCGGCAGCGGTAGGAGAGGCGCAAGGACTGCCATCGCGAAAACGAAAGTCATCCAGCCGATCGCCGCCCAGAACAGCATGCCAAGCCGCCGGCCCTTGCGGGCGGGCTGGGTTACGGCCACTTCGGCAACATCGAGTTCAAGCGTGGCCATGGCGAATCCTGGGATCGAGAACCGCGTAGAGCATGTCGACGATGAAGTTCATGATGACGAAGCCCGCCCCGACCAACAGCACCACCCCCTGCAGAATGATCAGATCGCGCGTCAGAATCGCGCCGATCAGCAGCCGGCCAATGCCGGGAAGCGCAAAGATCGTCTCGACGATGACAGCGCCGCCGATCAACCGGCCGATATTGATGCCGGTGATCGTGACCAAGGTCAGCGATGATGGTTTGAGGGCATGCACGAAGAGGATTCGCGCCGGTGTCAGGCCTTTTGCCTTGGCGAGCGCGATATAGTCTTCCTGCAGGGTCGCAATCATGTCGGAACGCAGCACGCGCATGATGGTCGGCCATTCCGCCAATGCCAGTGTCAGCGCGGGCAGCACCATGAAGCGCAGGTTGGCGAGCGGGTCTTCGGCAAACGGCACATAGCCGGTGGCCGGCAGCCAGCGCAGTTCGACCGCGAAAAAATAGATCAGCAGGATCGCCGACAGGAAGGTCGGCACCGACAGCATGCCGAAAGCAGTGCCGGTCATGAAGCGGTCGAACGGTCCACCGCTACGCGCCGCGCAGATGATCGCCAGGGGAACGCCGATTCCAAGCGCACCGAGTTGTGCCAGCAACATCAGTTCGATCGAGACCGGCAGCCGCTCGGCGACCGCCTGCAACACTGTCTGCCCAGTGCGGAACGAACGGCCGAAATCGCCCTGCAGCACATTGCCGAGCCAGCTCAGGTAGCGCCACCAGATCGGCTGATCCAGCCCCATGTCGTGCCGCAACGCCGCCACGTTCTCCGGCGTCGCCTGGTCGCCGAGGATGGTATACGCAAGATCGCCCGGCAGCAGCGACGCGATGGAGAAGGTGAGCAGCGAAACCGCGATCAGCACCGGCAACAGGTACAAGAGCCGGCGTGCGACGAAGAACGTCATAAGCGGTTATTCCTTCCAGGCGCGTGATACGTCGATCACCCCGCTATACATCTTGGGAAGTCCCTTAACCTTGGCGCTCGAGATTGCGTAGTAGGTGTTCTGGAAGGTCCAGAACCAGATCGCCTCCTTGTTGATCAGCCGCGTGATCTCGCAATAGTCCTCAATGCGCTTGTTCTGGTCGGCGGTGACCCGCGCGCGATCAAGCAGCTTGTCGAGTTCCGGATTGGAGTAGTTGGCGAGCGCGACCGGGCTGCCGGTGCGGAAATTGGCATACATCTGGATGTCAGGATCGGCGAGATCGACGATCCGCCACGGTGTCATCTGGAACTGGCGCATGAAGGCGCGCGGCGGAATGGTCGCCTGGTCGACCTGCTCGATCTCCATGTTGGCACCGGCCCGCTTCCACAATTGTTGCAGCACCTGGCCAACGGTGCGCCCACGCGGCGTCGCCGTGACGAGCATCTTGAACTCGACAGGCTTGCCGTAGTCCTTGATCAGCGCCTTGGCTTTCTCGAGGTCTTCGGGAAGCGCGCCGTCGTCCTTGCACTTGACCCAGGAGCCTTCGCCATAGGGGTTGCTGGCGGGTCTAGCGAGACCATTGGTAATGGCCTGCGACATCTTCTTGCGGTCAAGCGCCATGACCAGCGCCTGGCGCACGCGTACGTCGTCGAACGGCGGTGTCTTGGTGTTCATGGCATAAACCGCTGCACCCGAACCGGCATAGGTGTGCACGGTCAACTTGGAGTCCTTTTGCGCCTTCTGGATGTTATCGGCGGAATATTCATCATCCCAGACCAGGTCGACCTCGCCGGATTGCAGGCTGGCAAAGCGCGATTGCGCGTCCGGCAGCGGCTTCAGCGTGATGCGGTCGAAGTTGACCTTGTCCTTGTCCCAGTAGTCCGGATTTTTCTCCAGGATCATGCGATCGCCGGCCGTCCAGGATTTCAGAATGTAGGGGCCGGTGCCGACAGGATTGCGGTTGTAGTCGTCGCCCTTGGTTTTCCAGGCGGTCGGGGAGTGAACCGCGCTGTTCTGGCTCGCGTAAGACACCAACGATGGGAAGTTTACCGAGGGGTCTTTGAGATTATAGACCAGCGTCAGTTCGTCCGGCGCCTGAACGTTGTTGATGTTGGAGATATAGAAGGCACAGCGGCACTTGTTGACAGGATCCTTCTGCCGGTCGAAATTGGCCTTGTAGGCTTCGGCGTTGAACGGCGTGCCGTCGTGGAATTTGACGCCGGGGCGCAGCTTGAAGGTCCAGGTCTTGAAGTCTTCCGAACTGGACCAGGACAATGCGAGCTTGGGCTGCGGCTTGCCGTTGGCATCGAGATAGGTGAGCGTATCGAAGATTGCCGATGACGCGGTAAGTGCCGCGGTGTCGTAAACACCGACTTTCAAGGGATCGAAACCGGGAATATCGAGTTCGAGACCGACGGTGATGCTGCCGCCTGCCTTCTGCGCGCTGGCGGGCATCGCCGACAATGCCACGCCAAATCCCGCCACAAGAAATATACGCGCAAGCGCGCTCGAACGGATCGCCGCTTTCATTGATGTTCCCTCCCATGTGTCGTTCGTTCGTCCGGTTTTCCGGATCGTCGATGGCTATCGGAGATTGTCCGGAAACGCCGTCGCGGGCAAGGGCGTTTGCAAGCCGCGGATGAAAAGCCGCAGCATCGACACCCTTGCGTCGCGACGCGCGCTGTCAGCCGCGCACGGCGATCTGCGCCTTCCCGGCAAAGGATGCGATTTCATCCTCCGACAGGCCGGTCTCCTTCAGATACGCCCGCGTGTGCTCACCGAGCGTCGACATGCGCTTCGCCGCCGACACCTTGGCACCCGACATGCGGAACGGCAGGTTGAGCACCCTGAAGGTGCCGCCGCCGTCCTCGACCTCGGCCAACGCGCCGCGATGGGCAATCTGCGGATCGCGCAACGCTTCGGCCACGGTGCGGTAGGCCGACGACGGGACACCTTGCGCATTGAGCGCGGCGAGGCATTGCGCGGTCGTCACGGTGCGCGACCACGCTTCCACTCCTTCCATCAGGCTCGTCCAGTTTTCTCTCCGATCGGAATATTTGGCAAAGCGCGGATCGCTCACCCACTCCGGATGACCGATCACCTGCATCAGGCTCTGGAAGGTTTTCTCGCTGGCGATTGCCATCATGACATAGCCGTCCGTCGTCTCGATCGGACCGAACATCGGCCGTTGCGTCGGCTTCACGTCGAATTGCGACCATTGCAGTTCGTTCAGCGTCAGGCTCAGCATGGCTTCCAGCATCGAGACGTCAATGTGCTGTCCCTGCCCGGTTGCCGTGCGCTGATACAGTGCGGCCGAGATCGCGCCGAACGCATATACGCCGGTCAGCACGTCGGCGTGATAGATGCCGCAATAGTCCGGCCGGCTTCGTCCGGGCTGGTAAGCCAGATGCGCCATCTCATAGCCCGACGCCGCGTGAATCACCGGCGCATAGGCCGGCAGCTCCGCCGACGGCCCTGTCTGGCCATATCCGGAGATCGAGCAATAGACCAGTTTCGGATTGAGACTGTGCAGGGAAGCGTAATCGAGCTTCAATCGCCGCATCACCCCCGGACGGAAATTCTCGACCAGCACGTCAGCATTCGCGACCAATCGGCGAACCGCCTCCAAACCCTTGGACGACTTCAGATCCAGAACCAGGCTGTTCTTGCCGACATTGAGTTGGCCGAACGCGGTTGAGCAATTGTTCCGCACCGGCGGGCGGGTGCGCATCGTCTCGCCCTCCTCGGTTTCAATCTTGATGACCTCCGCCCCCATATCGGCTAACATGCGTGTGCAGTGAGGCCCGGCAATCGTGGTTGAGAAATCGAGGACGCGTAGGCCTGCAAAGCTGCCTGTCATACTCCTCTGATCGTTACCGGCTATCGTCATCATTATCTTGTAGCTCCTCGGGCCTGACGGCACTTGTTGTTGGCGCAGCGAGACCCTAAAGGGCGCCGCCGCGACAGGAAAGCCTTTAGCTAGGAACCGATAGCGAGGGCCCGGCATTATCGCCAGGTAAACTGGACCCTTGGAGTAAACTGGACCCTTTCTTGCATTTCCCCTCATCAAGGCTGGTAGAGGGCGTTCCTTTGAGAGTCTTATTCATCACTACGGAAATGGATGATTTCGTCCGGGTGGGCGGGCTCGCTGCCGTCTCGGCCGCCCTGCCCCGGGCGCTTCGCCGGCGGAGCGACGTCCGGGTCATGCTGCCCGGCTACCGCGACATCGTCGAGCAACTCACCCATATTGATATCGTTGGACAATGTGACGCGCTGGCGGAGATGCCGGCCTGCTCGGTCGGGCGGGCAGCGACAAAGGACGGCCTGCCGGTCTACGTCCTGCTCTGCCCGCAATTATATGACCGGCCCGGCAATCCCTATGGCGATGAATCCGGCCAGGACTGGCCTGATAATGACATCCGCTTTGGACGGTTTGCGTCGGCCGCCGCCGAACTTGCCTTGGGCAAGGTGGACAAGAATTGGGCAGCGGACCTGGTCCACGCCAATGACTGGCAGGCTGCATTGACGCCGGCCTACCTGGCCTGGAAAGGGGCGAAGGTTCCTTCGATCCTGACCATCCACAACCTCGCCTATCAGGGACTGTTTCCCCCGGACTCGCTGCGCCGCATCGGGGCGCCCGAAAGCTCCTTCCACATCGACGGGCTCGAATTCTACGACCACGTGTCGTTCCTGAAGGGCGGCCTCGTCTACGCCTCGCATCTGACCACCGTCAGCGCCACCTACGCGAAGGAAATCACGACGCGCGAGCTCGGCTGCGGCCTCGAAGGCCTGCTGAAGCGCCGCTCGGATGCCGACCAACTGACCGGCATCCTCAACGGCATCGACGAAAGCTGGGATCCGCGGGCCTGCGCACAGTTGGCGCAGACCTTTGGCGCCGGCGATTGGGCAGGCAAGCAGGCGAACGCGGATTACGTCCGCAAGCAGTTTGGCCTGGCGCTGTCACGCGGACCGATATTCGCGCTCGTCGCCCGCCTGGTCCACCAGAAGGGCGTCGACCTCGTATTGTCGGCCGCCGATAAAATCATCGATGCCGGCGGCCAGATCGTCGTGACCGGCAGCGGCGAGCCCCACATCGAGAAGGCGCTGGTCGAGGCACATCTGCGCCGGCCGGACGCGATCGGTGTCGTCATCGGCTTCAACGACGGACAGGCGCGGCGAATGTTTGCCGGCAGCGATTTCACGCTGATGCCGTCGCGGTTCGAACCGTGCGGGCTGAGCCAGATGTATGCGCAGCGGTTCGGATCGCTGCCGATCGGTCACCAGACCGGTGGGTTGGCGGAAACCATCAAGGATGGCGAAACCGGTTTCCTGTTTTCGAAGCCCTCGCCGGAGTCGTTTCTCGGCGGCGTGCAGCGGGCGTTCGAAGCCTTCCGCGCCAAGGACCGGCTCGACACGATGCGGCGCAACGCAATGGCGCGATCGTTTAGCTGGGATCTTTCGGCCGCCTGCTACAACGCGCTCTACCGCAAGACGGTCGCGCCTTCCATCGCCGCATAACTCCCCACTACTCCGCCGCTTCCGGCATCGCCTCCATCTGCTCGTGGAGGATGACGCCGGACAGCGGATCGAACTCGCCGACCCAGGGCTTCTTCTCGAGGACTGCTTTGGTGTGGCGGTAACCGGCGTCCCAGCGCTGCATGATGCCGGACGGACTGAAATCGATGTCCTTGGTGTGGTCCTCCCGGCTGAGCTGCGGGGCGAGCAGCCGCACCACGTGCATCCGGGTCGGACAGCCATAACCCGTCAGCTCCCGCACCGTCTCGCTGTTGCGCTCGGCCTCCGGCAAGCGCGCCGCGAGCTGGTTGATGACATGTCGCAGGCGATGCGCCTGCTGCTGTCGCGCGATGTGGCTGGCGATCCGGCTCGAGTACTGCACGTCCTTGTGCCGGTTCAGCACTTCCGCCATCGTGGTCGGCTCGGCGCCGGACGGATTCCAAAGGTGCACGGCGAAGATCAGCGAGTTCTTGCGCGGATTGTCGTCGAAGACAGCTTCCGTCGGCGTGTTCGACAATATGCCGCCGTCCCAGTAAAGCTCGCCGTCGATGCGGATCGCCGGGAATGCCGGCGGCAGCGCGCCCGACGCCATGATGTGCCTGACGCCGAGCTCGCAGTCCCGGCTGTCGAAATAGCTCATCTGGCTGGTGCGGACGTGGGCGGCGCCGACCGTCAGGCGCGGGGTGCATTGATTGACCAGCTTGAAATCGACCAGCTCGCTCAAAGTTCGCTCCAGCGGCGCGGTCGAGTAGTAGCCGGCGCTGTCGGCGCCGAGCGGATAGGAATCGCCGGCATGGGCCAGCGGGTTGGGCCTGAAGAAACCCGGAATGCCGTTGGTCACGGTCGACCAGTAGGAAAGCTTTTCGTTGAAGCCCGGAAAGATGTCGCGAAAGCTCCAGACCGGATTCTGCTCCATCTTCTTCCAGAACTCGCGAAGGCGCGACAGCCGGTTCGGCGGCGCATTGCCGGCGATCAGGCTGGCGTTGATGGCGCCGATCGAAGTGCCGATGATCCAGTCCGGCTCGATCCCCGCCTCATGCAGCGCCTGGTAGACGCCGGCCTGATAGGAGCCCAGCGCGCCGCCGCCCTGCAGCACCAACACGATCTGACCCGGCTCGGACCTGGCCAGCGCTCGCAAGTTCGGCGAAGCACCGACGTCCTGAACGTCCTTCATGTCACGCTCCCTCTGAAAATTCGTTGCGCTAGTGCGCGGTCCAGCCGCCATCGACCGGCAGCGCGATGCCGGTGACCGACGCCGCCGCGTCGCTGGCGAGAAACACCGTGAGCGCGCCGAGTTCTTCAACGGTGGCAAAACGCTTGTTCGGTTGCTGCGCCAGCAGCACATCGTGGATGACCTGCTCGCGGGAAATGCCGTGTGCCCTGGCCTGGCCGTCGATCTGCGCTTCGACCAGCGGCGTATAGACGTAGCCCGGGCAAATCGCGTTGCAGGTGATGCCGTCCTCCGCAGTCTCCAGTGCCGCTACCTTGGTCAGGCCGACGATGCCGTGCTTGGCCGCGACATAGGCCGCCTTGAACGGCGACGCGACCAGGCCGTGGGCGGACGCGATGTTGATGATGCGGCCGAATTTGTTCTGGCGCATCGCCGGCAATGCGAGCCGCGTGGTGTGAAACGCCGATGACAGGTTGATCGACAGGATCGCGTCCCACTTCTCGACCGGGAACTGATCGAGCGGCGCGACGTGTTGAATGCCGGCATTGTTGACCAGAATATCGAGCCGGCCGTGACTGGCGACCGTGTTAGCAATCATCTCGGCGATTGCCGCGGGGCTCGTCATGTCGGCCGTGGAATGGCTGACCTCGACGCCGAACTCAGCGGAAAGCTGATCGCGGGTCTTGGCGATCTCTGCAGCGATGCCGAGCCCGTTCAGCACCACGGCCGAACCGGCGTCGGCCAACGCGCGGGCGATCCCGAGCCCGATACCGCTGGTCGAGCCCGTGACCAACGAGACCTTGCCCGTCAGCGGCCGCAAGGCCGAAGCGTCCTGTGTCTTGAGCTGAATGTTCATGGGCCATCCTTTCGTGTGGCTGGTCAGCGTCGTAACGAGACCATTTCCGCAAATCTGCACACGGGGCACGGCTTCAAGGAAATGCCGTTTGGCTTCCAAAACCATACGCTGGCGCTATGGCGGTTTGGGTAGTCATCGGGGGGCGCAATCGGGTAGCTTTCCTGCACGACAGACCGGGGCACGGCCATGGAGATGCATCAGGTTCGCTACTTCCTTGCGGTTGCGCGCGTGCTCAACTTCACGCGCGCCGCCGACGATTGCAACGTTACGCAGCCGTCGCTGACGCGGGCCATCAAGCAGCTCGAAGCCGAACTCGGTGGCGACCTGTTTCGCCGCGAGCGCCCCGCCGCGCAATTGACAGAACTCGGACAGCGCATGCATCCGCTGCTCAAGCAATGCTATGAGGCGGCGACCGGCGCGCGCGAGCTCGCTTCTTCCTTCAAGAGCGGCGAAGTCGGTGCGCTTCGGATCGCACTGACCCATTCGGTCGATCTGTCGCTGTTGATTCCGCATCTCGAGCAGATCAAGCGGATGTTCAATCGTCTGGAGTTTCGCTTCTTGCGCGGCAACGCCCGCGAAGTCGCGGAATATCTCAAGAAGGGCGAAGCCGAGCTTGGCATTGCCGCCGAAATCAGCGAGGACTGGAACCGGCTCGACACCTGGCCGCTGTTTACTGAAAACTTTCAGCTCGTCATCAACAGGAATCATCCGTTGTCGGCGCGCGACAAGATCGATTTCGGCGATCTTCGCGCCGAACAATTGCTGTCGCGGAACTACTGCGAGCACGCAGCGCGGTTAAACTCTTCGCTTCGCGAACACGGCCTTGACGTCGATCGTAGCCACGAGATCGCATCCGAGCGCGATCTGATCGAACTGTTGGAGGCCGATATCGGCGTCGCCGTGGTGCCCGATACGGCGCCGATCCCGCCGACGCTGAAGCGCGCCGGCGTCGAAGGGCTGGATGCGCGGCGAACGGTAAACCTTTACGGCGTGGCCGGGCGTGAACGGACTGCCGTGGCGTCCACCGTGATGCGAATGCTGCGCGGCACCAATTGGCAGCAATTCATCGACAGGAATGGAACTCCGTAAAGGTCCGCCGGGATTGGCCCGCTTTTCTGCCGCATTTCCACTGACGTCGGTCCCCTTACAATCCGGGACGGCCGCACCACATAGGGAACATGGCTGGGAGTCGGAGGGACCGATGAAACCTCATCTACGCCCGAACCGCAAAGCTTGGGAACAGATCGCTGAGGATTTACAGGAGACCGCGGATAGCCTTCCGCCCGGCGATGACAAGGAAGCCGCCAAACGCAAGGCGTTGCAAATGAGGAAGGCAGTCGAAATCAGAAACTGGCTGACTTCCCCGGGCATGCAACCGCCCCGCTGATGCGGCGTTCCGCCCGGCAAAATCGCGTTGAATGCTGCTCAACAAAGAGCGACCCCGCCATTTGAAATCGCAAAATGACGGGGCCTTAGGAGCATTTTCGCCTTTCCATGAAGGTTACTTGCTCCTTGCCGACATAACCATCGACGGGCGATCACGTTCCGGGGTTTCTTCGAGATTTTCTTCCCGGGAATTTTTCATTCTCGAAGACTTTTCGACCGGTTCCACCTCCATGAAGGCCTGTATCCGGTCGACCGCCCGCCGCGCTTGTGCCGCAGCAGCAATCTTGTTTTCGGGAGTCTTGCACGGCCTCAGGCAATTTCCGGAACTGCTTCCCCTTCCCGGAATTTCCGTAATTGAGGCGAAGTCGCCATGATTGAAACTGCGGGCCGGCGTCGCCGACGCCGGCCCGCGCCAGCAACGCATGGGGACCTGCGCCAGGCGCTGCCCCACAAAGCTGCGCTGAACCCGGTTTCGATCAAAGGGAGATCAGCCATGCCGCAGATCCACGCCGACAGACAACACGTTACCCAGATCACGATCGTCGAGTCGGAGCCCGACAAGCAGGCGGAGGCGTTGTCGGTCATGACCGAGCGCGCCCGCTTCATGGCGCGTCAGCCGGGCTTCATTTCGATCAGCCTGCATCGCAGTCTGGATGGACGCCGCATCGTCAATTACGTGCAATGGCAGAACAGCGATCTGCTGCGATCGGCCCATCAATCGCCGGAGTTTCGCAAGCAGTGGGGCCACTTCGACGAAATCACGAGCGAGATCGATCCGCACCTGTACGAAGTTTCTGCTGTCATAGATGGGAAAGCGTAAGCATCGCAAACAACCCGTGGGCGCAACCAGATGCAGGACTCCCGACCATTGATCACGCCCTCCGGAAGGGGAATCTTGGACCCGGGAACCGGCGCGCCGATGCGTGATGACTACTTCCTTGCCGGATTGAACAGCGAGCTCAGCGACAAAGGCTTCTTCGTTACCGCCGCCGATGATTTGATCACCTGGGCCCGCGGCGGTTCGTTGATGTGGATGACATTTGGTCTCGCTTGCTGCGCGATCGAAATGATGCAGATGGCGATGCCCCGCTACGACGCCGAACGGTTTGGATTTGCCCCCCGCGCCAGTCCACGGCAGTCGGATGTAATGATCGTCGCCGGTACTCTATGCAACAAGATGGCTCCCGCGCTCCGCAAAGTCTATGATCAGATGCCCGAACCCCGCTATGTGATTTCGATGGGTTCGTGCGCCAACGGCGGCGGCTACTACCACTACTCGTACTCGGTCGTGCGCGGGTGCGACCGCATCGTTCCTGTCGACATCTATGTTCCCGGCTGCCCGCCGACCGCCGAAGCGCTGCTGTACGGCGTGATGCTGTTGCAGAAGAAGATTCGGCGTTCAGGCACCATCGAACGTTGAGATCGAATCGCCTGGAAAGCGGGAACCTTGCCAGAATCCTCGTGTTGACAACATGTCGGAACCAACAGTGGGGAGTTCACGATGGCAACGGCAAAGCAAAAGGCCGCAGCGAAAAAGAACATTAGCAAGGCGCGCACGGCAGGGCGCGGCATGTCGGCGCAAGCCCATGCAAGGGCTCAGCCCGAGGGGCGACGCCGCGCCAAGCCCGGAGCCCGCAGCGGCGGCAGCTTCTTCCATATCGAGGTGCGACCGCGGCGAGAATTCAAGACGTTCCGCACCTAGGATATCGGAGAGAAAGGCGGAATCGAACGGGTCGCCGGCAAGCGCGGCAGCGGTTCCTGGGATACTCAGAAATGGCTGATCAGCAAGGAGCATGCCCATCGCGTCGGCGCCCGTCTGGTGCCAGATACTGCCGATGCGCGAAAGGTTCTCAAAACTCTTGGCGCACCGCCGCGCCATCTTTCCGGTGACCGCTTCAAGGCGACGGATCGGCCCAACGTACCCGAACGCGCCAAGCCGACGCCGGCCATGCGGCGCGCGCGGACTCGCAATATACGCAAGGCCCAGGCAACGAAGCGCAAGCGCGCCTCCCGCTAAGGGATATTGCTATCGCTCCTCGCTCGCGCTTTTCAACGCGGCGATCAGGTCGTCGATTTCCATACGTTTGCGGAAATCGGGATCGACGAAGCGGGCTTTCACCAATCCATCGCGGCCGACCACGAAGGTAGCCGGGATCGGCAGCACCCAGCCGTCATTGCCCTGAAAACTCGCCATATCCTGATACGAAAGCAGCCGCTGGATTTCGGTGCCGAGCCAGATCGCGAGATTGAGCGACAGCGCGTAGCCGTTGTCGAGATCGGTCAGTACGGGGAACGGCGCTTCGGCCTCGGATTTGAATTTCTCGGTATAGGCCTGCGTCTCCGGCATGATCGCAACCGTCTGCGCGCCCAAGGCCCTGATCCGGTCCTGGGCCTGGATCACCGCCCGCACGTTCAGCCCGCAGTAAGGGCACCAATGGCCGCGGTAGAACATCACGGCGACTGGACCGTGATCGAGGAGCGATTTCAGGCTGATCAACCGGCCGGTTTCGTCCGGCAACAGGAACGGCGGCATCACCTCGCCCGGCCTTGGCGCGTTTTCGCCGCCGCCGTTCTCATTGAGCCGCGTCACCAGCCGGTCGACGGCTTCGCCATAGGCCGGAAAGATCTCCCTCCCCGCCGCGGCGTAGGCCTCGAGCTGCTCGCGCAAGGTGCCCTCCATGTCGCGGCATTGCTGGAACGCTTCCTTGAGACGCTCGGCGTTGACTGGCGATAGGGTTGTCGTCATGGCTTGCTCCGGCATTTCTGTATTATTTTCCGGCTCGGGCCGCCCCGCAAGGGCGGCCCGAGCGCTGCAGCGCTCCCGCTTCAGGGCAGATAGAAATTGCCGGTCGGGTCGAGCATGCCGGAGGTCGAATAGAGCTGGCCCTTGTCCATGAAGAACACGGTGTTGTTCGGCACCTTCTTGGCGTTCCTCATCATGGCGTCGTGGTTTTTGGGCGTGGCCGCCATGGCCATCGCCGACATCTTGCCGGGGCCGGCATACATGTAGGCCATGCCCGGATTGAATTCCCAGGGAACTTGCGAGAAGGCGGTCGTGGCGACGGCAGCAAAGGCCGCAGCGGCAATCAGGGTCTTGGAAAGGGTGGTCATGGGAAATTCCTCAAGATTGACATCACGCCCGCCAATCGGGCGCTGACCCATCAGAGGATGGACGGCCGTTGATTTGAAATGCCGTTGCACAATCGGTTCGATAGCCATGGCGTATTGAGCGGCACCGATAGTCCGCCGCTATCGACTTGAGAGCGGATGCGCATTTCATATCGGCCGGCGGAACGCTCATCCTCTCCTCGATGGCATGCGGAGGGCATGCGCCACCGACAGGAGATTTCCGATGACACGCCATTCGACGAACCGCTTTGCAAATTTCTTCGCCACGCTGCTGCTGACGGCGCTCGTGCTTTCCGTCGCGTCGGCAGCACGGGCCGACAGCGACGACGGTATCGTTCGCGTCAAGAGCGCGGTGCCGATGGCTGAGGCGATCAGCCGCATCAAGGCCGATATCGCAGCCAAGGGCATTAAGTTCTTCAGCGAGATCGACCAGTCGAAACTTGCGGCCGAAGCCGGCATAAAACTGCGTCCCTCGACGTTATTGGTGTTCGGCAATCCACCGCTCGGGACGCAGTTCATCACCTCGAACCCGAACGCCGGACTTGACTGGCCGGTCCGGCTATTGCTGACGCAGGACGACAATGGCGACGTCTGGGCGGTCTGGACCGATTTCGGCTGGATCGCCAGGCGCCACAACATCAGGGACCGAGCGGCGCAGTTCGAGATGGCGACCAAGGTGGTGGGCTCGATCACCTCGACCATCGCAACCAAGTAACAGCGTCGGGCCGCTCGACGTAAGCTCATCAGGTTGCGCAGCCGGCGTGGCCTGATCGCATCCGGCGTTGCCAACGGAGGGGTTAGTTCGATGACATCAGAGAAATTTGACGTGGTCGTTCTCGGCGGCGGCAATGCCGGCATCGGCGTCACCGGACCGGTCCGGCGCGCGGGAATGTCGGTCGCGATGATCGAGGCCGATCTGCTCGGCGGCACCTGCCCGAACCGGGGCTGCACCCCGAAGAAGGTGCTGGTCGCCGCCGGACACGCGCTGCACGAAATCGAGCGCGCATCCATCCATCACATTGCCATCGGCAAGCCGAAACTCGACTGGGCCGCGCTGATCGATCGCGAGAAGGACATGATCAAGGACATTCCTGCCAATCTCGCCCGCGCGATGGCCAAGCGCAATGTCGAGGTCATCAAGGGCCACGGCGCGTTCACTGGCCCCAATACCGTCCGCGTCGGAAGCCGGATACTCGAGGCCAGGCAAATCGTGATTGCGACGGGATCAAAGCCGCGACCGCTGCCAATTCCGGGGGCCGAGCTCATGATCACCTCGGATGAAATGCTCAGCGAACGCGAATTGCCGGCTTCCGTGATCTTCATCGGCGGCGGCGTCATCGCGCTCGAATTTGGCCACGTCTATGCCCGCGCCGGCGCTGACGTCGCCATCCTCGAAGCGCTGCCGCAGCTATTGCCGGCCATGGATGCCGACGCCGTCGCGCGCTTGCAGGCCGAGAGCGAGCGCATCGGCATACGCCTCAGAACCACAGTGAGCGTCAAGCGAATTGAACAGGCGAACGGCCGCCTGCGTGTCGTCTTCAGCCATGACGGCGCCGAGCACGCAACCGAGGCCGACCGCGTCGTCAACGGCGCGGGACGCATCGCCAATGTCGATACGCTGGATCTCTCCGCAGGCCAGGTCGAACACGCCAATGGCCGCGTCGCGATCGACGGCCATTTGCGGTCGACCTCCAATCCCAACGTATATGTCTGTGGTGATGCGGTACCGACCTCCCCGCAACTGTCGCCGATCGCGACCTATGAGGGCGACATCGTCGGCCGAAACATCGTCGAACGCGCGAAATACAGCCCGGACTACGCCAGCATGGCGACATCTGTCTACACGGTGCCGCCGCTCGCCTCGGTCGGCCTGACGGAAGCCGTCGCCAGACAGAAAGGTTTTGCGATCGACGTCCACGTCAACGACATGCTCGACTGGTTCTCCGCGAAGACCTATGCCGAAACCGTTGCGTGGTCGAAGGTGATCGTCGATCGATCAACCGACCGCATCCTTGGCGCCCATTTCGTCGGGCATTCCGGGCAGGAGCTCGTGAACATCTTCGGGCTGGCGATGCGCTTTGGCATCACCGCGCGCCAGATCCGGGAAAACGTCTACGCCTATCCAACGTTTTCCTCCGACATCAAGCACATGCTCGGCCACGGCTAGCGACATAGCGCAGCGCTATGGAGTTGAGAGCCAACCGGCATTTCCTCCTGCACGCAAATTCGATGATTGTTGTGGATGTAGCCGGCCGGTTCGTTCAGGGCCGGGGCAAACCTGAAGAGGAGACCACGACATGTCCATATCGAACATCACGTCACGCCCGATCCGGCAAGGCCTCGCACTTGCCGCGCTTGTCGCAGGCTCGCTTGCGATGACCTCCCTCGCCAGCGCGGGCGAATGCCCGGCCGCCAAGATGCAGCCCAACGTACGCGCCATGGTCGACCACAAGCCGGTCGGCGTCACCGATGTGACGCTCGGCTCGATCAACCTCGAAAAGCAGCCGGCCAAGATCAACGATCGCGAGCTGCGCTTCCGCAAGCTGACCATCGAGCCCGGCGGCATTGTGCCCTGGCACAGCCATGACGACCGGCCTGCGCTGATCTACATCCAACAGGGCGAGATTGTCGAATACGCCAGCAACTGCTCGGAGCCGATCGTGCACAAGGCCGGCGAGATCAGGCCGGAAGTCGCCGGCACCTCGCACTGGTGGAAGAATCTCGGCAAGGAGACCGTCATTCTCTATGTCGGCGACGTCCGCAAGGATCCGCACGACCACAATATGTAAGGAGCTGTAACGAGCGCCACCCGACGTCTCGTTGCAGGATGTGACGGCCTGGGGTCCCGTGTCGCCCCACACGCCCAGGCGTCACATCCTTCTTTCTCGATAAGATGTTGAAGCACCATGACCAGCATGTCCGCGCCGATGAAATCCGAAACGATGGAGATCCATGGTCATTCGCCGGGCGCAGCGCTGCGATCCCTGGTTATTGGCCTGACGGCGTTTCTGACCGTGGTGGATCTGTTCGCGACGCAGGCCATTCTTCCTTCGTTGACCCGGCACTACAATGTAACCCCGGCTGCTATGGGTATCGCGGTCAATGCCAGTACCATCGGCATGGCCGTCGCCAGCCTTGTTGTCGGCTTCCTGAGCCCGCATATCGATCGCCGGATCGGCATTCTCGTCAGCCTGGTCGTGCTCGCAATCCCCACCACGTTGCTGGCGATCGCGCCTGATCTCACGACGTTTACGGTACTTCGCATCGCCCAGGGCCTCTGCATGGCCTCGGCGTTCGCTCTGACCCTGGCCTACCTCGGCGAGCAATGCAGTTCGATGGATGCGGGCGGCGCGTTCGCGGCCTATATCACCGGCAACGTCGCGAGCAATCTGATCGGCCGGCTCGTATCGGCCGCGGTGGTCGATACGCTCGGGCTGGCCTCGAACTTCTATTTCTTCGCGCTGCTCAATCTCGCCGGCGCCGTGCTGGTCTATTTCACCATCCATCGGGTCGAGCCGATGCACGCGATGCACGCGACACGATCGCCGTTCGCGGCAACAATCGAGCATTGGCGTAATCCGGCGCTACGTTCGGCTTTCGCTATCGGCTTCTGCATCCTGTTTGCCTTCATCGGGACCTTTACTTTTGTCAATTTTGTGCTGGTGCGTGCGCCGCTCTCGCTCGGACGGATGGATCTCGGCCTTGTCTACTTCGTCTTCGCGCCTTCCGTGCTCACGACACTGCTCGCCGGCAGGGCAGCAGCGCGCTTTGGCACGCGGCCGGCGATCTGGGGCGCGCTTGCGGTCGCCGCTGTGGGCCTGCCGCTGATGCTGTCTTCGCATCTCCCGGAAGTTTTGACCGGCATGGTGCTGGTGGGCGTCGGCACGTTCTTCGCGCAGGCCTGCGCCACCAGCTTCGTCGGCCAAGCCGCCAGCGACCACCGCGGCATCGCCAGCGGCACATACCTCGCCTGCTATTTCCTCGGCGGCCTCGTTGGCAGCGCCGTGCTGGGCCAGTTGTTCGACCGCTTCGGATGGAGCGCCTGCATCGCCGGCGTCGCCGCGTCGCTGGTCATCGCGGCACTTTTGACCGTGCGCCTCACGCTCGAATCTCAGTCCGCCGGGTCTCCGGCATGAACGCCCAGATCACCGTAAGGCCAAGGCTTGCGATCCCCGCCAGCCCGACGAACGCGACACTGCTGCCAAAGACATCACTGATATAGCCCGCCAATACCGTGCTCAGCGAAGCACCAATGCCCGTCGCAGTTCCGACGATTCCCTGCGCCAGATTGAAGTGGCCGCTGCCGTAGGCGACATCGGCCACGATCAGCGGCACCATCACGCTGAGCACGGCCGCGGTAATGCCGTCGAACACCTGCACGAGAACCAGAAGAAAGGGATCGCTCACGACAGCAAACAACAGGCCACGGATTGCCAGTGCGCCGAACGCCAACAGCAGCAGCGGCCGCCTTCCCCACGCCTGCGCCTTGCGTCCGACCGAGGGTGAGGTCAACGCGACGATCGCTTGAGGTACGATGATGCAGGCCGCAATCAGCACCGGCGCCCATTGAGCCGATCGTGTCGTGACCACGCCGGCCATCAGCGGCAGCATGGCGGCGTTGGCGAGTTGGAACAGCGATACGCCGCCGGCGAAGATCAGCAGCGGGCGCTGCCGAAGGAGACGAAGCACACTGGTCGCCTCCTTGTCGGCGGCCGTGGTGCCGCCGCCGTCCTCGCTCAAGGCACCGTGCGCCTGCGCCACGTTAATTTCCTGGCCGCGAATCCGGGCAAGCGCCAACAAGGTGGGAATTACAAGAAGGGCGGTGACGAAGAAGACCGACTGGCTTGACAACAGATAGCCGCATGCGCCCATCAGCGCCGCCGCTGAACCATTGCCGAGGGACGCGAAACGGGCATTGCGCCCGAGCCGTTCCCCGATCGCAAGCGGCCCGACCAGGCCGAGGCTAATGGCGGCGATGGCCGGACCCAGCACGCAG
This sequence comes from Bradyrhizobium icense, assembly GCF_001693385.1. Classification (NCBI taxonomy): domain Bacteria; kingdom Pseudomonadati; phylum Pseudomonadota; class Alphaproteobacteria; order Hyphomicrobiales; family Nitrobacteraceae; genus Bradyrhizobium; species Bradyrhizobium icense. The sequence goes on from NZ_CP016428.1 coordinate 6,299,783, forward strand.
CTCGCAAGCGCATGCAACGTTGCGGCCGCCGTCACTACCGGGAAGATCGGCCACAAGGCGTAGGCCAGCGCGGCGCAGCCGATGGTGGAGAGGGCGAGCCCCGCTACCAGCCGCTCGGAACGGGCGGCATCGACGACGGCTCCGCCCGGCATCTGCCCGAGCAGGCCGATGATCCCCCCGATCGACAGCACGAAGCCGATCTCGACCTGCGTCCATTTCTGCGTGGTGAGGTAAACCGCTATAAACGGACCGAATCCGGTCTGCACGTCGGCGAGAAAGAAGATGAACCAGTCAAGGCCGCGCTGGCTCTCGCGCGACGGTTTAGGCCGCTCGCTGGGCGCGGGCGGCAGCGGCACAACATTACTCTCCCCGGCGGATCGCCCATGGCGATCGTCGTTCATCGGATCGAGCGACTGGGAAGGGCGCGCGACCAGATCGTTTCTCCCTTATTTGTCGAAATCCCAAGGCTGCAAGCGGCCGGCCGCGCCGAGCACGATCACTGGCGCGTCCTGCTTGTATTCCGGCGCCGCCGTTACCTGTTCCTTGGTCAGCTCGAGCGTGATACTGTCGCTCTTGTTGGCAACACGGCCAAAATGCAGCGCACTCCAGTCGACGACGATCTTTCGGCTGCCGACACCGAGAAAGCCGCCGAAATCGATGACGGCGGCGCGTACAGTGCCCTCGCGGTTCACGATCACGTCGACGATCCGTCCCATATTCTCATTGGCCGGACTGCGGACCTCGCGGCCCAGAATGCCGAGCGCGTCGCGGGCGCCGATCACAGTGACCGACGGCGGAGGCGCCGGTTCCTTTTTCGTGGCATCTTTCGCAGCATCGGCCGGTGCGGCTCGGCTTCCCTGCGTTCCATTATCTTCCGCTGCCGACACCGGAAGGCTCATCGCCAGCCCGGCGATCAGCGATATGATGACAATACCGGCGCGCATATGGCCTCCTGAACTCCGAAGACGCATGGATAGCGGATGCACGACCGCTAGTGCGTCAATACGATCGACACCTGAATCTGTCCACGCGTGCGCAATACCTCGAGCGACACTTCCTCGCCGTGGCGGCGGACCCTCAGGTCGACGCTGGAAGGCCCGAGCCGCAGATCGCGCAATACCACCTCGTTGAGGAATTCCGGCAGGCGCGGGTCGCGAAGGCGTATCTCGCCGCGCGCGGCATCGAATTCGAGGCCAAGCGCCGCTTCCAGCAGCGTAAAGGGCGTCGCGCTGGCCCAGGCCTGCGGCGCACAGGCGACCGGATAGAGCACCGGTCCACGCCGCTTTTCCCGCCGGAATCCGCAGAACAATTCCGGCAGCCGCCGCAAGTCCATGTAGCTTGCGGCGTCGAACAGGCCCTTGAACAGATGCGCCACCGAGTGCTTCAGGCCGTAGCGCGCAAAGCCGAGCGCGATCAGCGCGTTGTCGTGCGGCCAGATCGACCCGTCGTGATAGGACATCGGGTTGTAGCGCACCTCGCCGTAGGCCACGGTGCGGATACCCCATCCTGAAAAGAACTTCTGGCTCATCAGATCGGCCGCAACGCGGCGGGCACGATCGGTCCGGACGATGCCGGTGAAGAGAAGCTGGCCGGCATTGGACGTTCGGACCTTGCACGGCCGCTTGGCACCATCGAGCGCCAGCGCGTAGGTGCCGAGCTCCTCGCACCAGAACGCTTCCTCGAAGCGTTCGGCCAGCAGCAAGGCCTCGGATTCGAGCTTCGCCGCCTGGTCAATCTTTCCCAACCGCCGGGCGCAACGGGCCGCCAGCCGCTTGGCGGCGAAGACATAGCCCTGAACTTCCGCCAGCGCGATATAGCCTTCGGCGAGCTCCCCATCGGCGTGGAAGATCGCGTCGTAGGAATCCTTCCAGCCCTGGTTGGCAAGTCCCTGCTCGGTGGCGCGCTGGTATTCGACGAAGCCGTCATGATCGGGGTCGCCGGGACCGTCGATCCACCGTAACGCCGCCTCGATCGCGGACCACAGTTCGGCCAGCGTTTCCTCATCGCCGGTGCGCTCGACGTAGAGGCCGGCCAGCAGCACGAACAGCGATGTCGAGTCGACGCTGCCGTAATACTGCGCGAACGGCACTTCGCGCAGCGCCGCCATTTCGCCACCGCGCATTTCGTGCAGGATCTTGCCCGGCTCGGCGTCAGCAAGTGGATCGGTGGTCTTGGCCTGGAAGAAGGCCAGCCGCCTCAGCACGCCTTGGGCAATACGCGGATCGATCCACAGCATCTGCAGTGCCGTGATCAGTCCATCGCGGCCGAACGTAGTCGAATACCAGGGAATGCCCGCATAGGGATATCGCCCCTGCGGCGTTTCGGTCATCAGCATGTTGAGGTCGCCCATCGCCTGGCACAGAACCTCGTTGAAGATGTCGTTCGACGTCTCGATGCTGGCTGCGCCGACGGTCGAACGCCGCATCTCGCGGCGATGCGCCAAGAGGCCGCGAAAGAACGGTATCGGCTTCTGCATGGCCGGCTTGTTGCAGGACACCGCGACAAACAATGCGATTACTTGCCTGGGCTCCAGCTCAAAATGGTGGGTTGCCGAATTAACGGAGAGCCGCGTCGGCCGCGGCTCAAAATGCAATGCTGTAATGCGGGTCTGACCGTCGAGCCCGCTGTACTCCAGCACGACATCGGTGGGGCCGAGCAACCGGCTGGAGCCCACGCCCCGGCGCGACCGGCGCTCGCCGCGCACCTCGAACAAATCGGCGAAATCATTGTCGAACAGCAGCGTCAGGTCGAAGCTCGCCGGCCGGTCGCCGTGATTCTGAAGGGCGATGCGCTGATAGGCCGTGCCGCGCCACAGGAAAATCGAGCGCACGATGTGCAGCGTGTCCTTCTGCAACGCCAGCCTGCCGTTGCGGTACACGTCCGAATTGGTGAGATCGACAGTCAGCGCCGAATTGTCGTCGCGCAGATTGGAGCCAAGCAACAGCGGCTGGACTTCGTCGAGCACCATCTCCAATCGGGCAAGATAACGTGTATCGGCATTGAACAGGCCATCGGGCCCGCCGGCAGAGGCGCCGATATCGCCATGGCTGTCCAGCACGATAAACGTATCGTCGTGCTTGAGGGAGCAGCGCGGCCGCGTCGCCGGGCCCGTCATCGGGATGTAGAAAGGCGATTCCGCGACGTGTTCGGCAGCCTCAATGGTGATCAATTGAGTGACTTCCGCTGTCATTTTGACCCCTCAAGCGATTTCCTTGCGTTGTGATGGACGCATCGGGACGCAAACGCTACTGCAGCAGATCAGGCCGCGTGAGTGGCGAGACGGCCCATTTCACGCGCAACCAATTCGCGGTAAGGGCCCCTTCCCTGCAGGAGAATATCCGGCGGGCCGTCTTCGATGATCCGCCCGCCCTGCAATACCACCACACGGTCAAAATTGCGCAAGGTGGCGAGACGATGGGCGATGGCTATCACGGTGCGTCCGCGCATCAGCCGCGACAACGCCTCGCGGATCGCCTCTTCGGATTCGCTGTCGAGCGCAGCCGTTGCCTCGTCCAGCAACAGGATCGGCGCGTCCTTCAGGAAGGCGCGTGCGATGGCGATCCGCTGCCGCTGCCCGCCGGAAACCTTGATACCGCGATCGCCAACCATTGTCGCCATGCCATCGGGGAGATTTTCGATGAAATCGCACCGCGCTGCAATCGCCGCGCGCAGCACCTCGTCGTCGGTCGCGTTCGGACGTCCGTAGCGGATATTTTCCATGATCGAACGGTGGAACAGCGAGATGTCCTGCGGCACCACCGAGATCGCCTCGCGCAGGCTCTGCTGCGTTACCCGCGAGATGTCCTGGCCGTCGATGGCGATGTTGCCGTGCTGGACGTCGTAGAACCGCTGCAGCAGCACAAACAGACTGGATTTGCCGCCGCCGGAATGGCCGACCAGCCCGACCCGTTGTCCCGGCTGTATGCGCAAGGAGAACTTCTCGAACACCTGAACGCCGCCGGGATAGTGGAACGAGACATTGTTGAAGGCGACGGCAGCGCCGCTGCGGATCAGCGGCTCGGCCTCTGGGTGATCCTTTAATTCGTGCGGCAACAGCAAGGTTGCAATCGCCTCCGTCAGGCGGGCGACGTGCTGGGTGACGTCGACCAGCGCCACCGCAAGATCGCGCGTCGCGCTCAGGATCGAGAGCCCGAGTGTGCATACCAGCACGACGTCGCCGGTTGTCGCCGCGCCCCGCTGCCAGAGCGCGATGGCCCACGCCAGCAGCGCGATGGTCAGGACGATTGTCACGACGGCGTGAAGGATCCGCAGCTTTTCGAGATAGCGGAGGCTGCGTCCGCGGGCGTCGAGTTCCCGCTCAACGGTAGCGTCGAAACGGTCGTGTTCGTAGCTGAGGCCGCAGAACGCGCGGACCAGCGGCAGATTGCTGATGACATCGACCATCTCGCCGTCCACCGCAGCCGCCTTGTCGGCGAAATCATCATGCAGCGGCTTGCCCGCAGCGGCGAGCTGAAACATCGCCATCAGCATGATACCTGCGATGATGATCAAGCCCGCGGACATCGCCAGGCTGACTGTTCCTATAAGGAGTATCGCCGAAACGGTCGCGATACACGGCGGCAACACGTTCCATACGAACATGTTTTCGACAGTGAAGACCGCGTTGGATGTCGCGGTGATACGGCTGGTCAGCATGCCTGGCAGCCGATCGGAGAAGTAGCTGGGGGCGTGACCGGTCAGATGGCGGAACATGTCGCGGCGAAGATCGCCGGTAACGCCGACGAAAGTGAAGCTGGCCGTCCAGCTCGCGACCCGCCACAGCAGATTATCCGCCGCGATGAGCGACATGAGAAAAGCGAATGCCAGCCATACGCTGTTTGCGTGCGACGAACCGGCCGTCAGGCTGTCGACCAGATTCTTCACGCCATATTGCGTGCCCACCGAGCAGGCAACTGCTGCAACGACGGCAGACACGATGACCACATGGGCCGCGCGGCGCCGGCGCAGATAGCGCAAGACAAACGGAAACGGCCGCCGCACATATCCTGAAAGATTGTCCATGTCGTCTGCAAACCTGTTGAGAGTGAACGGAAATCCCTAACGTGTGTCGCGCACGAGGTCGTGAACGGTGCCGCTTCGGGTTTGCGGGAGCGCGGCCATCACCGCGCAACAATTCTGCAGCATCAAGTCGCCTTCTATCTGTTGGTGTCAGATGGCATCAGCAAGACAGCCGTGTGGAAGAACCAAGATGCGCCGATGATTGGAACTTCGCAGATGCAAGAACGTTCCCAACTTCGGCACGCCGGTGCCGATCTGCGGGCTGAGGGCTTTATCCAACTAACATTCGAAACAGGAGACGAAAGATGCGCATCGCGCAGGTCGCCCCGCTGACGGAGGCTGTTCCCCCCAAACTGTACGGCGGCACCGAGCGGGTGGTGCACTGGCTGACCGAAGAACTGGTAGCGTTGGGGCATGAAGTCACCTTGTTCGCCAGCGGCGATTCCCACACCTCGGCGAAACTCGATGCGACGTGGCCGAAGGCGTTACGCCTCGACGGCTCGGTCCGCGACCCTAACGCGCTGCACATGGTGATGCTGGAGCGCGTGCGGCGGAAATGCGACGACGAAGAGTTCGATTTTCTCCACTTCCATCTCGATTACTATCCGTTCTCACTGTTCTACCGTCAGCCGACGCCGTTCCTGACGACGCTGCACGGCAGGCTGGATCTGCCGGAGCATCAGCCGGTATTCACCACCTTCTCCAAGGTCCCGGTGATATCGATTTCCAACGCGCAGCGGCGTCCTGTGCCGCTGGCCAACTGGGTGCGCACCATTCACCACGGGCTGCCGGAGGATTTGCTGACACCGCAACAGGTGCGGCCATCCTATCTCGCCGTGCTGGGACGGATCGCGCCGGAAAAGGGCGTCGATCGCGCCATCCGCATCGCGACAAGATGCGGTATTCCGCTCAAGATCGCAGCCAAGGTCGATCGTGCCGATCAGGAATATTACGACGAAGTGATCTCACCGCTCATCAAGGCCAATCCGCTGGTGGAATATATCGGCGAGATCAGCGATCGCGAAAAATCCGACTTTCTCAGCGGCGCGATCGGCCTCCTGGTCCCGATCGACTGGCCGGAGCCGTTCGGCCTCGTCATGATCGAAGCCATGGCCTGCGGCACGCCGGTTATTGCCTATAACCGCGGCTCAGTGCCTGAGATCATCGACGCTGGCCTCACCGGCTTTGTCGTAGAGGACGAGACCAGCGCAGTGGCCGTGGTCGACCGTCTTGCCGGCTTGGATCGGACCGCCATCCGCAAGCAGTTCGAAGCGCGTTTCACGGCGCGCCGAATGGCGCTCGACTATCTTGCTGCGTATCGCGGCCTGATGGAGGAAGAGCCGCGGATCAAGCTCGTGAGCAGCGCAGAGTAGCGATGCGATAACGCCCCCCTTGTCGTCGCAAGACGACCGTAGCGTGGGCAAAGCGAAGCGTGCCCACCATCGAGCAACACTCCGGACGGATGGTGGGCACGGCGCTGAAGCGCCTTTGCCCACCCTACAATCTACAAGTTCGCAACCACGTCAGGAGACCGCCGCCCGTTTCGGCTCGACGATCTCGAACATCCGCGGGAATTCGTCCATCAGCATCATCAGCTCGCCGAGCCGCGCCGCATTGCCGCTGACCTCGATCTTGCCGCTTCCGACCGCTTCGGGAAACGTCGTCAACTTGGCAATCACCTCGTCGAGCACGCCACGCGGCAACACGAAGCTGGCGTCGGCATCGGCGGCTTGCGTGCCGGCGACATAGGTCAGCGCGCAGTTTTCCAGGTTGAGAACGAAGCTCTCCCTGGTATCGGTGAAATTCCAGTTCAGCACGATGCGCTTGCCTTCGGCCTTCGGACCGTTGAGGCGCACGCCGAGCACGTCCCAGAGCTGTTCGGTGCGCAGCGCAGCCAGCGTTTCACGCGGCATCGCGGCGCGCGGCGGCGTCTTGGGCATCCCCTGCCGCAATTCCTGCGCGCCGAACAGATAGGCATTGCGCCAGGTCGAACTTTCCGAGGCATAGCCGAGTTGTTCGAACGTATCGGCAAGCAACGCACGTGCCGCCTGGTTGTCGGGATCGGCAAACACCAGGTGGCTCACGGCTTGCGCGACGAAGCGGAATTCGCCCTTGGCAAAATCCGCTCTCGCGCGCGCCAGGACCGCGTCCGCGCCGCCCATATACTCGACATACTTTTTGCCCGATTCGACCGGCGGAAGTGGATCGAGGTTGACGGGATTGGCGTCGTACCAGCCGAGGTACTTCTGGTAGATCGCCTTCACATTGTGCCTGATGTGGCCGTAATAACCACGGCCATGCCATGCGCCCTCGAGGCTCGCCGGCAGGCGGATGGCTTCGGCAATCTCGGCTGCGGTCAGCCCGTGGTTCATCAGGCGGATGGTCTGGTCATGCGCGAATTTATAGAGATCGCGCTGCTGGCGGATCATGGTGTCGATCCGCTCCCGGCCCCACACCGGCCAATGGTGCTGGCCGCACATCGCATCCGCCTTGCCGCCCCACATCTGCAGGGCCTCGCCGAGATATTTTGACCAGGCCAGTGCGTCGCGCACGTCAGCGCCGCGGAACGGCAGCAGATTGTGAAAATTATGCGTGCAGTTTTCCGCGAGGTTGAGCAGCTTGTAACGCGGGATGAAGAAATGCATCTCCGCCGGCGCTTCGCTGTTCGGCGCCATCTGGAATTCGAATTCGACCCCGTCGATGATCCGCCTGTCGCCGGTCGCCATGATCAGGTCGGTCGGGCGCACGAGCGCGACCGCTCCCGCCGCCATGGTCTTGCCCAGCCCGCAATCGACCTGCCCGTGGACGCCCTTGGCAAGAAACGGTCCGAACTGATATTGCGCCCGCCGGAGCATCGCCGGGCCGGCGATGATGTTTTCCGAAACCGCATGCTCCATGAACAGATTGGGCGCAATGATCGGCACGGTGCCGCCGGTAAGCGCCGCATCGTCGAGTACGCCGCGCGCGCCGCCCCAATGATCGGTATGGGTATGGGTGAAGATCACTGCCGCAACGGGGCGCTTGCCCCGGTGCTGGAAGTAGAGCTCCATCGCCGCCCGCGCGCCTTCGATCGAGGTCAGCGTATCCACCACGATCACGCCGCGGTCGCCCTCGATCAGCGTCATGTTGGCGATATCCAGCCCGCGCACCTGATAGACACCGGGCACCACCTCGAACAGGCCGTGATGCATGTTGAGCCGCGACTGCCGCCACAGGCTGGGATCGACCGTCGGCGGCGCTTCTTCCGCGGACAGGAAGCCATACGGCTCCAGGCTCCAGACCACCCTGCCCTGCGGCGAAGTGATCTTCGCGTTCTCGATCGTGCCGAGGAAGCCGCGCGCGGCGTCGTCGAAATCGCGCGTGTCGGAAAACGGCAACGCCTTCAGCGTCGCCACGTGCTGCGCGATGACGGAGGCGGAAGCCTCCTTTGGAGATTCCTTAAGCGCTTCGATCGTGGCTGGTTGGCTCATTGTTGTGTGCTCCCTTACGCAGAAGAAACAGAAGGTCGAATTCGAACAGCCTCAGCGAAACTCCAGCCCCTCGAACTGGCCGGCGTTGCGCCAAGCGTCGATGTACTTGAAATAAGCCATCGGGCCCGCCGGATGGCCGACATTGAGATTGGCCGCGGGGCCGGGCTCGCGTCCTTCATTGTTGTAGTAGCCCGGCGTGCAGTCGGGCGAGCCGATCATCCGGCCGGCGCCGGTCAGCAACAGTTCGACCCAGCGATCCTCGGCTTCCTTGGTGACTTCGATCTCCCTGAAGCCGTTCGCCTGCGCATGCCGAACCATCAGCGCAATCGTCTTTGCGGCCTCGGACAGGTTATGCGGTACATTGGAGATGAGATTGGCGCCCTGCGTCGGCTGCACGAAGAACGCGTTCGGAAAACCGTGGACGTGGATGCCGTGCTTGGTGCGCATGCCCGACGCCCAATAATCCGATAACTTGACGCCGCCTCGTCCTGTCAGGTCGAAGCCGGCGCGCCGCTTGTACTCGGTGCCGACTTCGAATCCCGAGGCGTAGATGATGCAGTCGAGCTGGTACTCCGTCCCTGCGACAACGACGCTATTCTCGGTGATGCGCTCGACGCCCTTGCCGTCGGTATCGACCAGACGGGTGCGTGGGGTGTTGAAGGCTTGCAGATAGGAATCATGGAAGCACGGCCGCTTGCAGAGCTGGCGATACCAGGCCTCGAGCTTGGCGGCCGTTTCGCGATCCTGCACGATGCTGTCGACCCGGGCGCGGATTTCCTCCATCTTCTCGAAATCGGAATCCTCGAACGCCGCGAGCATGTTTGGTGGCGTCCGCTGCTCGCGCGGCAGGTCCATGATTCTGGCGCGAATGCGCCGCGACAAATCGGTCCAGCCGTCCTGCACCAGATCTTCTTCCGCGGAGCCGCCGGCCTGGTTGGCGGTAAAGTTCTCCAGCCAGCGCTGCTGCCAGCCGGGTGTCGCGATCCCCGAAAACCATTTCGGATCGATCGGCGCGTTGGCGCGGACGTCGACCGAGGATGGCGTGCGCTGAAAAACATAGAGCTCTTTGCAGGCGCGTGCGAGATGCGGCACGCACTGCACGGAAGTGGCGCCGGTGCCGATGATGCCGACGCGTTTATCGGCAAGTTTTTCCATCAGTGCGCCGGATGGATCGCCGCCGGTGTAGCCATAATCCCAGCGGCTGGTGTGGAACGAGTGCCCCTTGAAAGACTCGATGCCGGAAATGCCGGGCAGTTTCGGCACGTGCAGCGGCCCCGTGCCCATGCCGACGAATTGGGTGGTGAAGTCATCGCCGCGGCTGGTGCGAATGCGCCAGCGTGACGCCGCCTCGTCCCAATCGAGGCTCACGACCTCGGTGTGGAATAGCGCGTTGTCGTAAAGCCCATATTGTTTGCCGATGCGCTGGCAGTGCGCCAGGATTTCCGGCGCATGCGCATACTTCTCCGACGGCATGTGGCCCGTTTCCTCGAGCAACGGCATGTAGACCATCGACGCAGTATCGCATTGCGCGCCGGGATAGCGGTTCCAGTACCAGGTACCGCCGAAGTCGCCGCCCTTCTCGATGACGCGGACGTCCTTCACGCCAACTTCCGACAGCCGCGCCGCGGTGACCAGCCCGGCAAACCCACCGCCGATAAAGGCGACGGTGACGTGATCGGTTTCCGGTTCGCGCGCGGTGACCGGCGTATAGGGATCGTCGAGATAATGCGCTAGCCGTCCCGCGACGCGCAGATACTGATCGTTGCCGTCGGGACGCAGCCGCTTGTTGCGCTCCTCAAGATATTTCTGGCGCAGCCGCGCCTTGTCGATCGCAGCGTTTTGCGCGGCCTGGGATTGATCCGTGATGGTCATGCGAAGGCGCCCTTTCAGGAAATCACACATCACCGTCGCTGTCGCCGCTCAGGACGGATGGGCGGACAGATACGGCGAGTTGGCAATCGACCAGGACGGCATCGGCTCCATGCGAAAGATCTGCCGCAGATGGACTTCATCGGGCCCGTCACCAATCCGCAACAGGCGCCCCCAGGCCAGCGCCTGATGGATCGGCGTATCGTCGGAGCCGCCCATGGCGCCGAACACCTGCATGGCGCGGTCGGCGATCTTCTGCAGCATCGCGGGCACTGCCACCTTGATCAAGGACACATCGCGCCAGGCGCCGTGATGGCCGGCCTGATCGAGGCGCCATGCGCAACGATAGGTCAGCAGGCGGGCCTGCTCGAGCTCGACGCGGGATTCCGCGATCCAGCGCTGCACGGTGTCGTACTGCATCACGGTACGTCCGAACGCGGACCGCTCGGATGACCGCACCATCATCAATTCGATCAGCAGTTCGCATAGCCCGATCGAGCGCATGCAGTGATGGATACGCGCCGGCCCCAAACGAATCTGCGCGACCTTGAAGCCGTCGCCTTCCGCGCCGAGCAGGTTCGCGCGGGGCACGCGCACGTTTTCGAACGAAAGCTCGCCGATCGGCGCGACGTGATCTTCGCACCCCATCCAGCGCAGCCGGCGCACCAGCCGAACGCCTGGCGTATCCATCGGCACGATAATGCAGGAATGGCGCCGCGTCCGGTCGGCGTCGGAATCGGTCACGCCCATCACGATCAGGAAGCTGCATTTCGGATGCGCCGCGCCGGTGATGAACCATTTCCGCCCGTTGATGACGTAGTCATTGCCGTCCCGGACCATGCGGGTGGCGATGTTGGTCGCATCGGATGAAGCCACGTCCGGCTCGGTCATGCCGAACGCCGAGCGTGTCCTGGCTTCCAGCAGCGGCTGCAGCCAGCGCGCCTTCTGCTCGGGCGTCGCGCAATTCTGCAGCGCGATCATGTTGGGCACGTCGGGCGCCTGGCAATTGAAGACCTCAGGCGCCCAGAACAGCCGGCCCATGATCTCGGCCAATGGCGCATATTCGAGGTTGGAAAGACGCGTGCCGGGTTCGTCTTCTCCGAGTTCAGGAAGCCCGAGATTCCATAGCCCCGCCGCACGCGCCTTGCGCTGTAGGTCCTGCATGAAGGGCGCGTCCTCGCCTTCAGCCGTGTGATCGAGCCAGGCGCGATGGCGCGGCAACACTTCGCGGTCGAAAAACGCCTGAAGTCTCTCCCGCCACTCTTCCGATCGTTTGGAAAGGTCGAAATCCATGCCGCCTCCCGATTTTTCGGGAACCTAAGCGTATATCGACACAATATGCAAATTTCATTTCGATATATTGACAGATTTGGGGAACCATGGCCCACTTCGGTCATGGCGACGATTTCCAATATCGATCCCTCGATACCCCGGACTGCGGAGGACCAGGCCGATCCCTCCTTCGCGACCACGCTGGCGCACGGGCTCGACGTGCTGGCGGCGTTCCGCAACCGGGCGGGCTCGCTGTCGAACGCGGAGCTTGCGCTCCATACAGGCCTGTCGCGGCCGACGGTGTCGCGGTTGACCTACACGCTGGCGCAGCTTGGCTATCTCAAGCGCGACGCCAAGGGACGCTTCCAGCTCGGGCTCGGCATTCTGGCCGCGGCCTATCCGGTGCTGTCGGCGCTGAAGGTGCGGCAATTGGCACGCCCGCTGATGCGCGATTTCGCGGCCTACACCGGCGGCACGGTTTCGATCGCGATGCCGTTCGGGCTCGACTTCATCTATGTCGAAACGCTGCGCACCACCGACGCCGTGGCGCATCTGCCAGATGTCGGTTTTGCCAGCTCGCTGGCGCCCACCGCCGTCGGCCGCGCTCTGCTCGCGCTCTTCACCGCGGAAGAACTCGACGCGTACGTGGCGAAGGTGAAGGCCGAGCGCCCGGAAGAGGCCGATTATGTCGAGCGGCGGACGCTGCCGGACGTCGCGCTTTGCAAGGAGCGCGGCTTTGCGATTTCGCTCGGCGAATGGCGGCGCGAGATTTTTGGTGTCGCCGCGCCGCTGTACCGCACGCCGTCGGGCGATTGCCTCTCGGTCAATTGCGGCATTCCCTCGTTTCGCTTCAATGCCGAACAGATCGAGCGTGAATGCGGGCCGCGCATGCTCGGCTTGGCGCGCAGCATCCGCTCGCTGGTAGCCAACGACTGAATACCCCCGTTAGAGGGGCAAAGGCGCACCGTTTCACCGGTGCGCAACATATGGGGAGGGAAGAATGAGCCGGATCAAAACCGTGCTGGGTTTTGCCATGAATCTTGCCCTGGGTATTGCGTTGGGCGTAGCCGTGCCGCTTGCCACGGCCGCGCAGGCGCAAATCAGCTATCCGAACCGACCGATCCGCATCATCGTTCCCTACCCCGCCGGCGGCATTGTCGACATCGTCGCGCGCGCGGTGACCGAGCAAGTCGGCCGCGACTGGAAACAGACGGTGGTCATCGAAGCAAGGCCCGGCGGCAACAGCAACATCGGCACCGCGTCGGTGGCGCGCAGCGAACCCGACGGTTACACCTGGCTGGTCACCGGCCCCGCGGCTTTGGTCAACCCGACGCTCTACAAGGACGCCGGCTGGGACGCGCTGAAGGATCTCAAATGCGTCGGCCTTGCGGTCTGGAATCAGAGTGTGGCGCTGGTCCATCCCTCGATGCCGGCCAGCACCATCAAGGAATTCGTCGAGATCGCGCGCAAGAAGCCGGGCGAACTCAATTTCGGCAATCCCGGTACCGGCTCCTCCATCGATCTGAGCGCGCAAAAGCTGTTTCAGGCCGCCAATATCAAGCTGACCAATGTCGGCTACAAGGGGCAGCCGCAGGCGCTGATCGACCTGATGACCAACCTGATGCATTTCGAGATCGTCTCGCTCGAGCTGGCACTGCCGCACATCAGGGCCGGCAGCGTGAAACCGCTTGCTGTCATGACCGACAAACGTGTCGCCGATCTGCCAGATGTGCCGACGATTGCGGAAGCCGGATTTCCGGAAGCCACCTACGTGCCCTGGTATGGCATCTACGTCCAGGCGGGAACGTCCGATGCCATCGTCGCGAAGATCAACGAGGCCATCAACAAGGCGCTGCAGAACCCGGAAGTGCGGCGCCAGCTCTCGGTCGCCAATATTCCGGGCAAGCCGATGCCGCTCGCCGACCTCGCCGCGCTGATGAAGGCAGACCACGAGAAGCTGACGAAGGTGATCGCGACATCAGGCATGGCGCTGCAGTGATGTCTGCCTCCTAAATGACTTACTTCTTCACCTTGCTGGCATCCATCTTGATGCTCGTATCCAGCATTTTGACAGAGAACGCAGTATTCACGTCGAACGGCTTTTCCATGCCGAGATAGGTCTGCACCAGCTCGTAGTCCTTCTTCATCCGCTCGGCATCAATCCAGCCCAGCGCCTTGGTCGTCGTGAATTCGTCTGTCATCAGGAACTTGATGCGCTCCCACTGCCGCTGCTGGTTTTCCTTGTCGAGACCCGAAGCCTGGTCGAGCAGCGCCTTGAGGCAGGGCGCGACGTCGGTGACGCAGGCAGCATAGGCCTTCTGGCTGATCTTGACGAAGTCCTCGACCAGTTTTGGATTCTTTTGCAGATAGGCGCCGTTGACGATCAGTGAATTGCCGTAAGGGTTCAGCCCGATATCCTTCCAGTTGACGTAGCCGAGATCGGCGCCGAACTCGATCACCTTCAGATCGTGCTCATTGTAGAAATCGCTGATGATATCGACGGTATGGCTCTTCAGCGCCGCGATCTTGGCGGTCGGACCGACATTGACGAAGCTCACCGAGTCCGGCGCGATGCCCGCCGCCTTGGCGAAGGCCGGCCACATCACCCGTGACGCGTCGCCCGGCGGATTGCCGATCTTGTGGTTCGGAAAGTCCTTCGGCCCGTTCACGCCATAGCTCTTCAGCCAATAGAAGGTCTGTCCGGTGTTGGCGTAGATGCTCATCAGCGCCACCACGTCGGCGCCCTTGCTCTTGGCCACCAGCGCGGTCGCGAGATCCGCGATGCCGAACGGCGAGCCGCCGGAGCCGACCCTCAGCGAGGAGACGCCGGAGCCTTTGCCGACCTCAATCGTCAGCTCGATGCCGGCCTTCTCGTACCAGCCCTGCGATTTGGCGTAGTAGAACGGTGAGTGATCGGCGGTCGGGGTCCAGTTCAGGATCAGATTGACCTGCTCGGCCGCAGCGCAGGGAATGGCCGGCGCGGCAAGTGCAGCCGCCAATCCCGCAATTCGCAAAGCCTTCATTGCACCCTCCTCGTTCTGCAACCCGATCTTGTCGTCGCTCCTCGGTGACGCTACCAATGCAACAAGGGACCACACGACTTGTCAACTATTTGGTTGGAAATGCCGAGAAAACGTTCTGACGATACCAGGCCGCAACGGCGCGATCCGGCCGCGACCCGCAAAAAACTGCTGACGGCGGCGCGGCGCGAATTCGCCAGCAGCGGCCTCGCCGGAGCCCGGGTCGACGAGATCGCCGCCCGCGCGGGCGTCAACAAGCAGCTCGTCTATCACTATTTCGGCGACAAGGACGCACTTTACCTTGCTGTGCTCGAGTGGGTTTACGAGGAAATCCGCGCCCAGGAACGCAAGCTCAATCTCGAGGGATTGCCGCCCGAGCAGGCGATCAAGAAGCTGATCGAAAGTTCCTTCGATCACCTCGCCGCACATCCTGATTTCATCGTGCTGCTGAACGACGAGAACCGCGGCGGCGCGCGCCATGTGCGCGGCTCGCGAAAACTGGAAGCGATGCATTCGCCGCTGGTCAGCCTCGTCTCGACCATTCTCGGCGAGGGCGTGAAGGCCGGCATATTCCGTAAAGGTATCAACCCCGTACACCTCTATATCTCGATTGCCGGGCTCAGCTATTTTTACTTTTCGAACACGCCGACCCTGTCGGCGATCTTCGGCAAGGACCTGTCGAGCCGGGCCGCACGGCAGGCGCGCCGCAAACACGTGGTCGACCTGGTGATGCATTCGCTGCGCCCTTAATCAACCAGATGGTTGATTACCGGGAGAGGCCGCGCTAGATTGCCGCCGCGCGGCGGGGAACCGGCCGCGCATCCAAAGGAGCGCACGGTGTTCAGCGATGACGGACGATCGATACGGTCTTTCGCGATCATCCTGGTCGTGCATCTGGCCGTGATCGTGCTCTGGCAGGTTCTGGTCGACGCCTTCCAGGTACCGAAATTCATCCTTCCCTCCCCGCTCGCGACCGTCGCGACGCTGGGCTCGCCCAGCTACGCCTGGCTCTCCAATCTCTCTGTGACGGCGATCGAAATTCTCGGCGGGTTCTGCCTCGGCGCGCTGGTCGGCATTATGCTGGCCGTGCTGTTCACCTGGTCGCCGCTGGTCAGCCTTTTGCTGCTGCCGCTGTTCGTGACGCTGAATATGATTCCGAAAGTGGCGCTGGGACCGCTGTTCATCGTCTGGTTTTCCTACGGCATATTTCCGAACATCCTGATCGCGTTTTCCATTTGCTTCTTTCCGATCCTGCTCACCACTGCGCGTGGATTGAGTGAGGTGGAACCGGATCTGCTGGATCTCGTGAAGTCGCTGCGCGGTTCGCGCTGGACGCTGTTCCGGAAAATCCAGTTGCCGGGCGCGCTGCCATACGTGTTTTCCGGAATGAAGGTTGGCGCCATCCTGGCGGTGGCCGGCGCAATCGTCGGCGAGTTCATCGCTTCCGAGCGCGGGCTCGGCTACCTCATGATCCAGGTGCAGTCCTCACTCGATACGCCGGCGATGGTGATGGCGGTGGTACTCCTGACATTGCTCGGTGTGGCGCTGTATGGCCTCGTTCTCGGCCTCGAACGGCTATTCGTCGTTCGGGACATCCGGCTGCAATGACAAGATCAGGGAAGAAACATGCTGTTGACCCGCGATACCCTGCCCACAACAATTGCCGATATTGCAGCGCTCGATGAATTACTGTGCCGCCCGAGCCAGGCGTTGATCGACGATCTGCGCAAGGTCGACGGCGACATCATGATCCTGGGTGTTGCCGGCAAAATGGGACCGACGCTGGCCGGCCTTGCAAAAGCGGCCGTGCCGGAGCGCCGCGTGATCGGCGTGGCCCGGTTCAGCGAACCCGTCGTCAAGGACTGGCTGCAGGTGCGCGGAATCGAGACCATCAATTGCGATCTGCTCGACGAGGCCGCCATCAAAGCTTTGCCGAAGATTGCGAACATCGTGTTCATGGCCGGGCGCAAATTCGGCGCCGAGGGTGACCTCTCGCTGACCTGGGCAATGAATTCGCACGTCCCAGCCCTGGTCGCGCAAACCTTTGCGACCTCGCGTATCGTCGCGTTCTCGACCGGCTGCATTTATCCGTTCGTGCCGGTCTCCGGCAAGGGCTCGGCCGAGGATATGGCGCCCGATCCGCCGGGCGAATATGCGCAATCCTGCGTCGGGCGCGAGCGCATGTTCGAGTATTTCTCACGCAAGCATGGAACGCCCGGACGGCTGTTCCGGCTGAACTACGCGATCGACATGCGTTACGGCGTGCTGCACGATATAGCGAGCAAGGTGCTGCAGGGTCAGCCGATCGACGTCAGCCTCGGCCATGTCAATTTCATCTGGCAAGGCGACGCTTCCTCGCAGGCGCTGCGCTGTCTGGCGCATTGCGAGACGCCGACCTCGCCGATCAATGTCAGTGGTCATGAAATACTCGCCGTGCGCGATCTGGCCGCGAAATTCGGCCAGCGCTTCGGCCGCGCGCCAATCATCGCCGGCAAGGAAGAGCCGACGGCCTGGCTCACCGACACATCGCAGGCGGTGAAACTATTCGGCCTGCCGATCGTCGATACCGAGCAGCTCATCAATTGGACCGCCGATTGGGTGTCGCGATCGATGCCGAGCCTCGGCAAGCCCACTAAATACGAGGTGCGCGATGGCCGCTATTGAGCCCATCGACATCGTCGAACTCGATGTCAGCGATGCGAAGGCCGGGCTCGTGCTGTCGACCGAAGCCGGCTGGAACCAGAACGAGGCCGACTGGCGCTTTTTCCTGAGCCAAGGGGTCGTATTCGGCGCGCGCGATGGCAACCGATTGGTGGCGACAGCGGCGCTGCTGCCCTACTCGGCGGGCAATGCCTGGATCAGCATGGTGCTGGTGACTGCCAACTTTCGCCGCCGCGGCCTTGCGACCAGGCTCGTCGATGCCTGCCTGGAAGTTGCCGCGCGGCGCGGGCTCACAAGCTGGCTTGATGCCACACCGGCTGGCGCGGCCGTCTACGCTCCGCTCGGCTTTGCGCCGACGCTGCAATTGCGGCGGTTGCGGTTGGAGAAGCCGCAAGGCACCATCGCGACGAGGCCACTAGCGGCCGACAACCTCGAGGCCCTGGCCGCGCGCGATGGCGGTGCCATGGGATTCGACCGCAGCACATTGCTGTCGGAATTTGCTGCGCGCCCGGGTTCGCGCATCGTGTCGGATGTCCGAGCCATGGCCCTCGTCCGCGATGGGCGCACCGCGCGGCACATCGGTCCAGTCTTAGCCGACCACGCCGATCAGGCGCTGGGGTTGGTCGAAGCCATCACCGGCTCCGAAACCGGACCTTGGCTGATCGACGCCGTTCATTCTCAAGACGCGTTTCTGAACGGTCTCGTTCGCTCAGGCTGGAATATCGAGCGGCCGTTTCAGCGCATGCGTTTTGGCTCCGCGACCGCCTCGCCCGCGCAACCGCCGTTCGCCGTCGCCGGCCCGGAATTCGGATAGGAACAGCCGCCATGCATCATAGCGAAATCAAAGCCGAGGTCCGAAAGCTGATCGCTGACGGCACCGTGCTGCCGGCGCATCCGCTCGCACTCGACGCCAACCGCGCACTCGATGTGCGCCATCAGCGGGCACTGACGCGCTACTACCTCGATGCCGGCGCCGGAGGATTGGCAGTGGGCGTGCACACCACGCAATTCGCGATCCGCGACGTCGGCATGTACCGTCCCGTGCTGGAGCTGGCGGCCGAGACCGCCGCATCATGGACCAAACGGCCAGTCGCGATGGTCGCTGGTTTGGCCGGTCCGACGCAGCAGGCTGTTGCAGAGGCGCAAACCGCACGCGGCATCGGCTATCACGCCGGCCTGCTCAGCCTGGCTGCGATGAAATCGGCATCCGAGGATGACATCATTGCGCATTGCGAGGCAGTGGCACGCGAGATCCCACTGGTCGGCTTCTATTTGCAACCGGCCGTCGGCGGCGTGATCCTCAGCGCCGATTTCTGGAAGCGCTTTGCGGCCATCGATAACGTCATCGCCATCAAGGTGGCGCCGTTCAATCGCTATCGGACGCTGGACGTTCTGCGCGGAGTGGCGGCAGCGAACGCGCTCGACCGCGTCGCGCTCTATACCGGCAACGACGACCACATCCTGCTGGACCTCACGTTGCCGTTCGACCTCCGCGACAGCGGCGTCACCACGCGAGCATACTTCAAGGGCGGCCTGCTCGGGCACTGGTCCGTGTGGACCGCGAGCGCGATCAGGCAGTTCGAGATGTGCAAGGCGGCGCGCGGCAAGGACACGGTGCCGGCCGACCTGCTGGCGCTCGACGCTCGTGTCACCGACTGCAACAGCGCGTTCTTCGACATCGCCAACAATTTCCACGGTTGCATCGCCGGTTGCCACGAAATCCTGCGGCGGCAGGGATTGATGCAGGGCCTCTGGTGTCTCGATCCCACCGAAGGGCTGAGCCCGGGCCAGATGCAGGAGATCGACCGCGTCTGCCGCGAGCATGCCGATCTCTCCGACGACGCATTCGTGAGGGAGAACCTGCACAAATGGCTGGCATGACGGCGGAAGAGCCCTTCATCAGCCTGCGCAATGTCCGCAAGGTCTACCGGTCGAGGGGTGCGGAATTCCTCGCCGTCTCCGACGTCACCATGGACGTGAAAGAAGGCGAGCTGGTTTCGCTGGTCGGCCCGTCCGGCTGCGGCAAGACCACCGTGCTGAAGATTCTGGCCGGGCTGCACGAGGCCGATGGCGGCACCATCAAGATCGGCAATGCGAAAACATCGTTCGATCCAGCGCGCGACATCGGCATGGTGTTCCAGCAGGCCCTGCTTTTGAAATGGCGAACCATTTTGGACAACGTGCTGCTGCCGGCTGAAATCGTCGGCCTGCCGATGAAAGCCGCACGGAATCGCGCCCGCGATCTGCTCAACCTGGTCGGCCTCGCCGGCTATGAGGACAAATATCCGCAGCAATTGTCCGGCGGCATGCAGCAGCGCACGGCGATTGCGCGCGCCTTCATCCACGATCCCAAGCTGATCCTGATGGACGAACCGTTCGGCGCGCTAGACGCGCTGACCCGCGAGCAGATGAACCTCGAAATGCTGCGGATCTGGCGCGAAAGCGGCAAGACCATCCTGTTCGTGACACACTCGATTCAGGAAGCGGTATTCCTCGCCTCGCATTGCGCCGTGCTCACGGCCGGTCCGGCGCGAATGGCGGAGTATTTTCCGATCGAGCTGCCGTTCCCGCGGGCACTGCCGATCAAGACCACGGATGAGTTCGGCGCCTATGCGCGGCGGATTTATACGAGGCTGGGGCTGAGCCCAGGGACATAGCCTGCAGGCGCCAGAATTCCGCCGGCCCGCCTCGCATACGCATCATGCAAACTGAGAGCCTGTGGTCAGCGCGGCGTCCGTAGTACACGCCACCCTAGGGCGCGTCCGCGCCGGCGTGGAGAGCCCGACAGAATGTCCGCAGACGTAGCCCCAAAACCATCAGCCACGCCCATCGACGGCTTGCCGCCGGAACTCCGGCGCTGGGCGCTCGCGGCGATCTTTACCGCGCTGGCGCTGGCCTCGCTGGATACGGCGATCGCCAACATCGCGCTGCCCGCCATCGCGGCCGACCTGCATGTCAGCCCGGCCGACGTGGTCTGGGTCGTCAATATCTACCAGATCGCGTTGGTCGCGACGCTGCTGCCGCTCGGCGCGCTCGGTGAAATCGTCGGCCATGAGCGGATCTATATCGGAGGCCTCGTGCTGTTCACGCTGGCCTCGCTCGGCTGCGCCCTGGCATGGTCGCTACCCAGCCTGACGGCGGCGCGGGCGCTGCAGGGGCTCGGCGCCAGCGGCATCATGAGCGTAAACGCGGCGCTGGTCCGCTTCGTCTATCCGACCCACACGCTGGGCCGCGGCTTCGGCCATAATGCGCTCGTGGTCGGAACGGCATTCACCTTCGGTCCGACGATTGCCTCCGCGGTCCTTGCGATCGGAACATGGCCGTGGCTGTTCGCGATCAACCTTCCCTTCGGCGTGATCGCAATCTGGATCGGCCTGAAAACCTTGCCCAAAACGCCGCGCGCGAAGCACGCGTTCGATTTTGCCAGCGCAGCGCTGACCGCAAGCTGCCTTGGGCTCTTCATCATCGGCATCGGCGGCGCGGCACATCAGGCCCCGCCCGTCCTTGTCGGAGTGGCGCTTGGCGCAGCATTGCTGCTCGGCTGGATCATGGCCCGCAGGGATGCGAACCATCCGGCGCCGATGTTGCCGATCGACCTGTTCCGGCGGCCGATGTTCGCGCTGTCGGCCGCCACATCGGTCTGTACATTCGCAGTGCAGGGACTGGCCTTCGTTTCGCTGCCCTTCTACTTCGAGGACGTGCTGCACCGGTCCCAGGTCGAGACCGGCTTCTTCATGACGCCCTGGCCACTGGTGGTGGCGATCATGGCGCCGATCGGAGGCCGGCTCTCCGACCGCTATCCCGTCGGCATCCTCGGCGGCCTCGGGCTGGTATTGCTCGGCATCGGCATGGCGCTGCTGGCGGCGCTGCCACCGGACCCCGGCACAGCCGACATCGTCTGGCGCACCGTGATTTGCGGAATCGGATTCGGCTTCTTTCAAACGCCCAATTTGCGGGCGCTGATGTCGAGCGCACCGCCGCACCGCAGTGGCAGCGCGAGCGGCATCGTCGCAACCGCCCGTCTGACCGGGCAAACACTCGGCGCCGCGCTCGCGGCCCTTTGCTTTGCGCTGGCCGGTCACGACGGTGCGACGGTCGCCCTGATGCTCGGCGCCGGATTTGCCGCGCTCGGAAGCCTGATGAGTTTTCTGCGTCTGGCGGTGGGCGCAGAACGGACATGATCGCCGCGCGGGACACGCCCCAGTTCGCTGCGCCTAATTGAGCGCCCAAAGGTAAACCAGCGTTGCCGCGATCCCGAGGCCCGTCCTGACCGCGTGCAACCTTCCCCACTTGACGATCAGCGCACGTGACTGCGGGCCGGCGTCCTTTTCGTCGATGACGTTCAGCACGCGGTTGGTCGGCATGATGCCGATCAGCGTATAGGGCCAGTTGGCAAGAATGAGCACCGCGCCGACAATCCAGCGCCAGTCCCACGTCAGCCAGGCAGCGGTCAGGCCGAGCACGCCGGAAATGACTGCGCAGCTCGCCTGCATCGCAAAGCCGCGCGCGTAGCTTGGTTTCCACTGCCTCAAGAGGCTCCGGTCATCGAGGCCGAGACGCGCCGGCTGTTCGGCGAAGTTGATGAAGAAGGCGGCGCCGGCGAACGCGGCGGCGACAATCGTTGCAAGCTGTCCCGCAAACGTGACTCACACTCCACATCTCGTTTTGCCAACTGACGATATATGCGCCCCTGGCAGGTGCCGGGCGCGATCGCGCTTGCGCCAAGCCCGCAACCGGTGGCCTGGCTCGCGCGCAGCATGGGCCTCAATCGACAGGGAGTTCAGCGCATTGTGAACGAGATGGCAGAGGATGGCCTCGTAGAGCTTGGGCCAATCCGAACCACCGCCGAGCACTCCTCGTCGCGCTAACCAAGCGTGGGCGGGATGCCTTCGAAACCGCCAGCGCGCTGCAGGTTCCGTGGGCAAATGCCCTTGCGAAGGGACTTATCCCCGAAGAACTCGCCACAACAAGCCGCATCGCGAAGCTGCTGAGCGAGCGCCTTGATAAGTCTGCCTAGCCTCTACCTCCAAACACGGACACCAATCGGCCAGGTTGCGGAAACTTGGCGCAACACCGGCGGATCGACTTTCTTCCCGTTCGTAAAACACGCTTTTTCTTGATTTGAACTGTTCTATTTTTTCCGGTCACATCGCGCCCGGTTCAATTGGCGAATTGAACTCAAAAAGGGACATGCGATGGCAAACCTCACAATAAACGGAAAAACAATCAATGTGGACGTCGAAGACGACACGCCACTGCTCTGGGCTATCAGGGAGAATGTCGGGCTGACCGGCACCAAATATGGATGCGGCATAGCAATATGCGGCGCCTGCACCGTCCATATCGACGGAGTCGCGATGCGCTCCTGCGGCATGACGGTCAGCGAAGCAGCCGGCAAACAGATCACCACGATCGAAGGACTCGCCAGCAACGGCGCGCTGCACAAGGTGCAGCAGGCATGGATCGCCAACGACGTCCCGCAATGCGGCTATTGCCAGAGCGGCATGATCATGGCGGTCGCGGCGCTTCTAAAGGAGAAGCCGAAGCCGACCGATGAGGATATCGACGAGGCCATCACCAATATCTGCCGATGCGGGACCTTCCAGCAGGTCCGCGAGGCGATCCACGCCGCCGCGAGCGTTTGAGGTGATGCCATGAATCAGCACGTCATGCCCAAACTGAATCGCCGAGCCTTCGTGATCGGCACCGCTGCCGCCGGCGCCGGGCTCGCGATTGGCCTCGATATTCCCTTCGGCGGACCGAAGGTCGTCCGCGCCGCCGATGGCTCACCAGAAGTCAATGTCTGGGTGGTGATCCGCCCCGATAACACCACCGTCGTTCGCGTCGCCCGCTCGGAGATGGGCCAGGGCACCCTTACCGGCCTCGCCCAGCTCGTCGCCGAAGAGCTCGAATGCGACTGGTCGAAGGTCGTCACCGAATATCCGACACCGGGTCAAAGTGTCGCACGCAAGCGCGCCTGGGGCGATTTTTCGACGGGCGGCAGCCGCGGCATTCGCTCCAGCCAGGACTATGTCCGCAAAGGCGGCGCCACCGCCCGCGTGATGCTGATACAGGCCGCCGCGAACGAGTGGAAAGTGCCTGCATCGGAATGCACCGCCGCCAACAGCATCATCACGCACACGCCATCGGGCAGGACCACGACCTACGGCAAGGTGGTGGAAGCCGCTGCGAAGCTCGAGCCCCCGGCGGACGTCAAGCTGAAGGATCCCAAGGACTGGAAGATCGTCGGCAAGGGCGTCAAGCGGCTCGACACCGTCGACAAGACCACCGGAGCGATGATCTACGGCGCCGACGTCAAGCTGCCTGGCATGCTCAACGCGGCGATCAAGGACGCGCCGGTCTTCG
Organism: Bradyrhizobium icense; assembly: GCF_001693385.1. Classification (NCBI taxonomy): domain Bacteria; kingdom Pseudomonadati; phylum Pseudomonadota; class Alphaproteobacteria; order Hyphomicrobiales; family Nitrobacteraceae; genus Bradyrhizobium; species Bradyrhizobium icense. The sequence continues at coordinate 6,323,460 of NZ_CP016428.1, forward strand.
GCAGCAAGCTGAAGAGCTACGACGAGGCCAAGATCGCCGGCATGAAGGGCGTCAAGAAGGTGGTGAAGGTCGGCGATAGCGCGGTCGCGGTCGTCGCCGATACCTGGTGGCACGCCAAGACTGCCCTTGATGCGCTGCCGATCGTCTGGGACGAAGGCGAGAACGCCAAAGTCTCCAGCGAGTCGATCGCCAAATGGCTGGCCGAAGGCCTCGACAATTCGCAGCCGGCCTATATCGGCAACCAGAACGGCGACGCCAAGGCTGCGATTGCAAGCGCCGCCAAGAAGGTCGAGGCGGTCTACGACTATCCCTACCAGAACCACGCCGCGATGGAGCCGATGAACGCCACCGCGCTCTATACCGCGGACAAATGCGAGGTTTGGTGCGGCACGCAGAATGGCGAGGCGGCCTTCGCCGCCACGCTCGAAGCGTCGGGATTGCCGGCCGAAAAATGCGAGGTGCACAAGCTGATGCTGGGCGGAGGCTTCGGCCGGCGCGGCATGACCGACTATGTGAGGCAAGCGGTTTTGATCGCCAAGGAGATGCCGGGCACGCCGGTCAAGCTGTTGTGGTCACGCGAAGAGGATATGGCGCAAGGCAAATTCCATCCGGTCACGCAATGCAAGCTGACCGGAGCCTTCGATGCCGACAACAATCTCACGGCGCTGCATGTGCGATTGTCCGGCCAGTCGATCCTCTACACGGTGCGTCCGGCGGCGCTGGTGAACGGCATGGATACGGTTGCGTTTCAGGGCTTGAGCCCTTCCGGCGATGCGGCGATTGGCTACGCCGTGCCGAACCTGCTGGTCGAGCATTCGATGCGCAATCCGCACGTCCCGCCAGGTTTCTGGCGCGGCGTCAACGTCAACCAGAATGCCATCTATATGGAATGCTTCATGGATGAACTGGCGCATTCGGTGGGCCAGGATCCGGTGGAATTCCGCCGCAAGCTGATGAGCAAGCATCCGAAACATCTCGCCGTGCTCAATGCGGTGGCCGACAAGATCGGTTGGGGCAAGCCCGCGCCGCAAGGCGTCTATCGAGGGATTGCGCAGGTGATGGGCTATGGCAGCTATGTCGCGGGTGCCGCGGAAATCTCTGTCACCGAGGGCAGCAAGATCAAGGTGCATCGCATCGTCGCTTCGACCGATCCCGGCTACATCGTCAACCCGGCGCAGGTCGAGCGGCAGATCGCGGGCTCCTTCGTCTATGGCCTGTCCGCGCTGTTCTACGGCGGCTGCACGGTGAAGGACGGCAAGATCGAGCAGACCAACTTCGACACCTACAATTCCATGCGCATCGCCGAGATGCCGAAGGTGGAATGCGTCATGGTGCCGAGCGGCGGCTTCTGGGGCGGCGTCGGCGAGCCGACGATCGGTGTCGCCGCGCCTGCGGTGCTCAATGCCTACTTCGCGGCGACCGGCAAGCGTATACGTTCTGTGCCACTGAGGGACCAAAACATCTCGTTCGCCTGACAACAGCCAGCGGCGGCCTTCAGGCCGCCGCTCTATGATCGGGAGGTTCGCTGATGAAAACGCTGCCTGCCATCCTCGGGATTGCAGCTATTGTCGCATCGTGCGGGCCGGGGCTGGCGGCTTCCCTACCTCCACCGGGCGCGGCATCCTGCTCCGGCTGTCATTCCACGGGGGCAACCGCGTCGTCGATCACGCGGCTGTCCGGTCGCAATGCCGAGGATATCAGCAAGGCGATGACCGGATTTCGCGACGGTACGCTTCCCGCGACGGTCATGAACCGGATCGCCAAGGGGTTTACTGACGAAGAGTCGCGCGCGATTGCGGCGTGGCTCGCGGCACAGAAATAGGGGGCCGCCGGCATGGGCACAGACAAGCGCATCAGCCGCCGGGATTTTTGCCACCTCAGTGCGGCCGTCGCAGCGACAGCGGCGTTTCCGCTGCCCACCTTCGCGCAAGCCGCAGCGCGTGTCGTCGTGATTGGCGGCGGCTTCGGCGGCGCGAGCTGCGCGCGGGCGCTGAAACAGATCGAGCCGAAACTGCAGGTCACGCTGATCGAGCCGAACCGAACCTTCATCGCCTGCCCGTTCAGCAACAACGTCATTGCTGGCCTGCGTTCAATCGATCAGCAACAATTCGGCTATGACAAGATCGCCGCTGGTGGCGTAACAGTAGTGCCGCAGGCGGCAACGGCCATCAACGCAGCGGCGCGGACCGTCGGGCTCGCCGACGGCACGTCGCTCGGCTACGACCGGCTGGTGTTGTCTCCCGGCATCGATCTGCGTTTCGACGCACTACAGGGTTACGACGAAGCTGCCGCGGCAAAGATGCCGCATGCCTGGAAAGCCGGCGAACAAACGCTGTTGCTGCGCAAGCAACTCGAGGCGATGGACGATGGCGGTCTCGTGGTGATCGCAGCTCCCGCCAACCCCTTCCGTTGTCCGCCGGGACCTTATGAACGGGCCTGCCTGATTGCGCACTATTTGAAGACCAAGAAGCCGCGCTCGAAGCTGCTTATCCTTGACGCAAAGGACACGTTTTCCAAGCAGCGCCTGTTTCAGAACGCCTGGAAGGAGCTTTATCCGGGAATGATCGAATGGATATCGTTGTCGCAGGGCGGCAAGGTGAACGCCGTCGATCCCGCGACCAATACGCTGATCACCGATTTCGGCAACCACACCGCCAAGGTGGCCAACGTCATTCCGCCGCAGCGGGCGGGCCGCATCGCCACCATCGCGGGCGCGACTGATAACACCGGCTGGTGCGCGATCGATCCTGTCACCTTCGAGTCCAAATCGGTGCCGAATATCCACGTCATCGGCGATGCCTGTCTTGCCGGCGCCATGCCTAAATCCGCATTCACGGCAAATGCGCAAGCGAAAGTTTGTGCGGCCGCTATTGCCACACTGCTATCGGGCGGACCGCCCACTACGCCGAAACTGATCAATACCTGCTACAGCCTGGCGGCGCCCGATTATGGCATCTCGATTGCCGGCGTGTACCAGCCGAAGAACGGATTGCTGGCCGATGTCGAAGGCGCTGGCGGCGTCAGTCCGCTGGATGTGCCCCGCGAGTTCCGCGCGCGCGAAGCCGAATATGCGCAATCCTGGTTCGCGACCATCACGGCGGAAGTCTTTGGCTAGATTCGGATTTCGCATATCGGCGCCGATCCTTGCCGGAACGCTGCTTGCCCTGCCCGGCGGCATCGTTGCGCAGGAACTTCGCAGCTATACCGTCGTCGGCGACGCCATTCCGCATTCGCTGACAGGCGCGTCCGGCGATGCAGCGCGCGGGCGTTCCCTCGTCGTCGAGCGTTCCAGCACTTGCATCCTGTGCCACAACGGCCCATTTCCCGAACAGAAATTCCAGGGCGACCTAGCGCCTGATCTTTCCGGTTCCGGCAGCCGCTGGTCCGAAGGTCAGCTTCGGCTTCGGATGGTGGATGCCTCTCGTCTCAATGCCGCGACGATCATGCCGTCCTATTACCGCGTTGACGGCCTCACTCGCGTCGGGACGCCGTGGCGCGGCAAGCCGATCCTGTCGGCCGAACAGATCGAGGATATCGTGGCGTATCTCGCAAGCTTACGCGAATAGGAAGGTCCGATGCATCCACCACCGAATTCGACACGGCGCCAGTTTCTCGGCCTCGCCGGAGCGGCAGCCGTGCTTGGCACGGCCCCCGTCGTCACGCTTCGGCCTGCCGAGGCGACGCCCGAGATGCTCGCTTCCGCCATCCGCAATGTCACCGGCGGCGTCGCGGTGAAAACCGGCAAGGTCAAGCTCGACGTGCCGCCCCTGGTCGAGAACGGCAACACCGTGCCCCTGACTGTGAGTGTCGCCCACCCGATGGCGCCGGAGGACCATGTCAGCAGCATCCACGTTTTCAACGAGAAGAATCCGCAGCCGAACATCGCCAACTTCCACCTCGGCCCGCATGCCGGCCGCGCACAGGTTTCGACCCGCGTTCGCCTCACCGACAGCCAGAAGGTGGTCGCGATCGCAAAGCTCTCGGACGGGTCGTTCTGGTCGGCCAGCGTCGATGTCGTGGTGACACTGGCGGCCTGCACCGAGGAGGTGATCTGATGGCTTCCGCGCTGATCAACGTTCCGGCCAAAGCCAAACGTGGCGACATCATCGAGATCAAGACGCTGATGTCGCACATCATGGAGTCAGGCTATCGCCATAAGGCGTCAGGTGAAGCTGTGCCGCGCGACATCATCACGGGCTTTACCTGCCGCTTTAACGGCGCTGAAATCTTCCGCGCCGATTTGTTTCCGGCCATCGCGGCCAACCCATTCTTCTCCTTCTTCACGACCGCGACCGAAAGCGGCAAGTTCGAGTTCGAATGGATCGGCGACAAGGGCTTTTCCGAAACCGCGTCCGCATCGATCACGGTCGAATGAGACTTGCCGGCGCCATAGCCGCCGCACTGCTGGTGGCGGGCGCCGGCGGCGCTGCCGAGATCCCGCAAGCCGATCGCCGTTCCGGCTACAGCTTCATGAAGCCGGACACCAAGACGATGCAGGACGACGACACCGCCAATCCCGGCATGCTCTGGGTGCTCGACGGCGAGGCGCTGTGGAGCCGCAAGACAGGCGCCGCGGACAAAGCCTGCGCCGATTGCCATGGCGATGCGCGCACGAACATGAAGGGCGTAGCTGCCCGCTACCCGGCCTTCGATAAGGCGATCGGCCGCCCAGTCGATCTGGAGCAGCGCATCAACTCTTGCCGCACCAGCCAGCAGCAGGCGACGCCGCTTCCCTTCGAGAGCCGTGAGCTGCTGGCGCTGACGGCCTTTGTCGCACGGCAGTCGCAGGGCATACCGATTGAAACCGGCACCGACCCGCAGCTCGCGCCGTTCATTGCCAAAGGACGCGAGCTCTACATGCAGCGGCAGGGTCAGCTCAATCTCGGCTGCGCCAATTGCCATGACGACAATTGGGACAAGCGGCTCGCCGGCTCCGCGATCACGCAAGGACATCCCACGGGCTACCCGCTCTACCGGCTGGAATGGCAGTCGCTGGGCTCGCTGCAGCGGCGGCTGCGCGCCTGCATCACGGGTATCCGCGCGCAGGCGCATGATTACGGCGCACCGGAGCTGGTCGAGCTGGAATTGTACCTGATGTCGCGGGCGCGCGGGATGAAGATGGAAGCGCCGGCGGTGCGGCCTTAGCTGATATCTAACCCGCCGCGCGGCCCCTCACTACGAGGTCCGGAGACAAAATCGCGAAAACAACCCCATGCAAAGTAGAATGGCCCCGGCCGCCAGCACTCGCGCTGCTTGTCGGGACACGAGATGGTCTATCATCACGGCGCTTTACCGCTCCGCGAACGCCTTCTCGACCACGAACTGCGCGGGCTCGCCGTGATTGCCCTCGACAAAGCCGCGGCCGTTCAGCAGCGCGCGGGTATCGGTCACCAGCGCCGGGCTGCCGCAGATCATGACGCGGTCATGCGCCGCATCGAGTGAAGGCAGCCCGATATCGCTAAAGAGCTTGCCTGAGGTGATCAGGTCGGTGATGCGGCCGCGGTTGCGGAAGGGGTCGCGCGTCACGGTCGGGTAATAGATCAACTGGTTGCGAACGTAGTCGCCGATCAACTCGTCGTTCGGCAGCTTTTCGGTGATCATCTCGCCATAGGCGAGCTCTTTCACGCGGCGGCAGCCGTGCAGCAGCACGACCTTCTCGAACCGCTCATAGGTCTCGGGATCCTTGATCACGGAAAGGAACGGCGCCAGCCCTGTGCCCGTGCCGATCAGATAGAGGTTGCGGCCGTCTTCGAGATTGTCGATCACCAGCGTGCCGGTCGCCTTGCGGCTGACGATGATTTCGTCGCCCCGCTTCAAATGCTGGAGCCGCGAGGTGAGCGGACCGTCCGGCACCTTGATCGAGAAGAATTCGAGCCGGTCCTCGTAATTGGCGCTGGCGACCGAGTAGGCGCGGATCAGCGGCTTCTCGCCGACCTTCAGCCCGATCATGGTGAATTCGCCGTTGCGGAAACGGAACGAGGGATCGCGGGTGGTGGTGAAGCTGAACAGCGTATCGGTCCAGTGATGAACGCTCAGCACGCTTTCCTGGTTGAAATTGCTCATCGCACCGTTCCCTGACCTGCAAGCCGGATTGACCGGTCCAATCATTCGTATACGATCATTCGTATACAAACGAATAATCCAGCTTGATCCGATCGTCAAGCCGGGCAGAATGTCCGGCGAAGGCATTGAAGCAAAAGGAAAAACCATGGCCCACGACGCACCCCAGGCGACCGGTCCGAGCAAGCTGGTGATCCGCAATATCGGGCTCGTGCTGTCGGGAGCTTTGGAAAAGCCGATCCTGGATGCCGACACGATCGTGGCCGAGAACGGCAAGATCACAGCGATCGGCCGCTTCAAGGACTGCAATACCGACGGCGCCACCACGACAGTCGATGCCAACGGCACCACCGTCGCGCCGGGCCTGATCGACAGCCATGTCCATCCGGTCGCCGGCGACTGGACGCCGCGGCAGAACCAGATCAACTGGATTGACAGCTATCTCCATGGTGGCGTCACCACCATGATCTCGGCGGGCGAAGTCCACATGCCCGGCCGCCCGCGCGACGTCGTAGGCCTGAAGGCGATGGCGATCTTTGCGCAGCGTGCGTTCTGGACGCTGCGTCCGGGCGGCGTGAAGGTGCACGCCGGCGCGCCGGTGATCGAATGCGAGATGGTCGAGGACGACTTCAAGGAGATGGCGGCCGCTGGCGTTAAGCTGCTCGGCGAAGTCGGCCTCGGCGGCGTCAAGGACGGGCCGACCGCGCGGAAAATGGTCGGGTGGGCGCGCAAATACGGCATTCAGAGCACGATCCACACCGGTGGACCTTCGATTCCCGGATCCGGCCTGATCGACAAGGACGTGGTGCTGGAAGCCGACACCGACGTGGTCGGCCACATCAATGGCGGTCACACCGCGTTGCCCGACGATCAGATCCGCTGCATCTGCGAGGGCTGCAAGCGCGGGCTGGAGCTGGTTCACAACGGCAATGAGCGCTCGGCGCTGTTCACGCTGCGCACCGCGCGCGAGATGGGTGATCTCCATCGCGTCATCCTCGGTACCGACGCGCCGGCCGGCTCCGGCGTGCAGCCGCTCGGCATTTTGCGAATGGTTTCGATGCTGTCGTCGCTCGGCGAGCTACCGGCCGAACTCGCCTTCTGCCTTGCGACCGGCAACACCGCGCGCATGCGGGAGCTCGATTGCGGCATCGTCGAGGTCGGCCGCTCCGCGGACTTCGTCCTGATGGACAAGGCGCAGCACTCGCCTGGCAAGAACATCCTCGAAAGCGTGCAGCTCGGCGACCTCCCCGGCATCGGCATGACCATCATCGATGGCATCGTCCGCACCCAGCGCAGCCGCAACACGCCGCCGGCCGGCAAGGTGCCGGAGATCGTTAGCGGGCGTTGATGCCGGTGACCCCGCGAGTGTGCGCCGGGCGACCATACCCTCGAACGCGATGAACGAATTGCCGCTCAGGCTCCATTTTTTGTGAGCTCACTCACACTTAGCCCTTAAGAGCCGCGTGGAACCCGCGTACGGCAGCTTGCGGCGAACAGCCACCATGGTACGCTGTAGGTGCTGGAAAGATTGCTTGCCTCATACTGTATTCGGTATTCGCAGTTGGGAGCCAATCCAAGCATGGCCCAAATTCGTGACATCAAGTCAGGCCGACCGGGTGAGCGATCGCCCGAGCCAATGCCACGCCGACTTGCGGCCATCGTGGCAGGCGACATCTCCGGTTACAGCCGTCTGATGCAGATCGACGAGGAAGGGACGCACAATCGCGTCAAGCGGATCGAGCGCGACCTCATCGAACCCAGCATCAGAGAACACCACGGCAGGCTTGTTAAAACCACGGGTGACGGCTTCATCGCCATTTTCGACAGCCCGGTCGAAGCCGTTCGATCCAGCATCGTGATCCAGCAAAATCTGGTCGGGCGCAATGCATCACTGCCCAAGCATCATTGGATCGAGTATCGGATTGGCGTCAACCTCGGCGACGTCATCATCGAAACCGATGACGTTTATGGCGATGGCGTCAATATTGCGACGCGGCTCGAGGGCATAGCTCGCGCTGGCGAAGTCTATATCTCCGGCGGCATCTACGAACAGATCAAGCACAAGCTGGTTTGCGGATACGAGTCGCTCGGTGATCGAAAGGTCAAGAACATCACCGATCCGGTCCGGGTCTACCGCGTGCTTCCCGACCCCTCCGCCCTTCAGGAAGTCCGGAGCCGGCGCGAACGCATCCTGATCCTCTTGCTCTTCCTTGCGATAGCGACCATTGCGGGCGGCACTCTCTGGTACATGTTCGCACAACCTCGCAAGGCGACAGATCAGGCGTCGGCTCCCGTTTCATCTCCAGTAGAAGCGCCGAAGGCGCCTGCGCCTGCCGCGAAGCAACAAGCGCCGCAGCCCCAGCCTTCTCCTTCCGTAGCACCAGCTCAACAACAGGCGGCGCCTCGGCCTGAGTCGTCGCCAATGACGAAGCAGGCGGCGCCGCTACCGCCGCCGGCGTCTCCTGCACCCGAGACTCCGCCCACGACGCAAGCGGCCGCACCGGTTCGAGAACCCGAGATGATCTCGCTTCGGGGCGGTAGCTTCGCCATGGGCAGCAACGAGGAGGTTTCGGAAAAGCCGGTCCGCCAGGTAACGGTCAAGCCCTTTGCGATGGGGAAATTTCCTGTCTCCGTGCGGGAATGGAACGCATGCGCCGCCGCCGGGGCATGCGGATTCACAGCGACCGGAAAGGAGGATGCGCCGGTTACAAACGTGAGCTGGAGCGATGCCAGGCAATATGTTGAGTGGCTCGCGGAAACCACCCGAAAGCCATACCGGCTGCCGAGCGAGGCCGAATGGGAATATGCAGCGCGAGGCGGCACGCAGACCCGATACTGGTGGGGCGATCAGTTTCAGTCCGGCATGGTCAATTGCAGGAACTGCAGCGACATCCCTGCCAGCGAGCAGCCGGTCAAGGTTGGCAGCCTCAAGCCAAATCCCTTTGGGCTGTTTGATATGGGCGGCGGGGTCGATCAATGGGTCGAAGATTGCTGGCACAAAAATTATCAGGGCGCGCCGGCTGACGGGTCAGCATGGGTCGAGAATGCATGCTCGTCGCGCGTCATCCGTTCCGGCTCCTGGAGGAAAGACTCAACTTATGCCCGGACGTCAAACCGCGGCAGCTATGACACCAACGTGCGATATCCCACCCACGGGTTCCGCGTCGCACTTTCCCCGTAGGTAAGAGGGCATTCATGAAGGTCTTGCGGTGGATCGCTCTGTCAGCAGCGCTCACTTGCCTGCCGTTCGCCGCGTATGCGCAAGGAAAGCCCGCCCACAAGGATGCCCATCTCTACTTTGTATGGCCGCAGAACGGCACCGTGATCAAAGGCGGATTTTGGTGTCGCTTTGGTCTACGCAACATGGGCGTGACGCACGCCGGCGACAATTACCCGAACAGCGGCCATCACCACCTGCTGATAAATGTGAATGAACCGCTCAATCCCAATGAGCCGATTCCGCAGGACAGGTCGCATCTTCATTTTGGCGCCGGCCAGACCGAAGCCCGGATCGAGTTGCCGCCCGGCAAACATACGCTCCAGCTCGTGCTGGGCGATGCCGAACACTATCCGCACGTTCCCCCGGTTGTCTCGCAGAAAATTACTATCACCATCAGATAGAACCGCTCGGCCCCGAACTACCTGTTCTGCGTGATCGGCTGATTGGTAGTCCAGTCGAAAGTGCCCTGGTCGCGCTCGTCGACCGCGCGCTTCCAGCCCATTTCTTCCGACCGACGCTTGAAGTTCAGCCCCTCCGGCGAATGCCGGGTGATACCGTCGAACACGGTGGCGATCATCTGCGTGCCCATCAGGCCCATATTGTAGAGCGCCTGGTTCATCATCAGCTTCTGCATCATGAGCTGGTTCTGTGGCACGGTCGCAATCCGGTGCGCGAGCGCGTCGACTTCGTCGTCGAGCTTGTCGGCCGGAACGGCTTTCAGCACGAGGCCAAGCGCCGCCGCCTCGACACCGGTGATCTTGTCGCCGGTGAACAGCATGCGCTTGGCCTTTTCGGCGCCGAGCCGGTAGACCCACATCGCCGTCGTCGGGCAGCCCCAGACGCGCACCGGCGGATAGCCGATGCGGGCATCCTCCGCCATGACGATCATGTCGGAGCAGAGCGCGATATCCGAGCCGCCGGCCACCGCAAAGCCGTGCACCTTGCAGATCACAGGACGTTTCGAGCGGAACAGGCTCATGAACTTGTTCGTATTGTCCGACATGGCCGCGTAATCCTTCATCGGATCCCACGGCATTTCCTGGGTGTAGCGGTTGGCCTTGTCGCCGGAGGCGTAGGCCGTCAGGTCATATCCGGCGCAAAATGCGCGGCCGGCGCCTGCGAGCACGATCACATGCGCGCCCGGATCGTTGTCGGCGCGGGCGACCGCATCGGCAAGCGCGCCGGGTAATTCATCGTCGATCGCGTTCATGACTTCCGGCCGGGTCAGCGTGATGCGCGCGATACGGCCGTCGCGCTCGTAGAGGACTTTGGCCATGTGCGGCTCCTCAGATCTTGGCAAAATCGCCGTGGCGGCCCTTGCCGCTGGCAAAGCGCGCCGCGCCACTGACGCCCTCCTTGAAGATGGCTTCGACGCCGTTGGCCCATTCCCACCGCAAGGCATCGCGGACCGGCAGACCGTAAGTCTCGACCACCGAGCGCCGATCGGCCCGCACGGCCGCTTGCGGAAACCGCGCGATCTCCAGCGCCATCGCCTCGGCCGCAGCGCGAGCGCCACCGCTCTCCACGACCTGCTCGCACATGCCGATGCGCAACGCTTCGTCGGCCTGGACCTTGCGGCCGGTGAGGATGATTTCCATCGCCCGTCCCTGCCCGACAAGCCGCGCCAGACGCACGCTGCCGCCGTCCAAAAGCGGAATGCCCCAGCGCCGGCAATAGACGCCAAAATAGGCGCTTTCGGCCATCACGCGGATATCGCACCACAGCGCCAGCTCCATGCCGCCGGCCACCGCCGGTCCCTCCACCGCGGCAATCACCGGCTTCGACAATTCCAGCCGCGTCGGTCCGAGCGGCCCGCGCGGCGCGGGGTTTGCGCCGGTCGGGAACGCCAGCCCGTCGACGACGTGGCGTTGAAAGGCGTTGCGGTCGGAGAGCGTGCTGGCGAATTTGAGATCCCAGCCGGCGCAGAACGCGCCGCCCTCGCCCCATAGCACCGCGACGCTGGCGGAATCGTCGGCGTCGAATTCCCTGAACGCTTGCGCCAACGCTTCCGCGCTGTCGGGATCCATCGCATTGCGTGCCTCGGCAAACCGGCTGTGGATGACGGTCCACACCGCACCCTGTTTCTCGATCCGGACCATCTCGCTTACTCCCTTACTGTTTTTGTTTACGTGCGGCTCTAACCGTCGCACCTTTCGTGCCTGGGAGGCATTGCGACAGCATCATGCGAAGCAGCGTCTGCGCGCCGATGTCGAGAAAATCGAGCCGGCCCGCGATCTGCAGCACAAGCGCCCCGATCATCTGGCTGGTCAGCAGCGCGACCCATGGCCGAACCTCTGAAGGCTTGAGCCGGCGCACCTCGGTCAGCGGCACCGCGATGCGTTCCAGCACCTTCCACAGCGCTTGATTGAGCTCATCATCCGACGGCCTGCCGACGCCGAGCCGCTTGAGGCCGCGAAAGGCGTAGAGGCCCAGATTTATCTCGAAGCGGTGCTCGAGGTAGTAGTTCAGGAAGGCCTCGCAGGCCGCCTCGACCTGGGCCTCCGGCGTTCGCGCGGCGGCTACGCGCGCGGCAACGAAAGCATCGAGTGCCGCCAGCGACTGTTGGAGCAGCTCGGCATAGATCGCCTCCTTGCTCTCGAACAGCGGATAGATCGCCCCCGTCGTGCAGCCGGCGCGAACTGCGATGCCGCGCATGGTGGCGCCCTCCAGCCCCTGCTCGGCGAATTCGTCGCGCGCGGCGCGCAGCAGAAGCTCGCGCTTCGCTCCCTTCACGACATCGGACCAGTCCTTGGCGGAGGCTGCAGGTTCTCTCATGATAACAACGTTATTAAAACATGTGCACCAGAGTCAATGGTAACGATGGTTTTTTGTTTGTGTAGCAAAAAAATAAGTGTACGGTCGCCGCCATGTCGATGCCCGAACGTGCCGTCCGGGCGGGTGCCCAGCACACCCGCCGTGAGATCCTGCTGACGGCGGCGCGCCTGTTCGCCGACCGCGGCTTTGCCGACGTTTCGGTAACCGAGGTAGCGGCGGCGGCTGGCGTCTTTCCCAACCAGGTGACGTATTATTTCGGCGGCAAGGACGGCTTGTTCGTCGAGGTGGCCGGCCGCCTGATCCTCGAGGCAGGACAAGCCGCAGAGATCGAGGCACAAAAGGCCAAATCGGTTCGCGAATACACGCGAATGCTGGCAGCATCCGTGCTCGGCCCCGGCCTTCCCGCCGTCCTCGCCTTCATCGAAGCCATGCTGATCGCGCGGCGCCGTGCCGATCTGGCGCCGCAGATCAAGGCGACGCTCGACCGGCTGCACGAGGAAGGCGCGCGGGCGACGTCGGAGATCATGGCGCAAAAGCGCTGGCAGATGATGACGAGCCCGGCGACCGCCGCGCAAAACTTCTGGGCGACCATCACCGGCGTGGCGCTGCAGATGGTCGCGAGCGGAACGGGCGAGATCGGCAGCGGCGTCGACGCACTGGCGCTGGTCGAACTCAATTTGGTCGACCGGCAGGGCCGGCCCGAAAATGCCGGCTGCAAAAATCCCAAGTCCAAACGGAGTAAGCGTCATGCGTGAGTCCGCCGCCAGAGTCCTCCCCACCCACGAAGTGACCAACCAGCCTCCCCCGCTGCCTTCCATCGATCTCTTCGAAGGCGACATCGCGCTGGTCGAGGCCGTCAGGCGATCGGGCGCCGAAAGCGCGGAGCCGCACCTGAAGAGATCAGGCAAGCACGCCGGCGACGAGCGCGTGCAGGACATTGCACGCCTCGCCCATCGCTATCAGCCGGAGCTGCACGCCTTCGACCGCTTCGGCCACCGCCAGGATGCGGTCGAATTTCATCCGGCCTATCACGAACTGATGCAGCTCGTATTCGGCGACGGCGTCCACTCGCTCGCCTGGACCGCCCGCGAAGGCGGCCATGCGGCCCGCACGGCGTTGAGCTACATCTGGAATCAGGCGGATCAAGGCGTCAACTGCCCGGCCTCGATGACCTATGGCGCGGTGAAGGCGCTGCGCAACCATCCCCCGCTTTCTGCCGCACTCGAACCGAAGATCCTCGCCAACGCCTACGACCCGCGGCCGATCCATTTCAGGGACAAGAGCGCCATCACCATCGGCATGGCGATGACGGAGAAGCAGGGAGGCTCCGATCTGCGCGCCACGGCAACGGTCGCCGTGCCAGCCGGCGACGGCGAATTCGGTCCGGAATATCTGCTGACCGGCCACAAATGGTTCTGCTCGGCGCCGATGAGCGATGGATTTTTGACGCTGGCGAGAACCGAGAAAGGCGTGACCTGCTTCTTCCTGTTGCGGTCGCTGGCGGATGGAACCCGCAATCCCTTCTTCATTCAGCGCCTGAAGGACAAGCTCGGAAACCGCTCCAACGCGTCATCAGAAATCGAATATGCTGATACGCGCGCCATCCAGATCGGCGATGAAGGCCGCGGCATTCCGACCCTGATTGAGATGGCCCACCTGACACGGCTTGAAACCGCCATCAGTTCGGCTGCCATTATCAGGCGGGCACTGACCGAAGCCATCCACCACACCCGCTACCGCCGCACCTTCCAGCGGGCGCTGGTCGATCAGCCGATCATGCAAAGCGTGCTCGCCGACGTCGCGACCGAGAGCGAGGCCCATCTCGCGTTGACCATGCGGGCGGCGCAGGCGCAGGACCTTGCCGCAACCGACAGCACCGAAGCCCTGCTCTCGCGCTTCCTCGTTCCGCTCGCCAAGTTCTGGGTGTGCAAGCGCACGCCGCCGCTGGTGGCGGAACTGCTCGAATGCTTCGGCGGCAATGGGTATGTCGAGGAAGGCCTGCTCGCCCGGCTCTACCGCGAAGCACCGCTGAACGGCATCTGGGAAGGTTCGGGCAACGTCATCTGCCTCGACCTCGTGCGCGTGCTCAGGCGCGAGCCGCAAGTCCGCGATGCACTCCGAGGTGAAATTCGCGTCCCGGGATCGGCTACCCTCAACGCGCTATGGAGCGAGATCGACGGCCTGATCGACCAGGTGGTCGCCGACGAACAGGGCGCAAGGTGGCTCGTCGAGCGAACCGCGATTGCCGTGCAGTATTCCCTGCTGTTGCGCCATGCGCCGGACTTCGTGTCGGACAGTTTTCGGGCGAGCAAGATCGACCGCCCGCATCTGACGATGGGATCGCTCAAGGCCGACGCCGCTCTCCGCCGCATCGTTGAACGCGCGGCGGTAAGCTGACGCGCAGGACGGCAGGCATGGAGGCGGGTTTAGCGCAACTGCGGGCATTGGCACCGGATTAGTAGCACCATCGTTATTTTCGCCGGACGCATTGCGGTGTATGGTGATTGCGCAAACCCCGGCCGGCGGCACTCGTGAGAGGAACTCGATGCGCCGGGTGATTTCTTGCCGCTAGCGTGCCGCTGCGCCGTGTTGCTGTACATCCAGGCAAACAGGGAGGCAGTACGATGAACATTCGGCCCGATCCCACGTTTCACGCTTCGCCAAAGCTTGCCATGGAAGCTCCGCCGGAGAGCTTCGCCTACACTGTGCTGCTGAGCCCGGACGCTTCGAAACCGGACGCACTGGCCGTAATCGACGTCAGGCCGGACTCCCCGACCTACAGCCGTGTCGTTCACACGGTGACGATGCCCAACAAGGGCGACGAGTTTCACCATTTCGGTTGGAACGCATGCTCGTCGGCGCTGTCGCCGCTCACCGGGCACGCCTTCCTCGAGCGTCGCTATCTCATCATCCCCGGCATGCGCTCGTCCCGCATCTACATCGTCGATACCAAGCCTGATCCCACCAAGGCGGCGATACACAAGATCATCGAGCCCGAAGAAATCTTCAGGAAGACCGGATACTCGCGGCCCCACACCGTCCACTGCGGGCCGGAAGGCATCTACATCAGCACGCTCGGCGGCGGCGGCAAGAACGGCACCGACGGACCGCCCGGCGTCTTCATCATGGATTGCGAGACATTCGAGGTGCTCGGACGGTGGGAGCTCGATCGCGGTCCGCAAACCCTGCACTATGATTTCTGGTGGAATCTGCCGCGCGATTACATGGTGACCAGCGAGTGGGCGCTGCCGCCGCAGTTCGAGAATGGGATCGTGCCGGAAGATCTTCTCTCCAACAAATACGGCCACCGGATCCATTTCTGGGATCTGCGCGCCCGGCGCAATGTGCAGACCATCGATCTCGGCGCCAACCATCAGATGGCGCTGGAGGTGCGTCCCGCGCACGATCCGGTTCGCGAATACGGCTTCCTCGGCGTCGTGGTCGATACCACCAATCTCGAAGGCTCGATCTGGACCTGGTGGCGCGAGGGCGGCAAGTTTCACATCGAGAAAACCGCGACCATCCCGCCCGAGCCGGCGGCGAAGGAGCAACTGCCGCCGCTGCTGCAAGGCTTCGGCGCCGTGCCGCCGCTGGTCTCCGACATCGACCTGTCGATGGACGATAAGTTCCTCTACGTCGCCTGCTGGGGCACCGGCGAGATGCGTCAATACAACGTCAACGAGCCGCGAAGGCCGAAGCTTGCCGGCTCGGTCCGCATCGGCGGCATCGCGCGCCGCACCCCGCACCCGAACGGCAAGGCCTTTGGTGGGGGTCCGCAAATGGTCGAGATCAGCCGCGACGGTAAGCGGGTGTACTGGACCAACTCGCTGTATTCGACGTGGGACGACCAATTCTATCCCGACGGTGTTCCGGGAGCCATGGTGATGGCCGATACGAAGCCGGACGGCGGCCTCGAACTGGCGAGGGATTACTGGGTCAATTTCCCCGATGGTTACCGCGCGCATCAAGTCCGGCTCGACGGCGGTGACTGTTCGACGGATTCGTTCTGCTACCCGTCGGTCTGAAGTTGAGCACTGCCGACTGGACACCGGTCTGGCTCTGGCTGGCTGTCATTGCGAGCGGTCTCTATCACGGCGTCAACCCGGGAATGGGGTGGCCGCTCGCCGTTTCGGCCGGATTGATGGAGCGGAGCCCGCGTGCGCTGGTGGCCGCGCTTGGGCCGCTCACGGCCGGCCATCTGCTCGCGATGCTGCTCGTACTCCTCCCCTTCGCGTTGCTTGTTGCCATCGTCGATTGGCAGCGCACGATCCAGATCGGCGCTAGCCTCCTTGTTATCGTCTTCGGCCTGTTCCGCCTTGCAAGCCGGCGCCATCCAAGGGCGCTGGCGCGGATATCGCCGGCGCAACTGGGACTTTGGTCGTTCGCCGTAGCGCTTGCGCATGGCGCGGCGCTGATGCTGGTGCCGATCTATCTCGGGCTTTGCAGGGAAGCCGAGCTCGACAGCGGCCACGCGGCAGCGGGCACTCTCGTCAACGCCAATCTCAGCATGGCCGTGCTGGTTGCCACCGTCCACGCCATCGCGATGGTCGCCGCCGGCGGTTGTTGCGCGTGGCTCGCCTACCGCTATCTCGGCCTCAAATTCATATCGCAGAGCTGGTTCAATCTGGATACGACCTGGGCCGTGAGCCTCATTCTGGTGGGCGCGATCGCACTGGCGCTCAACCTGATCTGACGCGAGCAACGCCTTAACGCAGCTTGTCGAGCAATGCGATCAGCGTCTCGCGCTCCTTGGCGTCCAGCGGCGCCAGCGTCTCGCGACTTATCGCCAGCGCATTCGGCGCGGCCTTCTCGGCCAGTTGCTGGCCGGCGCGCGTCAGACTCACCAGCAGGCGGCGGCCGTCCTCGGGATCCGGGCTGGTCTCGGTCAGGCCGCGCGCGGTGAGACGATCGATCACGCCCTTGATGGTCGCCACATCCATCGCCGTCAGCCGCCCCAGCAGGTTCTGCGAGCACGGCCCCGTCTCAGTCAGTTTGGCGAGCGCCGCCCATTGCGTCGGCGTCAGGTTGATGCCGATTTCACGGGCGAAGATGGTGGCATGGCGTTGCCAGACCTGGCGCAGGATGAAGCCGATCTGCTCGTCGAGAATGTAGGACGGGCGCGGCGGCTTGACGCTCCGTTTCGGCGAAACACCCCTTCCCATCTGCGTTCCCCGCCCTTCCCCTCGCCGATCACAGCGACAGATGCGCGTCCTGGATATCCGGCCGCGCGTCGAGTTCGGCCATCGTGCCGCCGAAGCAAATCCTGCCGCGCTCGATGATGTAGGCGCGGTCCGAGATCAGCCGCGCGAAATGCAGGTTCTGCTCGGAGACCACGATGCTGACGCCTTCCTTCTTCATCGCCAGGATGGCGTCGACCATCTGCTCGACAATCTTCGGCGACAAGCCTTCCGAGGGCTCGTCGAGCAGCACCAGCGTGGGATTGCCCATCAGCGTCCGTGCGATCGTCAGCATCTGCTGCTCGCCGCCGCTCATCCGCCCGCCCGGCCGGTTGCGCATCTCGCCGAGATTTGGAAACAGCGTGAACAGCTTTTCGCGCGTCCAATGCGGCGCGTTCGGCCGTTTTGGCTGGCGGCCGACTTCGAGGTTCTCGTCGACCGTCAGATCGGTGAAGATACGCCGCTCTTCCGGCACGTAGCCGAGTCCACCGCGTACGATTGCATGCGTCGGTTCGCGGGAGACATCCTTGCCCTCGAAGATGATCCGTCCCGAACGGTTCTCAACCAGGCCGACGATAGAGCGGAAGGTGGTCGACTTGCCGGCGCCGTTGCGGCCGAGCAAAGCCACCACCTCGCCCTCGCCGACCTCGAGTGCGATATCGAACAGGATATGCGCCGGGCCGTAAAAACTGTTGAGGTCCGCGACCTGCAGCTTCATGCGCCGGCTCCCTCGCGGTGGCGGGAATCATAGACCAGGCCTTCGCCGAGATAGATCGCGCGCACCTGCGGATTGCCGCGCACTTCCTCGGGCGAGCCTTCGGCGATCAGGCTGCCGCGGTTGAGCACCAGGATGCGGTCGGCATGTTCGAACACCACGTCCATGTCGTGCTCGGTGAAGAGCACGCCAATCGACTGTTCGCGGGCGATGCGCGCGGTGAGCCGCATCAGCTCGATCCGCTCGCGCGGCGCCATGCCCGCGGTGGGCTCATCCATCAGCAGCAGCCTGGGCTGGTTGGCGAGCGCGATCGCAAGCTCCAGCCGCTTGAGATCGCCATAGGCAAGCTCGCCGCAGGGGCGCTCGGCATAGGCGCCCATGCCGACGAGGTCGAGCAGCCGGCCCGCCTCGTCGCGGGCGTAAGCCGCGGTCGAGCCCCAGAGATTGAACAATTGCCTGCCATACGACACCAGTGCGACCTGCACGTTCTCGCGCACGGTCATGGTCGGGAATGTCGCCGTGATCTGGAAGGTGCGCCCGACGCCGAGCCGCCAGATGGCACGCGGCTTCTCGCCCACGGTATCCTTGCCAAGCAGATGGATGCGGCCGCTGTCCGGAATGTTCTGGCCATTGAGCATGTCGAAGCAGGTGCTCTTGCCCGCACCATTGGGTCCGATCAGCGCCAGGATTTCACCCGCACGCAATTCGAACGACACGCTGCGCACGGCATGGACGCCGCCATAGGATTTGCTTAAGCCTTCGACCTTCAGCAATGTCGGGACCATGCTCATTCGGCGGCCTCGATCCGGGAGGTGACGAGCGCAGATTTTTTGGCTTCGGAGGATCGCCGGCGATTCCGGATCGCCTCCAGCGTGCCGACGATGCCCTTGGGGAACGCCACCACCATCAGCACGATGAAGCCGCCCAGCACCAGTTTTGAGAGATCGGTCTGGCTGACCAGCCAGATGTTGGCCGCCTTGAAGACGATGGCGCCGATCACCGCGCCGGAAACCGTTTCGACGCCGCCGAGCAGAACCATGACCAGCGCATCCACGGAGAGCGAGATGCCGACGCTGTCCGGGAACACGCTTCCCTTCAGATAGGCAAACAACGCGCCGCCGATCCCCGCCACCGTGCCTGATATGACGAAGGCCGTCCATTGAATGCGCTTGCCATTGATGCCGATCGCCTCGCTACGCAGCGGCGAGTCCCGCGTTGCACGCAGCGCAAAGCCAAACGGCGAGAACACCATCACCCGGAGCACGGTGACCACGAGCGCCGTGATGCCGAGCGACAACCAATAGAAACTGGCGGGGCTCGCCGCCCATTTCTCCGGCCACACGCCCAAAATGCCGTTGTCGCCGCCGGTCACCTCGACCCACTGGAACGCGATCGACCAGACGATCTGCGCAAAGGCCAGCGTCAGCATCGCGAAATAGACGCCTGAGAGCTGCACGGCGAAGAAGCCGAATACCGCGGCACCCAGCAGCCCCAGCAGCGGGCCGAGCAGCAGCGAAACGATCATCGGCAATCCGGCTGCCTTGGCGAGGAATGCGACGCCATAGGCGCCAAGCCCGAAATAGGCGGCATGGCCGAACGAGGCGAGGCCGCCGACCGACATCAGGAAATGCAGGCTGGCGGCGAAGATGACGAAGATCGCAATTTCCGATCCGACCGTGAGCGCGTAGTTGCCGGCAAACAACGGCAGCATGGCCGCAAGGACCAGCGCGCCCAATGACATCAACCGTTCACCCGAGGTAAGCGGCCGCCACGGCGTGACGGTCAGGCCCGGCGTACGGCGTGCGGCCGCTTCCGGTTTGCCAAACAGGCCCCACGGGCGCACGATCAGCACCACTGCCATCACCAGGAATACCAGGATGATGGATATCTTCGGGAAGATGAGAATTCCGAAGGCGTTGAGTTCGGACACCAGCACGGCCGCGACAAAGGCACCGATGATGCTGCCGAGCCCGCCGATTACGACCACCACGAACACTTCGACGATGATGCGAAGATCCAGCGCGTGATGCACCGCATCGCGCGGAATCTGCAGCGCGCCGCCGAGCGCTGCCAGAAAGACGCCGAGCGCGAACACGCTGGTGAACAGCCATTTCTGATTGACGCCGAGCGCCGCTACCATGTCGCGATCCTGCGTCGCCGCGCGCACCAAGACGCCCCAGCGCGTGCGCTGGAACAGAAGCCAGAGCACGCCGAGCACGACAGGACTGAGCCCGATCAGGAACAGGTCGTAGCTCGGGATGTTCTGGCCGAAAAAGTCGACCGCGCCCTTGAAGCCGGGTGCGCGACGGCCGAGCAGATCGTCCGGCCCCCAGATCATCACGACGATGTCCTGGACCATCAAGGTCAGGCCGAACGTCGCCAGCAACTGGAATAGCTCCGGCGCATGATAGATCCGCCGCAGCAACACCATCTCGACCAGTACGCCGATGATGGCAACGATCAGCGCTGCAACGACGACGCCGCCCCAGAATCCGAGCGCGCCGGAGAACCGCTCGGTCAGCGTGAACGCGACATAGGCACCGAGCATATAGAACGCGCCATGGGCAAAATTCACGATCCGCGTCACGCCGAAGATGATCGACAGCCCCGACGCGACCAGAAACAGCGACGCCGCGCTGGCGAGACCGGTCAGGAACTGAACGAAGTAGAAGGCCATTGGCGGTCCGGGTTAGGGTAATCGTCAGAGAGGCCTCATCCTTCGAGACGGCGCTTCGCGCCTCCTCAGGGATGAGGATCGTCGGTCTCACCTCTCCCCGCGGGGAGAGATCGGATCGCCCTTGCGATCCGGGTGAGGGGGTATCGGTTGATCTGCAAACCGACTCGCGGAAAGAGCCCCTCACCCCAACCCTCTTCCCGCGAAGGGCGGGGAGAGGGAGTGGAGAGAGATCAATCCTTCGGACGGAGCTTTTCGACTTCCGCGTCGCTCGGCAGATAGTCCGCACCCTTGCGATAGACCGAGTTCACCATCACGCCCTTGCCGTCCTTCAGCGCGGTCTTGCCGACATAGGCCCCTAACGTCGACTGGTGATCGATCTTGCGGAAGGTGATCTCGCCGAACGGCGACGGCATCGACAGTCCTTCGGTCGCCGCGATCAGCTTCTCCGGATCGGTCGAGTTGGCCTTCGCAAGGATCGCAGCAGCCGCCTTGATGGTCTGGTAGCCGACGATCGAGCCGAGGCGCGGATAGTCCTTGTACTTGGCCTGATAGGCTTTCAGGAACTTGTCATGGTCCGGCGTCTTGATGTCGTACCAGGGATAGCCCGTGACGATCCAGCCCTCCGGCGTCTCATCCTTCAGTGGATCGAGATATTCCGGCTCGCCGGTGAGGAAGGAGACCACTGAGCGTCCCTTGAACAGGCCACGGGTATTGCCCTCACGCACGAGCTTCACCAGATCGGCACCGAAGGTGACGTTGAGGATCGCCTCGGGATTGGCCGCAGCCACCGCCTGCACCACCGGGCCCGCATCGATCTTGCCCTGCGGCGGCCACTGCTCGTCGACCCACTGAATGTCCGGACGCTTCTCCGACATCAGCTTCTTGAACACCGCAACCGCCGACTGGCCGTATTCGTAGTTCGGCGCAATCGTCGCCCAGCGCTTGGCCGGCAGCTTGGCGGCTTCTTCCACCAGCATCGCCGCCTGCATGTAGTTGGAGGGACGCAGGCGGAAGGTATAGCGGTTACCCTTCGACCAGGTGATGGCGTCGGTCAAAGGCTCTGCGGCCAGGAAGAACACTTTTTTCTGGTTGGCGAAGTCCGAGACGGCGAGGCCGATATTGGACAGGAAGGTGCCGGCCAGCATCGCGACGTTCTCGCTCGACACCAGCTCGTTGGCGGCGGTCTGCGCGTCCGCCGGTTTGCCACCATCGTCCTTGGAGATGACGACGAGCTTCTTGCCGTTGATGCCGCCGGCGGCGTTGATCTCCTCGACCGCGAGCTGCCAGCCCTTGCGGTAAGGTTCGGTGAAGGCCGGCAACAGCGAATAGCTGTTGATCTCGCCGATCTTGATCTCGCTTTGCGCCATGGCGCTGCCAGCCATGCCCGCCACCGCGATCGCCAATCCCGCTCCCAGCAAATGTCTCCGTCGCATCCCTACCTCCAATGTTGATGTCATTATCTCAAGCCGTCTTCGCCTTTGACTTCCGCTACCATCAGTCCCCCGACGCGCGGCAGCGGCCTGCCGCTATCGGTGACCGCCACCGCCACCATGATCTCGTTGGCGCGGGGCGCATCGTTGATCTGCACTTCCATCCCATCGAAATGGCTGCGCACGAAGGCTGCGTCCTTGTGGCCGAGTGGAATATCCAGGGTCGTTCCGGGACCGCTGCGCTTCTTCGACGACGGGATCAGCGCCGCGCCCTTGCCCAGAACTTTTCGTACCGGCGCGCCCATCTTCGGATGCAGGATCGCCGCTGCATGTTCGAGTTCGCCATTTTCGCCGACCGCGGCGGCTTTGCCGTAGCTGTGCGCCTTGATACCTTCGATGCCGAGCGCGGCGACCGCTCTTTTCGAAAGGAGATCGCCGAGTTCTTCGCCGATTTCGATCAACGGCGAGAGATCCTCGACATACCTGCCTGCAAAGGGATTCTCGATGACAGCAATCGCGGCCGCCCGCCGTGTCGGCGGCGCAACCTTCTGACCCATCTCCAGATGGGTTTCCTCGACCACCGTGACAATCTTGCGAATGATCGCGCTCATCTGTCAGCCTCGCTCCCGATCAAACATGCGCTGTTCTTGCTAGTGCGTTTCCATGAAACGTTGGCAGCACACCCGCCCTGATCCCTGTTGCACCCACCACGACCGTCTCGCCTAGTAGACGCAAGGCCGCACCCTCGATCAATCCCGCCGCAAGCAATTGTTGTGCCCGGCCTACCCCTGCCCTTAACGCATCGTCGATCTCGCTTTCCCGGAGCACGCCAATGTCGCGAGTGACGAGGCGCGCTCCGAGGTCGCTGTCGGGCTGCAATTCATTGGCCGGACAACGGATGATGGCGGGATGACCAGGCAGATCGACGGCATTGGCGATGATGGTGGCCGCGGCATCGGCTTGCGACGCCGTTCGCGCCAGCACGGTAACCGCATCGGCGATCCCGAGCGAAAAGCTGCGGCCGTGCCGCCCGCTGGTCGCGATGCCGCGTGCTGGATCATCGGCTTCAATAGTGATGGTTTGCATCACACCACGATGGTCCGGTCGGTCCATCAGTCCCACTGTGAACCGCTCTCCACCGGTCAAGTGCAACGCGATGTCGCCGCCATTGTTGACGTAGGCACGATCGATCCGCGCCGTGCCCAGCATTGCGCCAAGAATCTCTTCCGCGACGCTGCCCGCCACCGCGGCCATCGGCGTGATGAACTCTTCGGCCGCAAACGGCGCCACCGCCGCATGCATGCGGCGCGCGACGACACCGTTCAGCGTGCTTCGCACCGGATCGGCGGCCCTTCGAAGTTCGATCAACTCTTCGCAGAGCTCATCGAGCAGGCCGGTGAAGCGCCGCGCGGCGGCCTCGTAAGCGGCGCGCACCTCGCCCTCGCTTCCCCTCGCTTCGATGATCAAGTCAATCGGACCGTCCTGCAAATGCAGCCGCTTGCCGTCAGAAAGAAGCGCGATTTGCGGGAGCCGCTTCATGCGCGGCGTCCCGGCACATAAGGCATCGGTCGGAATTCGCTGTTCTCCCGCAACGACGCCAGCGAGCGGACGTGATCCATGTGGCCGCCGAGCGCCGCGTAATCGGATAGTTTCAGCGTGAACTCGATCGGTGCCACCAGCGCCGGCGTCGGCACATAGCCGAATGCGCCTGCCGGCATTTGCGTGACATCGACCATGAAGGTGATGCCACCGCCCGGCCAGACATAGACCGGCGCGCCACCGCTGGTGACCCGCGTCAGCGCATCCTTCACCGATCGCGTCAGCCGCACCGGATTGTCAGTGACGCCGGCGCGCAGCGAGCCGCCAGCGCCGCCCATGAACAACACCGTGCACAGCGCCGGCTCGCAATTTTCCTGGATGCGCTCGACCGAGAACTGGAGTTCGGGCGGCATCTGCTTTTCGATCGGCCGCAACGCTTCGTCGAGTTCGTAATAGGCCGCGTGCTCGCCGGTGGTCGAAACCATCAGCATGGTCAGTCCGGGCCGCGCCTCCTTCGGGTTGAACGGTCCGAGTACCGACAGCGGATCGGAAATATTGGTGCCGCCCCACCCCGTCCCGGGATCGGCGACCTGGAAATAACGGCCGGGAGTCGAGCGCCGGCCCTTCATCTTGATCCCGGTATCGGGAATATCGAGCAGCTTGCCGGCCTGATGCTCACTGAGGACGCCGGTGATGTGGTCGTCCACGACCACGACCTCATCGACCTTGCCGTGCCACTGCTTGGCGAACATGCCGATCGTCGCCGAGCCGCATCCGACCCGCATCCGCTCTTCCGCGACACCGTTGACGATCGGCGGCCGGCCGGCCTGCACCACCACCGTGGCGCCGCCGTCGATCGTCAGTTCCACTGCCTTGCAATTGGACAGATCCATCAGCGCGTCGCAAGTGACGCGACCCTCCTTCTTGGAACCACCGGTAAGATGATGCACGCCACCGAGCGAAAGCATCTGCGAGCCATATTCGCTGGTCGTCACATGGCCGATCGCCTCGCCTTCGGCGCGGACGGTCGCGGTCTCGGGGCCGAGATAGCGATCGGTGTCGATCTTCACCTTGACGCCGCAATAGCTGAAAATGCCTTCGGTCACGACGGTGACCATGTCGACGCCGTCGACTTCCGAGGAGACGATGAACGGTGCAGGCTTGTAGTCGGGATAAGTCGTGCCGGCACCGATCGCCGTGACGAATACGTTCGGCTCGTGGACGATCTTGCCATCCCAGTCGCCACCGGCCTGAAACGGCACCAGCCGTCCGCCATGCGAGACCGTTCGCTCCAGCACGATATGCGGATCGACACGCACCAGCTCGCCATTATGGTTGGCATAGCGATCACACGCGCCCGCCGCGCCCGGCTTGATGTAGCACATCACCGGACAGGCATCGCAGCGGATCTTGTCGCCAGTGGCAACGGTCTCGTCACTCATGAACAAGCCTGCAGTGGGAAGGCGCCGATCGTAGCCGCGTCCGCGCGACCAGGATCATTTGTTCGTATACGAATGATGTTGCGCGCGGACTGGAACGCTGTCAAGCGGGCCCGGAGCCAAAAGCCTTGCTTGCCGCATAATACCGCATTTGCCTCACCCCTTTGTTCATAAAGCGAGCAACACGCTGCAGCGCGGGATAGCGCCGCTTGCACGTTTGTACACAAACGGTATCTTTCGCGAAGCACCCGGTGCGGCTTTTGCAGCGCAACGAGGACTTCGGGAGAGCATGATGCGCCTGACCGTCAACGGCAAGGCTCACGACGTTGACGCCGCACTCGACACTGCATTGCTTTACGTGCTGCGCAACGACCTCGAACTGAACGGACCGAAGTACGGCTGCGGGCTCGGCGAGTGCGGCGCCTGCGCCGTGCTGATCGACGGCGTCGCGGCGCGATCCTGCGTGATCCCGATCGAGGGTTGTGCCGGGCGCGACATCGTGACGCTCGAAGGCCTCGGCACGCGCGAGCATCCCGATCCCGTGCAGCAGGCCTTCATCCACGAGCAAGCCGCGCAATGCGGCTATTGCCTCAACGGCATGATCATTACGACCAAGGCGCTGTTGCTGCGCTCCCCTCGCCCGTCGGAGGACGAGGTTCTGGAAGCCCTGCGCCATCATCTGTGCCGCTGCGGTGCACATGTCGAAATCATGCGCGCGGCAATGCGCGCCGCAGGCCGTCTCGTTGAGGCGCAGACGCATGACCGTCCCTGACACGGCCGAGAATCGCGAGCGGTTGCAAGGCACGCTGTCCGTCGTGCGTCCGGCATCGCCGGTCGAGGCGGTCAAGTTCGAGACTTTCATCAAGATCACGGCCGATGGATCGGTCACCGCCTATAATGGCCACGTCGATCTGGGCACCGGCATCCGCACCGCGCTCGGGCAGATCGTCGCGGAGGAACTCGACGTGTCCTTTGCCCGTGTTGTGGTCGTGCTCGGCGATACAGCCCTCGTTCCCAATCAGGGCGCGACGATTGCGAGCGAAACAATTCAGATTACGGCCGTACCGTTGCGCAAGGCTGCGGCACAGGCGCGGCAGTTTCTCGTCGCGCGCGCGGCCGAGCGGCTGGAGCTTTCCGCCGAGGACCTCGTCATTGAAGACGGCCTCGTCCGCGGCAGGGACAATCGCAGCGTCAGCTATGGCGAATTGATTGCGGGCGACACCATTCGCCTCGAACTCGCCGACGACGTTCCTGTGAAGGCCGTGAGTGAATACGGCATCGTTGGCCAATCGGTGCCGCGCGTCGATCTGCCGGCGAAGGCGACCGGTGAACTCGTCTACGTTCACGACGTGCGTGTCCCCGGCATGCTGCATGGCCGCGTCGTGCGCCCGCCCTATGCCGGCGTCGATGTCGGCGACTTCATCGGCAACAGCCTGACCGCGGTCGATGAGAGCTCGGTGCGCGACGTCCCTGGCCTCGTCGCCGTCGTTCGCATTGGCGACTTCGTCGGCGTCGTCGCCGAGCGCGAGGAGAATGCGATCAGGGCGGCGGCGCAGCTCAAGGTGAGCTGGAAGCCGGTGCCGACGCTGCCCGACCTCAAGGACGTCGAGACGGCGCTGCGCGCCAATCCGTCGACGCCACGCAAGCTGATCGACAAGGGCGACGTCGATGCGGCGATCGCCGGCGCGGCCAAGCCGATGCCGCGGACCTACATCTGGCCCTACCAGATGCACGCCTCGATCGGCCCGTCCTGCGCAGTCGCCGACTGTCAGGACGACCACACCCGGGTCTGGTCCGGCACGCAGAACCCGCACCATCTGCGCACCGATCTCGCACGGCTGATCCACCGACGCGAGGCGGAGATCGAGGTGATCCGGCTGGAAGCGGCTGGTTGCTACGGCCGCAACTGCGCCGATGACGTTTCCGCCGATGCCGTTCTACTTTCACGCGCCGTCGGCCGCCCCGTGCGCGTGCAATTGACACGCGAACAGGAGCACGCCTGGGAACCGAAGGGCACCGCGCAATTGATGGATGTCGACGGCGGGCTGAACGCCGACGGCAGCGTTGCCGGCTATGATTTTGCCACGCGCTATCCGTCGAACGGCGCACCGACGCTGGCCCTGCTGCTGACCGGCGCCGTCCCGCATACGCCCGCCATTTTTGAGATGGGCGACCGCACCGCTATCCCGCCCTACGACTACGACAATCTGCGCGTGGTGGCGAACGACATGCCGCCGATCGTGCGCGCCTCCTGGCTCCGCGGCGTCTCGGCGCTGCCGAACACGTTTGCGCATGAATCCTGGATCGACGAATGCGCCAGCGAGGCTGGTGTCGATCCGATCGAGTACCGTCTGCGCTATTTGAAGGATCCGCGCGCGATCGATCTCGTCAATGCGGTGGCCGAACGCGCCGGCTGGACGCCGCGGCCAGTGCGCAAGGAGAAGCAGGCCGAGGACGATATCGTGCGCGGGCGCGGCTTTGCCTATGCGCTCTATGTGCACAGCAAGTTTCCCGGCTATGGCGCGGCATGGTCGGCATGGATCGCTGACGTCGCCGTCAACAAGGCGACCGGCGATGTCAGCGTGACGCGCGTGGTGGCGGGGCAGGACTCCGGCCTGATGATCAATCCGGACGGCGTCCGTCATCAGATCCACGGCAACGTCATTCAATCGACCAGCCGCGCATTGATGGAGGAGGTGTCGTTCGATCGCACGTCGGTGACGGCTCGGGAATGGGGCGCCTATCCCATCATCAAATTTCCCGAAGTACCGAAGATCGACGTGCTGATGCTGCCGCGGCAGGACCAGCCGCCGCTCGGTGTCGGCGAGTCCGCGTCGGTCCCCAGCGCGGCGGCCATTGCCAACGCGATCTATGACGCGACCGGCGTTCGCTTCCGCGAATTGCCGTTCACGCCGGAACGAATCTTGCGGGGACTGCGCGGCGAGGAACCGGCTGCAGCGGAGGCATTGCCTGCGCCGGCATTCGCGCCACAGCCTGATCTCGACCGATGGCACAATCCGTTCGCTGGACGGCGCGGTGTACTCGCCACCGCCGCAGCGCTGTGCGCGGCTGTGGTCGGCATCGGCGCGGCCGTGCTGCCGTGGCGAGCGATCACGCCAATCGCGCGGCCCGATGCCTCGGTCTACTCGGCCACGACTATCGCCCGCGGCCAGCAACTTGCCGCGCTCGGCGATTGCGCGGTGTGCCACACCGCTGCGAATGGCGTGCTCAATGCCGGCGGCCGGCCGCTGCCGACACCGTTCGGCACGATCTACTCGACCAATATCACGCCCGATGTCGAAACCGGCATCGGCGCCTGGTCCTATCCCGCCTTCGAACGCGCGATGCGCGAGGGCATTCACCGCGACGGGCGGCATCTGTATCCCGCGTTTCCCTATCCGCATTTCGCAAGGACCACTGACGCCGACATGCAGGCGCTCTACGCCTATCTGATGGCCCAGCCGGCGGTGCGTGCGGAGACGCCGGCGAACGTGTTGGCGTTTCCGTTCAACCTGCGCCCGCTGATGGCCGGATGGAATGCGCTGTTCCACACGCCGACCGTGTTCCAGGCTGATCCGACCAAATCCGAGATATGGAATCGCGGCGCTTATCTCGTCGAAGGCCTCGGCCATTGCGGCGCCTGCCATTCGCCGCGCAATGCGCTTGGCGCGGAGAAGGCGAACGCCTATCTCGCCGGCGGATTCGCGGAAGGCTGGGAAGCGCCGGCGCTGACTTCGTTGTCGCAAGCGCCGATCCCATGGAACGAGGATGAGCTGTACGCCTACTTGCGAACCGGCGAGTCGCGCTTTCACGGCGTCGCCGCGGGGCCGATGGCGCCGGTGGTGAGGGAACTCGCGGCGTTGCCTGATGCCGACATCCGCGCCATGGCGGTCTATCTCGCCTCGTTTAGCGAGACCGTCATCGATCGCCCGGCGCAGCAAGCGCTTGCTGGCAAGCTCGAAGCCTCGACCTCCACGCGAACGTTTGCGGCCTCGAGCGTCGGCGCGCGTCTCTATCAGGGCGCCTGCGCCGTCTGCCATGAGGTCGGCGGCGCGCCGCTGTTCGGCAGCCGGCCGTCGCTGGCGCTGAACACCAACCTGCACAGCACCGCACCAGACAACCTGATCCAGGTCATCCTGCATGGCATCGCCAAGCCGGCCATAACCGACCTCGGCTATATGCCGGCGTTCAAGGACAGCCTGACCGACGGCCAGATCGCCGAACTGGTCGGGTATCTGAGGCAACAATTTGCCCCCGATAAGCCGATCTGGAAGGATATTCATGCTGCGATCAGCCGCGTCCGGCGGGAACAGGCGCGCTGAGCTGCCATGCCGGGGCCAAAACCCGCTGGTTGGGCGGCCCCCGGCACGGTAGAGTTCCGCCATGGCAGTTACCGATATTGCATCCCGGACCTATAACCACGGCTGGCGGCTCGACCCGATCGTGCGCAGCCTGCTCGATACCGATTTTTACAAGCTCTTGATGCTGCAGATGATCCGGGAATTTTACCCGGAGCAGCGCGTTACCTTTTCGGTCATCAATCGCACCCGGTATGTCCGCCTCGCCGAGATCATCGACGAGGGCGAATTGCGCGCGCAGCTTGACCATGCGCGCACCATCCGCTTCACCAAGAAGGAGTTGATCTGGCTCGCCGGTAATACGTTCTACGGCAAGACCCAGATGTTCTCGCCTGATTTCATCCACTGGCTTGCTAACTTCCGCCTGCCCGAATACGAGCTCAACAAGGTCGACGGCCAATACGAGCTGCATTTCCATGGCCCGTGGACGCACACCACGATGTGGGAAATTCCGGCCCTTGCGATCATGAACGAGCTGCGCTCGCGCCAGGTGACCAAGGGCCAGGGCCGCTTCGTGCTCGACGTGCTCTATGCCCGCGCCAAGGCCAAGCTGTGGTCCAAGGTGGAGCGGCTGCGCAAGCTCGAAGGCTTGCGGCTGTCGGACTTCGGCACCCGCCGCCGCCACGGCCATCTGTGGCAGCGCTGGTGCGTCGAGGCCGTCAAGGAGGGGCTCGGCCCCTCTTTCACCGGCACCTCCAACGTGTTGCTGGCGATGGACAACGATCTCGAAGCGATCGGCACCAATGCGCATGAACTGCCGATGGTCGCAGCCGCGCTCGCCAATTCCGACGAGGAACTGCGCTGGGCGCCCTATCGCATCCTCGACCAATGGCGACACACCTACGGCGGCAATCTCCTGATCGCCCTG
This sequence comes from Bradyrhizobium icense, assembly GCF_001693385.1. Classification (NCBI taxonomy): domain Bacteria; kingdom Pseudomonadati; phylum Pseudomonadota; class Alphaproteobacteria; order Hyphomicrobiales; family Nitrobacteraceae; genus Bradyrhizobium; species Bradyrhizobium icense. The sequence goes on from NZ_CP016428.1 coordinate 6,353,718, forward strand.
CCCGACGCATTCGGCACCAAGACATTCCTGCGCGACGCGCCGGAATGGGTCGCCGACTGGACCGGCTTCCGCCCCGACAGCGCGCCGCCGATCACGGCAGGCGAAGACATCATCAAATGGTGGAAGCAGAAGGGCCGCAATCCCCGGGATAAGCTGCTGGTGTTCTCCGACGGCATGGATGTCGATTCGATCGAGGAGACCTATCGTCACTTCGCCGGACGTGTCCGCATCTCGTTCGGCTGGGGCACCAACCTCACCAATGATTTCGTCGGCTGCGCGCCGGATGGATCGGCCGATCTTGATCCGATCTCGCTGGTCTGCAAGGTAACGTCGGTCGACGGCCGGCCGGCGGTGAAGCTGTCGGATAATCCCGAGAAGGCCACCGGCACGCCGTCCGAAATCGAACGTTACTTGCGCGTGTTCGGCAATGCCGGCCGCGTTCGCACCGCCGTGCACGTCTGAGCCATCGAATACCTTCCCGCCACTACTTGATTTGACGAGCCCCGCATGCCCGCACCCAAGCCGCCTGCCTTCGAAACCCTCAGCCTGCATGCCGGTCAGCGGCCGGATCCCGCAACCGGCGCCCGCGCCGTTCCGATCTACCAGACCACGTCCTACGTGTTCCATGATTCCGACCACGCGGCGGCGCTGTTCAACCTGGAGCGCGCCGGACATATCTACACCCGGATTTCCAATCCCACGACGGCCGTGCTCGAGGAGCGGCTGGCGGCGCTGGAAGCCGGCGTCGGCGCGATCTGCACGGCGAGCGGCATGGCCGCGATGCATCTGGCGATCGCAACAATCCTCAATGCCGGCGATCACATCGTCGCCTCGTCCTCGCTTTACGGCGGCACCATCAATTTGCTTGCCCACACGCTGCCGCGCTTCGGCATCACGACGACGTTCGTCAAGCCGCGCGCGCTCGATGAATTCCGCGCCGCGATCAAGCCGAATACGCGGCTCGTGATCGGCGAGACCATCGGCAATCCGGGGCTTGAGGTGCTGGATATTCCGGCGGTCGCGCAGATCGCGCATGACGCCAGGATTCCGCTCCTGATCGATAACACCTTTGCGACGCCGTTTCTCAGCCGCCCGATCGAGCTCGGCGCCGATATCGTGATGAACTCGGCGACCAAATGGATCGGCGGCCACGGCATTGCGATCGGCGGCGTCATCGTCGATGGCGGCCGGTTCGACTGGCACGCGTCGGGCAAGTTCCCCCAGCTCACCGAGCCCTATGCCGGCTATCACGGCATCGTCTTCGACGAGCAGTTCGGCCAGGCCGCCTTCATCATGCGCGCCCGCACCGAAGGCCTGCGCGACTTCGGCGCCTGCCTGTCGCCGACCAATGCGTTTCAGCTCCTGCAGGGCGTCGAGACGCTCGGCGTGCGGATGGAGCGCCATATGAGCAACACGCTTGCGGTGCTGGAGGCGCTGAGCGCCAACAAGGCGGTCGAGTGGGTGCTGCATCCAGCGCTGGAAAATCATCCCGACCATCAACTCGCGAAGCGGCTCTTGCCGCGCGGCGCCGGATCGATCGTCTCTTTCGGCATCAAGGGCGGACGCGCGGCGGGCAAAAAATTTATCGAGTCGTTGCGGATGATCAGCCATCTCGCCAATGTCGGCGATGCCAAGACACTCGTGATTCACCCCGCCAGCACCACGCATCAGCAAATGGACGCGGCGCAGCTCAAGGCCGCCGGGGTCGGCGAGGAGCTGGTGCGGTTGTCGGTCGGCATCGAAACCGTCTCCGACATCATCGACGATCTCGGCCAGGCGCTCCGCGCATCGCAGAAGGTTTGAACCATGCAGCTCTCCGTCAATGGCGTTGATACCTTCGTCGCGACCGGCGGCCGTCCTTTCGATCGATCGCTGCCCGCGATCGTGATGCTGCACGGCGCCGGTTTCGACCATTCGACCTGGGCGCTGCACAGCCGCTGGTTCGCGCATCACGGTTATTCGGTGCTGGCGCCCGATTTACCCGGCCATGGCCGTTCGGGAGGCAGCCCGCTGCCAACCATCGCCGACATGGCCGACTGGACCGCCGCGCTGCTCGACGCTGCGGGAGCGCCGAAGGCGAAGCTCATCGGCCATTCGATGGGTTCGCTGATCGCGCTGGAGACGTCCGCGCGGCATCCCGACAAGGTGTCCGGCCTCGGCCTGATCGGCACCGCTGCGACGATGACGGTCGGCCCCGATCTGCTCAAGGCCGCCGAGGTCAACAACCCCGATGCCATCGACATGGTCTCGATCTGGGGCCTCGGCTTCAAGGCCGAGCTCGGCGGCAGCCTCGCGCCGGGACTGTGGATGCATCAGGGCGCGCAGCGCGTGCTGCAGCAGACGCGACCGGGCGTGCTCTACAGCGATCTCAATGCCTGCAATTCCTATCAGAATGCGCTCGCGGCAGCGGCGCAGGTCAAGGTGCCCGTCACCTTCATTCTCGGCGAGCGCGACATGATGACGCCAGCCAAGGGCGGCAAGGCGCTCGCGGCGGCAACGCCGACTGCGCGGATCGTCGTTGTTCCCGGCGCCGGCCACATGATCATGGCCGAAGCGCCGGATGAATTGCTGGCGGCGCTGCGGGGGTAGCGGCGACACGTTTCGCTCTCTTCACCCGCCCCTTGAGGGGGCGGGTCGGCTCGCATGGAGCGCAGCGCAATGCGAGACGGGGCGGGGTGACAGTCTATCCACGCGTGCACTGTTGGATGTGGAGAGACCGTCACCCCGCCCCGCCGCGCGCTATGCGCGCGTCGACCCGCCCCCTCGAGGGGCGGGTAAGCAGCATCACTGCCTCTCCGGCCTCCGCTCCACCGGATGAATCTCGATCCCGCGCAGCCTTCCCATCCGCAGTACATCCATCGCGAGCGTCCGCCCGATGCGGTCGCGGTCGAGGGCGCGGATCAGATCGTCGACGCCGTTGATCTCGACGCCGTCGAGCTTGATCACGACATCGCCCGGCAACAGTCCCGCCTTTGCGGCCGGGCTGTCCGGCTCGATCTGCGCCAGCAGCGCGCCCATCTTGTTGTCGACGCCGGCGACTACGGCATGCCGTCGCGGGATCGGCGCGGTCTGGCCTGCGACGCCGATATAGGCGCGGCGGACATAGCCGTGGCGGATGATCTCGGACAACACGAACTGCGCGGTGTTACTGGCGACGGCAAAGCAGATGCCCTGCGCGCCGCTGATGATCGCGGTGTTGATGCCGATCACCTCCGATGACGATGACACCAGCGGCCCGCCGGAATTCCCGGGATTGAGCGCAGCATCGGTCTGGATCACGTCCTCGATGGTGCGCCCGCTGACCGAGCGGATCGAACGGCCGAGCGCCGACACCACGCCGGCGGTGACCGTCGATTCGAATCCGAGCGGATTGCCGATCGCGACCACGAGCTGGCCGCGGCGCAGGCTTTTGGAATTTCCCAGCGAGGCATAACGCAGATCGCGCGCGCCGTCGGCGCGCAGCAGCGCAAGGTCGGTATCGGGATCGACGCCGAGCACATGGGCGTCGGTGACGAACCCTTCGATATCGCGCAGCCTGATCTCTTTCGACGATCCGACCACATGGCTGTTGGTCAGCACTAGGCCATCGGGCGAGATCACGATACCGGAACCAAGTCCGCCACGCTCACGCGCACGACGCACTTTCGGCCCGGTTTCGACGCGGACGACCGCTGGCCCGACGCGCTCGGTCACGTCGATCACGACATTGGAATAGGCATCGAGCAGAACCCGGTCACTGTCCGGGGCACGCTCGGCCGTTCGCGACGACAGTCCGTCATCGGCGATAGCTGAGGTATAGTCCAACATGGCGAGATTCCTTCGGTTTCCTCAAATGGTGGCCGGGAACCGGATGCGCAAGAGCCGCGGCGCATGCGCAGGCCTGCCCCGCCGCCGCTTCAGGAAACCCGCAGCTTGCCGCCTCGCGCCTTGACGGGATCGAGCAGCGACCAGTCGCCCTCGGGCAGTATATGTCCCTTCGGGAACGGGGCGCGAAGCTCGAGCCCGAGCGAGCGCAGCACGCGGTCGTCGCGGTAGTAGCATTGCAGGACGACGCGGACGAGCGTCGCAGTCGCAACGCCGCCGGTGGCGCGGAACTCCGTCGCGACGACATCGCGCTTGGCCGCATCGAGCTCGGCGAGCGGCTTGCCGGCGAGATGCGCGAGATGATCGAGCGCCTGCGCGACCATCGAAGTATCGCGACCGAGCGTCGCCAGCATGTCGGCCTGGATTGCGGGATCGTCGGCGCCGGGCATCTTGTACTCGTCGCTGGCGGGAATGATCATCGCAGCGATGGTGCGGAGATCGTCGCGCTGGGCTGAGGTCAATTCATTTGTTGCGAGCATGGCGGTCTCAGTCGAAAAGATTGGCAAGGCGTTGCTTCATCTGGTCGGCGACATGGAGCGCGATCGCCTGGATGGTCGAGGTCGGATTCACGCCGCCCGCCGTCACGAACACGCTGCCGTCGACGATGAAGAGGTTCTTCACGTCGTGCGAGCGGCCCCATTCGTTGACGACGGAGCGCGCAGGATCGGTGCCCATCCGTGCGGTGCCGAGCAGATGCCAGCCGCCCCAGGGAATCGGGTTGTTGATGCAGATGTCGGTCGCACCGGCGGTTTCGAGAATCTCCCGGCCGCGCGCCAATCCATGCTCCATCATCTTCCGGCTGTTTTCGCTGATCGTGTAGTCGATCTTCGGCGCGGGGATTCCGTGGCTGTCCTTCAGCACCGGATCGAGCGTGACGCGGTTGTGCTCCTCGGGCAGATCCTCGCAGATCGCGGAGACCGCGAGCCGATGGCCATTGAGCTTGCGGAATACGCGGTGATGGTCCGCGCCCCATGGCAAAATGCCCTTCTGCTCGCTCGCGACGGCTTCGAACACCGGCCCCGCGCCGCGGCCGAACTGGATGCCGTAGCCGCGCACAAAGCCGCGCGAGAGATCGGTGTCATAGAATTCCTTGCTCCAGAGGCAGGTCGGCGGCGCACGGTTAGAGTCGGTCGGCTCCTTCACAAAACCGTAGATCTGCGCATAGGGATGAAACATCAGGTTCTTGCCGACCAGGCCGGATGAATTGGCGAGCCCATTCGGGAAGCGACCGGAGACCGAATTCAGCAGCAGCCGCGGCGTGCCGATGCCGTTGCAGGCGATGATGACGACCTCGGCCGGCTGGAACTGCTCGACGCCATCCTCGTCGTAGTAGACGACGCCCGAGGCCATGCCGTGCTCGTTGGTCAGAATCTCGCGCACGCGGCAATGGGTCCTGAGTTCGACGCCAGCGCGGATCGCCTGCGGCCAATAGGTGATATCGGTCGAGGCTTTGGCGCCTTGCGCGCAGGCCGGCGTGCAATGGCCGAGATTGATGCAGCGCGCCCGGCCCTCGTAATCCATCGTCGCGACCGTGGTATCCGACGGCCACCAGTGCCAGCCGAGCTTGTTCATGGCCTTGCCGATCAGCGGGCCGGAAAGCCCGAGCGGCTGCGGCGGCATCGGCGGATGGGTCAGCGGCGACAGCGGATCGCCTGACAGGCCCGAGACGCCCATCATCCGGTCGTTCTCTTCGAAGAACGGCACCAGCGTGTCGTAATCGATCGGCCAGTCGTCGGCGACGCCGTCCAGCGTCTTCACCCGGAAGTCGGACGGATGCAGCCGCGGCCAATGCGCGGTGTACATCACCGTCGAGCCGCCGACGCCGTTGAAGTTCACGACCTTGATCGGCGAGTTGTCGTCGTTGATCGGATAGTCCTCGGGCCGGCCGCGGATGTTCGGGCTGGTCGACCAGTCGCCATAAAACTTCGCCTCCCAGTCCCGCCCGGTGCTCGGATATTCCGACGGCTTCATCCAGCCGCCCTGGTCGAGGCAGAGGATATGCATCCTGGTATCAGCCAGGCTCCACGCCACCGCCGCGCCGGACGCACCGGCGCCGATGATGAGGACGTCAACGGGATCGTTCATTGCGGTCGCTTCGCTCCCTGAATCGTCGCCTTGAGGGCGATCTGGGCTCCACGATAGGGGCAGATACGGCCGGCAGTAAAGCCGAGCGAGGCTGACTCGGCGGGACAAACACGCAACCCTGCCACGCCTTGATACGGGTTTGTCCGCGGGCGCGAGACCGGATAGCTTTTGAGCAAACCACAATGCGGGAGCGACGCCGATTCCGGACTACGACGCCATCATCATCGGCGCGGGCATGTCGGGCCTGTACCAGCTCTACCGGCTGCGCGAACAGGGTTTTCGCGTGCGGGCGTTCGAGGCCGCGACCGATGTCGGTGGCACCTGGTACTGGAACCGCTATCCCGGCGCGCGCTTCGATTCCGAGAGCTATTCCTATGGCTACTCGTTCTCGAAGCAGCTCTTGGAGGAATGGGAGTGGTCCGAGCATTTTGCCGGCCAGCCGGAGACTCTGCGCTATCTCAACTACGTTGCCGACAAGTTCGACCTGCACCGCGATATCCAGTTTCGCAGCCGGGTGACGGCGGCAGTTTACGACGAAGGCTCGCGAAGCTGGACCGTTACGCTCGAGAACGGCAGCCGCTTCAGTACACGGTTCCTGATCACCGCGATCGGGCCGCTGTCGACGCCTACCCTGCCGCGGATCGAGGGCCGCGAGGATTTCAAGGGCGCCTCCTTTCACACCGCGCGATGGCCGAAGGAGTCGGTTGATTTCACCGGCAAGCGCGTCGCGGTGATCGGCACCGGCGCGACCGGCGTGCAGACCATCCAGACCATTGCGAGCCAAGTCGGCCATCTCACCGTCTTCCAGCGAACGCCGAACTGGTGCGCGCCGCTGCACAACGGCAAGATCGATGCGGAGACCCAAGCGAAGATCAAGGCCGGCTATCCGGAAATGTTCGCCCGCTGCAAGGAAACCTTCGCCTGTTTCCTGCACACGCCGGACCCGCGCGGCGCGTTCGAAGTGTCCGACGAGGAGCGCGAGGCGTTCTATGAAAAGCTCTATGGCGAGCGCGGCTTCGGCATCTGGCAGGGCAACTTTCGCGACATCCTGATCGACCGCAAGGCGAACGCCACGATCTCCGATTTCGTCGCGCGCAAGATCCGGCAGCGCGTGAAGAATTCGGCGGTCGCGGAGAAGCTGATTCCGAAAAATCACGGCTTCGGTACGCGACGCTTGCCGCTCGAGACCTTCTATTACGAGGTCTACAACCAGGACAATGTCGAACTGGTCGACATCATGGAGACGCCGATCGAGCGGATCACGCCTGAGGGCATCAGGACCAGCGACAAGGATTACGAATTCGACATCATCATCTACGCGACCGGTTTCGATGCCATCACCGGCAGTTTCGACAAGATCGATTTCCGCGGCGTTGGCGGCGCGCGGTTGAAAGACAAGTGGCGACAAGGCCCGGAGACCTATCTCGGCATCATGGTGCATGAATTTCCGAACATGCTGATGCTGATGGGGCCGCATACCGCGCTCGGCAACATTCCGCGCAGCATCGAATACAGCGTCGACTGGGTCACCGGGCTGATCAAGTTTGCGATGGAACGGAAACTGACACGGCTGGAAGCGACGCCGGAGGGCGTGAAATCCTGGACCGATCACGTCAAGGCGCTCGGCGAGGGGTTGCTGTCCAACGAGGTGAATTCCTGGATGACCGGCATCAACTCCAACGTCGAGGGCAAACAGACCCGCATCGTCGCCCGCTACAGCGGCAGCGCGCCGGCCTACCGTGCCAGGTGCGATGAGGTGGCAGCGAAGGGATATGATGAGTTGAGGTTGGGGTAGATCATAGTGTGTGGGCCTTCCGCACCCCGTGACTGTCATCCCCCGCGCATGCGGGGGATCCAGTACGCTGCGGCTTCTCGATTCAATCACTGCCGTCTCTGGGATACTGGGTCACCCGCCTTCGCGGGTGACGACAAGTGAATATGCGGCGGCGCTCTCGCGGCGCATGGCGCCCGAGGTTTGCTCTCAACTTCCCGCCCTCTTCAAGCAGAGGGCGCTGGGAAGACCGGGTGCGCGCCGCACCCGCGGTCTCGTGTGCAACTTGCGCACTAAGAACGCGCACACGAGCATACAGGTACAGCGGGGGCATCCCGGCCTTCCCTAGGCAATGGCTTTACGGGCGCCTTCAAATTTCGCTTTGTGCGTGCGGCAAATCAGCTCGCGGTCCGCAGGTTGGGCAAACCGAAGGCACGACGCGCGCAAGGTTGCCGCCCTATGCTCTCTGTGCTCATCGTCCCGGACAAGCGGGCAAGGCGAGCGCGATCCGGGACCCATACGCCGCGGCCGTCATTGTTGAGCGCGGGATCGACGTTCTTCAACAACGCGACCCTGTGATTATGGGTCCCTGCGTTTGCAGGGACGACGGCTTCATATCTTCGTCACTCACCACGCATCAATGCACGGCCGCTTCTTGGTCGCGCGCGCTTCCGGCTTCGGCACCGAGCGCAAACCCGACATGATCCAGTGCCGCGTGTCGGCGGGATCGATCACTTCGTCGATCTCGAGCACGGAAGCGATCGAGACTGCCTTGCCGTTGGCGTAGAGCTCGGCGACCTTGGCCTTGTAGTAGTCTTCACGCTCGTCCGGGTCCTCGATCGCTTCCATCTCCTTGCGGAAGCCGAGACGGACATAGCCTTCCAGGCCCATGCCGCCGAACTCGCCGGTCGGCCAGGCCACCGTGAAGAACGAGGCGTGGAAGCCGCCGCCGATCATCGACTGCGCGCCGAGACCGTAGCCCTTGCGCAGGACGATGCCGAACAGCGGCACGGTGAGGCTCGCACCGGTGACGAACATGCGGGCGACATGGCGGACGATCGCGGTCTTCTCGGCTTCCGGGCCGACCATGAATCCCGGCGTATCGCACAGCGATACGATCGGGATGTCGAAGGCGTCGCAGAGCTGCATGAAGCGCGCAGCCTTGTCGCCGGCCGGGGCATCGATCGCGCCGCCGAGGTGCTTTGGATTGTTGGCGATCAGGCCGAACGGCTTTCCTTCGATGCGGATGAAGGAGGTGATCATGCCGACGCCGAAATCCCGGCGGATCTCCAGCACCGAGCCTTCGTCGGCAAGGAGATCGATGACATTGCGGATGTCGTAGACCCGCAGCCGGTTCTCCGGAATCGCCCGCCGCAGCAGGCGCTGGTCCGGCGCTTTCCAGTCGGCAACCGTGCCCTGGAAATAGGACAGGTATTTCTGCGCCGCGGATGTCGCCTCCGCTTCATCTTCCACCAGAATGTCGATGACGCCGTTCGGCGATTGGAACGACACCGGACCCACCTCCGCAGGGTGATAGACGCCGAGCCCGCCGCCCTCGATCATCGCGGGACCGCCCATGCCGATCGATGCGTCCCTGGTGGCGATGATGACATCGCAGCAGCCGAGCATCGCGGCGTTACCGGCAAAGCAATAGCCGGAGACGACGCCGATCACCGGCACCAGTCCTGAGAGCTTTGCGAACTGCACAAAGGACGGACCGTCGAGGCCGGTCATGCCGAGCCTGTCCGTATCGCCGGGCCGGCCGCCGCCGCCCTCGGCGTAAAACACCAGCGGCAGGCGCCATTGCTCGGCAAGGCTCAGCATGCGATCGATCTTCTTGTGGTTCATATGGCCCTGCGTGCCGGCGAGCACGGTATAGTCGTAAGCGATCACCATGCAGCGGGCGGCATCCGCGCCGAATTTTTCCGCATTCACGGTGGCGACGCCGGAGATCAGACCGTCGGCCGGCGTGTTGCGGATCAGGTCATCGACCGTGCGCCGCCTTCGCTGGGCGGCGATGGCGAGCGAACCGTACTCGACGAACGAGCCTTCATCGACGAGTTGCGCGATATTCTCCCGCGCCGTGCGCTGGTTGGTCTTGCGCCGGCGCTCGACCGACGCCGGGCGGTTTTCGTCGAGCGTAATGGCGTGGCGCTCCATGAGTTCGGCCAGATCGGGACGGATGTGGTCGAGATCGACATCCTCTTCCTCGGCGATATCATGGGCGTCGAGCTCGGCCGGTTCGAGGTAGAGGATCGCCTCGTCCTGCATCAGCGTCGCGCCGGAGCCGGCCGCGATCTGCGTCACCCGGCCGCCATGCGGCGCCGTGACCAGATGCTCCATCTTCATGGATTCGAGCACGGCGATCTGCTGACCGGGGCGAACGAGGTCTCCCTCCTCGACGTCTATCGCGACGATCGTGCCTTGCAGCGGCGCCGGCACCGCGACCGAACCTGCTGGGCCGGTTGCAGATGCCGCGACCGCGATCGCGAGCGTCTCGTCATCGGCGGCGCTGCCGGATTCGACCAGTTCCGTCTCCGCCGTCGTGTTGGTTTCGCCAATTAGATCGGCGACGTGCTTGTCAATAAAACCGGTGCTGAGACGGTTCTCGACAAAATCCGGATGCGCCAAGATCGCCGCGAGCAAGGGAATGTTGGTGGCGACGCCGCCGATCCGAAACTCACGCAGCGTGCGCGAGGCCTTGTGCACCACGTCGGTCCAGTTGCCGCCCGGCGAATGCACGATGACTTTGGCGAGCAGTGAGTCGAAGGCGGCGCTGGTCCGGTAACCCGAATAACCGAATGTATCGACGCGCACGCCGGGGCCGGACGGCAGGTCGAATACCGCCAGCGTCCCGCCGGTCGGCCTCGTCGCGCCGGTCTCGTCCATCACCTCCATGTTGACGCGGAGCTGCATCGCAAAGCCGCGGGGCCTCGGGATATAGCCCTGCGCAAGCCCGAGCGAGCCCAGCGTCGCACCGGCAGCGACCGCAAGCTGCGACTGCACGAGATCGAGGCCGAGCACCTCCTCGGTGACGGTATGCTCGACCTGCAGCCGCGGATTGGCCTCGATGAAGGCGAACGCCTTGTCGCTGGTCCTGGCGTCGTTATCGACGAGGAATTCGAAGGTGCCGAGATTGTCGTAGTTCGCCGCAGCCGCAAGTTCCTTGGCGGCGTCGATGATGCGCGTGCGCAAGGCATCGTTCAGCGACGGGCTTGGCGCGACCTCGATGAGCTTCTGGTTGCGGCGCTGGATCGTGCATTCGCGCTCCCACAAATGGCTGATCGCGCCGTGGTGGTCGCAGATGACCTGCACCTCGATGTGGCGGGCATTGCGAATCAGGCGCTCGACATAGACGCCATCGCTGCCGAAAGCCGCCATCGCCTCGGATTGGCAGCGCGCATAGGCCTCCTCCAGCCTGCCCGCGTCGTCGACGATCCGCATGCCGCGGCCGCCGCCGCCGGCGATGGCCTTGATCATGATGGCGCCGCGCTCGCCGAGCGATTCCAGGAAGGCCTTGGCCTCATTGAGGCTGGTCCGCCCGCTGGTGCCCTCGATAACAGGCACGCCGCATTTTTTTGCCAGCGCCTTGGCCTGCGCCTTGTCGCCGAACAGATCGAGCGCTTCCGGCGACGGGCCGACGAAGACGATGCTTTCTTCGATGCAGCGGCGGGCGAACGCGGCATTCTCGCTGAGGAAGCCATAGCCGGGATGCACGGCGTCGCATTCGGTCGCCTTGGCGGCTGCGATCACCGCCTCGATATCGAGATAGGCCCGCGCGCCGCGCCCGGGGATTTCAAGGGCGGCGTCGGCGGCGCGGACATGCAGCGATTGCGCGTCGTCGGCGGAATAGATTGCGACCGTCGCAAGGCCAGCGTCGCCCGCCGCCCGCGCGATGCGGATGGCAATCTCGCCGCGGTTGGCAATCAGCAATTTATGGAAGGACATGAACGGTTCCGTCTGGACATCAGAGCGAAGTGATGCGGCGATCGGCTCACCTGGCCCGCTTGCTTCCTATACCCCAGTCAGCAGCGCGATGCGGCTACCGGCAGTTTCTTGTTTACTCGACATGAACCGGTGCCGAGATTCTGCGCAAGTGGAATTTCGTTCCACGTCACGGAATTCACAGAGCAAACTGAGGCGCTTAGCGGTCTACCGGCAATCGAGCTGGGCTTCGAACCAGCTCTGCAGCGACGCTGCGAGCGGCGGCCAGGCCCGCTGAAATGGCGCGAGTTGTCTTGCGTTGGCCCGATAGATTCCGCGCAACTCCTGCTCGATCGCGGGGAGATCGACACTGGTGCAACGGCCTTCGCTCACGATCAGCCGTCCGTCCACCACGACGTCGCGGAGCAATGACGCATTGCCGCGCGCGAACAGGAGATCGATGGGGTCGACCGGCATGATCCGGTCGCGGTCGAGCCGGTCGAGATCGAGCGTGACGAAATCGGCCGGCGCGCCGGGGACGAGTTCACCGGTACCGGGCGCGCCCGTCGCTTTGCGGCCATTGGCGATGGCGAGCGCGAGGAACTCGGCAGCGGTCCAAGTTCGCTCGAAGCCAAGGCCGCCGTGCATCATCTGCACCAGCCGCATCTCGCGCAGCACGTCGTCGTCTTCGTCGAGCGCGAGACCATCGACGCCGACTGCAATGGCGCAGCCACATCGGTGCGCCGCGGCGATCGGGGCAAGGCCCGAGCGCAGGTGCAAATTGGAGGAGAAGTTGGTGACGATGCGCGCCCCGGACGCTGCAATCATCTCGATCTCGTCGGGGCGGGCGTGGATGCAATGCGCCAGCGTCAACCGCTCCGACAGGAAGCCGATGTCGCGGAGATAACGGACGACGCCTTCCGGAAAATGCTGGTCGGCCCAGGCGCGTTGGTAGATTGTCTCCAACAGATGCATGTGGATGCGCCGCCCGGTCAGCGCCGAATTCTCCGCCACCGCCTCGAGCAGCGGTTTTGAGCACCACTGTACGCCGGCCGGGCCGAGCTGTACCTCTACCTTCGGCCCCGCGACGGCCGAGGCTATCGCATCCGTCAGCTCGATATAGGCCTTGGGCGACATCGGCGCACGGACGAACAATTCCTCGATCGTCCTGCGATCGTCGCTTGAGAGTTGCGACAGCACCGGTTCGCCGTCGCCATAGACCACCGGGTTCTGGTCGCGCACTGCGAGCGCGAACGCGATGCGGATGCCGACGTCGGACGCCGCCCTCGCAATCGCCTTTGCCTCCTCGATCAGCGGCATGGTGCCGCTTGGCCGGGTATAGTGCACCATCATCGCCGCGCAGCCCGCCCGCGCCGAGCGGGCCAACGCCGAGGCCGCGGTCAGATAGGGATCGACCGGCGTGCCCAGCGCCGAGCGCAGGATCCAGCTTTCCAAGGGCATGCCGAGCGCGCCGAACGAGGACGCGGTGGGCCGCGCATGGTCGTGGGCGTTGACGAAGGCGGGAAGAATGAGGGATCGCGGGGCGGTTGTGGGTAAGACTGCCTCGGAGATATCGGTGATGAGGCCGTTGTCGTGGCGAAGCACGACATTCTCGATCAGGCCGTGGTCCGGGCCGGAGAATAGGCTGTGTGCCGCGATTTCCATCGTGTCACCGCACTCCGTCATTGCGAGGAGCGCAGCGACGAAGCAATCCATATTTCCCCGTGCACAGACATGGATTGCTTCGATACGCTCGCAATGACGGTCTTAAGCACCCGACTCAATTCGCCGTATACACCAGCTCCCGCTCCGCACGCGGCGGCAGGAACTCGCGGGAGAAAATCTCCGACGGCGCCGGCGCGCGGGCGAGCTGGTAGCCTTCGACGATGATGCCGATGGCGCGCGCCATGCGGTCGTCCTTGACGTCGCCGACGCCGATTTCCTTCATCTCCGGCGAGACGATCAGTTTGTCAAACGAGAACTGGAGGCGGCGCTTCTCGACTTCGGCATTGATCAGATTGTCATAGTTCACCGCCGCCTTCATGCCCGCGTTCTGGTCCTTGGCGATCGCGATCACGGCCTTGTTGACGGCGCGAACGAGGCCGGCGACGGCCTTGGGATTGGACGCCAGCAGCTTGCGCGACACCATCATGCCGTTGGAATAGAGATCGAGGCCGTAATCGCCGAACGAGAACCATTTGTAGTCCTTGTCGGGATCCTGGCGGTTCAGCACCAGGTTGAAGTAGCTCGTAATGTTGAACACCAGCGCGGCATCGATATCGCCCTTGATCAGCATCGGCTCCTGCAGGTTCGGCGCCATGTTGGAGATCTTGATCTTCTCGCCCTCGAGCTTGTTCTTGCTGGCAAACACCGGCAACAACCGCGTCGTCGGCGTGCCCTGCGCGCCACCGAGCGTGCGGCCCTCAAAGTCCTTGATGGTGTTGATGCCGCTGGTCTTCTTGGTCACGATGGCGAACGGCGGCTGGTTCCAGATCATGTAGACCATCACAGGCGCGTCCTGCGGCTTGGTCGAGGCGTTCTGGATGATGGCGTTGACGTCGCCGAAGCCGGCGTCATAGGCGCCCGACATGATGCGCGTCACCGTTGCACCGGAGCCCTCGCCCTGGTCGATCACGACATTGAGGCCCTCTTCCTTGAAGAAGCCGTTGTCCTTGGCATAGAAGAACGCGGCGTCGGACCCTTGCGTCTTCCAGCCCAGCGTGAACTTGATCGTCGTTTCCTGGGCACACGCTGTGCCGGCGAACAAGGCAACTCCCAGCAGCGCGGCGCTTACTCTGGCTAACATCGTGATCTCCTCGATAAGGGTTGGATGGGGGAGTGGCGAAAATTTTCATGTCGCGATCACGTCGCTCTTGCGGGTGGCCCAGCCGGTGACGCGGCCCTCGATCAGCGAAAAGACCACGTAGAGGGCGACACCGAGGCCGGCGAGCACGAACAGGCCGGCGAACACCAGCGGCACGTTGAAATTCGAGGACGCGGTCATCATGACGTTGCCGATGCCGCGGTTGGAAGCGACGGTCTCCGACAGCACCGCGCCGACAAAGGCGTAGGAGATCGCGACCTTCAGCGAGGCAAAGAAGAACGGCATGGTGCGCGGCAGTCCGACGTTCCAGAGGATGTCGAACTTGCTGGCCCCTAACGCCTTCAGAACGTCTTCGAGTTCAGGTTCTGTCGTCGCCAGTCCCGTCGCGATGTTGACCACGATGGGGAAGAAGCAGATCGAGAGCGCGGTCAGCACCGCCGGCACCGTGCCCGAGCCGAACCACAGCACGAAGATCGGCACGACAGCAACTTTTGGAATCGAGGAAAATCCAACGAGCAGCGGATAGGCCGTGTCATAAGCGGTTTTGGAAACGCCGATCACCGCGCCGAGCACGACGCCGAGCCCGACGCCAAGAACAAAGCCGACCATCGTCGTCGCCAGCGTCTGCAGGATATGGGGCCACAGGATCGGGAATTTCTCGAACAGCGTGACGAATACTTGCGAGGGACGCGGCAGCACCAGATCGGACATGCCAGTCATCAGGCAGAACAATTCCCAAGCGACGAAGAACAGCACGATCAGTGCCGCCGACCATGCTTTTTGGCGATAATCGAGATCGGGCATGGTCAGGCCGCTCCCTGTGCTGAGGCGGTGCGCGCATCAACGATGAAGGCGCGCAGCTTCTGGTTCAGCGCGACGAAATCGGGCTCGAATGTCATGGCAACCGTGCGCGGCCGGGGGAACTCGACGCGGCTGTCGTCGAGGATGCGGCCGGGGCGCGCGCTCATCACGCAGATGCGGCTGCCGAGGAACGCGGCCTCGCGCAGGTCATGCGTCACCAGGAGCACGGTCGGCCTATGGGCGATCCAGAGGTCCTGCAGGATCGACCACAGCTCTTCCCTGGTGAACTGGTCGAGTGCGCCGAAGGGCTCATCCAGCAACAGCATGCGCGGCTCGTGGATCAGCGCGCGGCACAGGTTGGCGCGCTGAAGCATGCCGCCGGAGAGTTGCCAGGGGTAGCGGTTGCCAAAGCCCTTGAGGCCGACCTGCTCGAGCAGTGCATTAGCCTTGTCGCGGAATTCGGTCTTGCGCAACTTTCGGAATTGCGAGCGGAACGGCTCGACGATCTTGAGCGGCAGCATGATGTTGCGCTCGATCGACATCCACGGCAGCATGGTCGGGTTCTGGAACGCCATGCCGACGCGTAAAGCGCGGGCGGCGACTTCGCGGCCGCCGACGACGACGACGCCGGCCGTCGGCTGCACGAGGCCGCTGACCAGCCGCAGGATGGTCGACTTGCCGCAGCCGGACGGCCCGACGAGGGCGACAAACTCGCCGTCGGCGATCCGCAAGCTTGTCGTGGAGAGGGCCGGCACCGCGCGGGCGCCGCGGCCGAAGGTGACGGAAGCCTCCGACAGTTCGATCGCGATCGGAGTGGCGGAGCCCGGAACCGGCGTGCCCCTAAACTCGGAATGTGGTTGCATGCGCATCATGGCTGGAAGTGCATGCAAGCCGAATGCCAGCCAAACTTGCCTTTGGAATCAAGGCGCCTCGGATTTGCCGCGCGATCCGGCGGATTCCTTTTGTGCAATTCTACCCCGAAAGTGCATGCAATTGAGGCGCACAATCAGTCGGCAATTGTGATAAGAGAGCGCCATTCGAAGCACCCGTCAGGATTCGCCGATGGCGCCCCGCCCCGTCAGCAAGACCGCTGAACCATCCGATAAGGTCGGCGTGATCTGCCGCGCGCTGCGCCGCGCCATCATCGAGCAGGCGCTGGAGCCCGGCGCGAAATTGCCCGAGGACTCGCTCGGCGAGCGGTTCGGCGTCAGCCGCACCATCGCCCGCCACGCACTCGGGCAACTGGCCGCGGAAGGTCTCGTCGAGCTGCGCCGCAACCGGATCGCCGTGGTGGCGACGCCGAGCTGGCAGGAAGCGCGCGACGCCTTCGATATCCGGATCGAACTCGAGCGCCTCGTCGTGCGCCAGCTCGCCGGCAAGCTGACCAAGAGCCAGATTGCCGAACTCAATGCCCATGTCGACGCCGAGGACCACGCCCGCGACGGCGCGGATGCGGTCTCGATCCGCCTCGCGACCGAATTCCATATCCTGCTCGCCCACATGACCAACAGCCCGATCCTGGTGCGTTATGTCAGCGAGGTCGCCTATCGCTGCTGCCTGACGCTATCGCTGTACAGCCGTCCGCATTCGTCCGAATGCGGCATCAACGAGCACCGCGCGATCATCGCGGCGCTGGTGAAAGGCGACGAGGCCAAGGTGATGAGCCTGATGCACAGCCATCTGGATTCGGTAGCCAGCCGCGCGCTGGTCGCTCCTTCCCCGCAGCGCGGCCGCGATTTGCTGGATATTCTGGCGCCCTATGCCGAGGAAGGCGAAGGTGAGCGGGTGGTGAAGCTGCCGAAGGTGGTCAGGGCGAGGTAAGACCGCTACGCCTCAATCCCCATCTGCACCAGAATCCGCTCGGCGCTGTCGTTCCAGACGTCCATCTTCACGATCTGCCCGCCCCGGACCACAAAGCGATCGACATAGCGATTGCCTTCGAACGGCGTGCCGTCGAGCCATTCGCCGTAAAGCGTGCCGATGCTGTAGACGACGGTCTCCTCCGCGCCCGGGCAGACGTCGAAGCGGTCCATCTTCTTCTTGACCCAGCGATAGCGCCGCGCGTTGAAGCCGGTCGGGCCGCGCGGATGGTCAAACTCGCGTCCGCCGGTGAAGGTGATGATCGTGCCCGGCTTCATGTAGGCCGCGGCGGCATCGGGATCGGGGATCATCGACGCCGTGAGATAGGCCTCGACCACCTCGGCGTCTGACATGTTGGCTTCGGCTTTGGCGGCAACGGACATGGCGGTTTCTCCTGACGCGGGAAATACTACAGTTCAGCCCACAAACTGCATGCACATATTTTGAACAATTTAGCTCCAGATTGCACACAATCTGGAGCTGCCCGGCGTCCCCGCTTCCGATAGGTTGAGACCTACTCCAGCCTGACGCCCGATGAACACGAAAACCGCCTTCGACCTGATCTTCCGCAACGCCAGGACGCGAGCCTCGGCGACACCTCTCGATATCGGCGTCGCGAGCGGGCGCATAGCCGCCATCGAACCCCGCCTTGCCTGCGAAGCGACCGAGATCGAGGTCGGCGGCAGATTGGCCCTGCCCGGCTTCGTCGATACGCATATTCATCTCGACAAGGCCTGCCTGCTCGGCCGCTGCGCGCACAACCACGGCAGCGTCAGTGAAGCCATTGCCGCAGTCGCTGCCATGAAGCGCGATTTCACGGTGGAAGACGTCTATGCGCGCGGCGCGCGCGTGATCGAGCGCGCCATCGTGCATGGCACCACGCGGATGCGGACCCATGTCGAAATCGATCCGCGCATCGGCTTGCGCGGTTTTGCGGCGGTGAAGGCGCTGAAGCGCGACTATGCCTGGGCGCTCGATCTCTCGATCTGCGTGTTTCCGCAGGAGGGCCTGACCAACGATCCCGGCGCCGAGGAACTACTCATTGCGGCCTTGCGCGACGGCGGTGAGGCGATCGGCGGCTGTCCCTATATGGACACCGATCCGAACGCGCATCTCGAAAAGATTTTCGACCTGGCGCAGCAATTCGATGTCGATGTCGACCTGCACCTCGATTTCGATCTCGACCCGTCCTGGTGGCATCTCGAAGAGGTCTGCCGGCAGACCGAGCGGCGCAATTACCACGGTCGCGTCGCGATCGGCCACGCCACCAAATTGTCGGCGCTGCCGCCGGATCGGCTGAAGGCCGCCGCCGCGCGGCTGGCCAAATGCGGCGTCGCCGTCACCGTGCTGCCCGCGACCGATCTCTATCTGATGGGCCGTGACGCCACGCATAATGCGCCGCGCGGGCTGACTTTGGCGCACAAGCTCGTGGCGGACGGCGTTCTCTGTTCGGTCGCGACCAACAACGTGCTCAACCCCTTCACGCCGTTCGGCGACGCCTCGCTGCTGCGGATGGCGAATTTCTACGCCAATGTCGCGCATGCCGGCATCAGCGAGTTCGATACCTGCCTCGATCTCGTGACCGAACTGCCGGCACGGCTGATGAACTTGAGGGATTACGGCATCGCGCCGGGCAACCCGGCGGACCTCGTCATCCTCGACACCGACAGCGGCACCAATGCGATCGCCGAACTGCCCGATATGCTGATGGGATTCAAGAACGGGCGGCAGGTGTTCGAGCGGCGGAAGCCGACGCTGTTTCATCCGCAGGCGTAGCCGATCCCGACAATCGTTATGCTTCGGCCAGACACGGCCATGACAAACAGCGAACCCTCCCGCGATTGACCTCCCCATCAATCCACTGTTGTTATTGATCAACCACAACAACAAGCTCCGGGGCAGGAAATCATGAAAAGAGCCACCACCGTCAGAAGCGTCGAAACGCTCGCCTGCGACGCCGGATGGCGCAACTACCACTTCGTCAAGATCATGACCGAGGACGGCATCGTCGGCTGGAGCGAGTACGACGAGGGTTTTGGTGCGCCCGGCGTGACGGCGGCGATCGAGCGGCTTGGCGCGCGCGTCGTCGGCAAGAACGCGTTCCAGCACGAGCGGATTTACGCCGAACTGTTTGCGGCGACGCGGCCGGCTGCCGGCGGTGTGGTGGCACTGGCGCTTGGGGCTCTCGAGAACGCGCTGCTCGACGTCAAGGCCAAGGCGCTCGGCGTGCCCTGCTACGAATTGCTCGGCGGCAAGATCCGCGACCGCATCCGAGTCTACTGGTCGCATTGCGCGACCTGGCGCATCAACCATCCCGACTGGTTCAAGCCGGCGATTACCGATCTCGACGGCGTCAAGTCGATCGGGCGCGAGGTGCGCGAGAAGGGTTTTACGGCGATGAAGACCAACATCTTCGTCTACACCGACGGCAAGCCGCAGGGCTGGCGGCCGGGCTTCGGTTCGCCGTTCGAGCCCGAGATCAATGTCGATCGCAAGGTGCTGCGCAATCTGTGCATGCATCTGGAAGCCATCCGCGACGGCGCCGGGCCGGACGTCGACCTACTGCTCGACCTCAACTTCAACGCCAAGACCGAGGGCTATCTCAAGATCCTCCGCGCCATCAAGGACATCGACCTGTTCTGGGTGGAGATCGACACCTTCAACCCGCAGGCGCTGGGCTACATCCGCCGCCAGAGCCCGCATCCGGTCTCGTCCTGCGAGACGCTGTTGGGGCTGCGCGAGTTCCTGCCCTACTTCAACGAACAGGCGATGGACGTCGCGATCATCGACACACCGTGGAACGGGGTGTGGCAATCGATGAAGATCGCCGCGGCCGCCGAGCATTTCGAGGTCAACGTCGCACCGCATAATTTCTATGGCCACCTCTGCACCATGCAGAACGCGCATTTCTCCGCCGCGGTGCCGAATCTGCGCATCATGGAAACCGACATCGATCGCCTCGCGTGGGACCATGAGTTGTTCACCCACGTGCCCGATATCGTCGATGGTCACCTGGTGATGCCGGACCGGCCCGGCTGGGGCACCGAGCCCAACGAGGAAGGCCTGCGCGCCCATCCGCCGAAGAACAAAGGCGGGCTGTTGAATTACGGGCAGAAGAAGTAGCGAACCTTGGCCGCCATACCATGCGGGGTATCCAGTACGCCGCGACCTACCCGTTCAATCACTGACGTCTCGGCGTACTGGATCGCCCGCTTTCGCGGGCGATGACAGCGGTGGCTGTTTGTGGAGTTCGCAACATTCTGCTCAATTATCGCCCGGCACGCCCAGGAACGCGCTCTCGATCACATCGCCAATCGGCTGCCAAGTGCTGCCGTCGAACTGCACCAGCCGCATCTGTTCGATCGGATGGAAGTCGGACGGCCCGGTGTTTATCGTTATTCCCGGAAATGCGACTGTGCTCTGGTAGTTCCGCAAGGACGCGGCCTGCCGCATGATGTTCTCGCGCGACAGGTCGTCGCCGCACTGGGTCAGCACCTGGACCAGCGTCTCGGCCGCCGCATAGCCGAATATGGCGTAGCCATCCTCCTTGTCTCCATCCGGATAATACTTGTCCATGAACGCAAGCCACGCCTTGATGGCAGGATCTTCCTTCCAGGTGGCGTCGCCGGCATCCTTCAGATACGAGGTGGAGATCACGCCGACGGAGTTCTGAAGCCCCGCCGGCCGCAGCGCATGGGCGATCGAGGCCGCCGCATTCACCAGCACCACTACAGGATACCAGCCCTGTTCAGCGGCCTTGCGGATTGCACGCGCCGAGATCGGCGGCGCGCAGTTGAGCACCAGCACTTCGGCGCCGGAGTTCTTGAGGATGTCGACCTGGGCATCGATCGACATGTCGGCGTCGATGGCGATATCGGCCACGATCATGTTGGCGGTGATGCCGAGCCCTTCCTGCAAACCCCGGAACAGATCGCGGCCGAACTGGTCGTTCTGCCAGAGCACGGCGATCTTTTTGCTCGGATAGGCGGCCTGGATGTAGTTGGCGTAGATCCGCCCCTCGGAGCGATACGTCGGCTGCCAACCCATCGTCCACGGAAAGCGCTTCGGATGCGCCCACTCCTCTTCGCCGGAGGCGACAAAGAGCTGCGGGATGTTTCGCTCGTTGAGATAGCTTCGCGTCGCCAGATTACTCGGCGTGCCGAACGATCCGAACATCAGGTGCACACGCTCCTGCTCGACCAGCTCGCGGGTATGTTCGACCGCCGTTCTCGGGTTGGAACTGTCGTCGCGGGAGATGAACCTGATCTTGCGTCCGTTGATGCCGCCGCGCTCGTTGATCATGTCGAAATAGGCGGCCTCCGCCCTGCCGATCGAAGCGAACGCGGCCAGCGGGCCGGTATAGGGCATGATGTTGCCGATGCGGATTTCGGTGTCGGTCACGCCGGCAGCGCGGGTTGGCGGCGGGGCCATCCAAGTCGATCCCAGCAACAATGCAGCGAAGAAGGCTGGTGGCAGCCATTTTATTCTTGTTTTCATCAACGCGGCCCTCGAACGTCGAGCTGTTCAGAGCTCTTGACGCCACCCAGCGATGACGATGATAGCGCGGGAGATCAGGTTGTTAAAATGAAATGTTGGCGGCGCGGCTTCGCCACGCCAGATGGGCCGCCAGTCTTCATAAAATGAGACGTTGCGGTTCAGGCGTGTTTGATGTCCGATATACGCTCAACAGCGCACGAACTCGAACATCGCTGGATATCCGAGTGCGTGTAGGCTGTGTGTGGCAAGGAGGTCGAGGGATGAGGATAGCGATCGTAGCTTTGGGAACGGCCCTGGTCCTGTGTAACGTGGGCGCGTTTAGTGCCGCAGCGCATGCGCAGACCGCCCAAGTCGTTCGTGAACCACGGGAAAGGCCCATCATCCGGGTGCCCGTCGTAAGGCCAGCTCCCTACTGGGACTACAACATTGTTCCGCGATATCGCTATCGCCCTGAGGACGACCGGGTCGACCCGTGCGGCGGGCCCGTAGTGCCGGTGATACGCGAGGGACCTCAGGAAGCAACGGTTCCGTTGTGGCTGGCGAACGAATTGGGCCTTGGCCGTGTGCATGGTCGAGATTGGCCATGTAGGGGCCGAAATCGGTAATGCGACGATTGGGCAGCAACGTAGCCAGCACGAGCCAACCGGTCGCGCGAACGCGCGCCCGATGACAGGCTCCGCGATATGCGAGAGTTATGACGCCGGATATCGCTACGCTCTTCCGTGACTACAGATCAGCGTAGCGCGATATCCAGCCAGCCCAACGGATTGACTGCGACGCGGTCGCCGGTGTCGACCAGCACGGTCGTGGTCTCGGCTTCGATGATGGCCGGCCCCGTCAGCGTGTGGCCGGGCTGCAGCTCGTCGAGTGCATAGACCGGGACTTCGCGCCAGCCGCCGAAGAAGGCCTGCCGCCGGCTGCGTGGCGAACAGGCGCTGGATAATGCGGCCTCGTGCTCGCCTTCGTCCTGCCGCTCCACTTCGCCGACGGCAGCGACGCGGGCGTTGACGAACACGACCTCCTGGCCGCGCGAGGCGTAGGTGTAGAGCTCCTCGTGCCTGACATGAAAGCGGTCTTCGATCTGATCCACCAGATTGGGCGCGTTCCAGTCGAGGCCATCGAGCGAAACGTCGATTTCAAAGATCTGCTCGCCGTAGCGCATTTCGGCGGAGCGCTCGATTGCAATCGGGCCATTGAACCACGAGCGCAGGCGGCCGGCAGCCTGCTGCTCCAGCCCGGCAAACAGTTCGCGCACTTCATCGGCCGAAATGCGGCCAGTGCCATAATGCGTGCGGCTGACCTCGTAGCGGAGATCGCTGGTCAGCATACCCCAGGCCGACAGCACGGAGGCCACAGTCGGCACGATGATGCGCTTGATCTCGAGTTCGCGCGCCACTTCCGCCGCATGCAGACCGGCTGCGCCGCCGAAACTCAATAGCGCAAATTTTCGCGGATCAACGCCGCGGCGCAGCGTCATCAGGCGGATGCCGTCGGCCATGTTCAGGTTGATCATGCGATAGATGCCGGCGGCGGCCTCGACGCGCGACAGCTCCATCGCGGCCGCAACGCGATCAACGGCCGCTTCCGACGCCGCGCGAACGAGCGGACGCTTGCCGCCCATGAAGGCAGCGGCATCGAGATAGCCGAGCACGACATTGGCGTCGGTGACGGTCGCGGCCTCTCCGCCATTGCCATAGCAGGCCGGGCCCGGCACCGAGCCCGCGCTTTCCGGGCCGACCCGCAGGGTGCGGCTGGCATCGACGCTGGCGATCGAGCCGCCACCGGCAGCGATGCTCGCGATGTCGAGGCTGCGCAGCGCGATGCGCTGGCCGGCCAGCATGCCGTCGGCGGAGAGCGAGACCTGCCCCCCTGCTATCAGCGAGATATCGGTCGAGGTGCCGCCCATGTCGAACGGCACCAGATCGGGAATGCCGAGCAAGTCAGAACAGCGTCGTCCGCCGGACATGCCCCCCGCCGGTCCCGACAGCACCGTACCTGCGGCGAGCCGCGAGGCTTCTTCCACCGGCGCCATGCCGCCATGCGAGAGCACGACAAACAGACCGCCCCTGAAGCCGGCTTCGGTCAGCCGCGTTTCGAGGTTGGTCAGATAGCGCCGCACGATCGGCTCGACATAGGCGTTCACGATCGTGGTCGAGACGCGCTCATATTCCTTGATCTGCGGCAGCACGTCGCTGGAGCGCGAGATGCTGATGCCGGGCAGCGCCTGCTTCAGCCGCTCGACGGCGGCGAGCTCGTGCACGGGATTGAGATAGGAGTGTAGAAAGCACACCGCGACCGAGGCCGCGCCCGACTGCCTGATGCCGGCGATGGCGTCGTCGAGCGATTTTGTATCAAGTGGAATGAGGACACAGCCGTCAGCCTTGAGCCGTTCCTTCACCCCGAAACGCAAATCGCGCGGCACCAGCGGCGCCGGCGGCGGTGAGCGCAGATCATAGCGATCGGGCTTCAGCCCCTCGCGCATCTCGATGACGTCGCGGTGGCCTTCCGTGGTGATGAGCGCAACTTTTGCACCTTTGCGCTCCAGGAGCGCATTGGTGGCAACCGTCGTGCCATGCACAAGACGGTCGGTTGCAGCGAGCATTTCGGCGCGCGTGACGTTCAGCCGCCGCGCCAGTTCTTCCAGCCCCGCCATCACGCCGATCGATTGATCCGCAGGTGTGGATGGCGATTTTGCGAATATGGTTCGCCCGGTCTCGTCCGTGGCCACCAGATCGGTGTAGGTTCCGCCGACGTCAACGCCAATCCTGAACATGATTAGCTACGCTGCTCCGCCGACGCTTCAGTGAGGCCCTGCTCGCGGTCGCGCCGGCGCGCTTCCGCCGACCGTTTTGCGGGCGGCCCCCAGCCGCCACCGCCGGAAGAGCGTATTTCCAGGCAATCGCCGGGGCGAAGCTCGATACCGACCTCCTTGGTGCGCAATACGCGCGGCTCCCGGCCTTCGGACAGCAAACGATAATGATGCGGCTTGCCGTCCTCACCGCCGAGCATGCCGCACGGACCATGCCGCGCACCGTCGCCCGCGGTATTGCCTTTTGCGGCCTTTTCCGTCTCCAGCACCAGATCGAGGGAGACACCGAGGCCGCCGCGATACTGGCCATCGCCGCCGGAGCCCGGGCGGAATTCATGCTGCCGGAAATAGAGGGGAAAGCGCACTTCGGCAACTTCGAGGCTGCCGAACTTCAGCCCGCCGACCGAATGCCACTCGCCGATCGACGACCAGCCGTCGCCGCCGGATGACCCGCCGCCGCCGGGCCGCGCCTGGAACAGGTGCCAGATGAAATTCTTGCCGGTGCGCGGATCCTCGCCCTGGATCGCGATGCGAAAGCGCCGGCTCCAGCCCGCCATCGCACGCTCGGGACAGGATGCGGAAAGGGCCTTCACGATCGCTTCCACGATTTCATTGGAGGGATGGCTGGTGCACAGCGTCACCGGCCGGCCGGGATCGGCCCACACCACCGTGCCCTGCCTAGCGATCACCTTCAGCGGCCGCAGCGCGCCGGTGTTTTTCGGAATTTCGGCGTCGATCAGATAGGCAAACGCCATCGCCACCGCGGCCTGCATGTTGGCATGCGAGGAATTCACAAAACTGGTCGACTGCGGATCGGAGTCGGAGAGATCGACTTCGACATCGCTGCCCCTCTTGGTGACCTTCGCAGCAATGCGGATATCGCTGCGGCCCTGGCCGTCATCGTCGAGAAACGCCTCGCCATGGAACACGCCGTCCTTCCATGTCGAAACGACGGCGCGGGTCTGCTGTTCGGTCGCGTCGAGGATCGCTTCCACCGCGGCTTCGACGACGGGCGCGCCAAACTCCGCAAACAATCGCGACAGCCGCCGCTCGCCGAGATGCGCAGCTCCCAGCATGGCGGCGAGGTCGCCGCGGAATTCACGGGGGTTGCGAATGTTCAGCGCCAGCAGGTCGAGCAGATCGTCGCGGAGCTTTCCTGCCTCGTAGAGCTTGATCGGTGGGACACGCAACCCTTCCTGATAGATCTCGGTGGCGGCGGGGTTATAGGCGCCGTGGGTGGCGCCGCCGATGTCGCTCTGGTGTGCGCGCACGATGGTCCAGAGCAGCCGCCGCTCGCCGTCGAACACCGGCACGAAGGCGGTCAGATCCGGCAGGTGGCTACCGCCATAATAGGGATCGTTGAGCAGGATCACGTCGCCCGGCTTGACGTCCTTGAACCGTTCCTCGACCGCGAGCGTCGCCCACGGCAGCGCGCCGACATGAACCGGCAGGTGATCGGCCTGCGCGATCAGCCGTCCCGCGGCGTCGCAGATCGCGAGCGAAAAATCGCGGCTGGAATTGAGGATCTGCGAATAGGAGGTGCGAAGCATCGCCTCGCCCATCTCCTTCACGATCGAGCTGAGGCGATGCTGGACGACGGAGCGCGTGATGGGATCGATCCTGGCGGACATGGTTACCCGTTATTACCTGACATTCTGCGCCGGAGTGTAGGATGGGTTGAGCCCTTGCGAAACCCATCATCGAATGGATAGGCATTGATGGGTATTGCTTCCGCCTACGCTCGTTGAGCTATGGGCGGACAAGTCGCTCCACCCATCCTACGTATACCGCAAAAATACGACGGTCCCGATGATCAAGGCCGCGGCCATGAACATCAGCACCGCGGGCAAGCCGTAGACTGCCGCGACCACGCCGGTTGCCGATTGCATCAGCGCGGTACCGAGGAAGAACGCGAGGTTGACGGCGGAAAGTGCCTTGCCGGCATTCTGCGCGCCCGCCAGTTGCCGCGTCATGCCGAAGAGCAGCGGCTGCGCCGATATGGCTATGCCGATCAGAACCAGCAGCACGCCGTCAAATCGCGGCGGCATCGCCGTCATCCCGAACAGTTCCGAAAGCGGATAATGCGGCGCGCCCGCCGCCATCAGCGCGAGCAGCAGGGCTACGAAGGAATGGGCGGCGGCCAGCACCTCGCGGCGGTGGCCGATATTGCGGTCGAGGATGCCGATCAACAAGGGACCAACGATCAACGCCAGCGTGAACAGGCCGAGCGCGTTTCCGGCCTCGATGCGGCCAAGTCCTTTGACTTCCATCAGCCACGGTCCACCCCACAATCCGCGCAGCACCAGCGAAGCCGCCAGCGAGACCAGCGACAGCGCGATCAGGCCACGGAGCGGTCGCGACAAGCCGATGCGCAGCACCTCGGCCATTTGCGAGAGCGGCGAGGAGTCGTCGGCATGCGCGGCCGGTTGCTTCGGCACCAGCGCGAACACGGCCACCGCCACCACAGCGCCGAAGCCGGCGGAGATCCAGAATCCGGCCCGCCATCCCCACTGTTCCACGACGAAGGCCAGCGGGCTCGACGACAGCAGCATGCCGACATTGCCGATCGAGAGAATGATGCCGGACCACAGGCCGAAGCGCGCCGCCGACATATGTTTCGCCGCCAGCGTCATCGGGCACATCAGCATGCCTGAGGTGGCGACCCCAAGCAGGAACTGGCCAAACAGAAAGCTCTCCGGCCCCGTTGCCAGACCCGACGCCAGCGCGCCGATGATGGTTCCTGCCAGCAGACTGAGCGACACCGGCCGCACGCCAAAGCGATCCATCGCCGCGCCGACCGGAATCTGCGAGGCGGCGAAGGCGAAATGGTAGATCGAGGTGAGGCTCGCCAGCGTCTGCGACGGCGTTTTGAAATCGGCGGCCATGACGTCGAGGCTGACGGCCGGAATCGTTCGCAGCAGCGTCGACAACATGTGACCGCAGGCCAGCGCCAGCAGCGCAAAAATTAGGGCGCGGAAATTGACATCCGCGCCGTCGGCCTTGCCGTCGTCCATGAGCCGCCTCGCCCCAAAACCGTTTCGGGGCGAGGTAACACCAATATAGCGGGAACGCGAATCCACCCGCTCGCAGCGATCAGTTCCTGTGGAACACCAGCGTTCGCAGTTCGATGCTCGCGCGCGGCGGCGCATCGGCCGGCGTGGTTGGATCGATGAAAGCGGTATGCGGGCCGAACCGTGTGCGGCCGTCGGTCGCGGAATCGTAGCACTTCAGGAGCAGCGCCTCATCGGTCCGCATTTCCGGAATGTAGTACCAGCGATGGTTCGGATTGTATTTTACGGAATAGGTTTCGCCGCTGCGATTCGGATAGATCAGGTCGGATGCGACGAGATCGCCCGGCTGCACCGTCTGGCCGTCGCACATCGCCAGCGGCGTATCGCGCAACGGACCCCGGATCGGCCGCCAGACGTTGACGACCTGAACCCGTCCCTTCAGAAGCTCGTCAGCCTCATCGGGCAAATGTTCGCGCACGCGGTTGGCGCCTGAATTGTCGGTCTGGTCGACATGGACGCGCGTGGCCGGCTGGCGCGGACCGGCGCCCCTGATATCGGCGGCGCCCTCCACGCGCTTGCGCACGGTGTGATCGAAGATGAAGACGCGGTCTGCTTTGAGCGTCGCCTTCAGGAAGGCTTCCACGGCGGGGTAGTAGACGCTGTTCACTTCCTTGTCGTCGTAGAAATCCCTGACGATGGTGGGATGGCGGACCAGCGCAAAACCCTCGCGGTCCAAAGAGAGGTTTGCGGCGATCAGGCGCGCGTCGAAGATCGGGACGTTGTGCGGTTCGGGCAGCGCGGTGGATTTGGGTTCGCCCGGCGGCGGATCGAAGGCATAGGTGCGAGGCTTTCCCGGCGTCGGCGCGAGATAGTTCAGCTCGGCGGTGACGAAGGGAAGCGATTCGAGTTTTGCTTGCTGCAGGGCCATGGTGGTCTCCTGGATCCATTGTTGTTCTGCTTGATCTTGGCGCGGCCGCCGAGCCTCACAAGGCGCGCTCGAAAATAGCAACATTGCCGTTCCCGGCGGCGGCAAACGGGGAAAATCCTTGTCGAGGATGCCCTTCAAACCGGATGGTATTTCCGGCGCTCACGCGTTCGTCATCGAACGCGTGAGCGCGTTGACGCTGCGATGAGGCACGGCAACAATGGCTTCACTCGACCAGTTCCGGCTCAACGCATAGGCAGATCAACATGCAAGTCACGATGAAGGACAGAGTCGCCGTCGTCACCGGCGGCAGCAAGGGAATTGGCCTCGCCGTCGCCCGGCAATTCGCGGCCTCCGGCGCCAAAGTGGCGATCCTCGCACGCGGAGCAGCCGATCTGAAAGCAGCGCGAGAGCTGCTCGCCAAGGACGGGCTTGAGGTGCGCGACTATGTCTGCGACGTCTCCAAGGCATCAGACATTACGAAGGCGCACGAGAAGATTGTCGCCGACCTCGGCCCCGTCGACATCCTGATCAACAACGCTGGCACCGCGCGGACGATGGCTTTCGAGAACATCACCGACGAAGCCTGGCAGGAAGATCTCGATCTCAAACTCTTCGCCGCCATCCGCTTCAGCCGGCTGGTCTGGCCGGGCATGAAGGCGCGCAAATGGGGCCGCATCATCAACGTACTCAATACCTACGCCAAGGCGCCTGCGGCTTCCTCGGCGCCGACCTCGGTCTCTCGGGCGGCCGGCATGGCGCTGACCAAGGTGATGGCGAGCGAAGGCGGCGAGCACAACATCCTGGTCAATGCCATGCTGGTCGGCCTGATCATGAGCGATCAATGGGTGAAGCGGCACGCCGCGCAGGCACCCGATATGGATTTCGAGGTGTTTGCAAAAAAACTCGCCAAGGGCACGCCTTTGGGGCGCATCGGCACGGCTGAGGAATTCGCCAACCTGGCCTGCTTCCTGGCTTCCGATCAGGGTTCGTTCATCACCGGCACCGCCATCAATGTCGATGGCGGAAGGTCGCCGGTGGTTTAGGGGCTAGATGCGGCCGCATCTTCTCCCTTGCTCCCGCTCTTGCGGGAGTTGTGGCGGGATGACTTGCACAAACCCTCTCCCCACGTCTGCGAACGCAGGGACCCACAACCACAGGCCTTTCGTTTGGAAGGACGGCGTCTGCCACGGCGCCACAAGAGAAACCACGCGGTATGTCCCTGCGTTCGCAGGGGACGACGGGGCGAGGTGAAGAAAACAAAAAGGCCCCCGTCGCCAGGGGCCTTTCTGCTTTTCTTAAACCGCGTCCTTGGCGGCCTTGACCGGGCGGGCCCGGACGATCTTGCGGGCCGGCTTGGCCTTGAACATCATTTCCTCGCCCGTGAAGGGGTTGGTGCCCTTCCGAGCCTTGGTCGCCGGCTTCTTGACCACGACGAACTTCGCGAAGCCGGGAACGAGGAACACCCCGTTCTTCTTCAGTTCCTTGTGACCGACGTCAACGAGCGTGTCCATCACGTTCTTGACCTCTTTCTTCGAAACTTCGGTGGTGGTCGCGATCTTCTCGATCAGCTGCGACTTAGACATTTGGGTGGCCATGGTTGCTCCATTGATTCTGGCACAGGCGACGATATGGCGGAAACGGCCTAAAAAACAGGGTTTCCGACATTCTGCACAACTATCTCGCTAGTCGAGTTGCAGTGATTCGTCCAATTTTTCCGGGCTTTTTAGCATCGGAAGCCGTCCGGAGCCTATTTTTATGGGGAATCAGCGCACCCCGAGGCCCCCTTTCCAGACAATCTGAGACCGCCCTCGGGTCTTTGCCTCTATCGAGGCGAGCCGTGATTTGCCTTCTGACCGGACAAAATGCGCAGATTGATCGGCCAGTAAGCATGTTGTTTTCAGGAAGGATTTTCCGCCCCGCGCGTTGATTTGAAAATGACTCGCGTCGGCGTTCCATCGTAACATCGCCCTTAAGGCGGACGCGTGAACGGTCTGCCATCAAATATCGTGTTCGGAGACTTCGCATGAATTTGACGCGCCTTGAGATCAATCGCCGCACCGCGCTGCTGACGTCGGCGGCCATCGCGGCCAACGTGATCAACCCGATGCGGGCGTTCGCGCAGGAGACGCCGCGCAAGGGCGGCGTGTTCAACGTCCATTACGCCGCCGAGCAGCGCCAGCTCAACCCGAGCATCCAGGCTTCCACCGGCGTCTACATCATCGGCGGCAAGATCCAGGAAAACCTCGTCGATCTCGACGCCAACGGCCAGCCGGTCGGCGTGCTCGCCGAAAGTTGGGAAGCCTCGCCCGACGGCAAGACCGTGACCTTCAAGCTGCGCAAGGGCATCACCTGGCACGACGGCAAGCCGTTCACCTCGGCCGATGTCGAATTTACCGCCATGAACATGTGGAAGAAGATCCTCAATTACGGATCGACGCTGCAGCTCTTTCTGACCGAGGTCGAGACGCCGGACGCGCAGACCGCGATCTTCAAGTACGAGCGGCCGATGCCGCTGAACCTCCTGCTGCGCGCCCTGCCCGACCTCGGCTACGTCTCGGCCAAGCATCTCTATGAGACCGGCGACATCCGCCAGAACCCGACCAACCTTTCGCCCGTCGGCACCGGCCCATTCAAGTTCGTCAAATACGAGCGCGGACAATATATCATCGCCGACCGCAACGAGAATTACTGGCGTCCGAACGCGCCCTATCTCGATCGCATCGTCTGGCGCGTGATCACCGATCGCGCCTCGGCCGCGGCGCAAATGGAAGCCGGCGAACTTCACTACGCTCCATTCTCGAGCCTGACGCTCTCCGATCTCGCTCGCCTCGGCAAGGACAAGCGCTTCGTCGTCTCCACCAAGGGCAACGAAGGCAACGCGCGCACCAACACGCTCGAGTTCAACTTCCGCCGCAAGGAATTGTCCGACATCCGGGTTCGCCGCGCGATTGCGCATGCCATCAACGTACCGTTCTTCATCGAGAATTTTCTCGGCGATTTCGCCAAGCTCGGCACCGGGCCGATTCCTTCGACCTCAACGGACTTCTATCCGGGGCCGAATACGCCGCAATATCCTTATGACAAGGCCAAGGCGGCTGCGCTGCTCGACGAAGCCGGCTTCAAGGCGGGCCGCGGCGGCACGCGCTTCGCGCTGAAACTGTTGCCCGCGCCATGGGGCGAGGACATCTCGCTGTGGTCGACCTTCATCCAGCAGTCGCTCGGCGAGGTCGGCATCCCGATCGAGATCGTGCGCAACGACGGCGGCGGCTTCCTCAAGCAGGTCTATGACGAGCACGCCTTCGACCTCGCCACCGGCTGGCACCAGTACCGCAACGATCCCGCGGTCTCGACCACGGTCTGGTATCGCTCGGGCCAGCCCAAGGGCGCACCCTGGACCAACCAGTGGGGCTGGGAGGACAAGAATGTCGACAAGACCATCGACGATGCCGCGACCGAAATCGATCCGGCCAAGCGCAAGGCGCTCTATGCCCAATTCGTCAAGGAAGTGAACACGGAGCTGCCGGTCTGGATGCCGATCGAGCAGATTTTCGTTACCACGATTACGGCGAAGGCACGCAACCACTCCAACACCCCGCGCTGGGGATCGACGAGCTGGCACGATCTTTGGCTTTCGGCTTAAGCCGATATCCGCCAAGATAGGCCTATGCGCATCCTGGCCCTTGCGGGGCGGCGGCTCGCCGCCTCGATCCCGACCCTCGTCCTGATCCTGATCGGCGTGTTCCTGCTGCTGCAGTTCGCGCCGGGCGACACCGTCGACGCCATGATGGCGCAGATGGGCGGCGGCGATGCCGCGACCGCCAAGGAGCTGCGCAAATTCTATGGGCTCGACCTCTCGATCCCGGCCCAGCTCGGCAATTACCTCTGGCGGCTGGTGCGGCTCGATCTCGGCTTCTCCTCGATCTACGGCAAGCCGGTGGCGTCGGTGATCCTGGAGCGGTTGCCGCCGACCATTCTCTTGATGACCGCGTCGCTGTCCTTCGCGTTCTTCTTCGGCCTCCTATTCGGCGTGATTGCCGCGCGCGGCGTCAACCGCTGGCCGGACACGCTGATCTCGACGCTCGGCCTGATCTTCTACGCCACGCCCTCGTTCTGGTTCGGGCTGATGGCGATCGTGGTGTTTTCGGTTTACCTGCAGTGGCTGCCGCCGGGCGGCTTCGAGGACATCGGGACCATGCGGACCGGGATATGGCGCGGGCTCGACATCGCAAGCCACCTGGTGCTGCCGACGCTGACGCTCGGGCTGATCTTTCTGGCGATTTACCTCCGCATCATGCGCGCTTCGATGCTGGAGGTTCTCAATCTCGATTACGTCCGCACCGCGCGTGCCAAAGGTCTCGACGAGACCCGTGTGGTGACGCAGCACGTGCTGCGCAATGCGCTCTTGCCAATGGTGACGCTGATTGGCTTGCAGGCCGGTACCATGCTCGGCGGATCGGTGGTGGTCGAAAGCGTGTTCTCGTTGCCGGGTCTCGGACGGCTTGCCTATGAATCGGTGGTGCAGCGCGACCTCAATACGCTGCTCGGGATCGTCTTCGTCTCGGCGCTGCTCGTCATATCAGTGAACTTCATCGTCGACCTCATCTATGCGCGGCTCGATCCGCGCATCACGGCAGAGGGTTAGCGCCATGGATGCGGTCAAGCGCTACTTCCGAAGCCCCGCCGCCGTCGCCGGCCTGATCCTGCTCCTGATCGTGATCGCGATGGCGGTCTCGGCCGGCTGGTTCTATCCGCGCGATCCGCTGGCGCTGGCCGGCCGGCCCCTGGTCTGGCCGTTCTCCAATCCGCGCTTCCTGCTCGGCACCGACAATTCGGGCCGCGACATCGCAGCTCAGATTTTCTACGGCGCGCGGATTTCGCTTCTGATCGGCGGCGTCGCCACCGCGATTGCGATCCTGATCGGCATCCTCGTCGGCGCTTTCGCCGGCTACTACGGCGGCTGGGTCGACAATGTCTTGATGCGGATCACCGAAGCGTTCCAGACGCTGCCGAACTTCGTGCTGCTGCTGGTGCTGGTCGCAGTATTCGGCTCGACCTTGACGACGGTCACGATCGCGGTCGGCGTGGTGTCGTGGCCGGCGCCGGCGCGGCTGACCCGCGCCGAGTTCCTCTCCTTACGCAACCGCGAGTTCGTCCAGGCCGGACGCACGCTCGGCATGAAGAATATTCAGCTCATTTTCGGCGAGATCCTGCCCAATGCGCTGCCACCGGTCATCGTCTACGCCAGCGTGGTGATGGCAGTCGCGATACTCCTCGAAAGCGCACTCGCCTTCCTGCGGCTGTCCGACCCCAACGTGGCATCCTGGGGCAATTTGATCGGCCTCGGCCGCGATGTGCTGCGGGTGCAATGGTACGTCTCGGCAATCCCGGGTATTGCGATCCTGGTTACCGTGCTCGCGGTATCGCTGGTCGGCCAGGGCCTGAATGACGCGCTCAATCCGAGGCTGAAGGGCCGATGAGCGAGCACGAGACCATCCTCTCGCTCGACCGCCTGACCGTACGCCTGCCCGGCGGCGCCGATCGGGCGCACGCGCTATCGAATGTATCGCTGGATATCGCATCGAACGAAATCCTCTGCGTGGTCGGCGAATCCGGCTCCGGCAAGTCGATGATGGCGAACGCGATCATGCGGTTGCTGCCCAATGAGGTGACGATCGACGGCGGCCGGATGCTATTCGAGGGCCGCGACCTCTGCGCAGCTTCGGTTGCCGAAATGCGCCAGGTGCGCGGCGCCGGCATTGCGATGATCTTCCAGGAACCGATGACGGCGCTCAATCCACTGCGCACCATCGGCGACCAGATCGCCGAGATGTTCTCGATCCATACCGAATTGTCGAAGGCCGAGATCGGCGCGAAAGTGCTGGCACTGCTCGCCGACGTCCGCATTCCCGATCCGAAGCTGGCGGCAAAGGCCTATCCGCATGAACTGTCGGGCGGCCAGCGCCAGCGCGCCATGATCGCCATGGCGCTGGCGCTCGACCCGAAACTGCTGATCGCCGACGAACCGACCACCGCCCTCGATGTCACCACACAAGCGCAGATTCTAAAACTGATCCGTGACCTGCAGCAGCGTCGCAGAACGGCGGTGATGTTCATCACCCATGATTTCGGCGTGGTGGCGGAGATCGCCGACCGTGTCGTGGTGATGCAGCACGGACTCATCGTCGAACAAGGTACGGCTTCCGATGTGCTGCACCATCCGCAGCATGCCTATACCAAACAGCTCATCGCCGCGGTGCCGCCACTGAACGCCCCTCCCCCGCGGGCGCTTGCCTCCGACAACATCCTGACGATCAGCGATGTCTCGAAGACCTATCGCACCGGCGGTTTTCTCGGGCGCGGCGCGCGGGTGACGCCGGCCGTGAAGAATGTGTCGCTCAATTTGCCCCGCGGGGCGACGCTCGGCATTGTCGGCGAATCCGGCTCGGGCAAATCGACGCTGGCGCGGTGCATCGTGCGGCTGATCGATCCGGATGCCGGCTCCATCGTCCTCGACGGCAGCGACTGGGCAAAGATGCCGCGTGAAGAGGTCCGCCGCGAGACGCGGCATATCCAGATGGTGTTTCAGGATCCGTTCGCCTCGCTCAATCCGCGCCGCAAGGCGGCCGAGCTGGTGGCACAAGGCCCGATCGTGCACGGCACGCCGCGGGCCAAGGCGATTGCGGATGCGAAAGAACTGTTCGCACTGGTCGGGCTCGATCCTTCCGCCGGCGACCGCTTTCCGCACGAATTCTCCGGCGGCCAGCGCCAGCGCATTGGCCTCGCCCGCGCACTGGCGCTGAAACCGGACGTGCTGGTGGCGGACGAGCCGGTATCGGCGCTGGATGTTTCCGTGCAGGCGCAGGTGCTGAAACTGCTCGCCGAATTGCGCGCGCGGCTCGGGCTTTCGATCGTCTTCATCACGCATGATTTGCGCGTGGCAGCGCAAATCTGCGACCTCGTCGCGGTGATGAAGGATGGCGCCGTTGTAGAACACGGGCTTGCGGCCGAGGTGTTCGGCAATCCGCAGCATCCGTATACGCGGGCGCTGCTCGACTCGATTCCCGGCGGGGAGTTTGCGCGGGAGCATGACACGGCGGCGGTGTAGTAGCTCCGTCTCCCCGCGAAGAACGGGGGAGAGGGAGAAGATCACGCCATCTCCCTGGCATCTCGCCGGCGATAGACCAGCAGCATCAGCGGCGCCAGTTTTCGCAAAATGCCGTGGGCGACGATCGGCACCGGCTCCGTGAACGGGAGTGCCAACTCGTTTTCCGGCACGCCGCGGACGGCCTTTGCCAGCTCATTGCCGAGCGGCATCGTCAGCGCCACCGCACGGCCGTTGCAGCCTGTCCAGCCGTAAGCGTTGGGACCAAGCCGATGGATGCGCGGCAGGAAATCCGTGGTCATGCCGACATAACCGTTCCAGACATAGTCGAACGAGACCTCGCCGATCTGCGGCCATAGCCGCTGCAGGCGTTCGGTGACGCGCGCCTTGATCCGTTCCACCTTGTTGCCGGGTCCGATTACCGCGCCGCCGGTGACGAGACGGTTGCGCGCGTCATAGCGCGCGAAATAGAGTTCGCCATGGGTATCCGACATCGCCTGCCGGCCGGGGATGATGGTGTTGCGGACATTGTCGGACAACGGCTGCGTCGCCATCTGCCACGACAGCACCGGCATCACCTCGCGTGCAATTTGCGGCACGAGGGATTTCGAGAACTCGCCGCTATAGGCATTGCTCGCCACGACAAGCGCGCGGCCGGAAATCTCGCCCTTTGCGGTTTTCACCACCCAGCGGTCGTTGCGGCGCTCGAAACTCTCGGCCGGCGAGCGCGCGTAGATGCGCGCGCCGAGGCCGAGCACGGTGCGCGCGAGGCCACGGGCCAGTGCCAGCGGATTGATGTGGCCGCCGGTCTTGTTCCAGAAGCCGCCGAACCAAGCATCCGAACCCAGCATGTCGCGCGTCTGCTCGCGCGACAGCAACTCAACGGGCGCGCCGAACTTCGACCACTGCCGCACGCGACGTTCGGCAATCTTGATGCGGCCGGGAGAATGCACCGGTTGAACCCAGCCGGCCTGCTCCGCCTCGGCGTCGATGTCGTAGCGCCTTGTCACGTCGAAGAGATAAGAAGCGCTGTCGCGCAGCATGCCGACGAAACGCTCGCCGGCCTCGCCGTGTCTTGCGACAATGTCCTCCGGATCGGGCCGTGACAGCGTCGGGATCACCTGGCCGTTGTTGCGGCCCGAGGCGCCCCAGCCCGGCTCCGCGGCTTCGACGATGGCGACATCGACGCCTGCCTCGCGCAGATGCAGCGCGGTGGAAAGTCCGGTGAAACCGCCGCCGATCACGATCACGTCCGCCTGCTGCGCGCCGGTGAGTTCGGGCAATTCCGGCCCTGCAGGCGTCACAGCCGCCCACAGCGAAGAAGGCCAGCGGACGTTGCTCGTATTCATCGGTATCCTTTCTTGCGGGCAGCAGATCGTTCTGCTTAGCTTAGCCCCCTAACCAGCTCCAGGGAAACAAGAGAGTGGCACTCAAAAACGTCATCGGAATCGATCACGCCGTCATCATGGTGAAAGATCTCGACAAAGCCGCCGAAAACTACAA
Organism: Bradyrhizobium icense; assembly: GCF_001693385.1. Classification (NCBI taxonomy): domain Bacteria; kingdom Pseudomonadati; phylum Pseudomonadota; class Alphaproteobacteria; order Hyphomicrobiales; family Nitrobacteraceae; genus Bradyrhizobium; species Bradyrhizobium icense. The sequence goes on from NZ_CP016428.1 coordinate 6,390,697, forward strand.
GCGGCTCGGCTTCACGGTGTCGCCGCGCGGCACCCACAGCGCACATATGGGATCGGGCAATTACACCATCATGTTTGACCCCGACTATATGGAACTGCTCGGCGTGCTGACGCCGACAGAACATAATGCTCCGGCGCGCGCGTATCTCGAAAAGAATGGCGAAGGCATCGAGCGCATCGCGTTCACGGCGGTGGATTCGGCAGAAGGCGCGGAAGAAATTCGCGCGCGCGGCTATCCGCCGATTGGACCGACGGATTTCGAACGACCGGTGACGATGCCCGATGGCACGATATCCGCGGCCAAATTTCGCACCTTCCAATGGCCGACGGCGGAAGCGCCGGGCGGCGTGCGCATCTTTGCCTGCCAGCACAAGACGCGCGAGACGGTGTGGATTCCCGAGCTGATGAAGCACGCCAACGGCGCCAAGCGCCTGAAGCAGGTGCTGATCGTCACCCCGGAGCCGGCAGATGACGCCGCGCAACTCGCGAGCATGATCGATCGTGAGGCAAGGGTCGAACCGGACGGCGTCATTGCGGTCCCCTCGGGCGGCGACCGTGCCGACTTCGTATTCCTGACAAGGACCCAGCTCGGCACACGCTACCCTGACGTCCCGTTGGCGGGACTGCCCGAGCGTGGCGGCGCGGGGCTGGTGATCGCGGCCGATGTCGCAGCGGCGGAGAAGGCGCTGGGTGCGACCGGTGTTCGCAGTGCAGACGGCGTCGTTGTACCGCCGGCCGAGGGCAACGGCACGATGCTGGCGTTCGTGGCCTAGCCGGCAGCGCCGCAGAGGCCGCACCGGGATAACGGGAATGGCGAAGGGCATGATCGAGGCGGATGGCGACGCGGCGGCAAACCGCCGCGGCCGCCCCCGCTCCGCCGAAACGACCAACGCCATCCTGCAAAGTGCCTACACGCTGATGGCGACCACGGGTCTTGCCGCCACCAGCATCGACGCGGTGGCGCGGCATTCCAACGTCTCCAAGATGACCATCTACAAATGGTGGCCTTCGCGGGAGGCGCTGCTGATCGATGCGTTCCTGGATCATGCCTCGCTGATGCTGCCACTGCCGACGTCTGGGACGCCGGCAGACCGCCTGAGAAGTCACGCCGCGGCTTATGCCAAGGCGCTGCAGGGTGAGTTCGGCAAGGTGCAGCTCGCGGTGATCTCCGAATGCATCTCGAAGACCGGATCTGCCGAGATCTTCTTCGAGCGCTATCTCAGGTATCGCAGAGCCGCCTTGGTACAGTTGATTGCCGCCGGCCAGCAGGACGGCAGCGTCGGCGCAGCCGGAGCGCCGGAGGATCTCTACGACGCCATTTATGGCAGCCTGTTCTACCGCTACATCTTCGAAATCAAGCCGATCTCGCCGGCGCAAGCCCGCAATCTCGTCGACACCCTGTTGATGATCAGGCGCCGTTGACGCCCTGCACCTGGTCTCGTCGCTGGCGGCGGAACCAGGCCCAGGTTTCCCGCGTCACCGCCAGATACCCCCGGCCGCGGAACACGATCCGCTGATCGACGATCTCGTTCAGCTTCGGCAGCGCGTGAAACGGGATCGAGGGATAGGCGTGGTGCTCGACATGGTACGGCATGTTCCACGCAAACCACTTCGTGACCATGCCGGTATAGGTGGTGCGGGTGTTCTGGAAGGCGCTGCGCGTCCGATCGCAGCCGGTATGTTCGGCATAGAGATAAGGACGCAGGAATAACTGGCCGACGATCAGCGGAACGATCCAGACCCAGAGCAGCAGCGTCGTATGCAGCACGAGCGAGGCGAGCAGCAGCACGAGATAAGCGACGACATAGAGGCGCGCCTCCCGCACGACGATGTGGCGTTTTCCTTCGGGAATCCAGGGGGCGGTGGCGTTGCCAGTGAAGGCATGACGAAGCATCAGCCCGATCCGGAACGCGACCTGCCGAAGGCCGCTATAGGCGATCGCGAGTTCGGCATCCGTGGCGGGCATCCGGCCGACCAGCAGTTCCGGGTCCCGCTCCGGATCCTGGGTGTAGCGGTGGTGGTCCCAGTGGAACAGACAATAATATTCGTAAGGCAGCCCGATCGCGAATGAAGAGAGATGGCCGAGCACGAGATTGATCGCGCGGCTGCGAAACGCCGTCTTGTGCGCGGTCTCGTGCACCACCATGAACAGGAAGGCGACGAAATACCCCTGCACGACGATCAGCGGGATCGCCCAGAACAGGCCATAGGTCGAGACGGTCAGCCAGATCAGCGTACCGAAAAGCGCGATCGCGCCGTAGTGGCTGGCCGCGCGAACCATGCCTTGAAGGTTCGTTCGCACCGATAGCGCGCGCAATTCGGCCGACGTCAGCGGCTTCTCTCCCGTTGCAGTAACTGCTGTGCTCATGATTGCAATCGCCTCTGATTGGCTTCAGCGCTGCAGCAGCGCCGAGATTTCGGCGTTGATGAAGTCGCGGTCTGCAGGATTGTTGATCGGATTTCCGGCACGATGTCCGTGGATCGAGGGAATCGGATGCAGTTCGGCGGACTTCGCGTTGACAAGGCGGCCAAGCTCCGCCTCGTTGTCGCGCATGTCTAAGTAGCGGTCCGTCCTCCCCGGCATCAGCAACATCCGCGCCCTGATCGCGGCGATCGCGCGGGCGATGTCGCCGCCAAATTCGGGGCATTGGCTGATATCGCCGCGCTGCCAGATGCCGATCTGCGCCAACAGATCGTTGGCGTCGCGCCTTGTGAAGGCAACATCCCAGGAACGCGCGAGGTAATCTTCGAGGCCCGTGAAGCCAGCCTCGCGCCAGACCTCGTCGCGATAATAGGCGTGCGACATCGCCCATCCCGCATAGACCCGCCCCATTGCCCGCAGCCCGGCGACCGGTTTTGCAACGAAACGGCCATCCTGCCAGGCCGGGTCCGCCGTCAGCGCCGCCTTCACGCCCTCGAGGAACACATGATTATAGGGCGAACATCTGGCGCTGCCGCAGACGACCGCTGCCCGCTCCACCATGTCGGGATGAAGGGCGGCCCAGTGATAGGCCTGCATGCCGCCCATCGACCAGCCATAGACCAGCGCGATCCTTGAAATGCCGAACTGCTCCTCAAGCAGCCGACGCTGCACTGCGACAGCGTCGTGATAGCTGATGGCCGGAAACGGCGAGACATCGCAATTGGACGGCGATGAAGACAGGCCGTTGCCGAAGAGATTTGGAATGATGATGAAATAGTGATCGGGATCCAGAGCGGCGCCGCGCTGGATCAGCCATTCGATGTCGCTGTGCTGCGCGCTGAAGGACGTCGGATAGACAATGACATTGTCCTTCCGGGCGCTCAGCGTGCCATAGGTCTTGTACGCGAGCCGCATCGCAGGAAATACCGCGCCTGACTGAAGCGCGACGTCTCCGGCTTCGAACAACTGATAGTCGGCGCGAGGCGTCATGGCCGGTTCCGAACGACATTTAGTGTACTTATCGTACACTATTTGGATGGAATTGCAATGGGCTTGTCGTGCCAGCAGGCTCTCTCCGCGCCGTACAGCCACAAATGAAAGCTGCGCCGCAGGGTTTCTGCGGCGCAGTTTCGACGGGCTCAGAAGATTGCGGACCCTCCAGCGATTACTCCGCGGGTGCTGCCGCCGGTACCTCAGCATGCGAGCTGTAAGCGACGCTGCCGCTGGTCTTCGCCAGCGCGAACAGGCCCGCCGCCATCACGGCATAGGCCAGCGCCACGCCCGGCGTCACACCGAGACCGCCGCCGATGCCGACGGCTTCGCCATGCATGAAGCCGAAATAGGTCATGACGGCACCGGCCAGCGCGAAGGCCGACGCCTTCATGAAGTCGCGCTCGATCACGAACACGCCGATCGCGCCCAGCACGAGGCCGGCGAGGATCGAGCCGCCGCCCATTACATCGAGGCCACGATAGAGCACGCCCTGCTGCGGCAACGAGGCGATGGCCGCGGCCTTCACCGCGTCGACCTTGTCGGCGGCGAGACCGCCGACGGTTTGAGCTGCGGCCATGCTCGCGCCGAGCATGGTGTCGATCTGCAGTTTTGCCCACGCCGCGAGATGCGGCGTGAAGGCGAGCACTATCGCCGGCGCGTGCTTGACTGGCGTGGTCTGGAACGCCTGCGCGCCGATCAGCATGCCGATGTAGAGCAGGATCGGTGAGATCGCGACCACCGGCACCAGCGCCAGCAGCACCGAGATGATGCCGAACCAGGACAGCAGCACCACCATGACGCCGGTCGCCGCCGAATAACCAATCCGCCCGCCCATCGCCTTCCAGCCGGGATGGCCGATATAGACGGCGTTGATGAAGGGATTGCCCATCAGGCAACCGATCAGGCTGACGACGCCGTCCGCGGTGAGCACGCGCGTGGTCGGATATTCGTCGCCGGCGGCTTCCGCGCTTTCGACATTGTCCATGGCTTCGACGAGGTCGTAGATGCCGAACGGGATCGCGGTCACCAGGATGATGCCGAGGAATTCGAAGCCGGAGAACACGTGACCGAATGCCGGCAGCGGCACCGAGAAGCCGAAATTGGCGAAGGCATCGCCAACGCCCTTCAGGCTCAACCCGCCGAGCCCGAGACCGAACAGGTTCGAACCCCAGGCGATCAGCATGCCGGCAGCAATGGCGACGAGGCCGGCCGGAATCCCCTTCGGGTATTTCACGCCGCCGAACCAGGCCACCAGGATGATGGCGAAGCAGATGAGCCCGATCTGCGGCGTCATGTACATTTCCAGCGCCGGACGCATCGAGATGAAGGTGACGGAGACACCGGCGAGCGTGCCGAGCAGCGCCGCGCGCGGGGTGATCTTCCGGATATAGGGTGCGATGAAGCCACCGATCATCAGGATAAAACTCTGGAAGAACACCCAGACCGAGCCGGCCGACCAGCCCTTTACCGGGTCGCCAGTCTTGAGCGTGATCGGCAACATGATCACGAAGGTGACGATGAACATGTGCGGCACGCTGACGCCTGAGGGCAGCGCGCAGACGTCGTTGCGGCCGGTCTTCTGCGCCAGCCTGTAGGCGAGATACGCGTAATAGAACGTCGAGAGGCACATCATCAGGCCGAGCGCCGGCAGGATGCGGCCGAATACGATGCTATCAGGCATCTTCAGCACGAAACGCAAAAGCCCGGTCAGCACCAGCATGTTGACGAGAATGTTGGTGCCGAAGCCGAATAGAGCGTTCCAGTCGCCCGGCGTCCACAAGGCCGGTTTGAACGCTGATGTGCCTGCCGTCCCCGTTGTGCTCGTGCTCATCGTAATCCCCCCGCTACTGCCGTTGTTGGAATCTCCGGTGAAATCGCCCTGAGCACTGCGGCCGAATCCGAGACCCAGCCAAAGATGCCGCCCTGGGCCTTGATCATTTTCAGGCCCATTTCGTGAAACTCGGGAAAGTAGGACGCGCAGCAATCGGCCAGCACCACGCAGCGATAGCCGCGGTCGTTGGCTTCGCGCACGGTGGTGTTGACGCAGACCTCGGTGGTGACGCCGCAGACCAACAAGTTCTCGATGCCGTAGCGCTGCAGCACGTCGCCGAGCTCGGTGGCGTAGAAGGCGCCCTTGCCGGGCTTGTCGATCACGATCTCGCTGTCGAGGGGATAGAGTTCGGGAATTATGTCGTGGCCGGGTTCACCGCGAATGAGAATGCGGCCCATCGGACCCGGATCGCCGATGCGCAAGGACGGCTCGCCGCGCTCGACCTTGGCCGGCGGCGCGTCGGAAAGATCAGGCAGATGGCCTTCGCGGGTGTGAATGACCAGCATGCCGGCCGCGCGCGCCGCATCCAGCACGGCAGCGATCGGCTTCACCGCGCGCGCAAGCTGGCTGACGTCGTTGCCCAGCGTCTCGCCAAAGCCGCCCGGCTCCATGAAATCGCGCTGCATGTCGATGATGAGAAGCGCGGTCGCCGCCCAGTCGAGTTCGATCGGCTCCGGCTCCGCTGCGAGCTTTCTTGAGTTCGCCATGACGTACGCGCCCCGAACGAGAGAACTCTTCGGGAGAAATCAAGCAAGGCGCGTGCCATTGTGTACAATCGAGGTCTTCCGCCGATACGACAAAATCCGCAGTGTTCTCAATCTGCTGCTTGTCGATGCGCCGACGACTTGCGCTCGGTCCGGTGCTATCCGGACGGGCATCTGCTCAGTAACCGAGCAGACGTCCGTCGCGTTGTGGCATCGCGGCGCTAGGCAGAGACCGCCTCAGCTGGTCGCGTATTTCCAGTAAGCAAGGAGGTCCCAAATGCCCTTCTCCAGACCGTCAGAAAACGCGGAAACCAGGAGTGCGCGACGGCGCTCTGATAGGCCCATGTGCGGTATTTGAGACCCTTTTCCGACAGGAGTTCCTGATACCCGCCGTGCGTCTCGGTTGCAGTCTGGATGTCTCGCAGTATGTCGCGGGCGCAGGACCGGTACGTGTCTGTGCCGGAAATTCATCGTACTCCAGCATGCGATCGGCGAACTCGACGTTGAACGTCGGCCAGCAGGAACGCCCCTGGTAGGCCGGAGCCGCAATCTTGTGGATCATCTTGTTCTGCGGGTTATCCGTGGACACCAGGAAGTGTGACGTATCCGGGATTCGAAACCGCGGTTCCTCAAGTATCATATCCGTCGTAGCTGCGAATAGCGCGCGTTCGCTCGCATCGCTAAGGTCCCAAAAGCCCTGGTGCACATTGACGAAATCCAGGGCGATCGAGGATGCCGCCGGTTCGATCCTGGAATCCAAAGTATGCCTGATATAGCCATGCTTGCCAAACAGCCCGAGCAATTGCTTTTTGTATTGTGAAAGCGCGCGTCCGAGCAGCCCTTCCAGCTCGATCTGATCGATCACCTCTAGTCGTATTCCGCGCACGAACGTCGCGTAGACGCATGCATTGGTGACGAAGCGCCTGCGTTCGGCGCGAGTATCTGTTGCCGCGGAACGGGGCGCGTTTACGTCGCACAGCAAAGCCGTGAGGCCGTCGTCATCGAACGGCTCCAATGCGTTGGCGAGTTGAAATATTGCCTTCTTCAGGTCCTCGCGATACTCGGCCAGCAACAAGCGGCCGGCATAAGCGCTCTGGGACATCGCCAGATATGAAGATGACCTTTGGTCCGCCCGCATGATCTGTTCGAGACCTGCGAGGATGCCCAACAGCGTGTCTGACGGCAGCGAGAAGTAGTTGACGCCGACATACCGATCGCTTCCAGCAGGAACAATGGTCGTTGTGACGACGCCGGCGCGGACGGCCTCCAACATCAGTCGCACGCTCTTTTCGAGCAAGCGAACGCGGCGGATTGCATCCTCGGAATCCATGATGGTCTCGGGATCGAGAACGTCGGGATAAAACCAGGCAAAATCCCGGGGATAATAGGCCGATGCGTGCGGGGCCCCCGTGACCAGAAAGGCTTCCGTCGGAGAAAAGGCACTGTTCACCGAGTGCCGGTACAGCTCAACGATCCCGGCCGGCGAGTGATATTTTCGCAGGAATCGATCCCCGAGAAAATTGACAGCCTGAATACCGTTGGCGACGCAGGTGGCAAACATACCCTGGTAAAATCGGTATTCGCGATTGGATGGAAATGGAATGTGACGATTCATATGCTTGGATGAACCAGGTCCCGGTAGGAGTACCACGCGTTGTTACTCCAGACATCATCGATTCGTCTTTCTGTCAGATGAATCATGATGTCATCGTTTTGTCACAAGTGGACGTGGCAGCAGCGCTAGGGAATGTCAGTTTTGGCAGGTGAGCGAACTTAAGCTGGCCGAACGCCGCTCTCAGGATCTCTCTGATCCGCCATCCGCACGTGGCCGAAAATTCTCGATCAAACGCAACAATACCCGCGCGCCGGCATCCGCGTCGGCGAGTTCGACGTGCTCGGCCGGGTTATGGCTGATGCCGCCACGGCAGCGCACGAACAGCATGGCGACATCGGCGATATCGATCATTGCCATGCCGTCATGCCCCGCACCGCTCGGCAGTTCGAACACGCTATAGCCTTCGGCCGCAACCGCTTCCGCGACCTGCGCTTTCAGCCATGACGCGCAGGGCACGGTGCGGTTTTCGTGGGTGACGTCGATCTGCAGCGACAATTCGCGGCGCTTCGCGATCGCCTCGATTCGCTGCACGATTTCGGCGACGGCGCGCTTGCGATGCGGATCGGTCGGCGCGCGGATGTCAAGCGTGAACGACACCCGTCCCGGGATCACGTTGGTCGCGCCGGGCGACGCGTTGATCACGCCGACGGTGCCGACCAGACCGGCGCCGTCAACCTTGCAGAATTGCTCGAGCGCGGTGATGCATTCGGCAGCGCCCGCCAGCGCGTCGCGCCGCAGCGCCATCGGCACCGTGCCGGCATGGCCAGCCATGCCGGAGAGGCTCGCCGTCAGCCGCGTGGCGCCAGCGATCGCTGTCACCACGCCGACGGGAATGTCTTGCTGTTCCAGCACCGGCCCCTGCTCGATGTGCAGTTCGACATAGGCGTGCAGTTCGCGCCGCGCCCGCGCCGCCGTACCGATTTTGGCCGGATCCAGCCCAAACTGCACCATCGCCTCGCGCATGGTGACGCCGTCATGGTCGCGCGCGTCGAGCACGGGGGCGTCGAAGGTTCCGGCGACCGCCCGGCTGCCGAGCAGCGTGGAGGCAAACCGCACGCCCTCCTCATCGGCGAAACCGACGATTTCGATCGCGAACGGCAGCCGCACGCCGCGCCGGTTCAGGTCGCCGACGCAGGCGATCGCCGTGATCACGCCGAGCGGCCCATCCCATTTGCCGGCATCGCGCACGGTGTCGTAGTGCGAGCCCAGCATCAGGCAGGGCAGTCCCGGGCGGTCGCCTTCGTAACGGCCGCAGACATTGCCGATGGCGTCGAGATGCGCGGCCATGCCGGCATCCCGCATCCAGGACAGAATGAGATCGGCGGCGGTGCGATGCTCTGGCGAGAGAAAGATCCGCGCCAGATGCTGCGGCGTCTCGGAAATCATTCCGAGCTGATTGATACGGCTTACGATTTCATCGCCGAGCATTGCTTCATCCGATATCGAAAGCGTTATCGGCGAGATGAGAGAGGTTAGCGTGCCAGTGCTGCGCGATCTGCAGCCGCGTCGGCACCCAGACGCGCTCATGCGTTCCGATGTAGTCGAGAAACCGCATCAGCGCCGCCGCGCGGCCGGGGCGGCCGACGACCCGGCAATGCAGGCCGACCGACATCATCTTCGGCGCGCGCTCACCTTCCGCATAAAGAACGTCAAAACTGTCCTTGAGGTAGGTGAAGAATTCATCGCCGCCGCCAAAACCCTGCGCGTTGACAAAGCGCATGTCGTTGGCATCGAGCGTATAGGGAATGACCAGATGCGGCTTGGAGCCCCGCGACTTGATCCAGTATGGCAGGTCGTCGGCATAGGAGTCGCTGAGATAAAGCAGGCCGCCGGATTCCATCAGGAGCCGCAGCGTGTTGATCGAGGAGCGCCCGGTATACCAGCCGAGCGGGCGCTGCCCCGTCGCCTCGGTGTGGACGCGGATCGCGGCTGCGATCTCGGTCCGCTCCTCGCTCTCCGACATGTCCCTGTGCTCGATCCATCTGAGGCTATGGCTGGCAATATCCCAGCCGGCCTCCTTCATGGCGGCGACCACGTCGGGATTTCGCTGCAACGCCTTGGCGACGCCGAACACGGTGACCGGCAAACTGCGTTCGGTGAACATCCGCCACAGCCGCCAGAAGCCGGCGCGCGAGCCATATTCGAACATCGACTCGATGTTGGCATGGCGCTGTCCGGGCCAGGGCTGCGCGCCCAGCACATCGGACAAAAAAGCCTCCGAGGCGCGATCGCCGTCGAGAACATTGTTCTCGCCGCCTTCCTCGAAATTGACCACGAACTGCACCGCGACGCGCGCATTGCCGGGCCAATTGGGATCGGGCGGGTTGCGCCCGTAGCCGCGAAAGTCGCGCGGGTAGACCGGCGCGGCCACGCTAGACCTCCTCGAAGCGGATCTTTTGCGCGCCCTTCCACAGCACGGACTTGCCGAATGCGGTCAGGTTCTCCAGACCCGACGTCAGGGTGATGAAGTGGTTACCGGCGAGCTGGCCCATCTTGCTGGCGAAATGCACCCCGCCATAGGCCAGCAGGATTTCGGTCTCGCTGATGCCGCCGGGATAGAGAATGATCTGGCCGGGCGAGGGATAGCTGGTGTGGTTCTCGTAGGAGACCCCGAAATCGAGATCGCCGAGCGGCATCCAGACACCCTCGCCGCTCCAGCGCACATGGATCGCCTGGCTCTCGAACGGCATCGCCTTGCGAAACGCGGCGACCGTCTTGGGCGCAAGTTGCTCCTCGAAGCGGGCCTGGAACGTGAATTCACCGGCGCGGACAATCAGTTGGCTCATCGATCTCTTCTTCTAGATATAGGTGAGGACGTGGTTCAGCCGTATCCATTACAGCCCGAACAAGCGGACGCAAGACCGATTCCGGCCCATTCTGTTTCGGCCAGGACGTCGGAGCCGTGAATTCGCCAGCGGGACCTAGCTGCGGGCCCTCGCCGGGACCGGAGGGGACCGCGCATCGTCATGCTCGAAAGTACCGCTGAAGTCGGCGAGCGGCGGCGATATCAGGGCGCGCTCGCGCGGGAATGCTTCGGGCATCTCCTCGCGAATGAAGGCCAGCAGCTTCTCCCGGATTTCGCAGCGGAGATCCCAGGACTGCGGGGCAGATCTGGCGCTGACCAATGCGCGAAGCTCGATCGACCGCGGGCTGGCCTCGATCACCTGAAGATTGACCACGGCGCCATCCCACAATTTGGAATCGCCCACGGCCTGCTCGAGCCGCTGCCTGATCCGCGAGACATCGGTGCAATAATCGACGTGAAGGGTGATGGCCCCGATCAGCGACTGAGTGTCGCGGGTCCAGTTCTGGAACGGACGTTCGATGAAGTAGGACAGCGGAACCACCATCCGGCGCCAGTCCCACAACCGGACCACGACGTAGGTTGAGGCAATGTCCTCCACCCACCCCCATTCGTTCTCGATGATGACGGCGTCCTCGATCCGGATCGGCTGCGTGATCGCGATCTGCACGCCGGCGATGAGGTTTGAGAGCAGCGGCCGCGCGGCAAGACCGACAATCAGACCGGCGGCGCCGGCGGAGGCGAACAGGCTGACGCCGTACTGCTTGACCGATTCGAACGTCATCAAGGCGGTGGAAACGGCAATGATGACAACCAACGTATCGAGCACGCGCTTGAAGACGCGCACCTGGGTGACGTGCTTGCGTGCGAGGAAGTTCTCATCGGTATCGAGGCGGAACCGCTGCAGATAGCGCGCAGCCCCCATGTCCACGGCGCGAACCGTGATCCATCCGATCAGCGCGATGACGGCGACGATAAAGAAGTGCCTGAGCTGTTGACCCAGCACGTCGTTCAAGGGCGCAAGCGGCAGCACCAGTGCCACGGCGACGAGACAAAGCGCGAGCCGCGCCGGGCCTGCGACCCGCTGCAACAGCAATGTCACGGCCGGCCAGCGCATCCCGAGGGCGCGCTTGATGATCCTTGCCGCAATACCGTAGACGAACAGCGCAACGACAATGGCACCGACGACGAGGCCGACGCCGACCAGCCATTGCGGCACCCAGCCCAACATCCGTTCGAACCTTGACAGAATATCTTCCATGCCGGATTCCCGCTGCGTGGCGTCGTTCGGCCGCTAACGCATTGATGCGTGCATTGGTCCCGCACCTGACGCAGCGCAGCAATTCACGGCGCGCAACGCGGGATTATCGGCTGATGGGAACTTTGGCGTGATGGTTTGCGGAGCGCGATGGCTCAGGATTCGCCGCGCCAGAATGCGGTCTGCAGCGGCAGTTGGTGTTTGATCATTGCGACGCCATCGACCACCTTCAGGCCGCGCGCGGCGCTAGCCTGCATGAACTCGGTCCGGCGGGCGGCGATGATATCGAACACCGCGCAATCATCCGGCAGCCTCGCGGGATTCATCGGCAGGGCATCCGTCTCGCGAAGCCCGAGCGAGGTGGCGTTGACGAGCAGGCCGGCGTCGTCGAATTTTTCGTCCAGACTGACCTCGAGATCGACGAAGCGGCTGCGGAGTTTTCGGGCGAGCATTTCGACCGGCCCCGGCGCTTCGTTCAGGATTCGTAACCGCCTTGCACCTGCCGCAGCCAGCGCATGACAGATCGCGCGACCCGCTCCGCCCGCCCCGATCACGACGCAGCGGCGGTCGGGATCGAATATCCCCGCCTCGCGCGCCGCATTCAGAAAGCCGCCGCCGTCGAAGGATTCACCGACCAGCCGACCACCAGCCTCGATCCGGATCGTGTTGACGACGCCCTCGAACTCGGCGGCTGGCCCCACCGCGTCGCACAGTTCGAATGCCGCCGGCTTGTGCGGCATGGTGAGATTGAAGCCGGCGACGCTCGGCGATTTCGCGAGCACGCGGATCGTTTCGGAAAGATGTTCCGGCGCAATGTCGAGCGGCACCATGTGCCAGTCCAGCCCGTTGCCCTGGAAGTAAGGCGTGTAATGGCGAGGCGCGCCGACATGTCCGGCCGGATGGGCAAAGATGAATACAAATCGTGAAGCACCGGTCGGAAGCCGCATCGCTTTCACCCTTTCACCGCGCCCGCCGTCAGCCCGCTCACCAGATAGCGGCGCACGGCGAGCGAGAAAATCAGGACCGGCGCCATCACCAACGAGCCGCCCGCGGCGATCTTGCCCCACTCCCAGCCCTCGTAGTTCATGAAGTTGACCACGGCGACTGGCGCCGTGCGCGCATTGGTCCGCGTCAGGATCAGCGCAAAGAAAAAGTCGTTCCAGGCGTAGAGGAAGCACAGGATTGCGGTGGCGGCGATGCCGGGCGCGACCATCGGCAGCACGATGTGGAGAAAGACGACCCGTGTCGACGCGCCGTCGACCAGCGCCGCCTCTTCCAGCGACGTCGGCACGGTTTCAAAAAACGGCTGCATCATCCAGATCACCAGCGGCAGGTTGAAGCTGGTGTAGACCAGCACCAGCCCGGTGACGGTATCGAGCAGCCCGATCCAGCGATAGAACAGGAAGAACGGAATCGTGAACGCGATCGGCGGCGCCATTCGCGTCACCAGGATGGCAAAGCTCAGCGCGTGCTTTCCCCTCCCCGCCCAGCGCGATAACGCGTAGGCCGCGGGCACCCCGAGAACGAGCGCCAATGCCGTGGAGAATGACGCGCTCATCAGGCTGTTGACAAAGGAAGCCGCGAACGCGCCTTGCCAGAGCGACGCATAGTTTTGCAGCGTCGGCGTGAAGATCAAAGGCGGCGGAAACTGCAGGATCAGGTCGTTGGACTTGAAGCTCATCTGCAAGAGCCAGAGGAACGGCGACAGCAGCACGATCAGCGTCACGCCGATCGCAACCAGCCGGCGCGGGCTGGCCGAACGGCGGACCGGGCCACTCATGCCCCCACTCATGCCATGGCCTCGCGGCGACGGCCCATCCACACCACGCCGAGGCTGACGGCAACGACGAGCAACAGCATTACGATGGTGACCGAACTGGAATAGCCGATCTCGTTGAAGTCGAATGCGAGCAGATAGGCGTAATAGTTGGTCACCTCGGTGACGCTGCCCGGCCCGCCGCCGGTCAAGAGGAACACCAGCGGAAACGCCTTCACGCTGTCGATCAGGCGAAACATGCCCGAGATGACCAGGATCGGCGTGATGAAGGGCAGCGTGATGTAGAAGAAGATCTGCAGCCGGTTGGCGCCGTCGACCAGCGCCGCTTCGGAAAATTCCTCCGGAATGGTCTGCAGCGCGGCCAATACCATCAGGAAGGTGAAGGGCATCCATTCCCAGGTGTCGGCGATGATGATCGCGGTCAGCGCGAAATCGACGCTCGAGGTCAGCGACGGCATCGCCACGTTTAGCAGGCTTGCGGCGTAGTAGAGCGGGCTGATGTCGGGCGTATAGATCAGCTTCCAGATGATCGCCACGACGATCGGCGGCAGCACCATCGGAATCAGGAACAAAGTGCGGGCGAATTCCACCACGCGAGACTGCGTGTGCAGCAATAGCGCGAGCAGCATACCGAGCAGGACCTGCAGCAACACACCCCAGAACGACAGCTTGGCCTGCACCCACAGCGAATTGACGAAGCGCGGGTCGCCGGGGAGCAGGCGATAGTTCCGCAAGGGCGAGCTGAAATCGGTCGATGATCCCGGATTGACCAGTTGGAACGGCGTCAGGCTGGTCACGACAAGATAGATCGCAGGCAAGCCTGCGATCACAAACAACACGATCAGGCTCGGCGCCAGCGCGATGGCGTTGAAGCGGCGGCGCTCGGCGTCGACCAGTCCCTTATCCCTCAAAGCGCGGTCCCGGCACGGCGAAGATTGGCCACCGCCTGCTCCTGCGCCGCGTTCATCGCCGCGGCTGCTGTGAGCTGTCCCGTCGCTACCTGTTCGAACGCCTTGTTGAGGACATCGCCAACGATCGGGAACTCCTTCACCGTGCGATAAGCCATGTAGTTCTCGCTCTTGGCCGGCAGCCCCAAGACTTCGAGATAGAGCGCGCCGAGGTCCTGGCCGTTGACCGTGTTCAGCTTGCGGTATTCTTCGCTCTCGATCACGGATCTGCGGCAGACCGACGAATGGCCGTGCTCCTTGACGAGCCGCATCGAGATTTCCGGGCTGAGCGCCCACTTAATGAATTCCCACGCCGCTTTCTTGTTCTTGGCGTTCTTGGGAATGCCAAGGCCCTGGCTGTTGGCAGCCGGGTGGTCGTGCACCGGCCCGGCGGGCATCCTGACCACGCGCGAGGTGTCTTTCACCTTGCTATCGTTCGAAAGCAGGATCGGCGTAATCCAGGCGCTGGAATGAATGAAAATGTTGGAGCGGCCGGTCATGTGGGATTGCCGCGCCTGATCCTCCGTGTAGGTGAGCACGCCGCGCGGCGCGTAGTTCTTCAGCAGGTTCGCGTAATATTCAACGGCCTGAATGGCTTCCGGCGAGTTCAGCGTCGGCATGATGTCCGTGGGCGGCTTGCGGAAAATATTGCCGCCAAAGCCCTGGATGTAAGGCGGCAGGCACCAGTGATGAAGCTGGAAGCTGACGATGCCGTTGACGTTCTCGGCGCCGTTCATTGCGGCGCAAACCTGCTCCAGCTCGGCAAAGGTCTTTGGTATCTTGAGTCCGCGCTTCTCCATCAGGTCCATGCGCGACAGGCCCATCACCATGGCCCCGCCTTCCCAGGAATAGCCGTAGGTCGCGCCCTTGGCATCGCGGTAAGGTACCTGCGCGCCTTCGACGAAGTCTTTCGGCTTCCACTCCGCCGGCGTCAGATTTGGATCGGCGGTGAATTCGTCGAGATTGGCGAGCAAACCGGCCGCCACCCAGCGCGCGGCCAGGATGAAGGTGACGTTGACGAAATCGAACGCCGAGCCGCCCGACGACAATTCGAGATTGGCCTGCTGGTTGTAGACCGGAAACGCGGAGAGTTGCAGATCGACCTTCATGCCGGTCTGCGCCTCGAACTCCGGGATGTAGTTCTGCAGCAGCGTGAAAAAGCGGTGCTGGAAGGACGCGCCGCGCAGCGTGACGCCGGCAAACGGTTTTGTTTGTGCAATGGCCGGCAGGGGAAATGCGGTCGCGCCAAGAGCGGCGCCGGCCTGAAGCAGCGTTCGGCGGCTGAAGCCCGCGGATTCATGACTCGGATTCTTCTTGGTCATAGCAGCCTCCCTGACGGTTTTTCGACAATATGACCGACATAAAATACGCTGTCAAAAGGAGCCTTCCCCATAAAACGTGCTATTTTATGGTATCAATTGACATCATGCCGCAATAAAGCAGACAATATTATTTCAAGGCTTGAGGGTCCACGATTTGCCCAGGGACGTCGAACTTCGCCAGTCCAACACCCACGTCGCGCGCGAAATCGCAAAACTCATCGTCTCCGGCACGTGGCAGGAGGGAAGGACGCTGCCGCGCGAGATCGAGCTCGCTTCGCAATTCAGCGTCAGCCGCACCTCGATCCGGGAATCGCTGTCCATCCTCAAGGCAAAGGGCTTGATCGCGGCGCGGCAGAAGGCCGGCACCCATGTGCGCGAGCGGATCAACTGGAACATGCTGGATGCAGAGCTCCTGGAATGGACCTGGGCACTGCGCCCGACGGAAGAGTTCGCCCGGCAATTGACGCAGGTGCGCAGGATCGTCGAGCCGGAGGCTTGCGCGATCTGTGCCGAGCGCGGTTCGGACGCCGACCTCGCCCGGATCGAGCGGGCCTACCGCGAGATGGATGCCGCCGGAATGGACAGCCGCGCCTATTCCGAGCCCGACCTGCGCTTCCACCGCAGCATCCTGACGGCAACAGGTAACGACTTTCTGGTCGCCTTCGGCGCCACGGTGGAAGCGGCGCTGCGCATGTCGTTCGAACTCTCGACGCTGAACCCCGGCGCGCCGCGCAAGAGCCTGCCCTATCACCGCGCCATCCTCGACGAGATCTGGGCGCGCAATCCCGATGGCGCGCGGCGCGCGATGTATCGCCTGATGGACCTGACCGAGCGCAACATTACCTCGGCGCTGTCGCGCCGGCATGGCGAAGCGATGGCGGCAGCGGATACCAGCCGTGAACACGACGCGTGACGGAACGGCCCTAACCGCTTGCTTTCCCTTGGTGTTGCGCGTTTCATTCCAGTCAAACATCAGCGACCGGGGAAACACCCATGCCCGCAAGAATCATCGGAATGATCGGCACCCAGCAGGAGGGCGTCGCGGTTCATCTGATCAAGGGACAGATATCGCGGCAATGGGTGGTCGATTTCACCCGGCTGCATGAGCAGTGGAATTACGATTCCGTCCTTGTCGGCTATTACGCCTCCGCCGCTGAAGGATTTGCGATTGCACTTTATGCCGCCGATCACACCGAACGGATCAAGTTTTTGATCGCACACCGGCCGGGCTCGGTAGCGCCGGCACTGGCCGCGCGGCAGGCCGCGACCTTTGACCAGCTCACGCAGGGCCGGATGGCACTGCACATTATCGCCGGCACCAGCGATGCGGACCAGGCGAGCGAAGGCGACTTCCTGCCCAAGAACGACCGCTATCGCCGCGCTGGCGAATATCTGGAGGTGATGCAAAAACTCTGGACCAGCGACAGCCCGATCGATCACAAGGGCGAGTTCTACCGCGTCGAGGGCGGTTTTTCCGATATCAAACCCTATCAGCAGCCCTTTCCTCCGCTGTTCTTCGGCGGCTCGTCGGAGGGTGCGCTCGAGATGGGCGCCAAACATTGCGACGTGTTCGCGATCTTTGGCGAGCCGCTCAAGGAAACGCGGGAACGGGTACAGGATTTCCGCCGGCGCGCCGCTGTCTTCGGGCGTCAGGTCGGCTTCAACATGTCGCTGCGGCCGATCATGGCGGATAGCGAAGGCGCGGCGTGGGACAAGGCGAACGCGCTGCTGGCGGATGTCGAGCGCAAGACCGGTGCCGCGCCGCAACCGACCAACCATTCCGCCGAGCGCCTGCTCGGCTACGCCGCGCGCGGCGACGTCCATGACGAGCGGCTATGGATGGGGATCGCCCGCGCCACCGGCGCGCCGGGCAATACGTCATGCCTGGTCGGAACACCCGAGCAGATCGCAGCGGCGGTGCTGGAATATTACCGGCTCGGTATTCATTCCTTCCTGCTGCGCGGCTTTGAAAATCCGCACGACACGATGGCGATCGGCCGCGACCTGATTCCGCTCATCAAGCATGGCGCGCTTGCGATCGACCGGCAGGCCGAAGCAGCCGAATAGAGTTCACCTCAAGTATCCGCAGGTACCTCAAGGTGCCGGCGCAACGTCTTGGCACACGAAGAGAAAACCCATGAAAGAATTTGCATGAAGGCGGTCGTTGTCGAGAACTACAATTCGATCGACGGTATCTCGATCAAGGAGATCGATACGCCCGGGCTCGCTGCGGGCGAAGTCCGCGTCAGGATCGGCGCGGCGGCGGTCGGCTTCGTCGATGGCTTAAAGGTGCAGGGTCTCTACCAGACCAAGGACCCGCTGCCGTTCGTGCCGGGAACGGAGTTTGCCGGAACTGTCGACGCCGTCGCCGACAATGTCGGCACCTTCAAGTCGGGCATGCCGGTGATCGGCATGGCCCGTTCCGGCGCGCTCGCCGAATATATCGCGGTGCCGTCCGCGGCGCTCAAGCACCTGCCGCCGCAAGTTCCGTTCGAGGCCGGCGCATCGTTTCAGGCCAACTATCTGACCGGGCTTTACGCGCTGGATGCCCGTGCGGCGTTGCGCGAGGGCGAGATATTGCTGGTGCTGGGCGCGGCCGGCGGCGTCGGCATCGCTGCCGTGCAGATTGGGAAGCTGATGGGCGCGCGGGTGATTGCCGCGGCCTCGACGCCGGAGAAGCGCGAATTCGCGGTTCAGCACGGCGCCGATCAGACCATCGACTACACCCAGGCGGATTGGCGGGAGACGCTGAAGGAATTGACCGGCGGGCATGGACCGGATGTGATTTTCGATCCCGTCGGCGGCGAAGTATCGCTGCAGGCGTTTCGCTCGATCGCCTGGCGCGGACGACACCTCGTGGTCGGATTCGCCTCCGGTACCATTCCGGCGCTGGCGTTCAACCTGCCGCTGCTCAAGGGCGGCGCGCTGCTCGGCGTCGACCTCGCCCAGATCCAGAAGCGCGAGCCGGAGACGCACACCCGCCTGATGGCGCAATTGTTCGATTGGCTGGCATCGGGCAAATTGCAGCCGGTGGTCGGCAAGATCGTGCCGTTCGAGAATTTCCGCGAGGCGTTCAAGACCATGCAGTCGCGGTCGGCGCTCGGCAAGATGATCGTAAAACTCGGCTGAAACGGCGCGTCGAAGCAGGATACGGACCGATGTCTCTGGAAAACAGCAAGCAATCGCGCCGCCTGATGCACAGGCGGTCGGTCGAATGCGAAGGCTTTCTGCGCGACGACGGACTCTGGGAAGTCGAAGCGTGGCTGCGGGACACCAAGCCTTTCACCCAGCGTGCCGATCGTTTCCGCGGCGAACTGAAGCCGGGCGATCCCGTGCACGATATCGGCCTGCGGCTGGCGATCGACGACGGCATGACCATCCGCGAGGCGGAAGCGATGATGCGCGCGACGCCCTATCCGACCTGCGTCGAAGTCGAGCCGATCCTCGAGCGTCTGGTCGGCGAGCGCATCGGCCCGGGCTGGCGCGAGACGGTGCGGCGCAAGGTCGGCCGGCTGGAGACCTGCACGCATCTGATGGAATTGCTCGGCCCCGCCGTCACCACGGCGTACCAGACCATGTCCTACGGCAAGAATCCGGAAGGCCGCGACACGCTGGAGAACCAGCAGAACTCCGGCCAGCGTCCATTCTTCATCGGCGGCTGCCATTCCTGGCGGACCGACGGCCCCGTCGTCGCGGCGATGTTTCCGCAGTTCGCGACCAAGCCGGTGGCTCAGGACTGAAGACGCGTAATTGGTCTCCGTGTCCCGGACGCGGCGCAGCGCGTAGCGCTGCTCCGCAGAGCCGGGACCTATAGCGCACCGAGCATGGACCCCGGATCAGCAGCGCAGCACGCCGCATTCGCGGCGCGCTGCGCAGCATCCCGGGAATGCGCGGCCAGCAACCTCAGGAGGCACCCCTCAGAATAGATATCTGAGATATCACTTATTGACATCTGAACATCAATACTTAGGATGCAGGAATGACGTCCATAACTGGCCCGAGCCTCGCCGGCGAGGCAGACTGATGATCACTGCGGCTCAATTGCGGGCTGCCAGGGTGCTTCTCGGCATCGATCAGCGTCGGCTCGCGGCACTATCGGGGCTGTCGGTGCCGACCATCCAGCGCATGGAAGCAAGTGAGAGCATGGTCCGGGGCAATGTCGACTCGCTGGTGAAGCTGATCACCGCGCTCGAGGGGGCCGGCATAGAATTGATCGATGACGGGGCGAGCAGCGCCGACGGCGGGCGCGGCGTGCGGCTGAAGGCCGATTTCGGATCTGCCAACGCGCGACGGGAAAACAAGGCCTCCAGTGGAGCGAGGGCGCGCAAATAATGTCGGCCGTCGCGCTGCAAATGGTCTGTATCGCCGGGTTGCTTGGGCTGGCCGTGCTGGCGATCGCGCTGAGCCGCTCGAAGACCGCCACGGCCGTCATCTACGGCGCGACGCTGGCCGTATCCGCAATTGCACTGATCGGCGCGTTGCGCGGCCTGCTCGGCGGCGCCACGGACGCAACCACCCTCACCTTGCCGGTGGGATTGCCGTGGCTTGGGGCACATTTCCGTCTCGACGCATTGGCGTCGTTCTTCCTCATCGTCGTCAATCTGGGCGGGGCATCGGCAAGTCTCTACGGCCTCGGCTACGGCCATCATGACCCCGCGCCGCATCGCGTGCTGCCGTTCTTTCCGGCCTTTCTGGCCGGCATGAATCTCGTGGTGCTGGCCGACGACGCATTTTCCTATCTGCTGTGCTGGGAATTCATGTCGCTGGCATCGTGGGCGCTGGTGATGGCGCACCATCGCGAACCGGGCAATGCGAAAGCCGGTTACGTCTACCTCGTGATGGCGAGTTTCGGCACGCTCGCCCTGCTGTTGGCGTTCGGCCTGCTGGCAGGGCCTGCCGGAGACTACGGATTTGCGGCCATACGCGCCGCGCAGCACGCGCCATACGCGGCGACGCTGGTGCTGATCCTGATGCTGCTCGGCGCCGGTTCAAAGGCCGGCCTGGTGCCGTTGCATGTCTGGCTGCCGCTCGCCCACCCCGCGGCGCCGAGCCATGTGTCAGCGCTGATGAGCGGCGTCATGACCAAGGTCGCGGTCTACGGCTTCATTCGCGTCATGTTCGATCTGCTGGGACAGCCGACATGGCCGGCGAGCGTGGTCGTGCTGTTTCTCGGCAGCATCACCGCCGTCATGGGCATTCTCTACGCCATGATGGAGAAAGATCTGAAGCGCCTCCTGGCCTACAGCACCATCGAAAATATCGGCATCGTGTTCGTCAGCCTCGGCCTTGCCATGGCGTTCCAGGCGAACGGCCTGAAGATGGCGGCTGCGCTCGCCTTTACCGCCGCGCTGTTTCACGCCCTCAACCACTCCTTCTTCAAGAGCTTGCTGTTCTTCGGAGCCGGCGCGGTGCTGACTGCGACCGGCGAGCGGGATATGGACAAACTGGGCGGCCTCATTCACCGCATGCCCCTCACGAGCTTTGCCGTTCTGGTCGGCTGCGTCGCGATCTCGGCGCTTCCACCGTTCAACGGCTTCGTTTCGGAGTGGTTGATTTTCCAGGCCGTGCTGCAGAGTCCGGAACTGCCGCAATGGGCGCTGAAGATCATGGTGCCGGCGGTCGGCGCGATGCTGGCTTTGGCTGCCGCACTGGCGGCGGCGTGTTTCGTCAAGACCTATGGCGTGACCTTTCTCGGACGACCGCGCGGCACGGCCGCGGAAACCGCCGCTGAAGTCGACCGCTTCTCGCTCACGGCCATGTTCATCCTCGTCGCGCTTTGTCTATTGGCCGGAATCCTGCCGGGGCTGGCAATCGACGCCCTGGCGCCCGTCGCCACCCAAATGCTCGGCAGCCGCATGCCGGCGCAGGCCGGTCAACCCTGGCTTTCGATCGTGCCGATTGCGGAGAGCCGCAGCTCATACAATGGATTGCTGGTGATGGTATTCATCACGGCAACCGCGTCGCTTGCGGTCTTTATCATTCATCGTTTCGCCTCGCACGCGCTGCGGCGCGGACCGGCCTGGGGATGCGGCTTCTCCGACGCAACGCCCGCCGCGCAATATTCGGGCGTCAGTTTTGCCCAGCCGATCCGCCGGGTGTTCGGCACGCTCCTGTTCCACGCCCGCGATCACGTGACGATGCCGCCGCCGGGAGACGTAAGGCCGGCACGGCTGCGGATCGAACTGCACGACCTGGTCTGGAGCGGAATGTATGCGCCGATTGCGGATGCCGTCGGCTTCTTGTCCACACGGCTCAACCACCTGCAGTTCTTGACCATCCGGCGATATCTCAGCCTGGTCTTTGCCACCCTCGTCACGTTGTTGCTGGTGCTCGCGATATGGTCGTGATCTCCGACATCATCGTGCAGGGTGTGCAGATGCTGCTCGTACTGCTGCTCGCGCCGCTGCTCACCGGCTATGTGCGCAAGATCAAGGCCCGGCTGGTACGCCGCCAGGGTGCCTCCATCTTTCAGCCCTATCGCGACCTGCTGCGGCTGATGCGCAAGGAGGTGGTGCTGGCCGACAACGCCTCGTGGCTGTTCCGGGTGACGCCCTACATCACCTTCGCGGCGATCTGGGTGGCCGCCGCGCTGGTGCCGACCTTCGCGACCGGACTGCTGTTCAACTGGACGGCCGATCTGATCGCCATCGTCGCGCTGCTCGGAAGTGCGCGCTTCTTCCTCGCGCTCGCCGGAATGGATGTCGGAACCAGTTTCGGCGGCATCGGCTCCAGCCGCGAAGTCATGATCGCAGCGCTCGCGGAGCCCGCGATGCTGCTTATCGTGTTTTGCCTGGCGCTCGTCGCCGGCTCGACCCAGCTTTCGACGGTCGCGCATTTCCTGGCGTCTTCCTACGTGGGCTTGCGGGTGTCGCTCGGCATGGCGCTGGTCGCGCTGTTCATGGTGGCGATCGCGGAGAACGCGCGCATCCCGGTCGACAACCCGGCGACGCACCTCGAACTCACCATGGTGCACGAGGCGATGATCCTGGAATATTCGGGGCGCCATCTGGCGATGATCGAGCTCGGCGCGTTCCTGAAACTGCTGCTCTATGTCTCGCTGATCGCCTGCGTGTTCTTCCCCTGGCAGATCGCGCTGTATGGCAGCGGCGCGCTGTCCTACACGATCGGCGCCGGCGCCTATATCGTCAAGCTCGCGCTGGCCGGCTTCCTGCTCGCGCTGTTCGAAACCGCGACCGCAAAGATGCGGGTGTTTCGTGTTCCGCAGTTCCTCGGCGCGGCGTTCATGCTGGGCTTGCTCGGCACCCTGCTCCTGTTCGTCTCGAGGAGTTTCTGATGCAGATGCAGAGCCTCGCCTTCGACGTTTCGCATACGCTGGCCGGCGGACTGGTGCTGATCAGCCTGATGATGCTGTATCAGGACCGGCTCTATTCGCTGCTCAACGTATTCGCGCTCCACGCTTTGGTGCTTTCGCTCTCGGTCGCCTGGCAGGCCTTCATCCAGGACGCGCCCCATCTCTACGTCACCGCGTTCATTGCCCTGGTGTTCAAGGCGATCGTTATTCCGGTGGCACTGCACCGCATCGTCAAGCAGCTCGGAATTCACCGCGACATCGAATCCGCCGTCGGAATCGGCCCGACAATGCTGGCCGGGATGGGCCTGGTCGCGCTCTCTTTGGTCCTCATGCTGCGGGTGACGAGCGACGCCGACCCGCTGGCGCGCGAGGATCTCGCCTTTGCCCTGTCGGTGGTGCTGCTCGGGCTTCTGGTCATGGTGACACGGCGCAACGCGGTCAGCCAGGTTGTCGGCTTCATGTCGCTCGAGAACGGACTGGTGCTGGCGGCGGCCGGTGCCAAAGGCATGCCGCTGGTGGTCGAGATCAGCGTCGCCTTCTCGATCCTGATCGCGTTCATCGTCATCGGCATCTTCCTGTTCCGAATCCGCGAGCGCTTCGATTCGGTGGACGTCTCCGCGCTCGACGACTTCCGGGGTGAGCGCCGATGACCCTGCCGTTCTTCGACCCGGTCACGGCGGTTCTGCTGATACCGATCGGCTCGGCGGCGCTGCTGGCCGCCCTGCCCGGCTACCGGCTGACGGCGCGGCTGAACGTCCTGGCCAGCCTCGCCACATTCCTGTCTGCGCTCGGCCTGTTCGTGATCGACCGCTCGTCGCCCGGACCGTACGTGTTGATCGACGATCTGAACATCGTCTTCATCGTGCTCAACACCTTCGTCGGTTTCACCACCAGCATCTTCAGCGCGAGCTATATCGGGCATGAACTCGAAACCGGACGGCTGACGCCGACTTACCTGCGCTTCTACCACGCCATGTATCAGATCATGATGTTCGGCATGAATCTGGCGTTCGTTTCAAACAATATCGGCCTGATGTGGGTGGCGGTCGAACTTGCGACGCTCACGACGGTGCTGATGGTCGGCATCTACCGTACTCATGCGGCACTCGAAGCCGCCTGGAAGTATTTCATCCTCGGCAGCGTCGGAATTGCGCTCGCTTTGTTCGGCACCATCCTGGTCTATATGGCGGCGCGCCCGGTCATGGGCGAAGGCCAGGACGGCATGGTCTGGACGCTGCTGGTCGAGCGTGCCGCGAATTTCGACGCGGCCCTGCTCAACGTCGCCTTCGTGTTTCTGTTTCTCGGCTATGGCACGAAGGTCGGCCTCGCGCCGCTGCATGCCTGGCTGCCCGACGCACACGCCGAGGGTCCGACGCCGATATCGGCCGTGTTGTCGGGCCTGCTCCTGAACGTCGCGCTCTATGCGCTGCTGCGCTTCAAGATACTGCTCGCCGCCAACCCGGCGTCGATTGCGCCCGGTCCGCTGATGGTGACGATGGGCCTGGTCTCGCTGATCTTCGCGGCGTTCATGCTGTACCGGCGGCGCGACATCAAACGCCTGTTCGCCTATTCCTCGATCGAACACATGGGCATCATCGTGTTCGCGTTCGGCATGGGCGGCCCGCTGGCCAATTTCGCCGGACTGCTGCACATGGTGATGCATAGCCTGACGAAGTCGGCGATCTTCTACGCCGTGGGTCATATTTCGCAAATCAAGGGCACCCAGCGGATATCCAGGATCCGGGGCCTGACCGTAACTCATCCAGCGCTCGGCTGGGGGTTGGTGGTAGGCGTCGTCGCAATCGCGGGACTGCCGCCGCTCGGGATATTCATGAGCGAATTTCTCGTCGTGAGTTCGACCTTCGCAAGGCAGCCGCTGCTCGCGATCGTGCTGGTGTTCGGGCTGCTATTGGCCTTCGGCGCCCTGACGTTGCGCCTGACCAGCGTCGCGTTCGGCGAACCGCGCGGCAGCACGGCACCTGCCGACGCATCCTACATTCCGATGTTCGCGCATCTCGCACTGGTATTGGGCGCAGGGATCTACCTTCCCGCCCCGCTGGTGGTCTGGTTCCAGCACGTGGCCCAACTCCTTGGATAGAGGACAGGACTGACATGCCATCGCTGATCGATCTGACGCTGGAAGGCCGCAAGGTCGGGCAACACGGCCCGTGGCCACGCGTCGTGGTCGATGCTTCGGTCTGGACCTTTGCGGCGAACGAACTGGCGCATGGACGCTGGAGCCTGCTTGGCCTGTGGGGCGAACCCGCAACGGTTCACATGGCGATCATGGATGGGCAGACCGCTGGCATCGCGGTCATCAGCCTAGATTGTCCCAATCGCCGCTTTCCCTCCGTAGGCCGGCATCACCCGCCGGCCCGGCGGCTGGAGCGCACCATCCACGATCTGTTCGGATTGTCCGCCGAGGATTCACCCGATGTACGGCCCTGGCTCGATCACAATCGCTGGGGCGTGCGCTTCCCGTTGGGCGAGCGCATCGACGCGCTGCCGAAGGCGGCGCCTTATCACTTTCTCGCCGCGGAAGGCGACGGCCTGCACCAGATTCCGGTCGGCCCGGTACACGCGGGCATCATCGAGCCCGGACATTTCCGCTTTACTGCCAGCGGCGAGACCGTGGTCCGGCTGGAGCAGCGGCTGGGGTATGTCCACAAGGGCATCGACGGCCTGATGACCGGCGCGAGCCTCGAACGCGGCGTTCGGCTCGCCGGCCGCACCTCGGGCGACAGCACCGTGGCCTATGCCTACGCTTTTTCGCGCGCCGCCGAAGCCGCACTTGATCTCGTGGTACCGGAGCGCGCCGTGTTCCTGCGGGCGCTGCTCGCAGAACTCGAGCGGCTCGCCAACCATCTCGGTGACATCGGCGCGATCTGCAACGACGCTTCCTTTGCGCTGATGCACGCGCATTGCGGCTTGTTGCGCGAGAGCGTACTGCGCGCAGCCGGTGCAGCTTTCGGCCATCGCCTGATGCGCGACGTCATCGTGGCCGGCGGTGTTGCCCGCGACGTTGGCAATGACGGGGTGGAAGCCATCCAGGCCGCGCTGGACAATATCCGCCTGCGCTTTCCCGCGCTGGTCGAACTCTACGACAACACCGCTTCGCTGCAGGATCGCACCGTCGATACCGGCACGTTGAAAGCTTCACTGGCGAGCCAATATGCCGCTGGCGGCTATGTCGGCCGCGCATCGGGGCGGTCCTTCGATACCCGCCGCGCGCTGGCCTATCCGCCGTATGACCGTCTGCGTTTCGACGTTCCCGTCCTGAACGAAGGCGACGTCAACGCCCGTGTCTGGATCAGGGTCCGCGAAGTCGAGCAAAGCCTCGCGCTGATCGACCAGATACTGAGCCAGCTTCCCAACGGACCGATACGCAAGGAAGTCCCGCTTGGAGGAGAGGTGCGCGAGGGCATGGCGATCGTCGAGGGATTCCGCGGCGACGTCCTGGTCTGGTTGCGCTTGCGCAATGGCCTGATCGAGCGGTGCCACATGCGCGACCCCTCATGGTTTCAATGGCCGCTGCTCGAGGCGGTGATCGAGAACAACATCGTCGCCGACTTTCCGCTCTGCAACAAGTCGTTCAACTGTTCCTATTCGGGGCACGATCTCTAAGGACGCCATGCGATGCGCAAGCTGCTTTTCGAAAGCGTGTTCCGTCAACCGCTCACCGAGCTGGCGCCGTCGGCGGTCGATGCCGCGGTGGCGGAACTTGTGGCCGCCGTTGGCCAAACGGCGCGGCGGCGGCTCGGCCGCAGCCTATCGATCCGCGAGGTCGATGCCGGATCCTGCAACGGATGCGAGCTGGAAATTCACGCGCTCAACAACGCCTATTACGACGTCGAGCGGTTCGGCCTGCGGTTCGTCGCCTCGCCGCGCCATGCCGACGTCCTGATGGTAACGGGACCCGTAACGAAGAACATGCGCGAGGCGCTGGAGCGCACCTATCACGCGACGCCGAACCCGAAATGGGTGGTCGCGGTCGGAGATTGCGCGCGGGACGGAGGATGTTTTGCCGGCAGTTATGCGGTGGTTGGCGGCGTCTCCGAGGTCGTGCCGGTCGATCTTCACATTCCGGGCTGCCCGCCTACGCCAACGGCGATGCTGCAGGGCCTGCTTGCGCTGCTCGAACGGGCGGATGCGGATACCGGCGCGTCCTGAAAACTGTGTTGCACCGTGACACCGCGACCGCGGCATGCCCAGTCGCCGAAAGCTGTGATAACGTTTCCGGTGTACGGCTCCGGTTCATCGGAGAGTGACGATGAGAAGCATCACGGCGTCGGCGGCCCGCAAGCTCGGCAAATTCCTGGCCAAGGACTTCCGCGAAATCTTCGGCCCGATGCATGACGATCTGGCAGAGCGCCTCGGCTCACTTGCGCGGATCACCATCGAATGCATTGGAAGAAGCGACGCTCTGTATCACAATTACGAGCATACGTGGCTGGTTACGATGGCCGGCCGCGACATCCTGCAGGGCATGATGATGTCGCGCCGCATCGAGCCTTCTGACTACACGCATCTCATCGTTGCCTGCCTGCTGCACGACATCGGCTATGTTCGCGGCATACTGAGCGGCGATACCGGCGACGAGTTCGTGATCAATGAAGATGGACGGAGAATTGCCTTGCCTCGCGGAGCGTCGGATGCCGCGCTGATGCCCTACCACGTCGACCGTTCGAAGCTGTTTGCCATGGAGCGGCTCGGGAATTCACCGGTGATCGACGCCGCACGCATCGTTGAGGCGATCGAACATACGCGTTTTCCGCCCCCACCCGAGAGGAAGCCGACGGAGACGAACATACCGCGTCTGGTTCAGGCGGCGGACCTGATCGGGCAACTTGGCGACCCGATGTACGCAAGGAAAGTCAATGCGCTTTTTTACGAATTTGAGGAAACAGGGATGAATCGCCAGCTCGGATATTCATGTCCGGCGGATCTCGTGGACAAATATCCGGATTTCTTCTGGAACAGCATCTCGGAACATCTCGACGAGGGCATCAAGTACCTGAACCTGACCGCTTCTGGCCGTCAATGGATCGCCAATCTCCATCACCACCTGTTATGCGCGGAAAATGCCCAACGTCTGATGGGACCGCAGCACTGATACGCGATGCTCGGCGGCGACGGCCTGAATCAACGAGCCCGCTCCAACGTCCGCGCGGCGGAGCTCTTGGCCTGGCGGACCGTCTTGACCTTCATCTTCGGATTTGTGACATGTTCGCGAAGGCGCACACCCCGCCCGCCGGTGGCGCTCGCGGCGCCCGGATTGATCAACTCGATCCCGGCGCTCTCGAGCGCGGAAACCAGTTTCATGAGGGAATCGACATTGGCGCGAATGACGCCATCGCTGGCTTCCATGCGTTGGATGGTCGGCACGGAAAGATCCGCGAGATCGGCCATCTGCCGCTGATCTATGTTCAGGAGTGCGCGCGCGGCCCTGAGTTGATTGGCGGTAATCATGGGACGGTATCTCCGATTCCGGATAAATACGGATATACCGTCTAAATTACATGCTCAAGCATCAATTCAGAGGTGCAGTACATCACATACGCCGGAGACATCCACCCGGCGCGATTGGCATCAGGCATGCTACATGATAAGCGATGTTTCATACATCCTATTTGATGCATGGTGATGTCAGGTGCGGTTGCTGGGGCGTTATCGGGGCACGAACGGCGAAATCGAGATCGTCGAATGTTCCGCGGACGGAACGCGGATCTATTTCGAGGAAGGCATCAGGCAGAGTCAGGCCACGCCCGACGGCGAGAGTGTCTTCAGCTATGTCAGGCTGATGGACGAGCTCTTGCATCGCGCGACGAACATTCTCGTGTTGGGATGCGGCGGCGGGAATCTGGCAACCAGACTGGCGCGTCTCGGAAAAGAGCTGACGGTCGTCGACAACAACCCGGTCAGCTTCGTGATTGCCCAGCGATATTTTGGGCTGCCGGATGGATTGCCGCTGATCGCGTCCGATTTCCGGAAATTCATTCTCGATGACGATCTGCTTTACGACGGGATCGCCGTCGATGTCGGAGGTCCGGATTTTCGCTTTGACGATGAATTCGACGTCGAGACGTGCGATGCCATCCGCGCGCGGTTGACGCCCGGCGGCCGCATCGTGATGAACGTGTTGGTCGCGAACGACATCGACCCGGTACCCGATCGCATCGCCGCGCGGCTTGCCGGCGACCGGCTGGCAGCGTGGATCATCGACGAACAGGGCGTCCAGGATCGAAACGCGATCATCGCATGTGTGCCGGAAAAGCGATTGAACGCACATACGGCGCTCGCCGAGGTGATGCAAAACAGCCTCGAGCGGTGGTCGATCCGGCGATGCAGATTGCGCGCTCGCGACCTCGGCGCGATGTATTCCGCTGCTGACAGATAGCGCGCAGCGGCAAATCGTTGCGCACCGGCACGCGTGCGCTTCCCGTGAGACGAAATTCTCGCACTGCGAAATGTCATCGCGGCGCGACGCGCAAAAGGACGCAGCGGGAGCGAACTGTCAGATTGAACGTGACGCCACGTCTGACAGATGCCAGTATCCAGGATAACCAAAAGCCGCGCACATCGGACGAAGCTCGGCTGCCGAGGGGGAAATAAAAGCGTCAACGTCGACGCGTAAGTTCCTTTTGGCCCAACCCGTCCGTTGGCGTCGCATGGGACAACAGATTGTCCATCGTCTGCTGATTTCGTTCCCCGCCTTGCTCGGGGTTCTCTTCCTCTGCTTTTGCCTGTTGCAGGTCGTGCCAGCCGATCCAGCGATGATCATCGCCGGCCCCGATGCCAAGGCCGAGACCATCGCCGCCATCCGCCAGGAACTCGGTCTCGACCGGTCGATCCCGGTCCAGTTCTTCGAATACATCCTGCGTGTGCTGCGCGGCGATCTCGGCCGCTCCATCATTTCAAACCGGATGGTGAGCGAGGAACTGGCGATGACGATCGGCCCTACGATCGAGCTGATGCTGGGTGCGATGCTGATCGCGGTGCCAGCCGGGCTCGCGCTCGGGACGCTGGCGGCAGTCCATCGCGGCCGCCTCACCGATCGCATCATCATGGCCTGCTCGGTCGCGGGCGTATCGATGCCGGTGTTCTTCATCGGGCTGATCCTGATCCAGTTCGTCGGATTCAAATGGGCGCTGTTACCCTTCACCGGCCGCACCGGGCCGGTATGGGATGGCGGGCTGCCGAGCCTGATTCTGCCGGCGCTGACGCTGGGCGCAGTGTTGATCGGCCCGATCGCGCGGCTGACCCGCACCGCCGTGCTCGAAGTGCTCGGCGCCGATTTCGTTCGCACGGCGCGCGCCAAGGGACTGCGCGAACGGGTGGTGATCATTCACCATGCGCTGCGCAACGCCATGATCCCGGTCGTCACCCTGATCGGCTTGCAGGCGGCATTCCTGCTCGGCGGCGCGGTCGTCACGGAAACCATGTTCTCGTGGCCCGGCGTCGGCCGGCTCGCCGTCGGCGCCATCGTCTCCAGCGATTTTCCGACGGCGCAGGGCGCGATCATGATCCTCGCCATCGCCTTCCTGTCGATCAACCTCCTGGTCGATGTTCTCTACGTCTATCTCGATCCGAGGGTGCAGCGCAGATGAGCGTCGATGCTCTCGAACAAGGCTTTGTCCAGGAGCGCGAAACCGGCGTATTCGCCCGCGCCGGGGTGTTGCGCCGGCTGGCGCGCGACCGGGTTGCTGCGCTCGCCGGGCTGGTACTCACGGCAATCGTGCTGGCGGCGCTGTTTGCGCCCTGGATCGCGCCCTACGATCCCTACTTCACCGACCTCACGAAAGTGATGCGTCCACCCGATGCCGCGCACTGGTTCGGCACCGATAATACCGGCCGCGACATTTTCAGCCGAGTCCTTTACGGCACGCGCAACACGCTGATGCTCGGGCTGGTCGGCGTGATCGTCGGCGGTTTCATCGGTGGTGTCCTCGGCATCCTCGCCGCCTACTACCGGCGGCTGGACGGCTGGATCATGCGGCTGGTCGACGTGATGCTCGCCTTCCCCGCGATCCTGATCGGTCTTGCAGTGGCCGCGATCTTCGGCGCCGGACTAGCGGCCGTGGTGATCGCGCTCGTCGTTGCCACCGTGCCCGACGTCGCCCGCGTTGCGCGAGGTGCCGCGATCGGCGTGATGGGCCAGGAATTCATGGAGGCCGGCCGCGCCGTGGGCGTCTCCGACGGCGAACTGATCTGGCGCTACCTGACGCTGAACTGCATCTCGACGATCTTCGTGTTCCTGACGCTGCGCTTCGGCCAGATCATCCTGATCGGCGCGGCGCTCGGCTTTCTCGGCATGGGCGCGCAGCCGCCGACCGCGGAGCTCGGCATGATGGCAGCGCAGGGCCGCGACTTCCTGTTCATGGCGCCGCATATCGCGACGATCCCGAGCTGTGCCATCTTCGTGATCGTGCTGGCCGCCAACCTTCTGGGCGACGCATTCCGCGACGTCCTCGATCCGAGGCTGCAGACATGATCAGGTTCGCGCTGGGAATGTCCTTGGCACTGTCCGTTACGGGTCCGGCGTCGGCCCAGACGCTCCAGCTCATGAAGGGGATAGACGCGCCGCATTACGATGCGCAGCGCACGACCTGGGGACCGACGTCCGACATCGTCAACATGTTCCAGGATACACTGGTCGCGCTCGACTGGGACGGCCGCACACCCATTCCCTATCTCGCCAAATCGTGGACGATCAGCGAGGACGGCAGGACCTATACGTTCAAGCTGCGTGACGACGTGTCGTTCTGCAGCGGCAAGAAGTTCACTGCCGATGACGTCGTCTACAGCTTCAAGCGGCTCAAGGATCCCGCGATCAAGGCGCCCTATGCCTGGCGCGCCGGCAACATCAAGGAGTTGCGCGCGATCGACCCGTATACGGTCGAATACGAACTCGAGGAGCCCTACTCCGAGCTGCTGCTGCAGCTCACGATGTTCACCAACGTGATCCACAACAAGGAGAGCGTGGAGGCGCTTGGCAAGGATTACGGCATCAAGGGCGCCGACGGCACCGGACCGTGGTGCTTCGAGAGCTGGCAGCCGCGCACCGAGATCGTACTGAAGCGCCACGATGCCTACCGCTGGGGCCCGTCGATGTACAAGAACAGGGGACCGGTGAAGTTCGAAAAGCTCAGTATCAAGATCATGCCGGAGGAATCCAGCCGCGTGGCGGCCATGATGGCTGGCCAATTCGACATGACCCATCAGTTTCCGGCGCAGTTCATTTCGCAGGCCAAGGCCGCGCCGATGCTGACCGTCACCGAGGCCAAGCCGAATTTCCAGTTACTCTATTTCGGCTTCAAGACGACGCGGCCGATGGTGGCCGACCGGCGCGTGCGCGAGGCGATGAGCATCGCCATCAACCGCGCTGAAATTGCCAAGGGGGTCCTGCTCGGCAATGCGGATCCCGCCTTCACCATCGTCGATCCCGATGCGCTCGATCACGACGCCGGGACCAAGAGCATCGTAAAGGAGGATATCGAGCGCGCAAAAGCGCTGCTCGACGAGGCCGGCTGGAAGATGGGCAGTGACGGCGTTCGCGAAAAGGACGGCGTCAAGCTGCAGCCCAAGGTCTATTACACCCAGGCCGGCAACACCCCGCGCGTGGCCGAGGCGATTCAGGGCTACCTGCGCCGCATCGGCGTGCAATGGCAGCTCCAGCCCTGGGACTCCACGATCGCCTCCGCCAAGATGGCCGAACAGGACTACGAAATCTGGTCGGTGACGGTGCCGTACCTATCGGCCGGCGATCTCATGAACATCTACTTCGATTCCAGGAACATCCCGACGCCCAACCGGATGAACTGGAAGGACGCCGAAACCGATGAGTGGCTGAAGCAGGGCCGCTCGGCACTGACGGAAGCCGACCGCGCCAAATATTACGCGAAGGTGCAGCAGAAGGCGATGCGCGAGCACCTCTGGATGCCCGTGCTCAACATCAACATGAACCAGGTGGCCAACAAGAAGATATCAGACGCCAGGCCGCACATGATCTACCAGAACACCTTCTATAAAGGGCTGGACGTGTCGCGGCAGAAATAACCAGGGAGAGAACACGATGCGCAGCATTTTGACAGGCGTTGCGGCGCTGCTCGGAGCAGCCGCGATGTCTTCGGCAGCCGAGGCTCAGACCTTGCGGGTGATGAAGTCGCTCGACGCGCCGCACTACGACGGCCAGCGCACCACCTGGTCGCCGACGTCGGATATCGTCAACATGTTCCAGGACACGCTGGTGGCGCTCGACTGGGACGGCAAGACGGCGATCCCCTACCTCGCCAAGTCGTGGACCATCAGCGAGGATGGCAGAACCTATACCTTCAAGCTGCGCGACGACGTCACGTTTTGCAGCGGCAAGAAGTTCACCGCCGCCGATGTTGTCTACAGCTTCAAGCGGCTGAAGGATCCGGAGACCAAGGCGCCATACCATTGGCGAGCCGGCGACATCAAGGAGCTGCGCGCGCCCGATCCTTATACCGTCGAGTACGAACTGAACGAACCCTATTCCGAACTGCTGCTGCAGCTCACCATGTACACTAACGCGATCCACAACAAGGATAGCGTCGAACAGCTCGGCAAGGACTACGGCATCAAGGGAATCGACGGCACCGGGCCGTGGTGTTTCGAGAGCTGGCAGCCGCGCACCGAAATCGTGCTGAAGCGTCACGACGCCTACAAATGGGGCCCATCGATGTACCAGAACAAGGGCCCGGTGAAGTTCGAGAAGCTCAGCATCAAGATCGTGCCCGAGGACGCCAGCCGGGTCGCCGCCATCATGGGCGGTCAATTCGACCTCTCGCACCAGGTTCCGCTGCAATTCATCGAGCAGGTCAAAGCCGCGCCCAACCTGACCGTTCAGGAGGCCAAGCCGAACTTCCAACTGATGTACTACGGCTACAAGATCACGCGCCCGATGGTATCAGACAAGCGCGTTCGCGAGGCGATGAACATCGCCATCAACCGCGCCGACATCGTCAAGGGCGTCATGCTGGGCAACGCCGAACCGGCGTTCACCTTCGTCGATCCCAAGGCGCTCGATTTCGCCGAAAAGACCAAGGGCGTGATCAAGGAGGATGTCGAACGCGCAAAGAAGCTTTTGGACGAAGCCGGCTGGAAGGTAGGCAGTGACGGTATCCGTGAGAAGGACGGCATGAAGCTCGCTCCGCGAGTGCTGTTCACCCAGGTCGCCTATTTCCCGCGCGTCTCCGAAGCCATTCAAGGCTATATGCGCAAGATCGGCGTCGATTGGAAGATCGTGGGCTTCGACTCCACGATCGCCCCTGCCGAGATGGGCAAGCAGGACTACGAGCTGTGGACCGTCACCGTGCCCTATTTGTCGGCGGGCGAGCTGATGAACATCTATTTCAACTCGAAGAATATCCCGACGCCCAATCGCATGAACTGGAAGGACGCCGAGACCGACGAGTGGCTGCGCGCCGGCCGCGCCGCGTTGACCGATACCGAACGTGCGCTCAATTACGCCCGTGTGCAGGAGAAAGTGATGGGCGAGCATCTGTGGATGCCGGTGATGAACGTTGCGATGTACACCACCAGTTCGAAGAAGATGAAGAGCGTCCGGCCGCACATGCTCTACCAGAACACCTTCTACAAGGGACTGGATTACTCGTTCTGATGGACACGCTTCTCGAAGTCCGCGGCCTGAAAACCCACTTCGCGACGGACCGCGGCCTGTTCCGCGCCGTCGACGGCATCAGCTTCAGCGTTCCCAAGGGACGCACGATTGGCCTCGTCGGCGAATCCGGTTGCGGCAAGAGCGCGACGTCGCTTTCGGTGATGGGCCTGGTGCCGAGCCCGCCGGGCAAGGTCGAGGCCGAGGCGGTTCTGTTCGGCAATCGCGACGTGCTGAAGCTCACCGCCGACGAGCGGCGCAGGTTGCGCGGCGGCAAGATGTCGATGATCTTTCAGGAGCCGATGACCTCGCTCAATCCGGTCCACACCGTGGGCCAGCAGATCATCGAGGCGATCCTCGCCCACACCGCGATGTCGCCCCGCGCGGCGCGAGCGCGCGCGATCGAAATGCTCGAACTGGTGCGCATTCCGTCGGCGGCGCAGCGCATCGACGACTTCCCGCACAACATGTCGGGCGGCATGCGCCAGCGCGTCATGATCGCGATGGCGCTCTCCTGCGAACCGGCGCTGTTGATCGCCGACGAGCCGACCACGGCGCTCGACGTCACCATCCAGGCGCAAATTCTTGACCTGTTGAGCGACCTGCAGCGGCGGCTCGGCATGGCGATCCTGATCATCACCCATGATCTCGGCGTCATCGCCGAGGTCGCCGACCAGGTGCTGGTGATGTATGCCGGCCGCATCGTCGAGAGTGCCGACGTCAACGACCTGTTCGCCGATCCGCAGCATCCCTACACGATCGGCCTGCTCGGCTCGATCCCGCGCATCGACGTCGACCGCAAGCGCCTCGCTACGATCGAGGGCACGGTGCCCAGTCCGAACAACCAGCCGGCAGGCTGTCGCTTTGCGCCGCGCTGTCCGTTTGCGGACCAGCGCTGCCGGCTTGATCCTCCGCCGTTGCGCGACATCGCGCCCGGCCATCGGGTGGCGTGCTGGAAGGCGCCGGTCGAGGTGACGTCATGAACGCGGCGCCGAACGATGCTCCTGTTTTGCAGGTCGACCGTCTGGTCAAGCATTTTGCGGTGACACGCGGGCTGATCCGCCGCAAGACCATCGGGCTCGTGCGCGCCGTCGAGGATGTGAGCTTCGAGATTGCCCGTGGCGAGACGCTGGCGCTGGTCGGCGAATCCGGCTGCGGCAAGTCGACCACCGGACGCCTGATCCTGCGTCTGATGGACCCGACTTCCGGCTCGGTGCGGTTCAAAGGCAAAGAAATCGCCGATCTCGACAAGGATGCGCTGCGGCGGATGCGCCGACATATGCAGATCATCTTTCAGGACCCCTACGCCTCGCTCAATCCGCGCATGACGGTCGGCGAAATCCTGGCCGAGCCACTGCGCGTTCACGAGATCGGCGATGACGCATCGCGTGAGGCGCGCGGCCGTGAACTCCTGGAGATCGTCGGCCTGCTGCCCGAACATGCAAGGCGCTATCCGCATCAGTTCTCGGGCGGGCAACGCCAGCGCATCGGCATCGCGCGCGCGCTCGCCGCCAATCCGGACCTGATCGTCTGCGACGAGCCGGTGTCAGCGCTGGATGTTTCGATCCAGGCGCAGATCGTCAACCTCCTGCAAAATCTGCAGCAGCGTTTTGGCCTTTCCTACCTGTTCATCGCCCATGATCTGGCCGTTGTGAAGCACATCAGCGACCGCGTCGCGGTGATGTATCTGGGCAAGCTGGTCGAGATCGCTGACAAGAAGACGCTCTATGAGCGGCCATTGCATCCCTATACCCAGGCGCTGCTCGCGGCCATCCCAAAACCAGATCCTGCGCTCCGCACCAAGCGCGTGATGCTGCAGGGCGACGTGCCGAGCCCGTTCAGGCCGCCGACCGGCTGCCGCTTCCACACCCGCTGCCCGCATGCGCAGGCGCGCTGCTCAGCCGAGGAGCCGGAGCTGCGCGAGGCGGCCCCCGGCCATCGCGTCGCCTGTCATTTCTTCGAGACGTTGCCCGCTCCCACCATTCTCGCGCGCGCTGGCCTTGCCAATGGAAAGTTCGCCGAACGGTTGGCAGCGTTCGAGGCGGCGAAGCAGGGGCTGAAGCGGACGGAAGCGCAATTACCCTCCGTGTTCAATGGCGCGGATAGCACCACGCAGCTCAGCTAGGCCGCGCAGCCGGCCGATCGCGGTGTAGCCGGGATTGGTGCGCTTGGTCTCCGCAAGATCATCGAGCATGCGATGGCCATGGTCCGGCCGGAACACGATCTGATTTTCCGGCGAACGCGTTCGGTTCTCGACAAGCAACGCCTTAAGCACCGCGATCATATCGACGTCCCCGTCGAGATGATCGGATTCGAAAAACGACAGGCCGTCGGCTTCGCGCCTGGTCGCGCGCAGATGGGCAAAGCCGATCCGCGGCGCGAAGCGCTTGGCCATCGCGGGCAGATCGTTCTCCGCGCGCACGCCGAGCGAGCCGGTGCAGAAACAGATGCCATTGGCCCTGGAAGGCACGGCGTCGAACAGCGCCTGATAGTCTTCGGCCGACGAGGCGATGCGCGGCAAACCGAATAGCGGGCGCGGCGGATCGTCCGGATGCAGCGTCAGCGTCACGCCGAGCTCTTCAGCCACCGGCGCCACGCGCGAGAGAAACTCGCTTAAGTGCTGACGCAGCACCTTGGAATCGATGCCGCGATATTGCTGCAGGCGGTCGCGGAATTGCGGAATGGTCAAGGGATCGGTGGTGGATCCCGGCAGCGCGCTGGCAATGTTGGTGATGAGGACGTCGATGTCGGCCTGCGTCATCTCTGAATAGACCTGCTTCGCGCGGCGCTGCGCGGCCTCGGAGTATTCGGCCGGCGCCTCGGGGCGCTGCAGGATGTGCAGGTCGAACGCCGCGAACCGCTCCTGGTCGAAGCGCATCGCCTTGGCCCCGTTCGGCAGCTCCCATTCGAGATCGGTGCGGCACCAATCAACCACCGGCATGAAATTGTAGCAGATGATCTTGATGCCTGCCGCGGCGACCGCCTCGAGGCTCGCGATCCACGTCTCGATCGAGTGCGTCGCCTTGCCCCCGAGCCGCTTGACGTCATCAGGAATCGGGATCGATTCCACCACCGACCATTTCAGCGGCGAACGGCCTGCTTGCGAGTTCTCGATCAGGTTCTTGCGCTCCTCGACGGCCGAGCGCGTCCAGGCCTCGCCGATCGGCACCTGATGCAGCGCCGTCACCACGTCGGTCGCGCCGGCCTGGCGGATATCGTCGAGCGATACGGGATCATTCGGCCCGTACCACCGCCATCCCTGCAGCATCATGCGGAAGCTCCTGAAGTGAGAACGGCAATCAAGCGGTCAGCACGACCTTGACGCTTTGCGAACGGTCGAGTGCCAGCCGCACCGCATCCGGCGCGACCGCGAGCGGGCGCTGTGCCGTCACCAGCGAAAGCACGTCCACACTGCCGTCGGCGATAAGTTCGACCGCGGTGAAGAATTCCGTCCCGAAGCGGAACGAGCCATGGAGATCGATCTCCTTGGCCATGACCGCGTTCGCCGGCACCGGAATCTGCCCGCCCGGCAGGTTGCCGACCTGAACCACGACGCCGCCGCGCCTGACCGCACCGATCGCGCTCGCCAGGCCCGCCGCGGTGCCGGAGACTTCGAACGCCACGTCGAATGGCTGCGCTGCAGCCTGCGCCTTCAGCGCCTCTTCTCCGCCGGAGATATCGACGACATGATTGGCGCCCAACCTCGTGGCGAACGCCAGCGGCGCCGCCGCGATATCGACGACGGTCGTCTCGGCAATGCCTGCGCGCTGCGCGGCCAGCATGGTCAGGAGACCGATCGGGCCGGCGCCGAACAGCACCGCGCGCTTGCCGGTGACGTCGCCGGCGCGGGCGACCGCATGCAGGC
This sequence comes from Bradyrhizobium icense, assembly GCF_001693385.1. Lineage (NCBI taxonomy): Bacteria > Pseudomonadati > Pseudomonadota > Alphaproteobacteria > Hyphomicrobiales > Nitrobacteraceae > Bradyrhizobium > Bradyrhizobium icense. Next base: position 6,429,186 of record NZ_CP016428.1, read on the forward strand.
ACACCGCGAGCGGCTCGGCGAGCGCCGCCGCCTGATACGTCACGTGATCCGGGATCTTCACGCATTGCGCCGGGATGGCGTCGAAGTAAGACGCAAAGCCACCCTGCATGTGCGGCGTCTTCGAGGCCGACCCCATGAAGAAGATGTTCTCGCAGAGATTGGGCCGGTTCTCGCGGCAAGCCTTGCAATGGCCGCACCAGCGCGACGGGTTGACGGCGACGCGGTCGCCGACCTTCACGCCAGGCGCGGCGCCTGCGATCTCGACCACCTCGCCTGCGATCTCATGGCCGAGCACCAGCGGCGAGGTTACGACGAAATCGCCGGTACGGGCATGCCGGTAGTAATGCATATCCGAGCCGCAGATGCCGCCGGCGCCGAAACGAATGCGCACCATGCCTGAGGCAAGAGGATCGAGCGGCCGCTCGATCATGCGAAGATCTTCCGGGCCGAACAGGGTTGCGGCCAAAGCCATCGATGTCATTTTGAGAGTCCCATGTATTTAGGCAGCCAGAGCGTCAGCTCGGGGATGTACGTGATGGCGACGAGCGCCAGTAACAGCGGCACCAGCCAGGGCAGGATCGCCATGGTCGTGCGCTCGACAGACAGCTTTGCTACCCGCGCCAGCACGAACAGCACCATGCCGAGCGGAGGGTGAAGGAGGCCGATCATCAGGTTCAGCGTCATGATCAGCCCGAAATGGATCGGGTCGATACCGAGCTTGAGCACGATCGGCAGCAGGATTGGCACCAGGATGGTGATCGCCGCGATGGTGTCGATGAAGCAGCCGACGAACAGGATCAGGATATTCGCCAGCAGCAGGAACACCCATTTGTTCTGGGTGATGCCGAGCATCGCATCCGTCAGCATCTGCGCGGCCTGCGACACCGTCAAAAGCCAGGCAAAGATCGAGGCCGCGGTCACGATGAATAATACCGAGGCCGTGGTCTCGATGGTGTCGAAGGTGGCCTTCGCCACCGTCTGCAGCGTCATCGAGCGGTAGCGCACGAGCCCGAGGAACAACGACCAGATCACCGCGGCAACCGCGGCTTCCGTTGGCGTGAACCAGCCGAGCGTCATGCCGCCGATCAAAATGACGGGCGCCATCAGCGCCATCACCGCGGAGAAATCGAAGTACCAGTCGAGCGCCAGCAGGGCCACGAGACCGATTCCGACCGCCATGTTCACCGAAAGGCCGGCGACGACCAGCAGCCAGACCGCCAGTGGAAATCCGAGCACGATCAAGATCTCAAGGGCTGCCGAGCCAACCTGCGGCAAAGAGAACGGCGTGTCGTTGCCCCAGCCGTTCTTGTGCGCGAAATAGGCTACCGTCGCCATCATGAACAACGTCATCATCACGCCGGGGATCACCCCGCCGAGGAACAGCGCGCCGATCGAGACGTTCGCCATCATGCCGTAGATCACGAACGGCAGCGACGGCGGAATGATCGGGCCGAGCGTCGCGGACGCCGCGGTCACGCCCACGGCGAACTCGGTGGAGTAGCCGTGATCCTTCATCGCCTTGATTTCAATGGTGCCCAGGCCTGCGGCGTCGGCGATCGCCGTGCCGGACATGCCGGAAAAGATCACGGAGCCAACGATATTGACGTGGCCGAGGCCTCCACGCATCCAGCCTACCAGCACCACCGCAAACTTGTAGATGCGGCCGGTCACGCCCGCGATGTTCATGAGATTGCCGGCCAGAATGAAGAACGGAACCGCGAGCAGCGGGAAGCTCTCGACGCCGGCAATCATGCGCTGCGCCAGCGTCACGTCCGGCGTGATGCCGGTAACGAGAATATAGACCAGCGACGACACTGCCATCGAAAGCGCGACCGGCAGGCCGAGCAGCATCAGCAGCAGAAATCCCCCAAGCAGCAGCAGCATCGCCCTACCTTTCCGTTCCGTCGAATGCGCCGGGGCGCTCCAGGATAGAGTAACCCCGCCGCCAGTTCTCGACCGCGATCTGGATCGAGCGCGCGAACATCAGCACGAAGCCGAGCAGCACGGCGTAGTAGACGAAGCCTTTTTGAAACTTGATCGTGGTCATCCGCTCGTCGCCGATGATCTGGATGAATTGCCAGACCAGCTTGATCGCATAGCCGAAGAACGCGATCCGGATCAGGTCGATGACGGTGGAAAGTACGCGCGCCGGGGCATGCGGCAGATAGCGGAACACGAGATCGACCTGGATGTGCCGCGACAGCCGCACGCACATCGCCGAGCCGATGAAGACCACGGCGATCAGGCAGTAGGTCGCGATCTCCTCGGTCCAGGCGTAGCTGTCGTTGAGCACATAGCGGGTGAAGAACTGCAGGAAGACGGAGAGCGCCATGATCCAGAAGATCGCGAGCGCGAGCCAGTCCTCGGCGGCGTATTGGCCGAGATCGGCGCCCTTGGGGACCTCGTCCTCAAAGGTATGAGCAATCTCGTCCGCCGTGATCTGCTTGTGCACTTCAACCGTCGACATGCGCCCTCCCCGAACTGGCGTATTCGAGGCCTCCTCCGTGCCTGCCGCCGAAAGTCGCGGCAAGCACGGACGAAGGCCTGGCCGTTTACTTCACCGCCTGGATGCGATCCCAGTCGGACTTGCGGTAGTCGAAGGTCTCGAACTTCGTGGTCTTGATCACGGTGTCGCGGAACTCGGCCTTGTTGACCTCGGTGACCGTCAGCCCCTTCTGCTTGAAGAAGTCGACCAGCTTGGCCTCGTTGGTCTTGATCTCGGCCGTAGCCTTTGCCGCCGCTTCCTGGGCGACGTCGGTGAAGATCTTGCGGTCTTCTTCCGAGAGTTTCTTCCAGAGCGCGCCGGCGACGACGGTGTTGAGGTGATCGACGATGTGGCCGGTCAGCACGATGTGCTTCTGCACCTCGTAGAACTTCTTGGCTTCGATCGTGGTGAGCGGATTTTCCTGCGCTTCGACCGTGCCGTTCTGCAGGGCGAGGTAGACTTCGGCAAAGGCGATCGGCGCGGTGTTGGCGCCGCAGGCGCGCGGCATCGCAAGATACGCCGGCACGTCAGGCACGCGCATCTTGAGGCCCTTCATGTCGGCGCAAGCCTTGATCGGCTTGTTCGAAGAGGTGTGGCGCACGCCGTAATAGGTCACCGCCACGATGTGGTGGCCGCTCTTGTCTTCGTAGCCCTTGGCAAGCTCCTTGAAGACGTCGCTCTTGGTGTAAGCCAGGAGATGATCGGCATCGCGGAAGGTGTAGGGATAATAGGTCACGCCGATCGGCGGAAAGCTCTTGGCCGCAAAGCTCGAGCCCGAGATGATGATGTCGACCGAGCCGAGCGAAAGTCCCTGGTTGATGTCGGTTTCCTTGCCGAGCTGCGAGGCCGGATAGACGTCGATCTGGTAGCGGCCGTTGGTGCGCTTGTTGATCTCGCCCGCGGCCCAGACGGAAGCGGTGTGGAACGGCTCCGAGGTTTCGTAGACGTGAGCCCATTTCAGCTTGGTCTGCGCCACGCCCGAGGTGGTCGCGGCCAACAGCGCAGCAGCAGACGCCGCGAATGCAATCGTCAATTTCTTCAACACGTGAATTTCCTCCGTCGTTACAATTTGCTTTTGTTACCCAACCGGCCCGACGTTTCGCCGAACCGTTCGAATTCTCGTTGTTCAGCCGCTGCTTGCGCGGATGCGCGAGGTGGACGAAGCTTCCGCTCCGAAATTTTGCGCAAAGCGGGCCTGCGAACGCGCCAGGTGCTCGCGCATCGTCATGCGGGCGGCGTCCGGATCATGCGCGGCAATGGCATCGCGGATCGCGCGATGCTCGGCCAGCGCTGCATTCCAGGATTCCGGATTCTCGAAATAATGCGCGAGCTTGGCGAAGTAGGGATTGAGCCGCTGGTCGAACAGCTCGCCGACCACGCGGACCAGCACGGCGTTGTCGAGACATCCGGCCACCGCGATATGAAACGCGCGGTCATGGATCATCGAGGCTTCGCCTGGATGCTGCACGGTGGCCATCGCTTCCAGCGAAGCGTCGATGCGTGCGATGTCTTCGGCTATCGCCACCCGCGCGGCCTGTTCGGCGATGGCACCTTCGAGGAATTCGCGCGCGCGCAAGAGTTCGAACGGACCTTCGATCTCGGCCAACGCCGGCAGGGGTGGCGCAAGCGCCGGCGGCTCGCTGACATATATTCCGGATCCCACGCGAATCCGAACCCTGCCCTCGACTTCCAGAGCAATCAGAGCCTCGCGCACCGTCGGTCGTGACACCTTCAATTGTTCGGCAAGATCGCGCTCGGTCGGAAGCCGGCTGCCGACAGCGTATTCGCCGCTGTCGATCAACGCCCGGAGCTGATCGGCAACCTGGCGGTAAAGGCGTCGTGCTTCCACGGCTTCGAGCGGCACGCTCGGCTCTCCCTGACGATCCCTAAGTGAATCGATTTTTCTTGCTTTGGTCGGAGTAAGGCCAATAAATCTGGATAATTGGCCTTACCAATTGACCAAAGACTGATGGATTGAGCCTCTCATGTCAAGCGACATGCCAAAAAACCAGGATTCCGGTCCGAAAGGCGCCGATTTCCGCCTCTCGAATGCAAACCTTCACCGGCTTCCGGGCCAAATCCGCGGCCCCAGGTATGACCGCTCGCTCATCTCGCCGGGCATCGTTCATCTCGGAATTGGCGCGTTCCACCGGGCCCATCAGGCGGTGGTGATCGACGACCTCCTGGCAGGCGGCGCGATGGATTGGGGAATTGTCGGGGCCAGCTTGCGCAGCCCGGCGACGCGCGATGCCCTCGTCCCGCAGGACGGCCTTTACACGCTGGCCGTCCGCTCCGGCGCGGGCACCGATCACCGCATCATCGGCTCGGTTCTCGCCACCGACGTCGCCAGCGAAAAGCCCGGCCAGTTGATTGCGCGCCTGGCCAACCCGGCCACGCGTATCGTCTCGCTGACCGTCACCGAGAAGGGCTATTGCCATACGCCGCAGACCGGCGATCTGGACGAGCATCATCCCGACATCGTTCATGACCTGCAGAATCCGGGCACGCCGCGCTCGGCCATTGGATTCCTGGTGGCCGCGCTCGCGCGCAGGCGGATCGCAAGCGCACCCCCCTTTACCGTTCTCTCCTGCGACAATCTCTCCGCCAACGGCCAAACGGTCGGGCACATCGTGACGCAGTTTGCCGCTCTGCGATCGCGCAATCTCGCCAAATGGATTGAAGCCGAGGTGACCTTCCCTTCGACCATGGTGGACCGGATCGTGCCGGAGACCACGGACCTCGACCGGGCGGAGATTTCTTCAGCGCTCGGCATGATCGACGCATGGCCCATCATCACAGAACCGTTCACGCAATGGATCGTTGAAGATCGCTTTCCGGCCGGACGGCCGGACTTTGCGGCTGCGGGCGTGCAACTGGTTTCGGATGTAACGCCGTTCGAACATATGAAGCTGCGGCTGCTCAACGCCAGCCACTCGGCGCTCGCCTATCTCGGATATCTCGCGGGCTTTGAGACCATCGCCGCCACCATGGCCGACCAACGCTTTGTGGCGTTTGCCCGACAGGTGATGCAGGACGCGGCGCCGACGCTGGCGATGCCTGCGGGCACCGATCTGGCGGCCTATAGCGCATCGCTGCTGCAGCGCTTCTCCAATCCCGCCCTGCACCATCGCACCTGGCAGATCGCGATGGACGGATCGCAAAAATTGCCGCAACGGCTGCTCGCCACCATGCAGGACCGGCTGCGGCTGGCGCTGCCGATCGATACCCACGCGCTCGCGGTGGCCGGCTGGATGCGTTACGTCACCGGCACCGACGAGCGAGGCCGCGCCATCGACGTGCGCGATCCCCTTGCGGGAGAATTGGCTGATATCGCCGGGCGCGCCGGCCCGGTCGCAGAGCGGCTTGCTCCCGCGCTGCTGGAGGTCAGCTCCATCTTCGGCACGCTCGGAACCGATCCTCGCATGCGCAGCGCCGTCACCGAGGCGCTCGCAAAACTCTACGCGCTGGGTGCGCGTCAGGCGGTGCAGACCTTTCAGGCAGCATGATCGGAAGGTCAGAACCACCTGTTCGCAACGCCACACCGCGACCGCCGTTCATTTCGGGAATTCAGCAGGCTACGAAGGAGACAACAAGGTCCTGGTGAGTTGGTGATGGGGATCGGCGAGCCCGTCGATGACGTCAAAATGATGCCGGCCGGGTTCTTCGATCGTGCGGGTTTTCGCGCCGAGCCCGGTCCAGATATTGGCGACGAGCGCGTTCTGACGGACGAATTCCGGGCGCTCCGCGCTGCCCACCCAGCACGTCACGCGCGCATCCTGCATCGGCTCCAGCAAAGCGGGGCTTTCCACGAGCGCCTCCGCCGCGTCGATCCGGAGGTCCGCATTCATCGCGGCCTTCATCAGCGGACGAAGGTCATGAACGCCGGAAATGGAGACCGTGTGGCTGATGCGCGCCCTGATATCGTCCGGGAGCGGCGATGTCGCCGAGATCATGCGCGTGACCAGATGCCCGCCGGCGGAATGCCCGGTTAGAAAGAGCGGGCCTTCGACCATCGCGGCTGCGCGCTCGATGGCCGCGCCAATTTCGCGCGTGATCTCGGAGATGCGCACGGCCGGGCACAGCGTGTAGGAGGGCATCGCCACCGCATAGCCGCCTTCAACCGATCCGCGCGCGAGATGAGACCAAAAGCTCTTGTCGAGCGCCTTCCAGAATCCGCCATGGACGAAGACGACCAGACCCTTTGGCCGGCCCTCCGGGCTAAAGAAATCGAAGCGGTTTCGTGCCCGCTCGCCATAGCGGACGTCGAGCGTAGCGCGGCCGCTGGCCTGAAGTGCATCGCGATAGGCCTGCGCGGGCTGCACCCACGCCGCCGGCCAGCGTTCGCCGCCCGGAATGTTGGGGCCATTCGCATAGGCGTCGTTCCAGTCGGAAATCTGATGAAAAATCACGCGGTTCGGTTTCCATTCGATCTTGTGGGCCGGACGGATGTCCAATCGATATCCGCTGGCAACAAGTCTATATCGGGAAGCGCGCTTCTCGCCTATAAATTTTAAGCTTGAAATAATCGCAGTCCGCGCGAATAATTCCGCCGGGGCGCGGACCAGGGAAGAACATGACCGATTTCACGCGAACGAAATCCCGCTTCGCCATCCCGGACGGCGTGGTCTATCTGGACGGCAATTCGCTCGGTCCCTTGCCCGTTGCAGCCGCCGATCGCGTCGGCCGCATGATATCGGAGGAATGGGGCAAGCACCTCATCAAGGGCTGGAACGTCGCCGGGTGGATGACGCAGCCGCGCCGTATCGGTGACCGCATCGGCCGGTTGATCGGCGCTGCCGCAGGGACGGTGGTGGTGGGCGATACGCTGTCCATCAAGGTCTACCAGGCGCTGGCCTCGGCGCTCGAGCTCAATCCGTCGCGGCGCATGATCTTGTCGGACACCGGCAACTTTCCGTCCGATCTCTACATCGCCAGCGGCCTGCTTGGATCGCTCGACCGCGGCTACGAATTGAAGGTCGTGGCCCCCGAAGACGTCGAAGCGGCAATCAGCGAGACGATCGCGGTGCTGATGCTGACCGAGGTCGACTATCGCACCGGCCGGCTGCATGACATGAGCGCGCTGACGCGCAAGGCGCATGCCGCCGGCGCGTTGACGGTCTGGGATCTGGCGCATTCCGCAGGCGCGATCCCGGTCGACCTGGCAGGCGCCGAAGCCGATTTCGCAGTCGGCTGCACCTACAAATATCTCAATGCCGGCCCGGGCGCGCCGGCCTTCATCTATGTGGCGCCGAAGTACGCCGATACGGCGCGGCCGGCGCTTTCCGGATGGATGGGTCATCACGCGCCGTTTGCCTTTGACCTCGACTATCGGGCCGGGCCGGGCATTGAGCGAATGCGGGTCGGTACGCCGCCGATCATTGCGATGGCCGCGCTCGACGCCGCTCTCGACATCTGGGACGACATCAGCATGACCGACGTGCGCCACGCATCGATCGCGCTCGCCGATCTGTTCATCCGCGAAGTCGAACGACGTTGTCCCGAACTGACGCTGGCTTCGCCACGGGACGGAAAGCGGCGCGGCAGCCAGGTTTCGTTTCGTCACCCCGATGGCTACGCGATCATGCAGGCGCTGATCGCGCGCAACGTGATCGGCGACTTCCGCGCGCCGGACATGATGCGCTTCGGCTTTACGCCGCTCTACATCGGAGAAGCCGAGGTCCTCGCGGCAGTCGATGTCATCGCCGACGTCTTGAACAATCGCCGCTGGGATACTGCGGACTACCGCAAAAAGGCGCTCGTGACATGACTGGCAAACCCGACGACTCCTCGCGTGAGGGCACCCAGATGTCGTTCGAAGGGCGCATGTCCTACAGCGATTATCTGCATCTGGAACGCGTGCTGGACGCGCAAGAGCCGCTCTCGGACGCGCATGACGAACTGCTGTTCATCATCCAGCACCAAACCTCCGAACTCTGGATGAAGCTCGCCATCCACGAAATCCATTCCGCCATCAAGGCGATCCGCCACGACCAGTTGCATCCTGCCTTCAAGATGCTGTCGCGCGTCGCCCGGATCTTCGAGCAGCTCAACACTGCCTGGGACGTGTTGCGAACGATGACGCCCAGCGAATACACCGAGTTTCGCGATCAGCTCGGGCAGTCCTCAGGTTTCCAGTCCTACCAGTACCGCGCGATCGAGTTCCTGGCCGGCAATCGCAATTTGGCACTGCTTGGCCCGCACGCCCACCGCGCCGACATCATGGCAAAGCTCGAGGAAATTCTCGCTGAGCCGGGCCTCTATGACGAGGCGTTGCGGCTGCTAGCGCGCAATGGTTTTGATATCGGCGAAGATGCACGCCGAACCGACTGGCGCGTCAAGCGATCGCCAAACGACGAGGTTCTGGAGGCTTGGAAAACCATCTATGCGTCGCCGGCGAAACACTGGATGCTCTACGAGCTTGCGGAGAAGCTGGTCGATTTCGAAGACTATTTCCGCCGCTGGCGCTTCAATCACGTCACGACAGTCGAGCGCATCATCGGCCTGAAGCGCGGAACCGGTGGCACGTCGGGCGTTTCCTACTTGCGCAAGATGCTCGAGGTCGAGCTTTTTCCGGAACTCTGGAGGCTGAGAACAGAGCTTTAGGATAACGCACGACAAGCGGGCTTCAGCGCGGCACCACCGCCGTCGCTTCGATTTCGACGCGGGCTTCCTTCTCGACCAGACGCACAACTTGCACCAGCGCCATAGCCGGATAATGCGCGCCGAAGATCTCGCGATAGACGCGGCCAAGCTCCTTCAGGCTCGCGAGATATTCCTCGATGTCGACGACATACCAGGTCAGGCGCACCAGATGCTCAGGTCTGGCGCCGCCCTCGGCGAGAATCTCGGAAATGTTGGAGAGCGTCTGGCGGACCTGCGCGACGAAGTCCGGCACCAGATGCCCCTGAGTGTCCCAGCCGATCACGCCGCCGGTTACCACAAGCCGGCCATCGGCCGCCATGCCATTGGCGTATCCTTTCGGCATCGGCCAGCCGCTCGGCTGCAGCACTTGCGGGCCCGGCGGTGAGGTGTCGGTCGTGGGATGAGGCACCACGCTCAGCGTGGGACCTTTGGGGGCGGTCACCGGCTTTTCTCCATCAGGTTAGAAATTATTCCGCGGCAACGCTCGGCGGCGCGCTTGTGCCCGCAGCCATCTGCCTCAGCGCAAAGCGCCTCAGCTTGCCGGTTTCGGTCTTCGGCAGTTGCGCTACATATTCGATCGCGCGCGGATATTTATAGGGCGCAATCGTCTGCTTGACGTGATCCTGCAAGGCCTGCGTCAGCGCAGCGTCGGCAGCAGCGCCGCCTGCCAGAACCACGTAGGCCTTGACGATCATGCCGCGCGCCTCATCTGGCGCACCGACCACGCCGCATTCGGCGACGGCCGGATGCGACAGCAGCGCCGCTTCGACCTCGGGGCCTGCGATGTTGTAGCCGGAGGAGACGATCATGTCGTCCGAGCGGGCGACAAAGGACAGTCGGCCGGTCGCGTCGCGGACAAAGGTATCGCCGGTCAGGTTCCAGCCGTCGCGCACGTAGTTCGACTGCCTCGCGTCGGCGAGATAGCGGCACCCGGTCGGCCCGCGCACCGCGAGCTTGCCGATGGTGCCTGCTGGCAACTCATTCATGTCGTCGTCGACGATCCTTGCCTCGTAGCCTGTCACCGGATGTCCCGTCGTGCCCGCCTCCGCATCGCCGACGCGGTTGGTGATGAAGATGTGCAGCAATTCCGTGGAGCCGATGCCGTCGAGAATGGTCCTGCCGGTCTTGCGGGTCCAGCTCTCGAACACCGGCGCCGGCAGGGTTTCGCCGGCGGAGACCGCGATCCGCAACGATGACAGATCGGCGCCGTTGTCCATCGCCGCCATCATCGCGCGATACGCGGTCGGCGAGGTAAAGCAGATCGTCGCCTTGTAGGTCTCGATGATCTTGACCATCTCGGGCGGCGATGCGTTTTCCAATAGCGTGGCGGTCGCGCCGAAGCGCAGCGGGAAGATCGCGAGTCCGCCGAGCCCGAACGTAAAGGCCAGCGGCGGCGAACCGACAAAAACATCATCTTCGGTGATGTTGAGGACTTCCTTCGCGTAGCCGTCCGCAATGATCATGAGGTCGCGATGGAAGTGCATCGTCGCCTTGGGCTCACCTGTCGTGCCCGAGGTAAATCCCAGCAAGGCGACGTCGTCGCGTCCCGTCCTCACCGCGTCGAATCGGACCGGCTTGTTTAACGCCACCCTGTCGAGCTCGGCATCGTGGTTCGACGTGCCGTCGAAATTCACTACCTGCTTGAGGAAGCGGCTGGTCTTCGCGCACGCGACCAGTTCATCGGCGATGCGGCTGTCGGTCAACGCCAGCGCGATCTCCGCCTTGTCGACGATCTTGCCGAGTTCGCCCGCGCGCAGCATCGGCATGGTGTTGACCACGACGGCGCCTGCCTTCGTGGCCGCCAGCCACGCCGCGACCAGCGCCGGGTTATTGCCGGAGCGGATCAGGACGCGGTTGCCGGGCTTGACGCCGTAATTCTCCACCAGCGCGTGCGCGAGGCGGTTGGACCAGTCGGCCAATTCCTTGTAGGTGCGCTGGCGGCCATTGCCGATCAGCGCGATCCGATCGCCCCAGCCTTTTTCGACGATCCGGTCGGTCAGTTCGACGGCGGCATTTAGATATTCCGGATACTGAAACTCGGGACGGTCGAGCAGCAAATCCGGCCATTGCTCGACCGGCGGAAGATTTCGCCGCGCAAAATCGTCAACGTGGCCGGACGGGCCAAAAGACCGACCAACTGTCCGGCTGGGAGTTTGACCTGACATTTCCGTCTCTCCTCGCTTTCAACAATGAAAGGCTCGAGATTAACATCGAGGACGCCCGGCAACGCCGTCTCGCAAATCATTTTATGCTTAAAACATTTTTTCGCAAGGGTGGAATCACGCTTCCCACCATATAGGGAGGAGCCGGACAGCAGTCGCCCGGCTCCCTTGGTGCTGCGGGAACTCGTCCCTGCCTTAGGCGACTGCCCGGTAATTCGGCGCCGCGGCGAGGAAGCGGCCGTAGGCGGCGGCATCGGGAGGGGTGAATTTCTCCACCAGCGGATTGCGCCGGCGTCCGGATACGCCGATGTCGGCCAGCAATTCGTCGAAATGCTTGAAATGATAGGGCGCGACGCACAGCCCGCCATAGACGCCGGCTGCCGGCCGCTCGACGCGCTTGAAATGCAGCATCATCTCGATGTTGTCCCGCATCTCCTTGGGCGTCGGCTGACGGGCGAGCTGGCCATCTGCATAACGCACCAGCCAGTTCGCGGCGAGGTCTGCGCACAATACCGTGCAGAAGCTCGAGTTGAAGCCGACGAATCCCATATCCGGCAGATCCGGGTTGGCGATCAGCCGATAGAGCCGATACTGCCCGTCGGCATCGACCAGCTTGTCGCGGTAGGCCTGCGGCAGGAACGGCACGCCCAGCTTGTAGCCGATCGCCAGCACGGCCACGTCAGCCTGCATGCGCTGTCCACCGGTCATCACGATCGAATTGCCGTCGTAATGGTCGAAGCTGCCGCGGATGGCCTTGATGCGCTTGTCGGCGACCATCGGAAAGAATCCGGGCGTGGCGATTGGCAGCGAACAATTGGCGCCGTCCTCGATTCTCCCGTTCGGCACCATGTCGCATTTGCCGAGCTTGAGCTGTACTTTCAGCAGGCTCTCCAGCCCGCGCCAGTTGGCCCAGATGAGCGGCTTTGCCACCCCATGCGCAAACCGCGACATCGCGCCGATACCCCAGCTCCGGAACATCTCCTCCTGCGCGCGGATGTAGAGAATGCGTTTGAAATTGACCAAGCCGCCGATGAAATAGGGAATCCGCCACACCGGCTCGCGGTACACCAGCGTCACTTCCGCCGCCCCGGAATTGACCGCATTGACCGCAATGTCGGTCGCCGACTTCGAACCGCCGAGCACGACGATCCTGCGACCCTTGGCGATCACCGGGTCGTTGTACTGCGAGGAGTGCAGGATGCTTCCTCCCTGCGCCCTGAAGGCGTCTTCGCCGGGCAGGCTGAGCGTCTGCGGTTCGTTGAACTGCCCGGTGCATACCGCAACAAAGTCGAAGTCTTCCTGACCGGCGGTGCCATCCGGCCCGCGGAGATCGATCCGCCAGCCGGGCGCAGAATCCGGACGGCGATCCATCTGCACCACAGCCGTCCTGAAGCGGATCGCGCCGAGCAGATTGTTATCCTTTGCGTACTCGGTGAGATAGGCGTGGACCTGCGGACCCTTCGGCCATTCCGGGTACGAATCCGGCATCGCCTTGTCGGTGTAACGATAGAGATCCTTCGGGCTCTGCGTTTGCACTTCGGGATAGGACCGCGCCGGCTCCCATACCCCGCCAAGGTCGCCGCTGCGCTCGATGATCGTGATCTGATGCCCGCGCGCTGCAAAGGCCTTTGCGGCGGCAAGTCCGGATACGCCTGCGCCAATGACGCAGACTTTCTTTCGGCTGACCATGACGACGTCTCCAGCGAGATGAGTTCAGGAAGTTATTCGTTGGCCTCGGGCGGCAAAAAGTTCACTTCATGCTGCGCCGAGATCCGGACCACCTCTTCGGGGTCGGTCAGATTGTGAAGCTGGTCGAACAGCGCTTCGAGCTTCTGCATCGGCGACACCCAGAACAGCGCGCGGGCCGGCTTGTCTGATTTGTTGAAGTAGCCATGCGGGATGCCGCGCGGCATCCGAACCAGGTCGCCCGCCTTGGCCTGCACCCAGACGCCGTCGAGCTTGAGATCGAGAACGCCTTCCTGCACGAGGATAAATTCATCCTGCGTCGGGTGAACGTGCACCGGCACGAATTGTCCGGGCTCGCTGTTGGTCTCGAAGGCAAAGGTTGAATCGGTCACAGCCTTGGGGAAGTAGACCTGACCGAGAATATTCCAGGTCTTGCCGCCATAACCGGTGCCGTTCCTGGTGATGCCCTTTTCGAGTGCTGCCATATCGCCCTCCTCTGTCGCAGTTGATGCGGTTGCGATGTCCGCAAATAGTTCGCGCAGGCTGGATCGAGCCGAAGCCGCCGTCTAGCCGGAAAACGAATCCCGCTGGGTTCGCGAAAGATTTCACATTGCTGCGGCGCGGAATGATCGGGCGCAGTCATTCCGGGCTCGCGCTACGCACGCCCCGGAATAACGGTAACCGCGACTTTTGGCCGTTGCTCCTGCCTTCCGATCAGGCACAAGCGGCTACCAAATCGCCTTCCCAATCCGCGCGCCGGAAGATATTATAGGCTTCAAATAATGCGGAGGACCGGGCCGTGGCGACGGGCACCAGCATTGTCCGGCATGATCCCGCCGCCAGGCTAGCGGCGTTCAGCCGCGTTGCGACCGACAGCGTCGATGACGCCGCCGACGCGATTGGACGCATATTCTGCCCGCATGAGCTAAAGCCCGCCCGCACTTCAACCGAATTTTTCGCGCTGCACAACAGCGCGGTCTTTGGCGGATTGTCCGTGAACTACGTCGCCTACGGCGGATCGGTATCAATCGACCCCGGCTGCCTCGAACGTTTCTTCCTGTTGCAAATTCCCGTGCACGGTTCAGCGCGGATCCAAACCGCCTCGCGCGACATCGCAACCGCTCCCGGCGCCAGCGCCTCGCTGTTGTCGCCGACGATCCCGACGCGAATGACCTGGCAGGGCAATTGCGCCCAGATCATTCTGCTGGTCGACCGTCGTCTGCTGGAACAACGGGCAGCGGCGCTGTCAGGACGGCCGACAGGCGCGGTCGAGTTCGAGCCCGCGGTCGATCTCTCCTCCGCAGCCGGCCGGGCGCTTCAGTCGCAGATTTTGGAGTTCGTCGATTTCGCCGAGCACCTCGGACCGCGAAGGCCGCTTTCGCCAATGGCCGCGGCCAACATGCGCGAGACGTTGTTGGGTGCTTTGCTCCACGGCCAGCATCACAGCGCCAGCGAAGCCATCGAGCGATTTGGCGGCCGGGCCGAAGCGCTGCCGCAATCGTTGCGGCGGGCGCGCGAGTTCCTGTACGCACATGCGGACGAGCCGCTCGATCTCGTGCAGCTTGCCGCGGCTGCAGGCACGGGTATCCGCGCGCTGCAGCTCGGCTTCCGACGGCATTTCGGTACGTCGATCTCCGAGATGCTGCGCGACATTCGGCTCGCGCATCTCAATATCAGACTGGCCGCCGCCTCCCCCGATGAAAGCATCACCGATATCGCCTTCGAGCTTGGGTTTACCCACCTCAGCCGAATGGCAAGCGCCTATCGCGCCAAGTTCGGCGAGACGCCGTCTGCGACCCGGCGCGGGATGAACTAGCGCCCGGCGAGCTGCTTCAACCGCAGCGTCATCGGCGAATTGGGATCGGCCAGCGGCGCGATGACGGTAAAATGGTTGGCGTCGGGAATCGTCGCAAATCGCGTCGCGATGCCGGCGGCGCCCCAGGCGTCGACAATGGTGCGGCTTTGCCGGAGATACTCGGCGCTTTCATTGCCGCCGACCACCGCGTCCAGCGCGCCGCGCATCGGCAATTTCCAGAACAAGGGGCTCACCCCCTTCGCAGAGGCATCGTCGAGCTTCAAGGCCGTGTTGATGGATGTCTCGACCAGCGGACGAAGGTCAAACAGGCCTGAAATAGCGTAGGCGGCGGTTACAAGATTCTCCGGCAGCGAGGCATCGAATGCGCGCCAGTCGGTCGCCAGCATGCAGGCCGCGAGATGGCCGCCCGCCGAATGTCCGCTGACCACGAGCGGCCGTCCGAGCTTTGCCAGTTCCCGCGCCGCCGTCCGCATTTCGCCGATGATTTCGCCGACGGAAACCGCGGGACACAGATCGTAGCTCGGCAGGGCGACATCAACGCCATGGGCATTCAATCCCGCAGCCAAGTGGCTGAACGACGAACCATCGAGCGCCTGCCAGTAGCCGCCATGAATGAAGACGACGATCGGACCCGTGCCATCGCCGGCAAACAGATCGATCCGGTTGCGTTCGCCCGGACCGTAAGCAATCGCCTTGAGACGCTCGCGATGCGCCTCGCGATAGGCCGCCGCATCGCGCGACCAGCCGGCCATGATCGCCGGGTGTTCCGGCACCCGCGCGCGATTATTGTATTCGGCCTCGTAGTCCACATCCGCCCTCAACGGATCACCCTTCCCGTGCCGCCCCGCGCCTTCGCGGATTTCTGTGCCGAAGCCTTGGTCTTGGCCAAGAGGCGCATCAGCTCGCGGACGTCCTTCGGCGTCAGGTCTCCAAAAATATCGGCGATCCATAATTCGTGCTCCGCCGCCATCTTGCGGAATTCGGTGCGGCCCGCCTTGGTCAGGCGGATCACCTGCACGCGGCGGTCGACCTCCGAGGTGCGGCGATCGAGATGCCCGGATTCGACCAGGCGCTCGACCAGGCCAGTGACGTTGCCGTTCGAAACCATCATCCGCTTGGAAACATCGGACAGCGTCATGCCCTCCGGCACCTTGTCGAGCTGAGCCATCAAGTCGAACCGCGGCAGCGTGACGTCGAAGCGCTCGCGCAAGCGGCTGCGCACCTCGCCCTCGATCAGGGTCGTGCAGGTCAGGAGGCGAAGCCACAGCCTGAGTTCGTCGCCATGATGCTCCGGGAGCTCGACGGCCTTGGTCTCTGAATCGAGAGTCATGATGTAAATCTTGTCCGGCTTCGGCGTTCGTAGATCCGAACAGACCGCAGCTCGGGATCATTGTCCAGATTTCTTTAAGTTTCAAGCAATTGGCGCATGGCTTGCATGGATCTGTTGTGCTTGCAGGTGCAGTCATCGTCAGAATAAGCTGCATAGTCGAGCAATTGGTGTGGCGTGGACGCCGGCCGCACAGCGGCCGAACGGAGAACAATCATGAAGCAGTCGCTGAAGCTGACTGGACTTGTCGTCGTGCTGGGTATTGCCGCGGGGCCGGCCATGGCGCAGGAGAAGATCAAGATCGGCGTCATCACGACCTTGTCCGGTCCGGCGGCCGTACTCGGCCAGCAATCCCGCGATGGCTTCCAGCTCGCGGTCAAGGAGCTTGGCGGCAAGATGGCCGGCAAGGACGTCGAGGTCGTCGTCGTCGACGACGAACTCAAGCCGGATGGCGCCGTGACCAAGGCCAAGGGCCTGCTCGAGCGCGAGAAGGTCGACTTCGTGGTCGGACCGATCTTCTCCAACATCCTGCAAGCCATTCACCGGCCGGTCACCGGGAACAAGACATTCCTGATCAGCCCGAATGCAGGGCCTTCGAGCTATGCCGGCAAGGAGTGCAGCCCGTTCTTCTATGTGACCTCCTACCAGAACGACCAGGTTTTCGAAGTTCTCGGCAAGGTCGCGCAGGATCGTGGCTACAAGCGCCTCTACGTGCTGGTGCCGAACTATCAGGCGGGCAAGGATTCGGCGGCCGGTTTCAAGCTCGACTACAAGGGCGAGATCGTCGAGGAGAGCTATACCCCGCTCGGCACGCTGGACTTCCAGGTCGAACTGACCAAGATCGCCAACTCCAAGCCGGATGCGCTGTTCACCTTCATGCCCGGCGGCATGGGCGTCGGCCTCGTCAAGCAGTACCGGCAGGCCGGCCTTGCCGAGAAGATTCCGGTGCTGTCGGCGTTCACGGTCGACGAATCGACTCTGCCGGCGCAGCAGGATGCCGCCGTCGGCATGTTCGGCGGCGCCAACTGGGCGCCCAACATGGACAATCCCCAAAACAGGAAATTCGTCGCCGCCTACGAGGCCGCCTATAACAGCGTGCCCGGCACCTATGCCATGCAAGGCTATGATACGGCCATGCTGATCGACAGCGCGGTGAAGGCGGTGAAGGGCGATCTGAAGAACAAGGAGGCCGTGTCGGCCGCGCTGAAGAAGGCCGAGTTCACTTCGCTGCGCGGCGACTTCAAGTTCAACGTCAACGGCTATCCGATCCAGAATTTCTATCTGACCAAGGTGGCGAAACGGCCCGACGGCAAGTTCCAGACCGAGATCGTCGAGAAGGTGTTTTCGAACTACGGCGACCGCTACGCCAAGGACTGCGTGGCCAAATAACAGGAGAGGGAGCGATACCATGAAGACTGAAATCGCCGGCATCACCCGCGCCAACGAGGGCATCCAGGGAATCTCCTGGAGCATCCTCGGCCAGACCTACGTGCCGAAGAACGTCACCGAGCATTCCTTCTCCTGGCATGCGACGTTGCCGCCCGAGACCTTCGTGCCGCCGCACATCCATCCCGATCAGGACGAGTATCTCTACATCCTGGAAGGCCAGCTCGACTTCTTGCTCGACAGCGCCGAGATGCAGGCCTCCCCCGGCGATCTGGTGCGGCTGCCGATGGGCAAGCCGCACGGTATCTTCAACAAGTCGGGCCGCACCGCGAAGACGCTATTCTGGGTGTCGCCGACGCGGCGGCTCTACGACCTGTTCTGGGCGATCCACAACATGAAAGAGCAGAAGCCGGACGCGGTGGTGGCGCTGGCGGCCGAGCACAACATCCACTTCCTGCCGCCGCCTCCGGGGGCTTGAGTTACGCCCGCACCGCCGCGAGCCCAACCTGCGGCGGGGCGAAGCCGGCCTTGGACGCATAGCCGCGCACGATGGCCTCGCGCTGGGCGTGGCTCAGCACTTTTTCGATGTCGGTAAAGCCGTCCGGCGCCAGTTGCTCGACGGCGTCGATCACGCCCTCGGGACCGCCGCGGCGGTTCGCGCGCACGATCTCCGCCGTCATCGGCAGGCGCTTCTTCTCATAGGCGACCAGCGCCTGGCGCGGATGCTCAGCGCGCGCCAGTTCATCAGCGAGCGCCCGCGCGTCAAGGATTGCCTGCGAGGCTCCATTCGATCCGACTGGATACATCGGATGCGCGGCGTCGCCGAGCAGCGTGACGCGTCCCCAGGTCCAGTACGGCAGCGGATCGCGGTCGCAGCACGGATATTCGTAGAATTCCGGAGTCGCCGAAATCAGGCTGCGCACGTCGACATACGGCACCTTGAACCGCTCGACATGCGGCATCAGCTCCTCGCGCTTACCCGGCCGCGACCAGTCCTCGCGGCGCGGCGGCGGCGAATTGCCGTCGCCGATCTTCACCAGCACCGCCCAGTTGGTCAGCCGGCTTGATGGACTCGAGCCTTCCGCAATCGGATACACCACGACCTTGGCATTCAGCCCGCCGGCCACGATCATCGAGCGGCCGGTCAGGAATGCTGGCCAGTCGCGCGCGCCGCGCCACAGCATTAGGCCGTTCCAGCACGGCGGCCCCTCGTCGGGAAACAACATCTCGCGCACGCGCGAATGAATGCCGTCGGCGCCGACCAAAATATCGCCGCGCGCGGTTTTGACATGGGCGCCGGTGCGGTCGAAGAAGTGCGCGACCACGCCGCCCTCGTGCTGCGCGAAGGCGCCGAGACGGCAACCGGTGTGGATCGCCTCGGCCCCGAGCCGTTCCTCGACGGCACGATGGATGACGCTTTGCAGGCGGCCGCGATGGACCGAAAATTGCGGCACGTCATGTCCGGCATCGAGGCCGCGCGGCTCACGCCAGACTTCCTGGCCGTGGCGGCTCAGATAGTATAATTGATCGGTGCGAACAGCGGCAGCATCGAGCCGGTCCAACAGGCCGAGGCCAGTCAATTCCCTGATCGCATGCGGCAGCGTGTTGATGCCGACGCCAAGCTCGCGGATCGCATCGGACTGCTCGAACAATTCGCAATCGATGCCGCGGGCGCGCAGCATCAGCGCGGTGGTAAGGCCTCCGATGCCGCCTCCGACGATGATCGCTTTCATGCGCGTAACTCCACTCTATTCTTCGACCTCTCCCCCGCTGGCGCGGGGCGAGGGGGCGATAGAGCCTGCCATCCGGCCTATTCGGCCGCAAGCGGCTTTGTCGCCTCGGCTTTCAGCTCGGCCCGGGTTTTCGGTTTAGCCTTAACCTTGAGGTCCTCGAAATCCTGCCGGTCACGCACGCTGTTGCGGAAAATTTGTTCCTTGCCGGGCAGATATTGCGGCGGACAGGCAATGTCCGCGCCATACCAGGCCGCCGCCCGCATCGTGAAGGACGGATCGACCAGATGCGGCCGGGCGAGCGCGACGAGATCGGCGCGGCCGGCGGCCAAAATCGTGTTGACCTGATCCGCGGTCGTGATGTTCCCGACGCACATGGTCGCCACCCGGGCTTCGTTGCGGACCTGATCGGAGAACGGCGTCTGGAACATGCGGCCGTAAATAGGCTGTGCGTCGCGCACGGTCTGGCCCGTGGAAACGTCGACCAGATCGACGCCGGCTTCGCCGAACGCGCGCGCGACTGCGACCGCGTCATCGCCGGTGATGCCGCCGGCTGCCCAGTCGGTCGCGGAGATGCGCACCGACATCGGCTTGCGCGCCGGCCACGCCGCGCGCATCGCCTCGAACACTTCGAGCGGATAGCGCAGCCGGTTGGCGAGCGTGCCGCCATACTCGTCGGTGCGCTGGTTGGTCAACGGCGAGATGAAACTCGCCAGCAGATAGCCGTGGGCGCAGTGCATCTCCAGCATGTCGAAGCCGCAGGCCACGCCGCGCAAGGTGGCCGCCACGAACTCGGCCTTGACGCGGTCCATCGCGGCGCGATCCATTTCGCGCGGCACCTGGCTGTCGGGGAAGTAGGGCAACGGCGACGCGGAAATCGTATCCCAGCCGCCCGCCTCCAGCGGCCGGTCCATGCCTTCCCACATCAATTTGGTCGCGCCCTTGCGGCCGGCGTGACCGAGCTGCACGCAAATCTTGGCGGCCGAATTGGCGTGGACGAAATCGACGATGCGCGTCCAGGCGGCCTGCTGCTCGTCGTTCCACAGACCGGTGCAGCCGGGCGTGATGCGGGCGTCGCGGCCGACGCAGGTCATCTCCGTGAAAATAAGTCCCGCGCCGCCGATCGCGCGCGAGCCATAATGCACCAGATGGAAATCGCCGGGCACGCCCTCCTTCGCCGAGTACATGCACATCGGCGACACCACCGCGCGGTTCCTCACTTCCATCTCGCGCAGCCTGAGCGGCTGGAACATCGGCGCCGCTGGCTTGTCGAGGTCGACATCGAACCCTTTGGCGCGGACCTGCTTGGCAAACGCCTTGTCGACCTCGCGGACGAATTCCGGCGCGCGCAGCGTGAGGTTATCGTAGGTGATGGCCTTGGCGCGGGTCATGACGCCGAAGGCGAACTGCACGGGATCGAAATCCCAGAAGCGGTCGACGTGCTCGAACCAGACCAGCGACACGTCGGCGGCATGCTGGGTCTTCTCGACCTCCTCGCGCCGTCCCTGCTCGTAGGTCTGCAACGCGGCGTCGACGGTCGGCGCCTGCGCCATGGCGTCGGCGAGCGCAATCGCGTCTTCCATCGCAAGCTTGGTGCCCGAGCCGATCGAGAAATGCGCGGTCGCCTTGGCGTCGCCGAGCAGCACCATGTTATCCTTGATCCAGCGCTGGCTGCGGATCATCGGGAAATTGCGCCACATCGAGCGGTTGATCAGCAGCGGATGGCCGTCGAGGAACCAGTCGAAGATTTCGGCCATGCGATCGGCGGATTGCTGTTCGTTCAGGCCTTCGAGGCCCGCACGCTGGAAGGTCTCGGCATCGGTCTCGAAAATCCAGGTCGAGCGCCCGGCTTCATACTGATAGGCGTGCGCGATGAACGGGCCCCACTCGGTCTCCTGGAAGATGAAGGTGAAGGCGTCGAGCGGCCGGGTCGAACCCATCCAGGCGAACTTGTTGGAGCGCAGGTCGATCTGCGGCTGGAAATGCCCGATGTACTTGTCGCGGAAGCGGCTGTTGATGCCGTCGGCGAGCACGATGAGATCGGCATCGGCGAAGCGGGCTTCGTCATCGATGTCGGTTTCGAACAGCAACGTCACGCCGAGTTCGCGGGCGCGCTCCTGCAGGATCAACAGCAGCGTGCGGCGCGAGCAGCCGCAAAAGCCGTTGCCGCCGACGCGGTGGACGGTGCCGCGGAAATGCACGGCGATGTCGTCCCAATAGGCGAATTCCTGGGTGATGCGGCGATAGCTCGGCGGATCGTACTTCTCGAAATTGTCCAGCGTGGCGTCGGAGAAGACGACGCCGAAGCCGAACGTGTCGTCGGCTCGGTTGCGCTCATAGACCGTGATCTCAGCCTGCGGCCGCTGTTTCTTCAAGAGGATCGCGGCATAGAGACCGGCCGGTCCGCCGCCGATTATCGCGATCTTCATCTACCGCCTCCGAAACGGGCTGTCGGGTTAGTCGGAAATTACTTTAAGCCTAAAATAATTTCGGGGCAAGTGGTCCCTTCGTAGCCCAGGTGGAGCCCGTAGCCCGGATGAGCGCAGCGACATCCGGGATTCTAGAACCGCGAGCGGCCCCGGGTATCGCTGCGCCCCTCAGTTCCCCTGAAACACTGGCGTCCGCTTGTTCGAGAACGCCTCGAACGCCCTCGCGAAATCTTCCGTGGTCATGCAGAGCGCTTGCGCGACTGCCTCAGCCTCGATCGCCTCCTCCACCGACATCGCCCACTCCATCGCCAGCATACGCTTGGTCATGGTGTTGGCGAAAGTAGGCCCTTCCGCGATCTGCTTGGCCAATAGCTGCGCCTGCGGCAGCACCTGCTCCGCGGTCACGATGCGGCTGAAGAAGCCCCAGCGCTCGCCCTCCTCGGCGGTCATGAAGCGGCCGGTGTAGAGCAGTTCCGATGCCCGCGACTGGCCGATGATGCGCGGCAGGATCGCGCAGGCGCCCATATCGCAGCCGGCGAGCCCGACCTTGTTGAACAGGAACCCGACCTTGGCGCCGGTGGCAGCCAGCCGCAGGTCGGAGGCCATTGCGATGATCGCGCCGGCCCCGGCGCAGATGCCTTCGACGGCGGCCACGATCGGCTGCGGACACGCCCGCATCGCTTTCACCAGGTCGCCGGTCATGCGGGTGAAGCCGGTCAACCCCTTGGTGTCCATCTGGATCAGTGGGCCGATGATTTCGAACACGTCGCCGCCGGACGAAAAATTGCCGCCGGCGCCGGTGACGACGACGGTCTTGACCTCGTCATCCATCGCGCAGGCGCGGAAGAAGTCGGTGAGCTCGCGATAGCTTTCGAACGTCAGCGGATTCTTGCGCTCGGGACGATTGAGCGTCACCGTGGCGACGCGGTCAACGATGGCCAGCAGGAAATGCTTCGGCGAATAGTCGGCCAGCGGCAGCGTGACGGGATTGGCAGGCTTGCTCATGGGATCTCCCTGATTTGCATTGTCGTTGACCGGTCAGACTTCGCCACCGGCTACGGCGACGGCCTGTCCCGTGACGGCGCCGGCGCCTTCGCCGCAGAGCCAGAGCACGGCGTCGGCGACTTCCGACGGCGCCACGAGGCGTCCTTGCGGATTGTGCTTCGACAACTCCGAAATCGCCTGCTCGCGGCTGCGACCGGTCTTCTTGATGATGTTGTCGATCGAGCCTTCGAGCAGATCGGTCTCGGTGAAGCCGGGACACACGGCATTCACGGTGACGCCGCTCTTGGCCGTCTCCAGCGCCAGCGAACGAACGAGGCCGATCACCGCGTGTTTCGCCGCGCTGTAGGCGCTGACATAAGCGTAGCCCTTGAGGCCCGCGGTTGACGCGACGGCGACGATCCGGCCGCGGCGGCGCTCCAGCATTCCAGGCAATACCGCCTGCACGGCATGAACCACGCCCATGAAATTGACGTCCATCATCCGCTGGAACAACGCCGCATCAGAGCGGCCGAACGGCGCGGATTCCGCCGCGCCGGCATTGGCAATGAGGATGTCGATCGGCTGCCGCGCGGCGGCTTCCGCGATAGCCGACTTGACTGACGCCTGGTCGGCGACATCAGCGACGGCGGCGAACTGCGCTGCGCCGGACGCAACCGCTTCATCCAATGTCGCGCGATTGCGCCCGAGCACCGTTACCGTTGCACCTGCATCCGACAGCGCCGCCGAAATCGCAAGGCCAATGCCCCGCCCGCCGCCGGTAACGAGCGCATGGGAGGAACGCGACAATTGGGACATCGGTCAAGCCTCCAGTATGAGAGTTCAGCATATATTTTAAACTTCAAGCTTTTGCAAGGAAGGGGAATGGATTGCTTCGTTGCTCCGCTCCTCGCAATGACGGGGAAATACCGGAACGCCACAACGACTGTCATCCCCGCGAAGGCGGGGATCCAGTACGCCGCGGCTTATCCGTTCGATCACTGCTGTCTCTGGAATACTGGGTCACCCGCCTTCGCGGGTGACGACAAGTGAGTATGCGTTCGCGATCTCGCGACGCATGGCGTCCGAGGTTTGCTCCTCACTTCCCGCCTCTCTAATCAGAGGGCGCAGGGAAGACTGGGTGCTTGCTGCACCCGCGGTCTCGTGTGCAATTGCGCATCAAGAACACGCACACGAGCATACAGGTACAGCGGGAGCATCCCGGCCTTCCCTGCGCAATGGCTTTACGGCTTACTTCGTGCTCTTCCCGGAGAACGGCTCTTTTGCCTCCGTCGCCCTTGAGAAGCTGCGCTTCTTAAGCACTTAACGCCAGCCCCGCGGCGCCCGAACCACACGACTTCGCCGTACGCGTCCGGCGCGTACGTCTAGCGCGCCCTCCGCGTCCATCGCATCTCACCGCGCGTTCGTGACGTGGCCAACGCCCCTCATCTGCTGCGAGACGGGCGGAGTTATCCGACTGATTTGGGTGAGATGTTAAGCGGAATATTTTTGATTCCCGGGCTTGACACGATTTCGGAAAATCAGAATTGATTTGCTTGTCGGGCAGTCACAGACGACATCACAGAACCGTAGAGTGGGCAAAGCGAAGCGTGCCCACCATCAAGCGGCGTGCGCGATGATAGAAGGTGGGCACGTCGCTATGCTCCTTTGCCCACCCTACACGTCGACCTATTAGATAGTCCCGTCTCTCCGCAGCGCCGCAATCGCGTCCGCGTCGTAGCCGATGTCGGCCAGCACGCGATCGGTGTGCTCGCCGAGCGTCGGCGGGCGCGTGACGATTTCGCCCGGGGTTTCCGACAGCCGCACCGCGGCGCGCGCCGTGGGCGCGGGGTTCGGCAGACCGGGATAATCGACGTCCTGCATGAAGCCGGTGGCGCGGATGTGCGGATGCTCCAGCGCCTGTTGCGGGCTCAAAACAGGGCCAGCGGGGATCATCGCCTGGCCGAGCGTATCGACGGCTTGCTGCGTGGTGCGCTCGGCGCACCAGCGCGCCATCCGTTCGCTGACGATCGGTCCGTGGTCGCCGCGCTTGATGTCGTCGGCGAAGCGGGGATCGCTCAGCCAGTGATCCTCGCCCATCAATCTGGCCCAGCGGATGAACAGCGGTTGGCCGGTGACCTGGCACAGTACCCAGCCGTCGCTGGTGCGGTAGATATCGGCGGGCGCCGCGGTCTGGCCGAGATTGCCCGTGGGTACGCGGTTGGCTGATATCACCGCCTGCTCGATCAGCGTTGCGTTGGTGAAGGACAGTGCGGTCGCAAGCAGCGCGCCCTCGACGACCTGCCCACGCCCCGACTTGCCGCGCTCGATCAGCGCAGCGAGCGTGCCAAAGGCGCAATGCAGCGCGGTGCCGAAATCGACCCAGTTCACCGCGGCCCGGTATGGCGGATCGCCCTTGCCTGTCATGTACACCGCGCCCGACATCACCTGGCCCACGCCATCAAAGCCAACGCGGTCCGACCACGGCCCGGGTCCACCGAAGGCGGTCGCCGTCGTCAGGATGATGTCCGGCTTGATCTCCTTCAGCGATTCATAATCGAGCTTCATCGCGCGCAGGGTCTGCGGCGGCAGATTGGCGACCACGACGTCTGATGTCGCGACCAGCCGTCGCATCACCTCCTGCCCTTGCGGCTTCATCGGATCGAGCGTGATGCATTTCTTGTTGCGGTTGACCTGCAGGAACAGCGCACCCTCGCCGCCTTCGCCGACCGGCGCCACGAAACGGTCCTCGCTGCCGTCGCGCTTTTCCACGCGGATGACTTCTGCACCGAACTCCGCCAGCAATGTCGCGCAATAAGGTCCCGCGATGTAGCGCCCGAAATCGAGGACGCGAACGCCCTCCAGAACTCCCCCCATCGGTCTTTTTCCTTGTTTGACTGCCCGATCGTGTCGAGCGTTCTAGCATGTTGATGAATGAACCGGACGACCATACAATCACTGATCCCCTTCGAACGGAACATCCGCAGATGACCTCGACTGCAAAACGGCCCTATAGCGGTGTCTTTCCCGTCGCCCCGACCATCTTCGACGATCAGGGGGAGCTCGATCTGGCGGGGCAGCGGCGCTGCATCGACTTCATGATCGACGCCGGTTCGAACGGCCTGTGCATCCTGGCCAATTTCTCCGAGCAGTTCGTGCTGACCGATGCCGAGCGCGAAAAAGTGATGCATGCGGTGCTCGAGCACGTCGCCGGCCGCGTGCCCGTGATCGTGACGACAACGCATTTCGGCTCGCGCATCTGCGCCGAGCGCAGCCGCCAGGCGCAGGACGCAGGCGCCGCGATGGTGATGATCATGCCGCCGTACCACGGCGCCACGTTCCGCGTGCCGGAAAAGAGCATTTTCGAGTTCTATCGCACCGTCTCCGAGGCCATCGACATTCCCATCATGATCCAGGATGCGCCGGTTGCCGGGACGCCGCTTTCGATCGACCTGCTGGCGCGCATGGCGCGGGAAATTCCGAACATCCGCTATTTCAAGATCGAGGTGCCGATGGCAGCGGCAAAGCTTCGCGATCTGATCGCGGCCGGCGGCGACAGCATCGAAGGCCCCTGGGACGGCGAGGAAGCGATCACGCTGATGGCCGATCTCGACGCCGGGGCGACCGGCGCCATGACAGGCGGCGGCTACCCTGATGGCATCCGGCAGATCGTCGATCCCTATCTCGCAGGTCGCCGCGAGGAGGCGATGGCAGCCTATGCGCGCTGGCTGCCGCTGATCAATTACGAGAACCGCCAGTGCGGCTTGCAGGCCGCCAAGATACTCATGAAGGAAGGCGGCGTGATCGGCTCGGACGCGGTGCGCCACCCCCTGCAAAGGGTTCATCCGGCGGCGCGCGCCGGCCTCATCGAAATCGCCCGCCAGCTCGATCCCGTGGTGTTGCGCTGGGGGCGGTAGATCGCCACCGTCAGCCGGCACCACTCTCCGTATAGCCGCCTGCCCCTCACGACTTGACCTAGGAACGTCGCCGCTTCCTGCGCATTAAAGGCGAAGAGACGCGGGACGGTTCGCGATGAGCCATGTGAGTTACCTGCACGACACGACGCCTGAGCCAGCCAAGGGCGAGCCTGATACTTCAGGAACTCCAGGCGATCAGGGCCGCGGCCGCCGCGCGGTGTCTCCGTGGCAAATTCCCTGGAGGGGATGGAAGGACATCCTGATCAGGACCTATCAGCAGGTCAGCGAAGACCGGCTTCTCGCGGTCGCCGCAGGCGTCGTCTTCTACGGCCTGCTCGCCCTGTTCCCGGCGATCACCGCCCTCGTCTCGTCCTACGCACTGTTCGCCAAGGCAAGTACGATCAACGACCACATGACGATGCTTGCGGGCATCCTGCCGGAGGGCGCGCTCGGAATCGTCAGAGACCAGGTCAATCGCGTGCTTGCCAAGGGCGACGTCAGGCTGGGACTGGCGTTTCTGTTCTCCTTCCTGCTTGCCGTGTGGAGCGCCAATGGCGGTATCAAGGCCATCATCGATGCACTCAATGTAGTCTATGACGAGGACGAGAAGCGCGGCTTTTTCAAGCTCAACGCGGTTTCCCTCGCACTCACCTTTGGCGGGCTGGTCGCGGTGCTTCTTGCCATCGGCTCGGTCGTCGCCCTTCCGATCGTTCTGTCCACAATCGGGCTCGGGGCCGTCACCGATGCGCTGTTTCGATTCGGACGCTGGCCGCTTCTGGTCCTGACGATGCTTTTTGGCCTTGCCGTGCTCTATCGGTTCGGACCAAGCCGCCGCTCGGCGCAATGGCGCTGGCTGAGCGTCGGCAGCGTGTTCGCAACGCTGACGTGGCTTGCAGGATCGGCCTTGCTATCGTTTTATCTTGCCAATTACGCCAATTACGACGCGACCTACGGCTCGCTCGGGGCCGCGATCGGCTTGATGATGTGGATGTGGATGTCGACGACCGTCGTGCTGCTCGGCGCCGAACTCAACGCGGAGATCGAGCATCAGACCGCAGCCGACAGCACCGAAGGCGGAAATAAGCCGCCAGGCGATCGCGGCGCGAAGATGGCCGATACGATCGGCGAAGCGAAATCGTAAAACGGAATGTTCCTGTTTTTTTCGAGCAGGCTTGGATGTCTTGGTTCGCTGTTACTTTCGGCAGCCGTGACCGTCGGCCTGCTTCTCGCGCTCGGCGTTATTCGCTTTTGATCGCTAAATTGCGGAGGGCTGAACTGGAAATCAGATTTAAAAGCAATTACATCAGGTGCCTGCAGACCGCCCACATTGATTTCCCGCCGTGAAGAAATACCTCGTCATTTTCCTTCTGCTCATGCTCGTTCCCATGGCTGTTTCCGCCGTGAAATACCTGTTCGGCGACAGGCGCGCGAACTGGCAAACGGCGGACCGTTCAAGCGCCGGGCTGCTTCCCAAGGCCTCCGAGCACGCCGATGCCGTCATCAGGGTGTTCGCGGCAAGGACGGTGCGCTGGCGCGGGATATTCGCGGTTCACACCTGGATCGTCGTGAAGGAGCGTGGGGCGAGCCGTTACAGCCGCTACGATTACACAGCCTGGGGTGAACCGATCCGGATCGACGGATTCCAGGCCGATGGCCGCTGGTTTGGCGAGATCCCCGAAACGGTCGTCAGCGTCGATGGTCCGAAAGCGGAAGCGCTGATTCCCAAAATCCGCTCGGTCATCGAGACTTACAAGTTTCGAGCCAATGGAGATTACAGCGCCTGGCCGGGTCCGAACTCCAACACGTTCATCCAGGCGATTCTGGACGCCGTTCCGGAACTTGAAGCGGTGTTGCCGCCGACGGCGATCGGCAAGGATTATCCTTACCATGGCGATTGGGTCGGCTTCACGCCGTCCCGGACCGGCGTGTTTGCTTCGCTCGGAGGTTATCTGGGGCTGACGATCGGATGGATCGAAGGGTTAGAGCTCAATTTTTTCGGAGGCGTTCTCGGCTTCGACATCCGCCGCCCCGCATTGAAATTGCCCGGGCTCGGCCGGCTGGGGCTGCCGCTTGGTCCGTGACTCGGTAATTCGTCAACGGACGAAATGGGATTGATGGCAGTCCACCGGGAACCTTCGTTTCGGTCAAACGTAAAAAATGGGGAGGATCGACATGACCGACGAACAGACCTTTGCATCATTGCTCGGCGAGGCTGCGATTGCAGTTTGGGGCGATATGCCGCGCGACATTCAGGAGGCACTGTTCGAGACCGCCATGCGCAACCGCTCCGAGTTGCGTCACGATCTGGCGAGGCTGCTGCATGAGCGCCACCCGAGAACGCAGCACCCGGCCAAGCCTGCCTGACACACCCCTATCGCGGAAAGGCGACGTCCGCGATGACGGGAAGATGATCCGAATAGGCGCGCGCCTTGCGGTCGGTCCAGGCCGAGCGGATCGTGAGATCGGGCGAGGCATAGATCCGGTCGAGCCGCATCATCGGCAACCTGGCGGGAAACGTCCGCAACCGCGTTCGGACCGGGCAAATCCGCGCCAGCACGCCCCGCACCGACTTCACCCAGAACCAGTCGTTGAAATCGCCAAGCACCAGCGTTCGCGTCGGCTGCACCAGCTCAGCCAGGGCATGCGCCTGGGCGTGCCTCTCATGAATGCTCAGGCCGAGATGGGTGGCAATGACTCTGATTTCCCCCAGACTGGACAAAATGCGTGCGGCAATGGCCCTGCGAGGCTCTCGCTCCTGATACGAGACGTCGGAAATTTTCGGGGGCTCGGCGAAGGGCCAGCGGCTGAGCAGCACCTGTCCGTAGTCGCCGTCTTTGGTGACGATCGATCGCGCATCCACGCTGTGGCTGCCGACGGCTTTCGCCAGAAGGGCGAAAGGATCGTCGGTTCTTCCGCGCGAGTCGACCTCCTGCAGTGCCACGATATCGGGCGACCAGTGGCGAATGACGGAACAGACGCCGTCGACATCGAACCCGGGATTGAGGTGGAAGACGCCGTGGACGTTCCACGTCATGATGCGAAGCGTTGCCGTCACGTTCTTCGTCCCGCCAGCCAGGTCACCAGGAACTGCACGCCGAGGCACAGCGCGATCCAGGCGAGGATCGCCAGCGCAAGCAGCAGCGCATTGGTCCACGAGGCGTTTCGCGCCAGATCCGCGATCTGCGCGCCGAGCGCGGCCATGACGGCGATGCCCGGCGCCATGCCGAGCACGGTGCCGAGCACGAAATCGCGCAGGCTCAATTTGCTGGCGCCCGCCACCACGTTCACGATCGAGAACGGCGCGATCGGCACCATCCGGATCATGGCGACCGCCACAACCCCCTTGCCGATGATGCGGCTCTGAACCCGGGAGGCGCGCCGCCCCAGCAGCCGCTGCAAGCGCGCCTGGCCCAGCACGCGGCCGATCGAGAACAGCGTGAGCGCGCTGAGCAGCACGCCGGCGCTCGCGCTCAAGAACCCCATCCACGGCCCGAGCGCCGCTGATGTCGCGGCGATCAGGACCAGCACCGGGAACACCACCAGCCCGCCGAGGACGAAGGCGGCGATCGCAAACAGCGGTGCGAATTGCGACCGCGCGGGCTGCGAGATGATCGAGGAGACGAAGCCGACATCGGTGAAATCGCGCAACGACGTATATTGCCAGGCCAGCGCGAGGCCGGCGAGCGCCGCCGCGAGGCCGGATACGGCCAAAATGGTTCTTGCCGTCCACATGCGGTTGGCGGCGCGGTCGAGGTGAAGCGGTTCCCTGGGATCGGCGACGGGCTGCACCATGATCGCCATGCCGCCGGCTGACGCGGCCGGGTCGATCGGCTGCAACGACTTCGCAGCCTCGCCTTCCGCCAGGCGGTCGAGAAATCCGAACAGGTCGGCTTCGCGGCGTTCGATTTCGCGTTCGTCGACGCCGCAGAAATGCCCGATCAGACTACGGCGAAGCCATGCGATATATTCACAATGCGCCTCGGAGGTGGCCTCGAAAGCCAGATCGCATTCGGTGTCGGCCCCCATCGAGCGATTGTTGAGGTTGGCCGACCCCACACGCAGGATGCGATCGTCAACGATCATCACTTTGCTATGCACCATGACCGCGGCTGCCTGCTCGGCATCCCGCGTCGATGGATAGAGAAAGCGGACCCGGTCCAGGACGCCTGCCGACACGAACCGGGCGATAAATCCGCCGCGCCCGGTCTGCATGGCCTGCGATTCGAACCAGGACGAATGCATCTTCGGTATGACGATCAGGACCCGAAGCTGCGGCACGTCCAGCATCCGCTGCGCCAGGAGGCGCGCGATGTCGGTGGCGCTGGTGAACTGGTTCTCGATATAGATGAAGCGGTCGGCTGCGTTGATGGAAGCTTCGAACAGCCGCGCGACTTCGTTGACGCCGCCTCCGCGTGCGGTGACTATCTCGGTCCGGGCGATGCCCACCGTCAATCCCCGGCACTGCACCGGGACCGAGGCCGGCCAGCGCTCGCCCTTGATCGCTGCGGGTTCTTCGACCGTGCAGCCGGCGGCGCGCCACCTGTTCTCCGCCACTTCCGTCAGGCTGGCCGCAGCTTCGCCATCCACCATGCACTGCACGTCGTGAAACGGCGGATAGGGTTTGCCGTCGGGATCGGTGCGAAGCGGGTGATGCGTTTCGTGCGTGCTGGTGTCCCAGCGCCGGATCGTGAGGTCGAGACCGCCGACGAAGCCAACCGCACCGTCAATGACGACGATCTTCTGATGTTGCGCCGAGCCCAGGGGAAGGCTCGAGTCGAAACAAAAGCGAAGCCGGTCCGACGCGTGCCCGGTGAACTTGGCGGCTGAATTCCACTCCCGCTCGGCAGCGTAGATGGGTGGGAAATTCCAGATCAGGATGTTGATCCGCAGATCGGGCTTCGCCTTCAGCAGCGCCTTGAGAAACGCGCCGAGCTCTTGCGGATAGCCGTCATCAGCATACCCGGAAGGTCCGACAAACCGCGTCTGGCTGTGGATGTCCCAGCCGATAATGTACACCTGCCGCGTTGCGAGCAGCAGCGCTTCCCGCAAAGCGGCGAAATAGGCGGCTGCATCGTTGAGGATCGTCAGCCGCCCTGCCTTGCACCTTCTCCAGACGGTTTCACCGGGAATGAGGATGGATGAGCTTTGCAGCAGACGGCACCTCGCCAACAAATGAAAACCTGCCCGGGATCACGAACGAATGTTCGCCCGACGCCAATCCAACGATTTGCAGGCATGACAGTTCCAGCCAGGCGGAACTTGCCGCCCTCCCTCCACCTTCGGCGCGGCGTTGAATCCGGACACGCGTTAGCGACGGTTGCTTCTACCGGTCAGAACGGCGGGGCCTAGCGCTCCGGCCCGGGCGGGAGACACTTTCCTCTTCAACCACAGGTTCGATGTAGGTGCTGTGCAGCGAGGTCGCGGACTTGAAGCCGTCGAACAGGATGCGGACGGTGCTGCGATAGCGGCCGGAGCCGATGATGACCCCTTCCCGGCCGGCGAAATTTGGGCATCGCGCAGCTCCTAGTGCGCTCATCCTGACGCGTGTCCGTTCAGGCAACGGGGTCCGTTGATCGGGTGGCTCTTTGGGCAATCGCATCCTCGGGCCACGGGCCTTCGCCGGTTCATCTATGCGCCGGCGATGAAATGCGTTCGGTCTCGAATGCATGGCGAGAAAATCCATCGGCGCACCATGCGGTTGACGAACGGCGATGTCCCGGAGGTCATCGCGGCTGTCAACCAGCGCCTGACCTTTCCTGTCATCATGAGCATGCTGTCCTCCTCCCCACCGTGGGCCTGCCAACGGGACAATTCAGACAATTCTGCCCTACGCCGAGATGGAGTTTTCGCGGCCAGCCTGCCGGTCCGGGATGCTGCGCCAATCCCGCCACTTCCTCACCGACGGCCCGCTTGCCGGTTCGATCGCAGCCAACAGCGCGGCATTGATTTCCGCCATCCGCCCGAGTTTCACCATGCATCTGGCAACGGCGACAAAGCCCTCCGGCGAATCCGGCTGCAGCCGCACGAACTCGAGATGCTGACGCAGCGCCTCCTCATGCTGGCCGAGGCTTTCGCAGACCTGGCCAAGGCATTGCCACGCCTTGGCGGCGTCGGGGCGAACTGTCGTCAAGGTGCGGAACAGCCGCTTGGCTGCGGCGAAATCTGCCTTCGCCGCCAACAACTGGCCGAGCCGGTGCAACGCATCGGCGTGTTTCGGCCGCACATCCAATATCCGGCGGTAACCCACCTCGGCGTCGGCGGTTTTTCCCGTCTTGTGCAGTTCGGTGGCCTTTTGCAACACGTCCGGAATACTCCGCGGATCGATGCCGGCGCGAAGATTCTTGCCGTCCCTGGTCGCCAGGATCGTGCTGCGGATCTTGCGCTCGGCGCAGCCATACGAATATTTGTAGGACTCGTTGCCGCGCAGGAAGTCGTATTCGCAAAAGCCGTTCGCGATGGCGTGGCGAATGCTGAAGGCATGCAGGATTACTCCCGCAGGCGGTCCCTCGAACGTCTCGTCCCGTCCGGTCATGTAGAACGAGAACGTCCGCTTGCGCGGATCCACCAGCGTGGCCAGCGCCGCAACCGCCCGCTCGCCGTGCCAGAACGTCGGCAGGTACACCAGACCGGATTGGAAACTGCGCGTCAACATCGCGCCGTTCGAGCGAACGAGACTGTCGGTCCGGTCTCCCTTGCGGTGGCGCCACTTGGTCTCCCAGAACCGCAGCAAGGTCTTGAGGTCCTGCTCGAACGTCTCGGGGGTGGAAACCGATATCCGATATTCGCCGGGCGCGTCGACCTGCTTCAGCAGGCGCCGGATTTTCTGCCTCGTATTGGGGCTCAGCGTCTCCAGGTAGGCATTCCAGTCGCCCGGCAGCGTCACATAGGGGCAGAGGCTGTTATCGATCCCGTCGACCTTGTTGACCGCGTTGGCCTCCTTGTAACGAAAGCTGGCTTTCGGGAAATAGGCCAGCAGCAACCGCACCCGCCGGTCCGACATTCGCAGATTGTCGAGATTCAAGCGCGCCCAGTTCATATGCCTGACGTAGCGGGCAAGGGCGGGAATGACCTTGTTCTCCACCTCGGGCTTGCAGACGATGCCGGTGTAGTCGGCGCCGAAATTGCCCGCCATCCTGATGTCGTGAATGACGTCGGAGTTCTCGATCGTGGTCTGCAGCCGCAACGGAAAGAACGCAACGTAGGGCAAGTCGGCGGCTTCGCCGGCCTTTGCAGCCAGAATGAACCACGGCCCCGAGATGCAGGACAGCCAGCCGTGCAGCCACTTCCACGACAGGAATATCTGGGCTTCGGGATCCTCGTCGTAGACGGCGTTCCAATTGTCCTCGAGCTTGGCCAGCGACGGCAGGTCTTCGATGATGTCAATGTGCACGGCGGATGCCTTTCCAATGTGCCTGTTTCACCTGTTCGTTCAAGACCTAACGCTCCCGGAATGCGCGCGTCATGCTGTCGTGGATCGGCCTGACGATGTATTGGAAGAAGGTCCGTTCCGACGTCTTGATGTAGACCTCGGCGGGCATGCCGGGCGTCGGACTGAAGTTCGGGACATTCCTGCTCTCCTCAGCGTTGAGTTTGACGCGGACGAGATAGATGTCGGTCGGCCCGACCTGTTGGGACTTCTTTTCATCCGCAAGCGTATCGGCCGACAGGTAGACGACGTCGCCGGAGACCATCGGCGTGATGCGCTGGTTGAGCGCGGTCAGCCGCACCATCGCGGTCTGCCCGTACTTGACATGGTCGATATCCTGCGGCCGCAACCGCGCCTCGATGATGAGTTCGTCCTTCAGCGGCAACAGCTCCATGATGTTCTTGCCGGCCTCGACCACACCACCCCGCGTGTGATAGCGCAGCTTCACCACGATGCCGCTGACCGGCGCCGTGACGCGGACTCGATCGAGTATGCTCTTGGCACTCAGCATCCGCTCGCGGACGTCGGCCAGTTCGCCACGGACCTCGTGCATCTGCTCGACCGCGGTCTTGATCGCGGTCTTGCGCACGCCGTTGATCTGCTCGAGCGCGCGGGCGATGCGTTCCTTGGCATCGCCGATGTCGCCCATGATGCGGCCCACCTCGCCTTCCAGATTGGCCTTCGTCCGCTGCAGCACCATCAGCTCGGGCTTGCGCACCAGCCCGGCCTGTACCAGCTTGTCCTTGGTCACGATTTCCTCGTCGAGCAGGACGATCTGGCGCTTGACCGCATCCAGTTGCACCCGCGATCCTCGGATTCTTTCCTCCAGGGCGTTGATGCTCTCGTTGATGCTCTTGATGTCGCTGTGAAGGTTGTTGCGGCGCGCCGTGAACGTCATCTTCTGACTGTCGACGATTTCCTTCACCTCCGGTGAACTGGTCATCGAATTGGCGATTTCGGCCGGAAGCGTCATCTCCGCTTCCTCCTTCATCTCGGCGTGCAGCCTGGCGTCCATCGCAGTCAGCCTGATGCGGCGCAAGAATAGGCGCTGCAGCTCTGCGCGCGCCGCGGTGTCGTCGAGCTCGAGCAAAGTTTGCCCGGCTTCTACCTTATCGCCTTCGCGCACGAAGATTTCGCGGATCATTCCGCCTTCGAGATGCTGGATGATCTTGTTCTGTCCAGTAACCACGAATACGCCGGAAGCGACCACGGCGCCGGCGATCGGCGCCATGTTTCCCCAGACACCGAATCCCATCAGCACCACCGCCATGATCAGCGCACCGGCGGCGGTTGGTAGCTTGGTGGATCGCGGCAACGAATCGTACCAGGTGCCCTCTGATTCCGCAGAGCGGTCCGCAATTTTCTTGGCCATCGCGCAACCTCGTTCCTGTCAAATTCGGCCGACGTCCCTCAATTCAGCGAAGGGGGACTACTATCCGGCCCGGTCGGGATATTGTTCGGCTTGCGTCCGGTAATCATCGGAATGATCTCGTCGCGGCTGCCGAACGCCTGCACCGCGCCCTGATGCAGGATCATGATCTTGTCGACGCTCATCAGCAGTGCCGCGCGCTGGGTAATCGTCACCACCGTGATTTGCTTTTCCTTGGCGCGCCCCAACGCCTTGGCAAGCGCTCGCTCGCCATTGGCGTCGAGATTCGAATTCGGCTCATCGAGCACGAGCAGGCGCGGATTGCCAAAGAATGCGCGAGCCAGACCGATGCGCTGCCGCTGGCCGCCCGACAGCGGACTTCCATCCATGCCGACGACGGTCTCGTAGCCTTGGGCAAAACTCGAGATCATCTCATGCACATCGGCGGCCTCGGCCGCATCGAACACATCCTCGTCGCGCGCGTCGTCGCGCATCCGGCCGATGTTGGCCTTGATGGATGCCGGGAACAATTGCACGTCCTGCGGCAGGTAGCCGACGCTCTCGCCGAACTGGCGTGGATCCCAGTTGCGCAGGTCCATCATGTCGAGTCTCACGCTGCCCGCGGTCGGGATGATGGAGCCCACCAGCATTCGCGCCAGCATGGTCTTGCCGGTGCCGGAGTCTCCGACGACGGCGAGCGATTCCCCCGGCTTCAATTGGAAGCTGATGCCGTTCAGGATCACCTTCTTGTTCGGCGGCGGCACATAGAGAATGCGCTCGACGTTGAGATATCCGGCGGGACGCGGCAGCCGCAACCGCTCCATGTTAAGCGGCGAGTTCAGCAGCAGCGCCCTGATCCGGGCATAGGCAGAGCGCGCCTGCACGAAGTTGCGCCAGCCTTCGATGGTGCCTTCCAGCGGCGCCAGCGCGCGGCTCGCGACGATGGAAGCCGCAATGACCATGCCGGCAGTGATCTCGCTCTCCAGCGCCAGCCATGCGCCCCAGCCCAGGATCGCGATCTGGGTACACAGCCGCAGGAACTTCGACAGCCCCGTAAACAGGATGTTGCGGTCCTGCCCGATCACTTGCGCCTTCAGGGACTCCACGGTTTCGCGGCCCCATACCTGGACGCCTTCCGGAATCATGCCCATCGCGTTGATGACCTGGGCGTTGCGGGCCATCGATTCCGCCTGCAGGTTGGCCCTGGCGCCGTAATTGTTGGCCTGGTTGAAGGGGATCGCCGTTACCCGCTGGTTCAAGATCGCCACAATGATCAGCGCGACGCCCGCCCCCAACACGATGAATCCGAGATCGGGATGGATCAGGAACACAACCGCGAAATAGACCGGCGACACCGGCGTATCGAACATCGTCAGCAACACCGGTCCGGTAATGAACGCTCGCAGGTGCTGCAGATCTGCCAATGTCTGGAATTCGCGGCTGGATCCGCTCTGTGCCGCTTTGGCGGCGGCGCTCAGGACGGGTCCGCCCAATCGGGCCTCGGTCTCGACCGCAACCCGCATCAGGATGATGCGGCGCATCATGTCCATCAGCACATGTGCCCCGATCGCGATGACCACGATGATCGTCAGCATTACCAGCGTGTCCGTGCTGCGGCTGGTCAGCACACGATCGGACATGTTGAACAGATAGATCGGTATCGCCA
The DNA here is from genome assembly GCF_001693385.1 of Bradyrhizobium icense. Classification (NCBI taxonomy): domain Bacteria; kingdom Pseudomonadati; phylum Pseudomonadota; class Alphaproteobacteria; order Hyphomicrobiales; family Nitrobacteraceae; genus Bradyrhizobium; species Bradyrhizobium icense. The sequence continues at coordinate 6,466,208 of NZ_CP016428.1, forward strand.
GCACCAGAAGGTTGACCGCGACTGAGAACAGCCCGACGGTCACCAGATTGCGGCGGGCTTTGGCCAGGCCCCTGCCGAGCACATCGCGAAATTCATGGTCGCTCGAACGCTTGTGCAGGTGGGGCGTACCGCCACCACCTCCGCCTCCGCCGCCCCCACCACCACCGGAGGAGCCGCCGCCGTCCTTGTCGCCGCCATGACGGAGCGGAGGAGCCGGGGTCGTTTGATCGATCACGACCGTGGACCCGGGCGCGGGAGTCTTGGCTTCTTCCCGCAAGGTTGGCTCGACTGGCGCCGGTTCGGCAGTTTTGGCTTCAGGCTCCTTCGGTGGTTCCTTCTCGTCGGCAAATGCGATCGCCGGCCCCTCGGCCTGGTGGCGTGGCGGATCGAACCAGGGGCGAAGCGGAATTATCTTGGCCGTATTCGACGTCGCTTCGTCATGCTGAACGAGGCGCCGGCTCCCGGCACTGCCTGGACGATCATCCCAGCCCCACATTTGCAAACTCTCCTAAGACTGCAATAAACAAAGCATACTGCGATTGCCGCTAATGCATCATCGACGCCATCGGGTCCGCCTGCACCGTGTTGGCAACCACCGCCGGCGGCGGGGACGTCGTGTCCTGAGCGTCGCCGACGAAGGCAATGAGCTCGGTCACGAGCGTGTCGGTGTTGTTGTCGACGGCATCGTCCTGGTCCACGGGCAGCAGATTGGTCTGCACCAGAATGGAATCGGTATAGATCTCGCCCCCGACGTAGGTGGCATCAGGGTTGACGTCGACGATCGCAGCGTCGTTGGCGAGCTCGTTGCCTCCAGTGGTCACTGACTGTGTCACCTCCCCGTCGGGATCAAGCGCCATCAGATCGGCCAACGGCTGGTTCTGGAGCTGATACATCACGTCGACGTCCGAGGTGACGTTGGTCTGCCAGATCGCATTGACGTCGTAGTAGTCTCCGGTGATGTAGAGCACCTTCAGGGGGCCGCCATGACCGATGAGGGCGCCGGCCAGTTCGGGATCGAGGAATGTCAAGCCGGCGGCCAGCAGGCTTTCGATCAGCTCGAGGTTTGCGGGCAGTTCGTCGAAAGTCTCGCCGCCATAGTTCGCAACCGCGGCCTCGTTCGACAGGCTGTTGCCGCGTGAACTAGCTGATTGAGACGGATCGGCGCCGTCCGCCACCATCACGATCTTGTCGTTGTCCAACAGAATGTTGTTTTGAAAGATGACGTTCAGACCGTGATAGCTGCCCTTGATGATGATCAGGTCGTACTCAACGCTGCCATCAAGGAGCTGCGCCAGATTACCCTGGGTATTGTAACCGCCGACGAGGTTGTAGTGGGAACTGCTGCTGACCTGCGTTGCCACGTCGTTGTCGGAGAGGTAGTTGACCTGAGCCATTGCATGAACGCTGTAGAAGTCGCCGTCCACCACATCGACGATCCAATTCAGGCCAGCAAAACTGGCCGAGAAGTCGGCGTAGATGCTGGGGTTCTGGGCAAAATCGGCAATGTTGGTCGCGATGTCCTCGTCATCGGTCGGCGAGGCCGCGCGATCTCCGCCCGATATTCGGATACTGTCGTCATTGACGATGGTGTTGGTCTGGAAGATGGCATCGGTCTTGAAGTAATCTTCCATCACTACCATGGCGCGGGCGGACTCGCCGAGATCGACGATCAGCGCCGCGTTGATGCTGAAGTTGCCGCCCAACGCTGCCCATTGTCCAATCCCCTCTCCGGTGTCCGGCAGCTCTTCCGGCTCATGCGGTTGCGGCGGCTCCGACGGCCGTTCCTGCAACTCGCCATTGACATAGTAGCCAGGAGTTACCGAGTGTGTGTCCGGCTCGCCGCCGCTATCGGCCCAGGCCGCGTCGCGAGCGATCACGAAATCCGTAACGCCGCCATCGGTCTTCGGCATCTGCCATTCGATGGGAATTGCGGCGTTCACGTCGGCCGCCAGCTCTTTGATCGTCGCCATCGCATCGCTGTTGAGGCGTTCGATCAGCGGCTCAACCACCGCCAGGGCATCCGCCGGCAGATTGACGTCGTCATCGAGCATGAAGTTGTATTGATGAACCGTCAGTTGGGTCTCCGGGCCACCATCCTGGTATTTTACCCTGACGTGATAGTCGGGACTGCCTCCGCCACCGCCGCCGGCCGGTTTAGGCAGCGGGATGTCCGGCTTCAGCGGAGTCGGAAAGAAATCGAAATCGGAATCCTGCGGACCGCGGGCCAGCTTGAGCCGAGGACCTCGGACCAGATCCATCAGATCTTCCGAAATCAATTCCGGCACCGGGCCTGCCGCACTGCCCATATCGTCGGGCGTGAAGCGGTGATCGTAATTCGGTCGCAGCGTCGTGTAGTCATCGGAAGGACGAGGCACGAGACTATCATCGTATTGGGCGCGGTCGCGGGCGATGTCGTGGAAGATCTGCAGATATCCTGCAAAGTGGGAAATAATCTCGACGAAGCTCGCTGACGCCATGGGAACCTCCCCTGTCGCCGCGAACTGTCAGGGCCGTAAGGCGACCCCCGGCTTCCTAGCGGCAACTGCAGCGACTGAAATGAAATGACTGGAAAAAAGATCCGCGCGGCTAACGCCGCGCGGATCGTACGCGAGACTAGAGTGTGTCGCTGTCGTTCAGATCAACACCAGCAGCCTGAATGGTGATGCTGTTGAACTGGATGTTCGCACCCTGGGTGATGTTCTGGTCGAAAGCAGACTGGTTGATGGCTGCATCGGCGCTGGAAGCAACATCCGCACGCGCTCCGATATCGCCGGCGTCGATCTTGGACTCGCCGCCCTCGATCTTGGCGTCCATGCTGAAGCTGGCACCCGGATCATGCCATGACCCGCCGCCGCCGCCGCTGTAGCTGGCGTACGAGTGGTTGGTGTCCTGATCGACCAGGTTGTTAACCTGATCAATATTGAACTGGTTGCCGTCGTCCATCTTCTGGTTCACCACGTCGGGCATAACCACAGAACCGTGCGTGGTGAAGTGGTTGAGATCGATGACCGGGGTGCTCAGGCCGTCGGTATCCAGTTCAAGATCGACCTTCACGTCTACGACGACGTCCACCTTGTTCTCGACGGTATTTTCGATCTTGTTCTCGATATTGTTGTCGACCTTGTTGTCGACCTCGTTCTCGACCTTGTTGTCGAGCTTGTTGTCGACCTCGTTCGAGTTCTCATTCTTGTTCTCATTCTCATTCTTGTTGTCGTTGTCGTTCTCGTTGTCGTTCTCGCTCTTGGAATCCAACGACTGCACGGCGAACTGCAGTTGACCCTGACCCTGCAACTGGCCCTGGCCCTGACCCTGCAACTGAGCCTGGAGATTGGCCTGCGCCTGATCTTGCTTCTGGTCCTGGTCCTGCTTCTGGTCTTGTTCCTGGTCCTTAGGATCCCAATTCCAATTTGGCCTGGCGTTCATGACGTGCTCCTGCGGTTTGGAGCATCGCGAGCGGAACGAGATCGCTGATCTTCTAAGTCTGCGGTCTGCGTAGCGCGGCGCTGCTCTTCAACGTCGGTTCTTCCGACTGCCGGCACCGCCTGATTGCGGATGCCAGCTCCGTCAGTTTGCCGACACGTTTTCGCCAATGACATGCATGCATTCGATCCGACGTCGTATCTTGCGATATCAACCATCGACGCGTGTACGCTTCGGAATTCGAAAATGCAGATGAGACCGGGACGACGGCATGAACCTCCGTTGTCGCCGGATCGGGCCTAGGCCACTTTGGTAGGAAGACCTTGCTGCTGCGCGCCGCCGCAGACATGCGCTTCAAGGCGCGGCAGCAGATCCCAGATGTCGCGATTGATCTTCGTCATCTCGCTGGTCGTCCGCAGCATCTCCTGCAGACGGCTTTCGTCCAGCGCCTTTATCTCTCCGAATCTCAGGCTCGACCTCGTTTCCATCAATCGCATCGACTGCGTATGGGTGATGGCGCCCGAGGAATCGAAGATAAACATGCAATGATTCAGCTCATTGCGAACCTTGGTCGACTCCGAGAAACGTTCGATGAGAGTGGTCAGATCCTTCGACAAAGCCTTGTCGCTTATCCTGATCTTGGCCAGTCGCTGGATCAGATCGAGTCTTGCGCGTGTTGTGTTCAACGTCGCGAACACGACTGCCGCGGAAGCCTCGTCGGTGCGCAAGAGAATCATCAGTACGTAGATGAAAAGGCTTTCGTTGTTCGACCAGCTGCAGATCAGGTTTCCCATCAGGGCGAGAACGAAAGTGCGGCGATCCGCCGAGGCGGGAGCCGCTGCAGCGAGCATATCGAAGTCCGGTTTTGGAGGCAGCTTGCTGACAAACATACCCATGTATCCGCAGATGCAGGCCCGATCTGTCAATCGTAGCGGCCTCGTCGCCAAAGACGTATATATCGAAAGATATATAGCGAAGGCTGTAAAGCCTCTCGTCTTGCAATCACTGCAAGAGAAAAAATGTAGTCACTGCAGGAGAAAATGTCACTTTTTTGTTGCTATATTGCTGTAGTTCCCTTGCTTTCGACGACTTCTTGTCACACTCGCACTGCTTGGCATTCCGTTTGAACGAGAGTAAACTTTTATGCACAATTAAGATGCTTAGTGACGTATTTCACAGCGATTTAGAAGAATCCGAAGGAACCTATCGATAGTCATACAACGTAATGTTCATAGGACGTAATGTAAGGGGCGCGTTATGTCAGTCCCGTTTAGGAAGACGGTTTTCCTTGTAGACGCAATGGCCTTCAGACGAGCGCGCGCGGAGAGCTTCTTAAGTCCGTGGGCTGGAAACGAATGCGTCGAACTGATTTCGCTCGATCCTGACGAAGCTCACACAAGACTTGTCGAGCGCGCCGTATGCGACATGCTGATTTACAGCGTCGGCGCTCCCTCTCCCCATGAGGTCTTCACCGAGATACAAGTGTTGCATACGCTTCGCCGCGACGCGGCGCTCGCCATTGTCTCAGACGATGAACACCCTGCTACCGTTCTCGCTGCAATCCGTTGCGGGGCCCAAGGCTACTTCAGTAATTCCATGGCGCCCGAGCTTGCGTTGCAGGCCCTTTCGTTCGTCCTCCATGGCGGCACTTATCTTCCGCCGGCCGCCATCCTTGCCAGCCAGACTTTCAGCGCACCGGCGCCTATCGAGTCCAAACAACGCGACCTTGCTCCGGAGCAACCGCTTCCGGAATCTGAACCACAGACGCAGGCGCCGCCTCTCGGGCCGGACGACGGCCTTTACGAACACCAAGGCGCCCTTTTCGACGGCAAGGCGGTCAGCGTGCAGCGCGACCCTGGCGCCAACGGCGCGCGGCACGTGCCCGAGTTTACCGAGCGGCAGTACGCCGTTCTCGCTTGTCTGTGCCAGGGCGACCCCAACAAGGTGATCGGTCGGAAGCTCGGCATGACCGAAACGACCGTTAAAGTTCATGTCCGCGAAATCATGCGCAAGCTTGGCGTAAGCAACCGCACCCAGGTCGCGATCGCCGCGGCCCGCGTCTCCTCGGACGGCGCCATCGACCTGATTCCCGCGGATTCACCCTTGGCGGTCAGGTCGTCCGTATCTCACTAGCAAAGAATTTTCGGCACTGCGTACCGAGCCATTGCGCCATCATCCGTGTGGAAATCAATCAGCACCCGATCGGTTCCACAATGAGCGCGTTGGAGAAGATACCGGATCATTGGCACTAATCCTTCCGACGTACCAGTTGACGTATGAACGAGTGCCGCGAAAGTTTTCGCACTGCCCTGGCGCTATGACGCATCAAGCCGCGTGAACAGCGTCGGGCGAAGTCGCTCCTGATCGGTCGCCGCGCGGGCGATTTCTGCTTCCTCCATTCCTCCGGCAGCCTGTCGGGCGCTTCGTTGCCGAAAGTGGCCGTATCCCGCTGCTTGTAATAGCGGCCGAACAGGAGACCCCCGATGTCCGCAAGGCCCGGTCCCGACTACCGGTGCTCGCCGAGATCACGGGCCACGCCACCCACAGCCAGGAGCCGCAATGGTTGGCGGCGCCTGCGCGCTCGGCCACCCGATCGGCGCCACCGGCGCGCGCTTGATCGTGACGCTGCTGCATGCGCTGGAAACGCAGAACCTGGAACGCGGCCACCCCTCAGGCTGCCAGGGCGGCATGTCTCACACGCCTTGTCGCCGCACGCCTGACCTTTTCGAATGCCAAAGCTTCGATCTGCCGCACACGCTCACCGGAAATCGATAGCTCACGCCCGAGTTGCTCCAGGCTCGGCGGATCCTCCCGAAGCCGCCGGGCCTCGAACACGCGCCGCTCCCGCGCCGTCAGCACATCGAGGGCCGAATGAAGCGCCCTTGCCCGTTCCGTCCCTTCATCCTGTTCGGCAACGATTGCTTCTGCGTTCGGTGAAGGATCGACCAGCATCGCCTCCCATTCGGTCGGCCCGTCGTCATCGAGGGGCGTATTCAGGGAAAGGTCGCCCGTCAGACGGCGGCTCATCTCGATCACTTCGCGAACGGGGACCGCGAGCTCACGCGCGACGGCCTCGGCGACCTCCTGCGTGAGCCCTGTCCTATCACTCCCGAACTTGCGCATGGCGCGCCTGAGGCCGAAGAACAGCTTCCGCTGCGCGGCCGTCGTCCCGATCTTGACCAGCGAGCGTGACCGCAAAATGTAATCGTGGATCGCGGCCTTGATCCACCACAGCGCGTAGGTGGAAAACCGGGCGCCGCGGCCGGGCTCGAAATGCGAGGCCGCGATGACGAGGCCGACATTGGCTTCGCCGATCAGATCGGCAAGCGGAAGGTCGTATCTCTGGTAGCGGCGCGCGACCTTCGCCGCCAGCCGGAGATGGCTCGTGACGAGCGCATCGGCCGCGCGGCGGTCTCCCTGCTCCTGCCAGCGCCGCGCAAGCTGCTGCTCCCGTGGCTGCTCGAGCAGAGCGTATCGCTTGATGAGCGAGGCGTATTCATCGGCGAGATCTCGCGATCTCTCTCCAGTCAGCGTCTCGCGCCTGTCTGACAGTAAGGTGGTGCTGTGGGCATTCATGGGTGGCTCCAATCCATCGGGTCCGGCAGAGAGACTCTAGGAGAAGACGCCGCGATGCAGCCATTAAATTGGAATTGAGGAATCTAAATTCGCTGTTAGCGTCCATGCAGCTTTGGTCTCGATTTCTAAACCGCGCGGTCTCGTTGCAAACCAGATCGCGAAAACATCGAGCGGTGAGCTTCCGCGCTCGGCGAAATCGAAACGAACGCGTTCCCCGCAAGCGCTTTGCAAGACGGCTCAGACCAGTTGAGCTTTGTAAAAGGCAATTTAGTGGGACGAGGTCGCGCCCGCCCTACATCTCCGTCATGCATCCGCTGCCTGGATGCAGACTCAAAGCGAGCAGTTCGCGTTCGAAAGAACACATGCCCGTTGCGGCGTGCAAGCACGCTTGCGCGTCCGGCGAAGTGCCGCGTCGACCATATGGAGAAATACAATGACCTCGATCAAGACAATCGCTATCGCAGGACTGCTGTCGATGATGGCCGCAGCGCCTGCCTTCGCGCAGGAAGCCATCCAGGAGCCGGGCAATTTTGCTTTTTTCTATCCGAATCTGGACGTCCTGAATGGCGGTGCGCCCACGCCGGCTTACAGGATGGAAGGATTGCCGCCCTCGGTGATGCAGGCCTATAACGAAAGAGAAAGCGGCATGGCCGGTCCCGGCGTCTGGCAGCATCGGCGGGTGCACCACGTATCCCGCGCCCAGCACGACGACCGCCGGCATGGGTGACGCTGGCGAGTAGCGACCTATGTCTGACCACCCTGCCCATCGGGGCAAACGATCTCCACCCGGCCTCCCGGGCCGGCGTGGATGATCAGGCGGAATCCGTGCAGCTTCACGATTGCCGAAACCAGGTTGAGTCCGAGGCCGACACCCGGCGTGTTGCGAATCTTGTCCGAGCGATAGAACCGGCGCAACACAGCGTCATGTTCGTGCTCGCTGATCCCCGGACCCGTATCGGTCACGCGCAGGATGGTTTCGCCCTCACCGCGCAGCAGCGCGAGTTCGACCCTGCCGCTCCGCGGCGTGAACTTGATGGCATTGTCGACGAGATTGGCGACCGCCTCCAGTAGCAGGTCGCGATCGCCGCATACGGAAAACTTGTCGGCTATGTTCACGCTCAGCGCGATCTGCTTGTCTTCGGCGATCGGCTCGTACATGTCGCAGACCTCGCGCAGCATGTCGCCGAGCGCAACGTCGCCAAACGCGGAAGACCGGCGGCTGTTCTCGATCTCGGCAAGCCGCAGCAGCGCCGTGACGATCGACAGCGACTGATCGATTCCGGTGATCGCCTTGTCGACAACCGCCTGGAGCTGCTCCAGGGTCGTCGCGTTGGTGCGGCCGCGCTCGAGCGTCAAGCGAGCGCGCGTCAGCGGCGTTCGCAGATCGTGGGCGATATCGTTGCCGACGCCGGCCAGCGCATTGATCGTGGTCTCCAGCTCATCGAGCATGCCGTTGACGATGGCGGCGAGCCGCGAGAACGGTTCATCGGCGTTCTTGTGCGGCAGCCGCTCGCGCAGATCTCCAGCGATGATGCGCTGGACCCGCAGGTTGACCTCCTCGACCCGCCTGTTGGCGCGCGCGCTCAACCAGGCGCCGGCCAGCAACCAGAGACAGAACGCAGGCAACAGGCCAAGCGCCAGCGCCGCTCCGACAACCCTGAAGACTTCCGCTGTTTCGTCGACGTTCCGCCCGACCACCAATATGTCGCCGTTATCGAGGCGCCGCGCGACGGCTCTGACGGATGTCGCACCGGCTTCCTTGTCATCGAGGCGCACCAGCGGCATATCCCGCGCCGGTGCGCCGATGTCGAGCCCGTCCGGCAGGGCTGCGACATTGCCGGCCAGCCGATTACCCTTCGCGTCGAACACGCCGGAGAACTGAACGCCGCGGGAATCCTGCCCGAGATGATCATCGAGCGCACCGACCAGACGCTCGCGCGGCAGTCCGGCAAAGAAGCCGATCTGCGTCGTGATCATGCGATCGGACCGCGCGATCAGGTAATCGTCGATCCTGAAGTAGATGAAACCGAACAAAACCGTGACGAAGATCGCGAACAGGCCCGCCAGCACCGTGGTCCAGTGGAACGTCTTCGAGCGAAAGAACTGCAATTGAAGCTTCCCGATCCTGCCGTCCGGTTGCCTTGCCGGCCCGACGGCGCGAGCGCCCGGCGAGGTCGCCAAAAATCAGTCAGGGCACGGCGCGAAGAATGAACCCTGCGCCGCGGACATTTTGAATCATCGGGGCGTCGCCCGGACCGTCGACCTTGTGCCGCACGCGGCCCATGTGCACGTCAACCAGGTTGGTGGCCGGGACGAACTTGTAATTCCAGACCTCTTCGAGCAGCATCGCGCGCGTCAAGAGCTGGTCGCTCCGCCGCATCATGTATTCGAGCAGACGAAACTCGCGCGGCAAGAGGTCGATTTTGCGCTCGCCGCGTTTGACTGTGCGTTCGATCAGGTCGAGCTCGAGTTGCCCCACCCGCAGGACCGTTTCCCGCGTTTCCGGCGGGCGGCGGAGCAACGCCTCTATTCGGGCGACGAGCTCGACGATCGCAAACGGCTTGGTGAGGTAGTCGTCGCCACCCATCCGCAATCCGCGCACGCGGTCATCGACGGCGCCAAGCGCACTCAGCACCAGGACCGGCGTGCGCACCTGATCTTTCCGCAAGGACTCGATCACGGTGAGACCATCCATTCCCGGCAGCAGGCGGTCGACGATCATGGCGTCCGGCCGCAGCTCGCGCGCTCTGGCTAGACCATCCAGCCCGTCGGGCGACCACTCCACCTCGAAACCGCGGTCGGCCAGTTCGGCCGTGATCTCTCCCGCCGTCTCGCCGTCATCTTCTATGAGGAGAACCTTCGTCATCTGATCGGTCCGATTGCCATCAAGATACCCTCGCGCCGCCAGGTGGCGATGATACGCTGTGCAGCCGATAAAGCCATGGCGACGGCACAAGTCTCACGGTTCAGGGAGCCAGACGGCGCCGCGACCCCTTCCGGATCCTGCAGGCGCCATCCGCCAGGCGACCATTCCGCCGCACCGCTACGAGCACGGCGAGGGCGCCCGAAACAGTTAGCCGTCGACGGCACGTGGCGCCAATAAATAGCAATTTAATGAATCGGCAGGCCCGCTTTTACCCGGTCCAGCCGGCTATTTCGGGCGGATCCAGGGCTTGGTCACCTTCACGTCGAGTTGAGAGTGCGTGAAGCGATATTCGCTTTGGACGACGGCGGACCAGCCGCACGTCACAGGAAGAAGCCAGCCTGGCTTCCCCCACCTATGGAGAATACCCATGCGCAAAGTGAAACTTCTGTCGGCTGTGTTGCTCACCGCAGCCACCTTCGCCACTCCGGTACTGGCCGCCAACACGCGGCATGTCGTAACCGATACTAATGGCCGCGTGATGTCGACGATGCATCGCGACGAAGGCGATAGCTGCGTCCGCGCTCCGCGCGTCGGCGCCTATGCGACGGCACCGTGGACCAACGCGGCGCCTTGCGAACCCAACACCGGTTACTGATCTACTCGCGTTACGATTCGACAATTGAAACAAGACGGGCTGGCGGGATATCCCGCCGGCCCGTCTTCTTTCACCCGCGCGCCAACGTGCTCTCCTTTGACGCATATCTGCGGCTGCTCCAGTTCGCGAATGCCAAGGCGGCCAAGACTAACGCCGAATTTAATGGATGCCTTGTGCATCGCACCTACCTGTCACTCATCCGACGTTTCGTTCGCGCGGCCCGCTGAAGTTCGCGCGCCACGGCGCCGAGCAATCTGACTGAAAAGGAGTGACACGATGAAACGGATGATCGCGATACTGGCAACGGCTCTTCTCGCTTCAAGCCTGGTGGCGGGCGCGGCCGAGGCCCGCGGTGGCGGTGGTGGCGGCCACGGCGGAGGTTTTGGCGGTGGCTTCGGTGGCGGCGGCCATATGGGCGGCGGCTTTGGTGGTGGAGGCCACATCGGAGGCTTTGGCGGCGGCGCCCATATCGGCGGCATCGGCGGCGGCGAACATCTGGGAGGCCTCGGCGGTGACCACATCGGTGGTGGCCACATCGGTGCGCATGGTTTCGGACTCCACCAACACGCCGTGCATCGCTTCGACAGGTACGGGCCCGGATACGGTTACGGGTATTACGGTTATCCCGATTGTTACGACTGGTACTACCTGCACCCCTACAGCCCCTTGCCGCTGAGCTGTAGCTGAACCCGCCGCGCAAGCCCCGCGCGCAGGCTGTCGGTTCGAAGGACGTTTTCGTGTTCTCTTTTAAACGTCCTCCGGACCGATCCCCCAATAGTTCGAAAGATATCGCGTGGACTTCGCGCCACGCGTTGTCGTGCCGCTCGAACGGTACTGGAGAGCAACATGAAACGCTTCCTCTTGATCACGGCGGCCTCTGCCTTGCTGTGCGGCCCGGCCTTTGCGCAGCAGGCTCAGGTAATGCCGACGCCTTCGCTGGCGGCGACTTCTCCGCTTGGCATGGTGCCGAGCGCGCCGGTCGGCGGCACCGGTATCCCGCTCGGCGCAACGGAAATTGCGTCACCCGGCATCAGTCCCGCGCCGGCCGACCAGACCGGCACAATCGGCAGCACCTTCTGCTCGACCATCGGCACGGCACCGTCGACGATGTTCGGATCGGCTGCGACCTTTGACGGCGGCGGCGTGGCGGTCGGGACGGTCACACCGCAGAGCGCGATGTCTGCGATGCCGATGGCGGGAGCGCCAAATTCGTCGGGAATGTCGTCATCGGGCATTCCGCCGACATCGGCCCTGATCGACACCTCGGGTACATCGAGCATGTGCGGCGCAGGCTCGGGCAATCTTGCGGCGTCATCGACGCCGATGTCTCCAGTGACGCCGGGCGGCGTGGCGCGAACCGGCATTCCCATGGGTTCGACGGAGATCGCTAACCTCGGGGTCAGCTCCGCCGCCGCAGTACCGACGATCGGCGTCGTGCCCACGATTAGCACCATCGCGCCGACGATCCCGACGATACCCGCCCTTACTCTGCCGGCGCCGAATACGGCCGCCATCGCAGCGTCCACCAACGTCGTCTCGGGTGTGCCGAACATCACCGGGGCGCCGAATACGGTACCGGGCCTGTCGACCGGCAACACGATGTTCCCCTGAACGGAAAGCCCACGCGCGAGAAGCAGCCATGAAAAAGAAATTCGCAATACCTGCAGTCCTTTTCGGTGCCGTCGCCGCCGGCGGCCTGCTCTACTACTTCACGCAGGCCGATTCATTCAGAGCCGCTGTCGCGGCCGCGCCCCCACCACCGGTTCCGGTCGTCGCTGGCGTGGTTGCGCAGCGTGACGTGCCGATTTACCAGAACGGTGTCGGCACCGTGATTGCGTACAACACCGATGTCGTGCGAGCCCAGATCCAGGGCCAGCTCATCAGCATCAATTTCACCGAAGGGCAGACCGTGCATGCCGGCGATCTGCTCGCGCAAATCGATCCGCGTCCTTATCAGGCCCAGATCGACCAGTTCGAGGGAAATCTGGATCGCGACCAGGCCCAGCTCACCAATGCCCGCGCCAATCTCGCGCGTTATAACCAGCTTGGCGACAAGGGCTGGGCCACGCCGCAACTGATCGAAACCCAGAAGGCGCAGGTCGGCCAGCTTGAGGCGGCGATCAAGACCGACCAGGCGCTGATCGAGGCGGCCAAGGTGCAGCTCAGCTACACGCGGCTGACTTCGCCGATCGACGGCGTGGTCGGGATTCGCCAGATTGACGTCGGCAACATCATCAGCCCGACGACCGCCAACGGGCTCGTCGTCGTGACACAGCTCGATCCCATCTCGCTGATCTTCACGCTGCCGGAAGGCGTGCTGCCGCAGATCCTCAAGCAACAGCAAGCGACCAAGACGCCGCTTCCGGTCCTTGCCTATAATCAGGATGATACCCTCCAGCTAGGCCGGGGTGAGCTCGCGCTGGTCAACAATGAGATCCTGCAGACAACCGGCTCGATCCAGCTCAAGGCAACCTTCCCCAACAAGTCTCGCGAGCTGTGGCCGGGTGAACTGGTGAATGCGCGGCTGCTCGTTACGACCCGGCATAACGGCCTGACCGTCCCCGCATCGGTCGTGCAACAGGGGCCGAACGGCGCCTATGCCTACGTCATCAAGCCCGACAGCACGGTCGCGATGCGCCCGATCAAGGTCGCCCAGATCACCGACGGCGAGGCGCTGATCGATGCCGGCCTGAAGGCCGGCGAGCAGGTCGTCGTCGACGGGCAATACCGGCTGCAGCCGGGCACCCATGTCACGCTGCTGCATGGCGAAGCAGCCGAGGAAGCGGCGGCACAGCAAGCACAACAGGCGACAATCCCATGAACATATCCGCGCCTTTCATCCGCCGGCCGATCGCAACTGCGCTCCTGATGGTAGGCCTTCTGGTCGGCGGCCTCATCGCTTACCCGCTGCTACCGGTCGCGGCGTTGCCGAATGTCAACTATCCGACGCTGCAGGTGACGGCGCAGTTGCCGGGCGCGGATCCGCAGACCATGGCGGCGTCGGTAGCGACGCCGCTCGAACTCCAGTTCGGGCAGATTCCGGGTCTGCTCCAGATGACATCGGCGAGCGCCCTCGGCTTCACCCAGATCACGCTGCAGTTCGATCTGAACCGCCAGATCGACGGAACGGTCAGCGACACGTTGTCGGCGATCAACGCCGCAAGTCCGTTTCTGCCGCCGGGCATTCCCTATCCGCCCACCATCCGCAAGGTCAATCCGGCCGACACGCCGATCCTGGTGCTCGGTCTGACCTCGGACAGCCTGCCGTTGACCACGGTGGATGCTTACGCGGAAAACATCCTGCTGCAGAAGATATCGCAAATACCGGGCGTCGGCCTCGTCGGTATCGGTGGCCAGCAGAAGCCCGCCGTGCGCGTGCAGCTCGATCCGCAGGCGCTTGCCGCGCGCGGCATCAATCTCGAGGACGTCCGCACGGCGCTCGGTCAGGCCAATGTCGATTTGCCGAAAGGCACGCTCAACAGCCCGCGCCAGACCTATACGCTGAACACCAACGATCAGCTCCTGAAGGCGGAAGACTATGCCAACCTCGTGATCGCCTATCGAAACGGCTCGCCGGTCCGCATCCGCGACGTCGGCCGCGCGATCAGTGCGCCGGAAAACGACCTGATCGCCGGCTGGTACAACAACCGGCGCGCCGTCATCCTGGCGATCCAGCGCCAACCCGGAGCTAACGTCATCGACACTGTCGAGCGGATCAAGGCAGAGATGCCGGTACTGCAGGCCTCGATCCCGCCCGCGATCAAGGTCAATGTCATCTCCGACCGCACCGATACGGTTCGCGCGTCCATCCACGACGTTCAGTTCACGCTGATGCTGACGGTTGCGCTGGTGGTGATGGTGATCTTCATTTTCTTGAGAAACTTCTGGGCGACGGTCATCCCGGCGGTCACCGTTCCCTTGTCGCTGATCGGCACGCTCGCTGTCCTCTACGAGCTCGGCTACAGCCTCGACAACCTGTCGCTGATGGCGCTGTCGATCGCCGTCGGCTTCGTGGTCGACGACGCCGTGGTCGTGATCGAGAACATCGTGCGGCATATGGAGGGAGGCGCCACGCCATTCGAGGCGGCACTGAAGGGCGCTGGCGAGATCGGCTTCACCATCATGTCGATCACGCTGTCGCTGATCGCCGTGTTCATCCCGCTGTTTCTGATGGGCGGGTATGTCGGGCTGCTGTTCCGGGAATTTGCCGTCACCGTCAGCGTAGCCCTGGTGCTGTCGCTCCTGATCTCGCTGACCTTGACGCCGATGATGTGCGCGCGGCTGCTCAAGCCGGAAAACAGGACGCACGGGCGGCTGTTCCGTATCCTCGAAAGCGGCTTCAATTCACTGCTCGGAATCTACGAGGCCGGTCTCAAGATCGTGCTCCGTCACCGTTTTATCACCCTGTTGACAATTTTTGCGACCATCGGGTTGACCGGCTATCTCTACGTCGTCATTCCCAAAGGCTTCTTTCCGCAGCAGGACACCGGGCTGATCATCGGCCTATCCGAAGCGGCGCAGGATATTTCCTATCAGGCGATGACCGAGCGCCAGCAGGCGCTGCTCAATGCCATAATGCGGGATCCGGCCGTCGCATCCATCGGCTCGGCGATCGGCGCAGGCGGCGGCAACACTACGGTCAACAATGGCCGCATCTATATTGCGCTCAAGCCCTACAAGCAACGTGACAGCATGGAAACGGTGCTCGCCCGCCTGCGGACCAACCTGGCCAAGATCCAGGGCATCACGCTCTATATGCAGGCCGCGCAGGACATCACCATCGGCGGCCGCGTCTCGAAAACCCAGTATCAGTACACGCTGGGCGACGCCGATCCCGGCGAGCTGAATCACTGGGCCGTGCTGTTCCTCGACAGGATCAAGAAGGTCCCCGGCATCACCGACGTCGCGACCGACCAGCTCAATTCCGGTCCCCTGCTCGACATCTCCATCAAACGCGAGGTGGCTTCGAGCTACGGCATCCTGCCGTTCACCATCGACAACACGCTCGATGACGCCTTTGGCCAGCGCATCGTCTCGACGATGTACACGACCTTGAACCAGTACCACGTGATCATGGAGGTCAATCCGAAATTCCAGTACTCGCCCGAGGCGTTGACCGGAATCTATGTCAAATCCTCAACCGGCCAGGAAGTGCCGCTATCGACGCTGGTCGACAGCGTGGTCAAGGTCGCCCCGCTCGTGGTCAATCACCAGGGACAGTTTCCGTCGGTGACGATCTCCTTCAACCTGCTCCCCGGCACGGCGATCGGCCAGGCGACCAGCGCCATCCAGAATATCGAGAAGCAGCTCGGCAAGCCGCTTTCGCTGCAGACCAGCTTCCAGGGCAACGCGCAGGCGTTCGGCGATTCCCTATCGACAACGCCGATCCTGATCGTGGCGGCCTTGTTCGTGATCTATCTCATCCTCGGCATCCTGTATGAGAGCCTGATCCACCCAATCACCATCATCTCGACGCTGCCGTCGGCGGGGCTCGGAGCACTGTTGTTGTTGATGGCGGTTCACCTCGATCTCAGCGTGATCGCGATCGTGGGCATCATCCTGCTGATCGGCATCGTCAAGAAGAACGGCATCATGCTGGTCGACTTCGCCCTGCATGTCGGCCAACAGGAGCGATTGTCGGCAGAAGACGCCATTTATCGCGCCTGCGTCATGCGTTTCCGGCCGATCCTCATGACCACGATGGCGGCCATGCTCGCTGGCGTTCCGATGATGCTCGGCACCGGCGCGGGATCCGAGATACGTCAGCCGCTGGGCTACGCCATCGTCGGCGGACTGGCCGTATCGCAGCTTCTCACGCTGTATACGACGCCGGTGGTCTACATCTATCTCGACCGGCTGCAGACCTGGCTGTTCGGCAAGAAGCCGGCGATTGACGGAGGCGCCAACCCGATGCCCGCCGAGTGACGGGAGCCCGGGCGGCTCGGTGAGATGCGACGAGACCGATCAACTCGTCAGGCTCTCTTCGGGTGCAAGGTCAAAACCGAGCGCGACGCGGCCTGTGCGCGCATCAGCTCATCAATGGCGGCCATGAGCGCCGCCTGGTCGAACGGCTTGGAAATGCGTGGCAGATGAGGCTGCGTCGAGCCCAGCAGCTCGGCATATCCCGTACAGAGCACCACGGGCGTGCCGGGACGCTCGGCGGCCACTGCCTCGGCAAGCTGCAACCCGTTCATCCCTGGCATGGCATAATCGGTCACCACGATGTCAATCTTCGGCATTCGGCGCAGAAGCTGGACGGCCTCCTCGCCGGAGCGCGCCTCGATCACGGCGTGGCCGAGATCATCGAGCATCGCAGCGATGCTGTCGAGGACGAGCAGGTCATCATCGACGATGAGTACGGAAAGCGGGCGACCGCTGCGCGGCGCGGAGCGCGACGGCTCCGCCGCATGAGGCACGTCTACCGTTTCGTCCTGAGCGGCAGGCAGCCAGATCTCGGCCGTGGTCCCCTCGCCAATGCGGCTTTTCAGCAGCAGCACGCCCCCGGACTGCTCGGCCAACCCCTTCACCATCGAGAGGCCGAGACCGGTTCCCTTGCCGACGCCCTTGGTCGTAAAGAACGGCTCCTGCGCATGCTTGAGCGTCTCCTCGTCCATGCCGCCCCCGGTGTCGCTCACTGAGAGCGCGACGTATCGTCCCTCGGCAAGGCCCTCGATGGCCTGCTCTTCGCGTGCGGCGATGCTGATGACCCCGCCGCCCGCCGCTATCGCATCGCGTGCATTGACGGTGAGGTTGAGGATCGCGAGCTCGAGCTGGTTGGCATCGACTTTCACCTTCGAAAGCTCGATCGGAAAGCGGGTCTCGACCCGGATGGCTGGATCGAACTTCAAGAGAGCCGCCATTCCGCGGACCAGCTCCGGGACATCCACGATGACGGGCTTGAGGTCCTGCTTGCGCGCGAACGCGAGCATGCGCTGCGTCAGCGAGGCACCGCGCAGCGCGCCCTGAATCGCGTTGTCGAGCAGCCGGTGAATCCTGGGATCTTCCGGCTGGAGGCGCTTCTTTGCGAGTTCGAGACTGCCCAGGATCACCGCGAGTATGTTGTTGAAGTCGTGGGCGACGCCGCCGGTAAGCTGCCCGACAGTCTCCATCTTCTGCGATATCACGAGCGCATCGCGCGTGCGCTCCAGCGCTTCCTGGGCTCGGCGGCGTTCCGTCACGTCGCGCACGATCTTGGCGAAGCCGATGGCCTCGCCACGCTCGTTCCGCACCGCGCGAATCGTCGCCTCGGCCCAGAAGCGGCTGCCGTCCTTGCGAACCCGCCAGCCCTCGCCTGCCGACTTGCCTTCCCGCTTCGCGTCAAGCAGCACGGCGTCAGGAACTCGGGAGCCGCGGTCCTCCTCGGTGTGAAGGATGGCGTAGTGCGTCCCGATGATCTCGTCGCCATAGCCGATCAGCCGGCGCGCGCCGAGATTCCAGTTCGCCACTCGTCCCTCGGAGTCGAGCATGAAGATGGCGTGATCGGCCACCCCCTCCACCAGCAGGCGGAATTTCTCCTCGCTTCGCCTGAGTGCCTCGGCTTCACGATCGGCACGTTCTGCCGAGGCGCGGTCGTACACGGCCGCGGCGAGCCCGATGACGAGGACGATGATGGTGGTGCCGGCGACCAGGAACGCAAGCGGCGCCTGCCCCACCGCACCATGGGCTGCTCGGCCAAGGACGGCATCCGTGGCAATGAAGGAGGAGCCCTGCATGGCGGCGTAGTGCATCCCGGAGATCGCCAGGCCCATGACGGCGCCCGCCGATATGCGCTCGAGCACGCTCGTCGTGCGAAAGGCGAGCCACAGGGCGATGATCGACGCGCCGATCGCAATCGCGATGGAAAGCACGACCCAGATGGCATCGTAGTGGATAGAAGCGGCCATCCGCATGGCGCTCATGCCGGTGTAGTGCATGCCGGAGATCGCGAGCCCCATTCCAATGCCGGAAACGACGAGCGCGTTAGCCCGCTGACTTACGACGACGAACGCGGCTGCCGCGACAAAAATGGGAAGGGCAAGCGAGAGCAGCGTGAGGAGCGGATCGTAGGAAACTTCCACGCCGGGCAGGCTGAACGCCAGCATGGCGACGAAATGCATGGACCAGATGCCGCCCCCCATGGCGACGGCCGCAGCCCCAAGCCAGCCCAGACTGGCGGAACCGGAAGCAGCCCGCATGCGGGTCGCGAGGTCCAGCGCCGTATACGAAGAAAGCGCCGCGATCAGGACTGACAGCGCGACAAGAACGGGGTCATGGGATCCTGGATGGTGATGCATTCCGTCGACGATGCAGCGAAAGAATCAAAATAGCACCAATTTTGCGGCTGTGCATTGTTCCCAGCAATCTCGGTGCCGAACTCCGACCATTCTTCTTCTTGACTCAAAGTTCTTCTTTTGTTCTCATCGACACGGAATACTCGAAATTTTTCGCAGGGCGGTTCGGGATGGACACAACAGCCACCATCCTCCATGCGGACCTCGATGCCTTCTATGCGTCGGTCGAGCAACTGCTCGATCCAACGCTGCGCGGCAAACCGATCGCGGTCGGCGGCGGTGTCGTGCTCGCCGCGTCATACGAAGCCAAGGCTTTCGGCGTCAGCGGCGGAATGCCGGGATGGCGGGCGCGCGAGCTTTGTCCGCACCTGATCTTCGTCGACGGCCATTTCAAGAAATACCAGCGGCTGGGTGATGCTGCGATCAGTGTGCTCACTGATTTCACTCCACTGGTCGAGCGGATTTCGATCGACGAGGCCTTTGCCGACGTCGCCGGCTGCACGCATCTGTTCGGCACGCCGGCCAAGATCGCCAGTGCAGTACGATGCCGCGTGCGGACAGAGCTCGGACTGCCGATCTCGATCGGCATCGCGCGCACCAAGCACCTGGCCAAAATCGCCTCGCAAGTAGCCAAGCCCGACGGGCTGGTGGTTGTCGATCCCGCGACCGAGCTCGCTTTCCTGCACGACCTGCCCGTCGAGCTGATGTGGGGCGTCGGCCCGGTCACCAGGGCGCGGCTGGCCGAGATCGATGTCCATACCATCGGGCAGCTAGCGCAGGTGCCGGGCTGGTCGCTCGAGCAACTGCTTGGTCGCGCGGCGAGAGACAAGCTGACGGCATTGGCATGGAATCGCGATCGACGGGAAATCAAGACGCAACGCCGGGCGAAGTCGGCCGGAGCGCAGTCGGCGCTCGGCAAGAAGCCGGCCGAGGAACAAGTGTTTCGACCCGCGCTGCGCCATCTTGCCGACCGCATCGGCACCCGGCTGCGTGCGCGCTTTCGGTCTGGGCGGACAGTGGCTGTCCGCGTGCGTTTCGGCGACCTCCGCTCGGTCACCCGCTCCGTCACACTCGATGCGCCGATCTCAGCGACCGCAATCCTGGCCGAGATTGCCGAAGAGCTCGTACGCAGGGTACTCGCCGATCACCCCGACGAGAAGATCATCTCGCTGCTGGCCATCTCGGTGTCGCACCTCGAGACCTGCTGGGACATCCAGCTCGAGCTCCCGCTCGGGCTGGGAGATGAAAAGTGCCGGCCCGGCACCAAGCGAGGGATGGCGCGCTGGTCGGCCGATCGCGCCATGGATCTGATCCGCGATCGCTTCGGGTACGACGCAGTCGGATATGGGTCTGTCGCGCTGGGCGTTTCCCGCGCCGTCCCCGACGCGTTTCGCGAACTCGCGGAAAAGGATCTTTAGCCATTGCCGCAGGGCGCCAGCGGGCGAGTATCGACACTGGCAAATGCAAGGGCCGCCCCGGAAGGCGGCCCAAAGTTCATCCTCGATCCACCTCAGGAGATGGTCAGCTACCGTCGCGTACAACTATTCTGTTACAGGTCTCCGCCTAGTGCGGTTCAGCCTTGTCGGTGGGAATCCGTAGTTCTGCGGCCCGCTCTTTACGTTCTTTCTTGGAAAATTCGCGCTCTCGTCGCTCGAAGGAGGCGAGCTCTTTTTGTGCCGCCTCGAGAAAGCGGTCACGTGGTGTTATTGCCAATTGAGCAAGTCCCGTCATTACGCACCCTCATTGATGGCCCCGGCCTATCCTACCCAAGTGCCGGGACCGGGAAAAGATTTATGACCGTAAAATTACGGGCCCGGCGAGCTACTCACCGGACACGATGGTTGTCGCCAAGTAATGGTCGCCGTTCGTTCATCAGGCCACCAGATATTGAAACAAGTCGGATGCCAACTTCTAAAAGAGGCGCTCATGCTTTTCCTGTCGTGCAATTCAGGATCGCGGCATGGTCAGCGGCCGCGATTCACGGGTCTGCGCGGCCAACCTGATCGCGGCGTTGGCGGCGCCGAAGCCGTGATAGTCGCGCCGCTCGACGATTTCGAAAAAAAAGCGCTCGTCGAAAACGTGGGTGTAAGCCTGGAAGAATTCGCCGTCGCCTTCCCGATCGTAGAGAATCTGATTGTGGCGCAGTGCTGCCATCGTCTCAGGGGCAAGCCCGTATTTGGCCTCGATGTCGTCGTAATAATTGTCGGGAATTTTCAGGAAACCGGCACCTCGCGCGCGCATGGCCGCGATCGCGGCGAAAATGTCGCCGCAGGAGAAGGCGACGTGTTGGACGCCGGAGCCGAAGAATTCGTGGATGAAGCGCGCCGACAGCGTACGCGTCGCGGACGACCCGTTCAGAACGAAACGCAGGTTTTCGCTACCGTTGATCAGCGCCTGACTCTGCACGAGGCCAACCGGATCGGCAATCTCGATCTGCGGCAAGCGCTCGAGATCGAGAATGCCGGTGTAGAATAGCAGCCACGACAGCATTTCATCGTAGGGCATCGATTGCGAGATGTGATCGACCGCACCGAGGCGAACATCAGCCGCATCGCTGCGCAGCGTTTCGAAATCGAGATCCCAGTTCTTGCCACCCGGTTCCAGGAAATACAGCAGGCTACCGCCGACGCCCCGGATCGCCGGAATTTCGAGCTCGCCCGGACCGACCGGCTGGTAAAACGTGCGTGCCTGCAGCGCTTCCGCCCGCGCCATGGTCTTGCCGGCATCGTCGACATCGATCGCGATTGCGCACACACCCGGACCATGCGCGACATAGTGCGAATGCGCAAAACCGTCCGGTTCGCAATTGACCACAAGCTCGATATGGCCCTGCGACCAGCGCTCGACATCCTTGCTGCGATGGACCCCGGTCTTGCGAAAGCCGAGCTGCCCGAACAGCGCGGTCAAGTCCTCCGCCTTTTCCTCGCTGACAGCGAACTCGATGAAGCCAACGCCGCGGCTCGGCGCTTTCGGCTGCAGTGACGTCCCGCGGCCAAGCCGGTCCTCGAGCAGGATGAGCGAGCGCAGCCCATCGGTCGCGGTGCGGACCGCGGAGCCGGCGCGAAACTGGTCGTTGAAGATTTCCAGCGACAGCGGGCCCGAATAACCGGTCGCAAGCACTGCTTCCATGAACGCGACGACGGGCAAGTCGCCCTGCCCGGGGAAGCATCGGAAATGCCGGCTCCAGGACAATACGTCGAGGCCGAGCTTCGGTGCGTCCGCCAGTTGCACCAGAAAGATCTTGTCGGCCGGAATCGATTGAATCGGCAGCGTCGGAAACGCCGGCGCCAGCGCGTGAAAACTGTCGAGAATTATTCCGATCGACTTATGGTCGGCGCGCCGCACGATCTCCCAGGCGTCGCGGTAATCATTGACGTGAAGCCCCCAGGCGAGCGCCTCATAGCCGACGCGCAAACCGCGCGCGGCGGCCCGGCCACCCAGTTCGTGGAAATCGCCGGCGGCGCGGTCGATGCCGCCGAGCGAAGCCTGAGAGATGTTGCTGCAAATCAGCATCAGGTCAGTCTGCAATTCCTGCATCAGGTCGAATTTGCGCTCGGCGCGGGCGAAATTGCGCCCTCGCTGCGGCTCCGGCATGCCCTCGAAGTCGCGGAACGGCTGGAACGCGCAGATCGCGAGCCCGAGATCCCGGCACATCTGGCCGACGTCGCGCGGGCTGCCTGCAAACGACAACAGGTCGTTCTCGAAGATCTCGACGGCGTCGAATCCGGACGCGGCGATCGCTCGCAGTTTTTCGTCAAGTGCGCCGCTCAGCGAAACGGTAGCGATCGAGCGCTGGTTCATGCTGCAGTTTCCGTCATGGCGCCACCCAGGAACAATTGCCCGATGCGAGGATCGTTCAGCACCCGCTCCGCTCGGTCGACGAGGCGGGTCTGACCGAGTTCGAGCACGATGCCGTAATCGGAAATCTCGAGCGCAGAACGCGCATTTTGTTCGATCATCAGGATCGAGACGCCGCGGTCGCGCAGTTCCTTCAGGATGTTGAAGGTCTGCTGCACCATCAGCGGCGAAAGCCCGATCGACGGCTCGTCGATCAGCACCAGTTGCGGATTGAGCAGCAGGCCGCGGACGATTTCGAGCTGCTTCTGCTCGCCGCCCGAGAGCGTGGAAGCCTGCTGCGTTGCTTTCTTGCGCAGCACCGGGAATTTGTCGAGCGCCGCTTCGATTCGGACGGGCAAGTCGATGATATCGCGCCCCGCAACGACAGCGCCGAGCTGGATGTTGTCGCGCACCGACAATTCGGGGAAGATGTTGCGGCCCTGCGGCACATAGCAGATGCCTGACGTCAGCAATTCACGCTGGCTCAGCCCGGTGACTTCACGCCCTTTGAACACGATCTTGCCTTCGCGCAGCTTCAGCAGGCCGAAGATCGCCTTGAACACGGTGGATTTGCCGGCGCCGTTCGGGCCGATCACGGTGGTGATGGAGCCTGCCGGCACCGAAAAGCTGGTGCCGTTGAGGATCGTCATCTTGCCGTAGCCGCCGACGAGACCTTGAACATCCAGGATGGCGTCGCTCATGGATCGATCCTCAATGGCCGAGATAGGCTTCGACGACGGCGGGATTGGCGCGGATTTCGGCCGGCGTGCCCATCGCCAGCAGCTTGCCTTCCGCCATCACCATGACGCGGGTGCACAGCGACATCACGAATTCCATGTTGTGCTCGATCACCACGAAGGTGGCGCGCCTCTCGCGGTTGATCGAAGCCAGCCGCTCCTTGAGGTCGCCGAGCATGGTGAGGTTGACGCCGCCGGCAGGCTCGTCCAGCAGCACCAGCCGTGGCCCGCCCATGAATGCCATCGCGGCATCGAGCAATTTCTGCTGGCCGTAGGACAATCCACCTGCGGCCTCGGTGGCGAGATGATCGAGCTTGAAGAAGCCGATCATCTGATCGGCCGCAGCCGTCAGTCCGGCATCCGAAGGCCCGAGCAGCCGCGACATCATGGTGCCCTGATGCTCCTGGCCAGCGAGGATTAAATTTTCCCGCACCGATAGTTTCGGGAACACCTGCAGCAGCTGGAAGGTGCGACTGACGCCGAGTCGGTTCAATTCGGACGGCCGCAACCCGGTGACGACCTTGCCGTCGACCTTCACCTCACCGCCCGTCGGCGCCAATTGGCCGAGGATGCAGTTAAAAAGCGTGGACTTGCCGCAGCCGTTCGGGCCGATCAGGCCGAGGATCTCGCCCTCCTGCACGTCGAAGCTGACGTCGTCGACGGCCTTGATGCCACCAAAACTTTTCTTGATGTTGCTGACTTCGAGGACCGCGGTCATGGCGCCGTCTCCAGCCTGGATTTCGCCACCGCGCGCAGCGCCGACGCCGCCTTGGTGCGCCGTTCGGTCAAATAGCGGTTGAGAACGCCGAGGATGCCGGTCGGCGAATAGATCAACAGCAGCATTACGGCCACCGCATAGAGCATCAGGTAATAGCCCTGGGTGAAGCGCAGCCATTCCGGCAGCAGCACCGCGATGGCAGCACCGAGGAACGGCCCGAAGAAGAATCCGGAGCCGCCGACGATCACCATCATCAACAGATCGAGCGAGAGCGAGAGATTGAAGGGAACCGGATCGATATATTGCGTCAGCGGCGCATAGAGCGTGCCGGCAACGCCGCCGAGCGCCGATCCGATCGCGAACGCCATCAGTGTGTAGCGCCGCGTGTCGATGCCCAGCGACAGCGCCCGCACCGGATTTTCGCGTAGCGCCACGAAGGCACGGCCCCAGGGCGAGCGGATCAGCCACCACATCGCCAGCGACACGATGCCGAGCGAGCCGAGGCAGAAATAATAGAATGGCAGCGGCCGGTTGGTGGCGAAGCCCATGACATTGGGCCGGGGAATGTTGGAAATGCCGTAGATGCCCTTGGTGAGCCAGTCCTCGTTGCGGAACACCAGGAAAGCCAGCGTCGAGAATGCCAGCGTAACAAAAGCCAGGTAGTGATGCTGCACGCGCAGTGCCGGATAGCCGAGGATCCAGCCGATGGCGAAACACAGCGCGACCGCGACAGCGAGTGCGGCCACCAGCGGCAACCCTTGCGTGGTCATGATCGCCGCCGCATAGGCGCCGATGCCGACGAACGCGCCCTGCGCCAGCGAAACCTGGCCGGCATAACCCAGCGTCAGATTGAGGCCCATGGCAGCGATCGTCATCACGGCCCACTGGCTCAGGATGTACAGGCCATAGCGGTTGAAGTTCATCGGCACGATGATGAGGGCCGCGACCACGGCGACGCCGAGTGCGATCCGCAAATGTTTTCCTGACCAGGTCATACCGTGCGCTCCTCGGGCCGACCGAGCAGGCCTTGCGGACGGAACAGGATGATGACAATCAGCAGGATCAGCGGCACGGCGGCGCGGTACTGCGTCGACACATAGGCGGCCGCCAGGTTGTCGACCACGCCGATCAGGAGCCCACCGGCAATGGCGCCGCGCACCTGGTTGAAGCCGCCGACGATCGCCGCGATGAATGCCGCCTGCCCCAGCACCTCGCCGGAGGAGAATTTCGCCAGATAGATCGGCGTGATCAATAGCGACGCCAGCGCCACCAGGAAGGCGTTGATCAGGAAGGTCAGCAGGATCATGCGCTCGACCGGCACACCGATGATGCGGGCGACCGTCGGATTTTGTGCGGTGGCCTGCATCTGGTGCCCGATCGAGGTGCGATTCAGCAACGCGGTCAAGCCGATCACCGCGGCAATCGCCAGCGCGAGCACGCCGAGGCTCTGCAGGGAAACGACCCTGCCGAGAACTGAGACGTCACCGACTGGCACGATAGACGGAAATGGCGAGGCCTCGGCGCTGAAGAACTGCTTCACCGCCTCCTTGATGCCGATCGCCAGCGCCATGGTCGCGATCGCCAGCGGCAGCACGCCGTGCCGCAGCATCGGATCCACCAGCAGCAACTTGAAGCCGAGCCCCAAGAGCAGCAGCGACAGCAGGATGCCAAGGATAATGGCGAGCCAGAACGGCGCGCCCACGTGCATTACCGCCAGCATCAGGAACGCTGGCAGCATCACGAATTCGCCTTGCGCGAAATTGATGGTTTGCGACGTCTGCCACAGCAGCGTGAAACCGACCGCGACGATGGCGTAGATCGCCCCGGTCGCAAGACCTGCCACGAGAAGATCGAGCAGATTGGACATGCTTCTCCCTCACCGTCACACACGGACGATATCAATTGTTTCGCAATGCCTGATCGCGACGGGTGGCACGTTCTTCCGCGCGCCACCCGTGCCTGTAGCTCAGTTCAGCTTCGGCAGTACCTGCTTGACGACCTGCTTGCCCTCGACGATCTCGACGAGGAATCCCTGGCGATCGATGTCACCCTTCTCGTCGAAAGTCACATCCATCAGGATGCCGGGCTCGCTGGCGGCCTTGATGGTGAGGCCGTGAAGCGTATCAGCGAACTTTTTGGCGTCGACCTTGCCCATCTTCTCGGTGGTCGCCTTGACCATGTAGATCGCGAGATAGCCCTTGAGTCCGTTGTGATCGGGGACGTAATTGTACTTCTTGACAAATTTTTCCCGGAACGCCTTGACCAGATCGACGGGTGCGTCGGTGGTAAGCCCAACGTGGCCGCGCGCGCCGTTTGCTGCGTCTCCAGCCAGTTCGACGACCTTTTGACCAACCAGGGTGGTCTCGCCCACCAGCGGCGCAGCGACTGCCTGGCGCTTCAGCTCCTTCAGGATGCGCGCGCTTTCTTCCTCATTGAGGTAGATGAAGACGGCATCGGGCGCCGCGGCCTTGATCTTGCTGACGTCGGCGGCGAAGTCGGCTTGCCCCGCTTCCGTAGATAGGTCGGCCGTCACCTTGATATTGTACTTGGCGAATTCCTTGCTGATGACGTCGCGGCCGCCTTTGCCGAAATCATTGTTGACCCAGACGATCGCGACCGATTTCGCCTTCAGCTCGTCGTTGATGTATTTGGCGACCTTCGGCATCGACGATTGCTGGCCGAACGAGGTGCGGAACAGGAACTTGTTGCCGCCCTGCGTCAGCTCGGCCGCCTCGCCGCCCATGATGTGGGCGATGCCGGCTTCGGCGGCGAGCGGTGAGGTGACCTTGACCGAGCCGGAATAGCCGGGCCCGAGCAGTACGTAGGGTTCATTGTCGAGCGCCTTCTGCACCTGCGCGCGCGCCACGCCGGGGTTCGATTGCGAGTCCGCGTGCGTGACCTCGAGCTTGCGGCCGAGCACGCCGCCCTTGCCGTTGATTTCTTCGATCGCGAGATCGATGCCATTTTTCCAGTTGTTGCCGACGGTGGCGCCGCCGCCCGATAGTTCGGCGACGTCGGCGAGTTTGATCGGCGCTCCTTGCGCGAACGCGGTTGCGGCCGATACGGTAACGAGCAATAGCCCCGCGAAAATTCCGGATCTCATTTCCATCCCCTCCTGTTGTTTCGAAAGACGGCCTTGTAACCGGCCGCGTTGTTACGCTGCATTCACTTTAGCGTAGCGTTTGGCCATCACGGCGTCGAATGCATTTCCCATTTCGACCGTCGACGGCTTCAACCCCGTAAACAGCTCGAATGCCTCCGCCGCCTGATAGATCGCGAGTTCGCGCCCGGTCATGACCTCTGCGCCATTCGCCTTCGCGGCATTCAAAAGCGGCGTCCACAGCGGCGTGTAG
Organism: Bradyrhizobium icense; assembly: GCF_001693385.1. Taxonomy (NCBI): domain Bacteria; kingdom Pseudomonadati; phylum Pseudomonadota; class Alphaproteobacteria; order Hyphomicrobiales; family Nitrobacteraceae; genus Bradyrhizobium; species Bradyrhizobium icense. The sequence continues at coordinate 6,493,640 of NZ_CP016428.1, forward strand.
ACCGCGTCCGCCACCCACAGGCCCCTGTGCAACAGCGCATCCGGAACGGGCGTGCCGCGGTTCGGCAGCATCCCGACCGGCGAACCGTTGACCACGCCGGTAACACCCTGCATGACCTCCTCGACGCTTTTGGCGACGCTTGGTCTGCCGCGGCTCTTGATCTGGCTGGCAAGATGCGCTGCCTTGGCTATGTCGATATCGAATATCCTGATCTCGGCCACGCCGATCGCAGCGAGCGCAAAGGCGATCGCTCTGCCGACGCCACCCGCGCCGATCACGGCCACGGCGGCGTTCGCGGGATTCCGCACAAGGCTTGTCGCGGCCCGGGCGAATCCGGTGGTGTCGGTGTTGTATCCAATCAACCGGCCATCTCTGACCACAACGGTGTTGACTGCGCCGATGGCACCCGCGCCAGGTGATAATTCATCGAGCAGGGAAATCACTGCTTCCTTGTAGGGAAAGGTGACGTTGACCCCTGCAAATCCCAGGCGTCGCACACCATCCAGCAGCAGCCGCAGCTCTTCCTGGCCCGCGCCGGCAACTTCGATGAGCTGGTAGTGGCAATGCGCGCCGAGCGCTTCGGCGGCGCGCTCATGCATCGCAGGCGACGCCGAATGCGCGATTGGGGCTCCGATCAGGCCGGTGAGAAACCGGCGATCGGCGGGAGCGGGGTGTCGGGCGGCAGGGCTCATGATCTGGCTATCAACGGTCGCGAAGGCTGCTCGGGCACGTCCCGGCGCTCGCGACGATAGCGCGTTACCAACCTAACACAATTATCTATTTATGCCTTGGAGATAACATGATGTTATTTTCTCCGGGACCGAGAGTCCGCCTTCCGCGGCGCCAGCTTCTCCGGCTCGACCGCCCGCATTTCCGACCGCAGGCACTCGATGAAATGTTCGATGTGGAGCGACAGCGGCGCGCCGCGTTTCACCGCAATGTAGGTGTCGAATCTGGTCGGCTCGACGATCCTGAGCAATTCGATGCCCGGATAACCGCCATGGGCGACGGTAAATTGGTCGATCACGGCAATGCCGAGGCCGGCCTTGACCAGTGCGCACACGGTCGTGCCGAAGCGCGCGCGGATGGTGATGTCGTAGTCGAGTTTGTTGCGGGCAAAGATCTCCGCCATGATCCGCCCGTAGGGATCGTTGGGGTCGATGCCGATCAGCGGATAGCGGATGATTTCCGCGGCCGAGACCTGCTTGCATCCGACAAGCTCGTGCCCCGCCGGCACGATGCAGAACAATTCGCCCGATGCGAGCGGCAGGAAGTCGAGACCGGGATGATCGAGCCGGTAGCTCATCGCGACGCAATCGCCGCGGCCGAGCAACAGGTAATCAACAGCCTCCTCGATCTTGAGAATGTTGATGTCGATCCGCAAGTCGGGATAGCGCCGCCGCACCCGTTCGATCGCGCGCGGCACCATGACCTGCGAGATGCTCGGCACCGAGCCGATCCGCAGTTCCGACAATTCGCCGCGCCCGATCTTGGAGATGATCTCGGTGAGATCATCAACCTTCTCGTAGACGCCGTTGATCTGTTCGAAGATGCTGCGGGCTTCCGGCGTCGGAAAATAACGTCCGTTCTGACGCTGGAAGAAGCGGATTCCGAGTGACTTCTCGGTGTATTTCACAAGCCGGCTGATCCCCGGCGCCGATACGTTCAGCAGCCTCGCGGCCCCACCTATTGTCCCGGTCACCATCACGGCCCGGATCACCTCTACCTGGCGAAGCGTCATCATGTGCGAGCTCTGATACTGGCGCGCGGACGGCCGCGAGCTGATGACTATTATATGGCATAACGAATTCCAAAAAGGGGCGTTCGACGCTTTCGGAAGTGAATCCCCGATGGAGCCAGGCTGGAAGGGACGTAATTCCCCCCGAGCGAAACATCTCCGTCACCATGTCACGGCCGCCCACGAATTCGCCGCGCACGTCAGGTGGGTTCCAGCCGGTGGAGAGCGCCTTCCTGCACAGGGGAGGCGCGCGAACATTGCATTGCATTCCAACGTATAGATGATTATCGTCATATAAATCAGTCGCGAGCGAACAGGAGAACCCGTCATGACCGCCCCCTCCGACCCCGTCGTCATTCTTTCCGCTGCCCGTACGCCGCTGGGCCGTTTCATGGGCGAGCTGTCGCCGTTCAGCGCTCACAAGCTCGGCTCCCACGTGATCGGCGCCGCGCTGGACCGCGCGAAGCTCGCACCCGAACGGATCGACGAGGTCTTTATGGGCAACGTGCTGCCGGCTGGCCAGGGCCAGGCGCCTGCCCGGCAGGCCGCCCGCGGCGCCAAGCTGCCTGACGCCACCGGCGCCACCACCATCAACAAGGTCTGCGGCTCCGGCATGAAAGCGACCATGCTCGGCCACGATGTCATCAATGCAGGCTCGGCCAACATCGTGCTGTCCGGCGGCATGGAGAGCATGTCGAACGCGCCCTATTTGCTGGCCAAGGCGCGCGGCGGCTATCGCGCGGGCCATGACCGGATTATCGACCACATGATGATGGACGGGCTGGAAGACGCCTATGAGACCGGCCGCTCGATGGGCGATTTCGGCGAAGCCACCGCTGAAGCCTATCAGTTCACCCGCAAGGACCAGGACGCCTACGCGATGGAGACGCTCACGCGCGCACGCAAGGCGGTAGAAGGCGGCGCCTTCAAGGCTGAAATCACGCCGATCACGCTGGCGGAAAAGGCCGGACCACGCGTCATTGCCAATGACGAACATCCGCTCAAGGTCGACCCTGCAAAGATCCCTGGCCTGAAGCCGGCATTTCGGGCCAACGGCACCATCACGCCGGCCGCATCCTCGGCTAACGCCGACGGCGCCGCGGCACTCATTCTGGCAAAGCGTTCGCTCGCCGATCGCGAAGGCCTGCCGGTGCTGGCCGAGATCAAGGGCCACGCCACCCATAGCCAGGAGCCGCAATGGTTCACCACTGCGCCGATCCCGGCGATCCGGAAGCTACTCGACAAGGTCGGCTGGAGCGTCGGCGATGTCGACCTGTTCGAGATCAACGAGGCCTTTGCCGTGGTGGCGATGGCGGCGCAGAAGGATCTCGGCATCGCGAGAGAAAAGCTCAACGTCAATGGGGGCGCCTGCGCGCTCGGTCATCCGATCGGCGCCACCGGCGCGCGGCTGATCGTGACGCTACTGCATGCGCTGGAAGCGCAGAACTTGACGCGCGGGGTCGCCGCACTTTGCATAGGCGGTGGTGAGGCGACCGCCATCGCGGTAGAGCGCATCGTCCGCTGACGGAGCAACCAAGCGGAGCATACACTCGCGAGCACACGAAAATGTCGCTCGCCGTTTTGTGACGTGCAAAAAGCTTGCAAGGGGCCCTCGGCCAAGGACCTTGCAAGCGCAAATGAAACTCGCAAAGCTCATCGCCGCACTGCCTGATCATGCGTCGGAGCGCGGGGGTCAGTTGATCGGACAAGGCGTCGCGCGCCTCGGGCCGGTTCAGCGTGATGAGTGCGACGCGATCCGGGATTTCACACAGCAATTCACCTGTGCCTGGTGTCGACCTCGACCCGATTTCCTACCATCCGCACTGCACCTTCACGCAACCTTCAGGGCTTCCTTGCTGTCGGCGTCCAGGAACCCCGTAAGCCGGCCCCTGATCAGCCGCTCGGCATCCGCCATGATGCGGTCGATCAATTCCTTCACCGTCGGGATGTCGCGAATGAGCCCTGCCACCATGCCGCAGCTCCAGGCGCCGGCGTCCATATCGCCTTCGATCATCACCTTGGGATAGACGCCCGCCACCTGATCGTGGATGTCGTCAATCTTGAGGCTCTTGCCTTTCTCTCGCTCGATCTCGAGCAGGTGCTCGACGCCCTTGTTGTTCAATACCCGTTCGGTATTACGCAACGCGCGCATGACAAGGCGCGTATCGAGCTCCGATGCCTTCACCAGCGCATTCTTGACGTTCTCGTGCACGGGCGCTTCCTTGGTGGCAATAAAGCGCGTGCCCATGTTCATGCCAGCGGCGCCCATCGCCAGCGCCGCGACCAGGCTGCGCGCATCAGCCATGCCGCCTGAAGCGACGAAGGGAATCTTCAGTTCCTCGGCCGCGCGCGGCAGCAGGATCATGTTGGGCATATCGTCTTCGCCGGGATGGCCGCCGCATTCGAAACCGTCGACGCTGACGGCATCGCAGCCGATCTGCTCGGCCTTCAGCGAATGCCGGACGGACGTGCATTTGTGAATAACCTTGATGCCCGCCGCCTTCAGGGCCGGCATATATTGTTCGGGGCTGCGCCCGGCAGTTTCGACGATCTTGACGCCGCCCTCCCTGATGGCGGCGATGTATTCCGGATAGGGCGGCGCGGTAAAGGTCGGCAGAAAGGTCAGGTTCACACCGATCGGCTTGTCGGTCATATCGCGGCAACGTGCGATCTCCTTGGCCAACAGCTCCGGCGTCCGTTGCGTCAGGCCGGTGATGATCCCGAGCCCGCCGGCGTTCGATACTGCGGCCGCCAGCTCGGCAAACCCGACATAGTGCATTCCGCCTTGAATGATCGGATGTTCGATGCCGAACATCTCGGTAATTGCAGTCTTCACGCGTGCCTCCGATGTGTTTTTACAGATCCCGTCTAGCCGGTATGTTGGTCGTCAGTGGACAATTTCGAGGAGGCCCGCGGCGCCCATGCCGCCGCCGACGCACATCGTAACAACGGCGTATTTCGCCTTGCGCCGGCGGCCCTCGATCAAGGCGTGGCCAGTCAGCCGCGCGCCGGTCATGCCGTAGGGATGGCCAACCGCAATCGAGCCCCCGTTGACGTTGAGCTTTTCGGGGTCGATCCCAAGCTTGTCGCGACAATAAATCACCTGCACCGCGAATGCCTCGTTCAATTCCCAGAGATCGATATCATCGACCTTGAGTCCGTGTCGCTTGAGCAGCCGGGGCACGGCATAGACCGGGCCGACACCCATCTCGTCCGGTTCACAACCTGCGCTGACAAAGCCACGGAAGATGCCCAGCGGCTTCAGACCCTTTTGCGCCGCGAGCTTGTCGCTCATGATGACGGCGGCGCTGGCGCCATCCGAAAGCTGACTGGCATTGCCGCCTGTGATCGTGAAACCTGGCCCCTTGGCCGGCTTGACACCTGCGAGACCTTCGGCCGTGGTATCGGGACGCGGCCCCTCGTCCGCTGATAGCGTCACCTGCTGATAGGACACGGCGCCGCTCGCCTTGTCCGTGACCGCCATGGTCGTTTTGATCGGCGCGAGTTCGTCGTTAAAGCGGCCTCCCTGTTGCGCGGCCGCCGTTCGTCGCTGGCTCTCGAGGCTGTATTCGTCCTGACGTTCGCGCGAGATGTCGTAGCGCTTCGCGACGATCTCGGCAGTATCCAGCATCGCGATGTAGGCGTCCCCTTTCATCGCGAGTAGTTCGGGATCGACGGCATGAAAATTGTTGAACTGGTTGTTCTGGACCAGGCTGATGGATTCGCCGCCGCCGCCGATGGCAACCTCCACGCCGTCGAAAATGACTGAACGCGCAGCCAGCGCAATGGCCTGAAGGCCGGACGCGCATTGGCGATCGATGGTCGTTCCGGCCACGCTCACCGGAAGTCCGGCGCGCAGCAGCGCCTTGCGTGCGATGTTGGTGCCGGTGGTGCCCTGTTGCATAGCGCAGCCCATCACGACATCCTCGACCTCGCCACCCTCCATGTTAGCGCGCGACAACGCAGCGGAAATGGCATGACCCAGCAACGTCGCGCCCTCGGTATTATTGAGGGCACCCTTGTAAGCCTTGCCAATGGGGGTGCGAGCAGTGGAGACGATTACGGCTTCAGTCATTGTTTACCTCTGGTCGGGGTGCGGAAGTCGATTGGCTGTGTTGGAAGGAGATTCAGTTCTGCTGCGCGTACCGCATCAGATGATAGGCGGGATCGCCGAACTGGACGTTGATAGAGCTTATTCGCTTGAAGTAGTGACCGACGTTCAACTCGTCGCTCATGCCCATGCCGCCGTGCAGTTGCACTGCCTGCTCCGCGACAAAGCGCGCCGCATAGCCGACTTTCGACTTCGCGCCGGACGCCAGCTTCGATCCGTGCGGCTCCTGGGCGGCGAGGCTGAGGTTCAGATGCTGCGTGAGCGAGATCGCCTCTTCGAGCGCAATGAACATGTCGACCATGCGGTGCTGCAACACCTGAAAGGTGCCGAGCGCGACCCCGAACTGCTTGCGCGCTTTACTATACTCCAGCGTTGCAGAATTCAGCACAGACATCGCACCGATCGCTTCGGCGCAGAGCGCCGCGATAGCGCGGTCTCGGCAGGTCTCCAGAGCAGCGACACCCCAGCCTTCAAGGCCCAGCAGTTGGCTGGCCGGTACTTCGACGTTCATCAGAGTGAGTTCCGCGGCACGCCGGCCATCGATGGTCTTGAAGCCCTGCAGATGTAGATTAGCCGAATGGCGATCGACCACGAAAAGGCTCACGCCAAAGCGATCGCGTGGTTCGCCCGACGTGCGGGCCGAGACGATCAGCTTATCGGCCCACGGCGCGCCCATCACCGCGGCTTTGGTCCCGCTCAGGACAAAATTGTCTCCGTGACGGCGCGCCGTGGTGGTGACATTGTTGAAATCATAGCGTGATCGTCCCTCCGCCCAGGCAAGCGCCCATATCCCCTCCCCCTCCATGATCTTGGGCAGGAACGCCTGGCGCTGCTCGGGCGAGCCGACGTCCTCGATGAGGCCGCCGGCGAGCACCACCGTCTCGAGATACGGCTCGACGACGAGGTTGCGGCCGAACTCCTGCATCACGATCATCGTCGCAAGCGAGCCGCCACCAAGGCCGCCGGAGCTTTCCTGGAACGGTGCCGCGCACAGCCCGAGTTCGGCAAAGGACTTCCAGTGCTTTCGGCTCCAGCCCTCGTCGGTCGCAACGATCTTGCGGCGTTCGTCAAAATCGTACTGGTCGCGCAGGAAGCGTTGAATGCTGGACCGGAGCAATTCCTGTTCTTCCGTCAACTGAATGTCCATCGGATGCCTCGTGCGATGTAGTCAGAGACCCAAAACCGCTTTCGCGATGATGTTGCGCTGAATTTCATTCGATCCCCCGTAAATGCTGAGCTTGCGGGAGTTCAGGTACTTCTCGGTCGCGGTATGTCCGTAGTCCGCCCCCGGCATGAAGTGGTTGGCGCTTACCGGGTGCTCACGGATGGCCAGGCCGTAATTGCCGATCGCCTGGTGCGTGAGATCGGTGATGCGCTGGAATATCTCGGTACCCCTGATCTTGAACAACGACGCGGCCGGTCCCGGGTCGATGCCGCGCGACATTTGCGCAACGATGCGCAGTTCGGTCGCCTCCAGCGCGAGCACATCTAGCTCGACGCGCGCGATCTCCCTCATGAACTCCCCGAACGCCGGATCGTCCTCGCCAACCTCGGTCCTCACAATGTGCTTGAGTCGCTCCAGATACCGTGTCGACCGGCCGATCCCCGCCATGCTGGTGCGCTCGTTGCCAAGCAGGAATTTTGCGTAGGTCCATCCCTTGTTCTCCTCGCCGATCAAATTTTCGGCCGGGACCCGTACGTCCTCCAGGAACACATCGTTGACCTCGTGCGCTCCATCGATGGTGATGATGGGTCGCACGGTGACGCCGGGCGATTTCATGTCGATCAACAGGAAGGAGATTCCGGCCTGAGGCTTTGCGTCAGGGTCCGTTCGCACCAGGCAAAAGATCCAGTCGGCATGCTGGGCCAGCGTTGTCCAGGTCTTGTGGCCGTTGACGATGTAGTGGTCGCCGTCGCGCACCGCCTTGGTGCGAACCGAGGCTAGGTCTGAGCCGGAGCCCGGTTCCGAATAACCCTGGCACCACCAATCATCCCCGGAGAGTATCCGCGGCAGAAACTTCTTTTTCTGCGCGTCGTTGCCGAATGTGTAGATGACCGGGCCGACCATGGTGACGCTGAACGCCAGAGGCGGCAGCGTTCCGGCGCGCGACGTCTCCTGTTCAAAAATGAAGCGCTGCGTGACCGACCAGCCCGGTCCGCCATACTCCTTGGGCCAGAGCGGAGCAATCCATCCCTTCTTGTGGAGGATCCGGTGCCAGAGCAGCGACTGCTCCTTCGTCAAATCGGTCTCGGGGTTTGGAACGCGCATTTCCTGCGGATAGTTCTCCGCAATAAAAGCGCGCACCTCGTCACGAAACGCAGCGTCCTCGCTGGAAAGATTGAGCTCCATCGTGCGAGGCTCCCGTTACCATTTCTCGCCGAATGGACGGATCTCCAGCTCGAAGGTCCAGGCGCTTTTGGGCTGCTGATAAAGCAGCCAATAGGATTCCGCGACCGAGGACGGCGGCATCAATGCATCGGGGTCGTCCAGCGCCGTCGGACCAAGCGCCTCGATCCGCCGCTGGCGCACCCATTCGGTGTCGACGCCGGAATCGATGATGAGATGCGCCACGTGGATGTTCTTGGGCCCCAACTCACGCGCCGCCGCCTGTGCCACGGCCCGCAGGCCGAACTTGGCGCTGGCGAAGGCGGCATAGCCGGATCCGCCACGGAGGCTCGCGGTGGCACCGGTGAAAAAGATGTTGCCCTTACCGCGCGGCAGCATCAGCCGCGCCGCTTCGCGCCCGGCGAGGAAGCCGGAATAGCAAGCCATTTCCCAGACCTTGCGGAACACGCGCTCGGTGGTCTCCAGAATCGGAAAATTGACGTTGGCGCCGATGTTGAAGATGCAGACCTCAAGCGGCGCATGCTTGTCTGCATCGCCGAGGAAGGAGATGATCTCCTCTTCCTTGCGCGCATCGAGCGAGCGCGCGTGGATTTCGCCTCCAGCCTTCTCGATCTCCTTTACCAATGGCTCGAGCTTGGCCCCGTTACGGCGCCCGGCAAACACCGTGAACCCCTCTGAGGCGAACTTCTTGGCGATCTCGCCGCCAATAAAGTCACCGGCGCCGATCACGGCCACGGTTGCGTTTCTCTTTTGCAAAGGTCTTCTCCCGGTCAGGTCAAGTGAGTTCATCGCTGGAATTTCGCTGCCTGCTTGGCGACAGCTCGGTCGGCTCGCAAACAGCCGGCGAGTTCATGCTCGCGGATCTTGCCGGTTGAGCTTCCCGGTAAGACATCGACGACAATGATTTTCGGCGGCCGAATATAGGAGCTCAGCCGAGGTTTGATGGAATCCATCAGATCGGTCGGCTTGACGCGCGATCCCGGGAACGGCTGCACGAATGCGACAACCTCGCCGTTACCGCCAAGGGCTCGGCCGACGACGGCAGATTGCACATCCTTGTGTGAATTGAGGATTGCCTCAATATTGGCTGGAATCGCGCTGATGATTTCCTTGCTACGGCCGACGATGTGGAGGCAATCGCCTTCGAAGCAAGCGAGATCGCCGGTGTTGAACCAGCGCTCGGTATCAATCACCTTCGCCGTCAGGTCTGGCGCACGATAGTAGCCGCGCATCACGTTGCGTCCGCGCACGTGAAGCTCGCCGACTTCCCCTCTTGACAGCGGTATGCCATCGAGCGTCCTGACGCGGGCTTCAACTCCGGGCAGCAGCGCACCGACCGCATCATCGGAACGTGGCGCATCGAAGTGCACGGCCGACACCCCTGGCGAACATTCGGTGGCCCCGTAGCCGTTCAGCAGAGGCAAACCAAACTCCCTCTCTACGCGAGTTTTCAGATTGAGATCGAGGGATGAGCCAGAAACGGCGATCAAACGCAGTACGCTGCGATCAACGCGCTTCAAACCTGTGACATTGTTGTATTCGAGAAGACCTTGATAGGTGGCCGGCGCCCCATCGAGCATGGTGATGCCTTCATCGACCAGTGCCTTGGCAAGTGTGGCAGGATCGTTTCGGCTGGCCAAGCGCACGGCGCCGCCGACCATCAGGGTCATGATCAGGAGCGAGATGCCGGCGATATGCGAGATCGGCACCACCAGATAGATCTTGTCGTTTCGGTCCATCTTGCGGAAATGCGCCGTGGTCCTGGCGCTGAACAGCAGGTTGTCATGGGAGAGCATCACCGCCTTCGGCGTGCCTGTCGTTCCCGAGGTGTAGATCAGAACCGCGACTTGTTTTGCCGGATCGGCCTCCACCGGCTCGACGGTTGCGGCTTCGTCGAGCGGCCCGACGCCGATCCCCCGCAGCGGCCCCAACTCCCGGTTCTCGGCGCCAAGGCGCGACGCATGGGCAGCAGCTTCTTTCGAGACACCCGACGTAAAGAACGTCCGGCGCGCGCCGCTATGATCGCGAATCTGGTCCAGTTCGCGCGCCGATAATCGTGGATTGGCGACGATCGCCCAGGCGTCGAGTCGGCTCGCCGCCAGCAGCAAGGCCGCAAGCGGAATGCAGTTTTCGCTGACAATAACCATACGATCGCCCGCTCGCACCCCGAGCGAGGAGAGAACGGCGGCAATCTCGGTGACTTGCCTATCCAGGTCGCGATAGCTCCAGGCGGCGCCGTCTTCGACCAAAGCGATCTGGCCCGGAATATCGCCGACATGGTCCGCCGTTACTTCATGGATGCGGCGAGGCAGCCCTGCAGCAATCTCATCGACATCGATCGCCCCTGAGGGACCAGCCACCACCGAACCTCCCGAACAACGAACGCCGCCTTTTGCCCCGCGCCTTCGATTGAGATTTAACGTTCTTTTTTAGAACTCGTCAATTGCTAATTCTCCGGTCCACGTGAATCGCTTCGAAGAGGCAGCAAGACTGCCATTTCTGGAATGGTTCTGGAGAAGTTCGTTTACAATTCCGTCGATTGGCGCTACCCATAAGTCTCAAATAGGAACTTACTGGGGAGCGAGATAATGGCGGAAAGTCGCGGCGTGGCAATACTGGTGGGCGCGGGCAACGCGATCGGTGCGGCCGTCGCGCGACGTTTTGCCAAGGGCGGCTATACGGTTTGTATCTGCCGGCGTGACGCAGTCAAATCCCAGGGACTGGTGGACGAACTAACCGCTGCGGGTCATCCTGTCCACGCATTCAGCGTTGACGCGCGTCAGGAAGCCGATGTTCAAGAACTTTTCTCCGACGTCGAAAGCAATATCGGGCCGATCGAGGTTTGTCTTTTCAATGCCGGATCGAATGTCAACAAGCCGTTGGTGGAGACCACGGAGAAGCTGTTCTTCAAGGCGTGGGAGCTGGCCTGCTACGCCGGATTCCTGGTCGGGCGCGAGGCTGCGCGCGTCATGGTTCCGCGCCGACGCGGCACAATTCTCTTTACAGGCGCAACCGCCAGCGTCCGTGGCGGCCAGGGTTTTGCGGCATTTTCATCGGCGAAGTTCGGACTTCGCGCGGTCGCCCAGGCCATGGCGCGCGAACTGGGGCCGAAGAACATTCACGTCGTCCATCTCATCATCGACGCCGGCGTGGATAGCGAAGCCATTCATCAGCGCATGAAGGCGGCAAAGGGAATCGAGGCAAGCGAGATTCCACCGGACATCCTGACGAAGACGTCTTCGATCGCCGAGGCATACTGGTTCGCCCATCAGCAAAGCCGAGACGGCTGGACCCATGAGCTCGATCTACGTCCGTCCGTGGAGAAATGGTGATGAACGCAGCACCCGATCTTACCCTGTGGGGCGTTGGGACAAGCCGCACCATTCGTCCGCACTGGGCCATGCACGAGCTCGGCTTGTCCTACAAGGTCAGGCCGATCGGGCCGAGGACAGGCGAGACCAAGACGGCCGAATACACCAAGCTCAACCCCCGCCAGAAGATTCCCTTGCTGCAGGACGGCGACTTCTGCATTGGAGAAAGCGCCGCGATCGTTGCCTATCTGTCCCGAACCTATTCAACGCCGGAACGCTCGCTGATTCCCGAAACCCAGCGCGAGTTCGCCGCATGGCTCGAATGGTGCTTCTTTATCGTCGCCGAACTCGATTCAACGAGCCTCTACGTCATGCGCCGCCATCGCGCGGATGCACTGGGACACATCTATGGAGTTGCGCCAGAAGTTGTCGCACAAGCCGGCGAATATTTCCGGCAACAATTGCGACACGTGGAGGTCGCGCTGGCAGACGGCCGGACGTTCTTGATGGGTGACCAATTTACCAGCGCCGACATCCTGCTGACAACGTGCCTGGATTGGGCCGTTGCTTACGGCGTCGGTATTTGCGACAACGCACATCCCTATCTTGAACGCATCCAGAAGCGGCAGGCCTATCAACGAGCGGTCGCGGCGAATGTGCCGGTGGCACCGATCACACCTGTGACGACGAAGGTCTAAGAGCCAATTGCCGCTCGCGATAGGGCTGCGGCTCAGACGGCCACGCGCACGGCGCGCTCGGCGACCATCCTGTCGATGGCACTATCGTCGTAACCCAGCTCGCGCAACACATCACGCGAGTGCTCGCCGACCCGGGGAGCCGGCCCGCCGATCGCAGCCTCATTGATTTCGAAGCGGGCCGCGGGTTTCGGCTGCCGTACCCGCCCAACCCTCGGCTGATCGAATTCCGCGATTATGCCGCGCGCGACCACTTGTTCATTGTGAATGATTTCGCCCCGCCGCAAGATCGGCGCGCAAGGCACGTCGGCGGCGTCGAGGCGCTCGAGCCATTCGGCTGTGGTATGCTGGCCGATATATTCCGCCATCTTGTTGATGCGTGCAGTAGCGTTGACCGAGCGTGCCGCCGGCGTCGCAAAGCGGGCATCCTTGGCAAGCTCGGGATCGCCAGTGGCCCGGCAAAACCCCTGCCATTCGGAATCCGAGATGGTGCCCGCCGTGATGTAGCCATCGCTGGTCTTGAACACGAGATCAGGCCGGTCGTTGGGATCGGCGGCGGCGGCCTCGGCGCCCACCACCGTGTACTGCATCATGCCTTCTGGCCACAGATAGGAAATCATCGCATCCAGCATCGCGACCTGGATATGATCGCCCTGCCCGGTTTTCTCGCGGGCATAGAGCGCCGCGGCCACCGCCTGTGCGGTGAACACTGCGGTGGTCTTGTCACACACGATGGTGCGGATCATTTGCGGACGGTTGGTGATCGGCTGCGACTGGATATCGGCAAAGCCGGACAGGCCCTGAATGATTGGGTCATAGACGCGCTTCTTTACATACGGGCCGGTATCGCCGACGCCGCTGATCGAGACGTAGATCAAGCGCGGATGGCGCTGACGCAATTCTTCCACGCCGAGTCCGAGGCGCTCCATGGTGCCGGGCCGGAAGTTCTGCACCAGCACATCCGCCTGCGCGACCAGCTTGCCGAGAACTTCGCGGCCGGCCGTGCTTTTGACATCGATCGACAGCGAACGCTTGCCACGGTTCGACGAAATGAATAGCGCCGAAAATTCGCCGTCCTTGTCGATGGTGGCACGGCTGCGTCGGGTAATATCGCCGCCAACCGGCTCGATCTTCAGCACGTCGGCGCCCTGATCCGCCAGAAACATGGTCGCGAACGGGCCCGACACCACGCCAGTCAGATCGAGGACACGAACACCGCTAAGCGGGCCAGGCATGGGCATTCTCCCTGAGTTTACTTTTTGCTTTAGGTCCGAGAGTTCGGCTTTCGCCACTCAACCCGGATAATCGCCGCTGCTAGGCCGTCTTGGGAACAGGTTTTCTGGTCTGTTCGACGATCGAGTCCTCGACGTCGCGGAGCTGGTCCTTGCCGAAGAACATTTCCTTTCCAACGAAGAAAGTCGGTGAGCCGAATGCTCCCCGGCTCACGGCGTCGTTGGTCAGATCGATCAACCTCTTCTTGACGTCGTCCTGCTGCGCACGCGCGATCAGCCGGTCGATATCGATACCTGAGGAGATAAATGCGTTTCGGACGATTTCGAGGTCGTCCATCTTCTTAGGCTCTTCCCACATATGATGATAGGCGGCACGGAAATAGGGCTCGAACACGCCTTCGAATTGGGCGGCGACGGCACCACGCATCAGCATCAGCGTATTGACCGGAAAGAAGGGATTCTGACGAAATTTCGTAATGTTGTGGCGCCGGATGAACCGCTGGGTCTCGAGCGCCTGGTATTCCGGCTTGTTCTTGATGCCGCGAAGCGAGTCGAACGGCGACATGTTGCCGGTCGCTTTGTAGATGCCGCCGAGCAGAACCGGGACATACTCGAACTTCACGCCGGTACGCCGCTCGATCCCCGGAATGGCTACTTCCGCCAGATATGCGTTAGGGCTGCCGAAATCGAACTGGAATTCTACCTTCAGGGGCATGTCGGCTTCTCCCGGAGCGTGCATTGAATGATCGGGTTTGGTGTCCGATAGCCGAACTACGGCTACCCAATTGCCTTTTACAGTTCTAAAAATGAACTGTCAAATTCTTGCGAATTTCTACTGATTTTTGCGCCACCCATAGGGGATTGTTTGAAGCTTAGTACCTATCTAGAATGGTCGTGAAGTTGAGGTTCCCTGGACGATTCGAGCAGAATTCAGGGCGCCGGATGACTGGAGAGCAGGAAAATGCGATGGGATGCCCTTGAAGAAGAGCCGTGTTCGATGGCCCGCACTATCGGCGTGATCGGTGACCGTTGGACCCTTCTTATCCTGCGCGAATGCTTCCTGCGCACGCGCCGCTTCGAAGGATTTCAGTCCGCGCTGGGGATCACACGGCATTTGCTCGCCGAGCGGCTGAAGAAACTGGTCCGGCAAGGCGTGCTGCGCCGCATTCCCTATCAGGAGTCGCCCAAGCGGCATGAATACATCCTTACCCAGAAGGGACTCGATCTCTATCCGATCATGATGGCGATCGTGCATTGGGGCGACACGCACATGGTCGACGAACGCGGGCGGCCGTTGCTGCACCAGCACCGCAAATGCGGCAAGAACTTCGATCCAGTCATGGTGTGCTCGGAGTGCGGCGAGCCGCTTTCGGCCAAGGAGGTTCATACCCACCCCGGCCCCGGTGCCCGAAGCACCCCGGCAACAAAGGCGCCAGAGAAGCCGAAGGCAAAGCCGCGCCGCAAAGCCGCTTGAGGTGGCGCTCACCTAGGACATGACATCGTAGGCCTCGCTCCAGCAGTTTGCAGCCTAAGGGAATATCCGCAGGCGCCGTCCGGCGGACACGAGATGTCCGGCAACGGTCGCTTTTAGACCCGGACAACATCTCGACTTGCTTCGTTGCAGTAGAGACGTTCGACCTGTTCGGAGCGATGTTTCAGCACAGCACGTTGATTGACGTAGGCCTTGTCGGTGATTTCTCCCGCCGCCAGTGACGGTGGATCCTTTAGCAGGGAGAATGAACAGATTCTTTCGCTGCTTCCAACAGTATCGTTGTATTCCTGAAAACGATCTTTCAGAAATTGAATCACGAGAGGGTTGCAGGTTAGATCCGAGGCTGGGGTCTTGGAAATCCGCGCGGCTTCGGTCGGGTTCAGCCAGCAGAGCAGCGCGCACGATTCACGATTTTCTCCCGCAACGACAATGTCCAGCAATACGCCCCGCGTTGCAGCCAGGACTGCCGCGCGCATATTCCCGATCGAGACCCATGTGCCGTTCGCGAGCTTGAAGTTCTCGGAAATTCTGCCTGTAAAACGCAGCCCAAGCTCCGGCTTCTGAGGATCCAGAAACGAGACGGTGTCGCCGATGCGATAGAACCCTTCCTCATCGAACGCCTTTTCCGTCAGATCCGGCCTTCCGAGATAACCGGGGGTAACGTTGGGACCCTTGACCCTTGCCTCGTAAGTATCGGAAACGGGGATCAGCTTCAGTTGCAGACCCGGCGCGGGAAGACCAATCTCTCCCGGCTGGTCGGTCGCCCAATGGGTCGTACTGATTGTCGGGGCCGTTTCGGTGGTGCCGTAGCCCGACATGACCGGAATTCGCCGGCCGGTGATCGACGATGTCAGCCGATAGAGTTTTTCGAGCGTGCCCTGCGAGATTGCAGCCCCGGCATAGCTCAATCTATCCATCCGCTTGAACACGGCGGCGCCAAGGTCGAGATCGTTCTCGATCGCGTCACACAAGAGGTTATAGCCGGCAGGCACGTTGAACATGGCGGTCGGCGAAATCTCCTTGAGATTCGCGATCGTCTTGTGGAAGAGCTGAGGCAGCGGCCGGCCATCGTCGATGTAGAGCGTCCCGCCATTCCTCAGAATGCTGTGAAGGATTACGTTGCTGCCCATCGTATGGTGCCAAGGCAGCCACTCAACCTGGACCGGCGCCTCCGGAGACGACACCAGCAGACTCCCCATTTGCAGGGAGCTCGCCATCATGCGGTGGGTGTTGAGCACGCCTTTGGGGAAACCGGTCGAGCCGGACGTAAAGAGTATCTTTGCGACAGCGTCGCAAGACACCGCACCTGACGCACGCTCGAATCCGTCGCTCCCGCTTCGGGCGGTCAGAGCCTGGAAAAGCACCGTGTCCGGCGCGCCATCGACGCTGATCCAGGTCGCGGCTGCCAGTTCGGGAATGGAGCGGCCCGCAGAAAAGCCGCGTCCGCTCTGAACGAAAACGAAATTCGGGCGTAGTGTTTCTGCGATGTCCTTTAAACGAGCCAGGCCGCCGGGCATCAGCGTGTAGTTTGGCGATATTGGCGCCAGGATTACCCCAATCGACATCGCGGCAAACGAGATCACCGCGCTCTCGATGGAGTTTCCTGAAAGTACCGCCAGCTTGTCAGCCGGCTTTGCGCCCATATCGATCAGACTTTGGCCGACCGCCTGAACCTGCAGCCATGCTTCGCGATAGGTGATCTCGTCCCATCCCCCCTTCGCATTGCGGTGTGCAAGAAAAATTCTATCCGGAGCGGAATTTGCCCAGGTCGGAAGAAAATCCGTGATACGCCAGTCACACTTCCCCAACTCAACGGGCGAGCTCAATACGAGCGTGCCGTCGGTTCGGCGCTCTATGGAAAGCTCCCTCGGCGCAAACGCCAGTGGCTTCGTCGACATCGAAATGATCTCCTGAATTAGCGGCCCGGCCGATCGAGCGCGCTACACGCGCTTCGCCACTCCTGATGCGCATCGCTGCTGGGCCCGCCCCTATGGACAGCGCGAGCTGTCAATTGGTCTTCGGGCCGACCGGTCGACAGTTCGCATCAACGCGCGAACTGCCGCACCCGTCGCTTCGCCGATGCGAGATCACTCGGACCTGGCGTCCAGCACTTCCCCGAAAGCTTGCCAGCTCGTGCCGGTCCATCGCTGCAACCGCATCTGCGTCCAGATCATGTTCTCGACGTCGCTGGTGTTGACCTTGATGCCAGGCAGCGCAGTCGGAACGACGAAGTCCTTCAGGTTCTTGGCCTGAGCAAGAATATTCTTGCGGGACAGGTCACTGCCGCATTGCTTTAGAATCTGCTCGAGCAGGATGCCTTGCTGATAGCCCGTGAGATAGCTGCCGTTGGTGATATCGGCGCCCTGCAAATATTTGTCAAAGAACACCCTATAGGCCTGCATGCCCGGGTCATCTTTCCATGCCGGATCCAGAATATCCTTGTTGGTGGTGCCGACGATCACGCCGACCGATTTGTCGAGACCGGCGGGCGCGAGTGTGCCTCCGACCGAGCTGGATGGGAAGTTGAGGATCACGGTCGCCTTCCAGCCGATCACCGAGGCTTGCCGGATCGCCTGCGCGGCAAACTTCGGTGTGCCGGCGATCACGAGAGCGTCCGCACCGGAGCTCTTCAGATTGACCACCTGTGAATCAACCGTCGGTTCAGTGACCTCATAGGAAGCGGTCACGATCTTTCGGTCGAAATCCTTGCCGAGAAACGCCTTGAAGGCGTTGACGTAGTCTTTGCCGAGATCGTCATTCTGATAGAGGATGGCATACTTGGCGTTTGGCAGCGCCTTCGTCAGATATTTGGCGTAGATCTTTCCTTCGGTGTCGTAGCTGACAAGACCTATCGTCGTCAGCGGGTAATTCGCGACGTCAGTAAATTTGGATGACCCGCTGATAATTGCGATGCTGGGCACGCCTTTCGACCGCAGATATTTTGCCGTAGCCGAGATGCCGGGAGTGCCGAGCTGGCCGAACATGAACGACACTTCGTCGCTCTCAACGAGTTTGCGGACGTGCTCCACCGCTTTGGGAGGGCTGTATGCGTCGTCATACGCGATGTAGTTGATCTTGCGACCGTTAATGCCGCCGCGGTCGTTGACCGACTGAACATAGGCCATAACTCCCCTGCCCACGAGACCGATCGATGAGGCCGGCCCGCTGAAGGGAAAAACGCCGCCAATCTTAATCTCGGTCGCTGTAACTCCGGGCTCTTCGGCCGCGAATGCCGGGCCGCCTAAAAGTAACGCCAGAGCCGCTACGATCTTCCATTTTATCAACATTGGTCATCCTCCCAATCGCGATGCACCTTCCGGGCACGTGATTCCTATTTGTTTTGTCGCCGGCTACGTCCCTCGTCACTGGGAGCCGGCATCGAGAATTTCGCTGAACTGGCCCAGCGCCTAATTGTCCAACGCTGCAACCGGCACATCGCGGCCGTTGCGATCGGCCGTCTTCTTCTCAAGACTACAGTTCTTTTTTAGAACTAGTCAAGCCATAAGGTGGTCGACGCGCAATGGCCGTGATCACCTTCGTATCGTTCATTTCTACCGGGACCTTCTAGGGAAGTTAGAAAATGCGGGTTCGCTGAGGTCGCGCCAGATGGCGTTTATCGTTCTATTTTAAAACTTCAGCTCCGTATCTGCACGTCGCCCGTCGTCGAGACCGACTGGAGGACGTTGCCAAGAGAATTGAAGTCATGACGAAGCGCGCGGTCGATCGTGACTGCCGACCTCGCTGAAGCGAAGGACCTGTCGTGCATTGAAGCGCAACTAACCGAGCGGGAGGACATCGATGTCCTGATCAACAATGCCGGCTCTGGCGCACTTGGGCCGATCTCGAAAGGAACTGCGGATGGACTGGAGAACCTAATAGAAATCAACATCCTGGCGTTGACACGACTGACTCATGCCGCCCTGCCGGGGTTTCGCAGTAGCGCGATTAATTGATTCGGCCCCGATCTGGTCTGTCCAGCTCGTCCACGTGAATCGAGGCTTTGCTGGTCGCGGTCGCTTTCCTCACTAAAGTTCGGCTCGCAATCGGTTTCGATAGGATGGCCTACAATTTCTCTTTCGCCGTATCCGCGAGCGTGTTTGCCGCACGAACCCCTGCCGCAAGTATCGCATCGGACATCAAGGGGTCCTCAACCGCCCGCGCGAGCTGAAGCGCTCCGACAAGGACAGCGAAAATTCCCATCGCGGTATCATGAGACGTGCGGCTCGAACTGTTCGGCGGCAATCGTCGCGCCAGTTGCTCGAAGAGCTCACGTATCCGAGCGGCGTAAGCCTTCCGGATGGCACGTGGCTGACGGCCGATCTCGGGAAGCAGCGCTGCTGAGGCGCATCCTGCGTCCGGGCGGTCGCGATGCTCCGTAGAGAGATAAAGGCGGGTCAGTTCACGGAGCTGTCCAGGGGCGGCATCACCTTCGAGTCGCCGCAGTTGCTCATCGAGCGCACGTTCAAGTCCTTCCCGAACCAAATCGTCTTTCGAGCGGAAGTGCGAATAGAATCCGCCATTCGTCAGCCCTGCCTCGGCCATAATCCCCGTCATTCCCGTGGCGGCGATGCCCTGCCGCCGGAACCTCTTGGCCGCGGCCTTCAGGATGCGCTCATGGGAGTGATCTTTGTGCCCTTTGGCATACCGCATGCCGGTTTCTCCAAGCGAATATCCTATTGTATGATGATCATCATGTGATATTTATATCTTAATCTCATAGCTGATCAATCGCATTGAGGAGGCTTTTATGCGACGAGACGGTAAAGTGGCGGTTGTGACCGGGGCTTCTACAGGAATTGGGCAGGCCTCCGCAAAGGCGCTGCACCAAGCTGGATTCCGCGTGTTCGGCACCAGCCGGAGGGCCGTCGCGAGTACCCTCGAGGGGATTACGATGGTCACCTGCGATGTGACGGACGACGCATCGGTGACGGCGGCCGTCGACAAGGTTCTCGATACGACGGGCAGGATCGACGTTCTCGTGAACAACGCGGGGATGGGCCTGCTTGCCGGAGCTGAAGAATCCTCGGTTGATCAAGCTCAAGCGTTGTTCGACGTGAACCTTTTCGGAGTGATCCGCACGACCAATGCGGTTCTTCCGATCATGCGAAATCAAAAGGCGGGACGGATCGTCAACATAAGCTCGGTCCTTGGCTTAATACCTGCTCCATTCTCGGCACTCTACTCCTCCACGAAGCATGCTCTCGAAGGCTATTCGGAGTCACTCGATCATGAGGTGCGGACATTCGGCATTCGAATTTGCTTGCTTGAGCCGGCGTATACCCGCACTTCATTCGAACAAAACATGGTGCTTCCGGATCGGAGCCTGGACGCCTACGTCTCGGCGCGAATGCGCTCCAGCGCACTGATGCACGAGGTTATGAAGACAGCCGATAGTCCCGGGGTTGTTGCCGAGAAGGTCGTTGAAGCCGCGACTACCACATCTCCCCGACGGCGATATACCTGCGGAAAGGTTGCGCGGCAGGTGAGCGTGCTGCGTCGTTTCGTCCCCGAACGGATGTTCGACAAGAGCCTTCGCAAGCAAATGGGATTGCCGGCGTAGCCGAACGGGCTAAGCCGATCTCAAGCGGGCTTTCGCGCTTTATCTTGGGGCCGTTTGCAGAGCGGTGGTCCGGTCCGGTGCTCGCAACTTTGCGCCGACCGCTAAGGCATCCATTGCCGTTCGGAGCCAGCCTCGCGCCCGAGCGGAACGAAGAGGTGTTCATGGGTAACTCCAGAAGGTAGTCTCATCATGCGTCGCGTCGTCGTTACTGGTTTGGGATTGGTATCACCGCTGGGTTGCGGCAGTGAGTTGGCATGGTCCCGCCTGCTTGCGGCCCGTTCCGGGCTGGCTGCCCTTCCCGAATGGGCGGCTGCTCTTCCCGCGCGGGTCGCGGGAATCGTGCCACCAAAGGCCGACGATCCGGATGGAGGCTTCGATCCGGATCTGGTTGTTCCTCCCAAGGATCAGCGACGGATGGATCGCTTCATCCTCTTCGCACTGGTCGCCGCGGCCGAGGCCATTGCGCAGGCAGCATGGACTCCTTCCGGCGCGCATTCGCTGGAGCGAACCGCGACCGTGATCGCATCGGGTATCGGAGGCTTTCCGGCAATCGTCGAGGCGGTCCGCACCACGGATCAGCGCGGGGTCAAGCGCCTCTCGCCTTTCACCGTGCCGTCTTTTCTCGCCAATCTCGCAGCCGGTCATATCTCCATCCGTTACGGCTTCAAGGGGCCCATTGGCACGCCGGTCACGGCCTGCGCCGCGAGCGTGCAGGCGATCGGCGATGCCGCGCGCCTGATCCGATCCGGAGAAGCGAACGTTGCAATCTGCGGGGGCTCGGAAGCCTGCATCGGTCTCGTGAGCCTCGGTGGCTTCGCAGCCGCCCGGGCCCTTTCGACCGGCTTCAATGACACGCCAGCGCGCGCGTCCCGCCCCTTCGACCGCGACCGCGACGGCTTCGTCATGGGCGAAGGTGCCGGTATCCTCGTCATTGAAGAACTTGAGCACGCGCTCCGCCGCGGCGCCCAGCCGATCGCCGAAATCGTCGGCTATGGTACGACTGCTGATGCCTACCACATCACGTCGGGACCCGAGGACGGCGACGGCGCGCGCCGCGCTATGGAAGGCGCCTTGCGGCAGGCCGGCCTTAAGCCCGGTGACATACAGCATCTCAACGCCCATTCCACCTCGACGCCGGTTGGCGACGTTTCCGAACTGGAAGCGATCAAGGCGGTCTTCGGCCGTGAGGGGTTGCTTGCCGTGAGCGCTACCAAATCGGCGACCGGCCATCTGCTCGGCGCAGCCGGCGGCGCGGAGGCGATCTTCACGATCCTTGCGCTGCGCGATCAGGTCGCGCCGCCAACTCTCAATCTCGAAAATGGCGACGCCGCCGCAGAAGGCGTCGACCTCGTGGCGCGTGAGGCTCGGCCCATGACGATGGAGCATGCGATCTCGAACGGCTTCGGCTTCGGGGGCGTCAACGCCAGCGTCATCTTTCGGCGTTGGCAATGAGGCCGCATACCGAGCGTCGTCGACACGACCGCTACCAATACTTTGCCAGCTTCCAACACGCATGCGAGTAAGTGACATGACTCAGTCCAAGCGCGACGCCCGACCTTCCGTCCAGGATGTTGCACTCATTGTCGGTGGTGGTCCAGGCATCAGCTCAAGTTGCGCGAGGCTGTTCGCGAAGAACGGTATGCGGGTTGCTGTGGCAGCCAGGAATCCGGAAAAAGCAGCCCTTGAGACACTCGAAAAGATGCATGGGGTGCGTCGATTCGCTTGCGATGCGAGCGAAGCGGCGGCTGTGGAGCAGTTGTTCAAGAATGTGGTGCAGGACATTGGGAGGCCGAGGCTTGTCGTGCATAACATCGATGGCCGGGTCCCCGGCATTTTCCGCAAGAGCGTGATCGAAGCCGATCCTATCATGGCGCTCGAAACACTTCGAAGCGCGGCATTCAGTGCGTTTCTGGTAGGGCAACAGGCCGCCAGGCTCATGCTTGGAAACGAACTCGACACCAACGGGGCGAAGGGAACGATCATCTTCACGAATGCCAGCGCAGCGCTCAAAGGCTTCCCATCGAGCGGTGCCTTCGCAATGGCATGTCATGCCAAGTCGGGACTCGCGCAGAGCATGGCAAGAGAACTGATGCCGCAGGGTATCCACGTCGCGAATGTGCCGATCGACGCCGCGATCGGCTGGACTCAGGAGGACGGGACTCGCGCGCACCGGCTGGCAGGAACGACTGTCGACGACAATATGGCCGACCCCGACCATATCGCCGAAACCTATTTGCAACTGCATCGCCAGCATCGGTCGACGTGGGCGTTCGAAGTCGTGCTGCGGCCGTGGGTCGAGAAATGGTGACTGGCATCGCCGGCGCGCCACGTCGCGCCTGATGCGGGCGACTCTCATGGCCGACTGGACCAGCTCTCAACCAGAACAGAAAGGAGCAGGACTCAGAGCCTGCGATGTCCGATTTGTTCGCCGTAATACCCTATTCTACGATGAGAGCGTAATAGACCTGCCCGAGTAGCCTCCGCGGTATATGTTGGGATGAAAGCCACGGGGATAAGCCACATGGTCGATGTAATGCGCGACGCCGCTTAGTTGATTCTGGAACGAACATCAGAAGCTCTCCATTTCCAAACGCGCCTAAAAAATTCGGCGAGAATAGAGCCGCTTACATAACGAAATCAGCAGCTTGGATGCTGGCTGGGGCGGGAGGGATCGAACCTCCGAATGGCGGAATCAAAATCCGCTGCCTTACCGCTTGGCTACGCCCCAAAAAGGCCGGGCCGGGACACGGGGTCGACCGATCCATGTCCGGCACCGCCGGTCTATAGAGGGAGCCCCGCCATTTCAACAGGCAGCGGGGCGAATTTCATCCCAAAATCAGCTCCTTCGACGTGACCTTTATATAGGGTCACCATATAGGGTCACCCCTTCGGGCCCCTGGGCCGGTTTTCGCACCCCGGGCGGGGACCGATCCGCCCACCGGAGAGTTGAGAGAACCCCGGTTTCGTGGGAAGACGGCGGCAGCTCACTAGCCAAAAAAGCGAGATTTTCGTCATGACTTACCGCGCGCCGATCTCCGACATCCTGCTCGCGCTCAACCACGGCGCCGGGCTGCAGGCGGCCGTGAGGGCCGGCCATTACGGCGATTTCGACGTCGACATTGCCGCGGCCGTGCTGGAGGAAGCCGGCAAATTCGCCGGCGATGTGCTGGCGCCGCTGAACCGGGTGGGCGACGAACACGGCATCAAGCTTGCGGACAACAAGGTGACGACCGCGCCGGGCTGGCCCGATGCCTATCAGCGTTGGGCCGCCGCGGGGTGGAACGCGGTGTCGGGGCCGGAAGCGTTTGGCGGCCAGGGCCTGCCGCTGGCGATCAACGCCGCCTGCACCGAAATCTGGAGCGCGTCGAATATCGCCTTCGGCCTGTGCCCGCTGCTGACGCTCTCGGCGATCGAGGCGCTCGACGCCCATGGCAGCGAGGAGCTGAAAAAGACCTATCTGCAAAAACTCGTCTCCGGCGAATGGACCGGCACCATGCAGCTCACCGAGCCGCAGGCCGGCTCCGACGTCGGCGCGCTGCGCACCCGCGCCGAACGCGCCGGAGATGGCACCTATCGCATCAAGGGCAGCAAAATCTTCATCACCTATGGCGACCACGACATGACCGACAACATCGTTCATTTCGTGCTGGCGCGCCTGCCCGATGCGCCCGCGGGCACCAAGGGGATTTCGCTGTTTCTGATTCCGAAATTCCTCGTCAATGCCGACGGCTCGCTGGGGCCGCGCAACGACATCTATCCGTCCGGCATCGAGCACAAGCTCGGCATGCACGCCTCCCCCACCTGCACCATGACGATGGGCGATCAGGGCGGCGCGATAGGTTATCTCATCGGCGAGGAAAACAAGGGCATGCAATGCATGTTCACGATGATGAACCAGGCCCGCCTTGGCGTCGGCCTCGAAGGCGTCGGCATTGCCGACCGCGCCTATCAGCAGGCACTGGCCTTTGCGCAGGAGCGCAAACAAGGCCGCGCCGTCGGCAAGAAGGGCGACGGGCTCGATCCGATCATCGTGCATCCCGACGTCAAGCGCATGCTGTTGCAGATGCGCGGCATGACGGCCGCGGCGCGTTCGATCTGTTATGCGACGGCGGTGGCGCTCGATATCTCCGCCCGCGCCAAGGACCCGAAGGTGCGCGCCGATGCCGCTGCGCGCGGCGCGCTGTTGACGCCGATCGCAAAAGCATTCTCCACCGATATCGGCAACGAGGTGGCATATCTCGGCGTGCAGATCCATGGCGGCATGGGCTTCATCGAGGAAACCGGCGCCGCGCAGCATTACCGTGACGCGCGCATCACCTCGATCTACGAGGGCACCAACGGCATCCAGTCGATCGACCTCGTGACGCGCAAGCTCGCCGCGAACGGCGGCGCCTCGGTATGGACGCTGCTCGACGAACTCGGCGGCATCGTCAAGCAGGTCGAAGCTTCGAACGATCCGGCCTTCGGCACGACAGGCGCGAAACTGCGCGACGCACTCGGCTCGCTCGAGCGCGCCAGCAAGTGGCTCCTGGAGCGCGTGGCGTCTGCGCCGAACGACGCGCTCGCCGGCGCCACGCCCTATTTGCGCCTGTTCGGTTCCACACTCGGCGGCTGCATGCTGGCCGGCGAAGCGCTGGCCGCGAAGAGCCATGGCGAGGCTGGCGATCCGCAGCGCTACGTGACGGTCGCCCGATTCTTTGCGGAGAATATTACCGTGCAGGCGGGATCGCTGGAGAAGACGGTGACCGATAGTGCCGATGCCGTGAACGGCGCGGATGCGGTATTGCTGGGGTAAGCCTTTGTAGGGCGGGTAGGCGTAACCCGCCTTCGCAAGTCCGGCTCGACGAACCAAGCGGCGGATTACTGCTTACGCTAATCCGTCCCCTACCGGTCTTGCTTCTCTGCCGGGTACCGGACACGAATCCCAAAAATACACAACAAGTTCCATTGTGCCGCCCGTTGTTTTGAGGCAACACCCCTAAAAAAACAGATTATCCCGTAGTCTCCGGCCGTTGCGGATTCATTTCGCAATCCGAAGAATGAACCCTGTCGCGTGCTTGTGTAAATCAGGCTCATGCGGAGCCTTGGGAGGCCGAATCATGGACCCCTGGCGATTGGCGACGACGGCGCAGCGCCGCATCAACGTTCTCTTGGGCCTGGCTCTCGCGAGCTGGATTCTCGTTTGCCTCGCCGGCTTCGATTCGGCTTCCACCGAACGCGTCAGCGCTTCTGTCGTCAGCGCTTCCATCAAGAATGCCGATGCTTCCATCGAGAACGCCGACGCGCCTTCAATCGTGGAACGTCAAGAACCATCTCTCATCGCAACCGCCGAGCCTACGCGCACGCCGCCCGTGATCGCCCTGGCAAGCGCCGCGATCGATGCCATCGACGTGCCGATCCCTACCGCATCCGTGATCGAGAAAGCGCCTGATGCGGCGAAAACTCCTGATACGACGAAAGCTCCTGACACGACCGCAGGCTTGGAAGAGCCGAAACCTGTTGTCGTGGCCGCGCTGACCGATCCGGCGGAGATACTGCCGCCGGAAGTTTCTTCCGCCGAGATTGCAACGACGATCACGCCTGATTCCGCACCCGACAACGCCGCGCAGACCGTGCGCACCATCGAGATCAACGAGGAATGTCTGGTCGCGGAGCCCTGCATCGATCGCTACTTGTGGGCTCTCTACGAGCGCGCACCCAAGATCGACGCCATCAAGGTGCATGAGCGGAGGAAAGTGACCGTCAAGAGGAAGGGCAAGACGGTGACTGTCACCAAGACCTTCACCAGGCGTGTCGATGAGGATTTTACGTGGAAGGACCCGAAGGCCGCGGAAAGAGCCGGCATGACCATGATGGACTACGTGATCGGCGGCATGGACAAGAGCTTCAAGCTCAAGCTCTTTCATATGCTCCACGCGGCGGAGCAGGCCGGGCTGTCGCCCGGCATCACCAGCGCATTTCGCGATGATTACCGCCAATCG
Source organism: Bradyrhizobium icense (assembly GCF_001693385.1). NCBI lineage: Bacteria > Pseudomonadati > Pseudomonadota > Alphaproteobacteria > Hyphomicrobiales > Nitrobacteraceae > Bradyrhizobium > Bradyrhizobium icense. The sequence continues at coordinate 6,520,107 of NZ_CP016428.1, forward strand.
ATCGCCAGCGGCCTGAAGGCGGCAAGCGATCGGTCCTACCATGGCGGGAGTTTGCGTGGTGGCTATGGCCGCGGACTCGCGGCTGACGTCGTGAGCGTCAAGGGCGCAAGCCGGGCGCAGCGATGGGTCTCCACGGAAAAGTTCTGGAAATGGATCGATGAGCACGGCAAGGAATTTGGAATCGGCCGGCCCTACCTCGACAGAGATCCGCCGCATGTCGGGCCGATCGACGGCAAGGAATATGCTTCCCGCCGCGGCGGAACGAAGACGCCTGACGTGCAAGCGAGTGCAAAGAAGCGCGTCCGTGTGACCGCGCGGCACGATCACAAGCGGCACGATCACAAGGTAGCAAAACAGGCGAAAACCACAAAACAGGCGAAAACCGCAAAATTGTCGAAAGGCAGGACCATGTAACCGGTCCGGGCAGGCCTTCCTGCTGAAGCGGGAGCATGTCGCCCGCAAGCGCAGCGACATGCGGGACCGAATGAAGTTGAAGTGTATTCATTAGCGTCGCGAACTGGCTGCAGCGACCGTCAAAGCGATCGCCGCGGGATCGCAGCAGAGCACCATCAGCAATATCAGCCAGCGAACCGCATCTTCGGGTGCGGCGCCAACCATCATCGCCAGATACTGGATCGGTCCTGTGGATGCTTCGATGCGCGAGCGTTCGCCAGCCAGCGCCGCGCGTTGCGCCTGCAGCCCAACCAGCGTTGCGGTGGCCGCCTGCCGCTGCGTATCCAACCCGTCCCGCGTCGCGCGCTCTTGGGTTGCGATGTTGATGGCGCGCGTCACCCGGCCGCGCCGTGTCGATTCATCCACGGCGCGGTCGATCTGCGCGATGCGGCCGGCCAGATCGGCAACGACAGCCGACTGAGCCGAGACGCGGGCGTCGAGCGATTCGATGCGTTCGGTAACGCCGGAGCGCGCCGAGGCCGCAACGCTGACATGCGCCTCGACCAGCTTGCCGAACACACCCGCCGCGTTGATCAGCGCGAGGCCGGCAACGAGCGCGACCATGACCGAGCGCATTTTCCAGTTGGTCCGGCGCCAATGCGCCGCCAGCCATCCGGCGATCACGAGCTTGCCGGCTTCCATCGTGGCGGCGAGCACCATGACGGCAACCGGATCGCCGGGAAATATTTCGGCCATGCCCGCGACTGAAAAATAGGCCGCAACCGTCGCCAGCGCGAGCGCTGCAAGAAGGGCAAAGGCGCGGCTGGTGGCTGTCGACGTGGCGGGAGCGGCCTCCGCCACGATGGGCGCTACGGAAACCGTCAGCGGTTCGAGCGACGCGTTGGGCTCCTCCGGCTCGCCACCGATCTCGGTTGCCTTGACGTCGGCTGTCTTGTCTTCCGCTGTCTTGTCTTCGGCCATCTTGGCCTTGCCGGCCTTGGCCTTGGTACTCTTGCTAGCCTTGGCGCGACCGGAAGCGGAAGAGGAGCGGCCGCGTTTCGCTGCTGGCAGGGGCGCCTCGCCAGACGGTTCGCCGCTTATCTCTTCCGCAGGTGTCGCCACTAATCTGGGCGTGCGATTTGAGGCATTAGCCAGGCTCTCAAGCTGATGCCTGATGCGCGCAGCATCACCCTCCCCCGTCAGCTCGGCCGCGGAGATCGCTCGCGTGGTTGCACGGCCTGTCATGTGGCACCCCGCCTCGTAACGGCGAAAGCCAGCTTCTCCTCAGTAAAGAACTGGAGTGTGTCGTAACCTTCCGTGTCGACGGCATACCTAAAGCTTCCATCGACGGTCGGAAACACGGCGACAACCGTCCCTGACTCGTGATCGTTGGCAACGTTCTCGACTTGCTCGCCAATCGCAAACTTCGACATCGAAAACTCCTTTTGGATTCGTCGATGCGATTATATCTCCACGAGCAGGCCGTAGCTGCTCAACGATTCGCCTTCCGGAATTTAGGACGCCGGTTGTTGCACGAATGTCTCATCCTGCTCGTCGTGCGAAACCGCTTCACACGTTGCGCGCCAGGCGAACATGGCGCGATGTCAGGATTGAGTCCGAAATGTTGTCGAGAAGAAAATCAGTCGGACAATCTGCATCTTCTATGCGGCTGGGCGTCATTACGTTCCGAACAGCGCCATGCATAACTGTTGCTGCATAATGACAGTCAGGCTAATCCGCCGCCGAGACCGTAGTTCTACGCTTTGCGAATCGCCCACGCCCGAACTCTACTTTCACCGCAATTGTTTCCCTTGAGCGTTCGACTAGATCGTCCCGCGCCGAAAACGGCGCGGCTTTGCAGTGCGTAGTTTTACGGGCCGATTTCCTTAAAGGCCGAGCGCGCACCCTGCTGGCACGAACCCTGCATGGCGTGAGCGAACCGGGTATTCAACAACGAAGGTCACCCATGCTCGTCACTCTTATCGCCGTTCTCTGCAACAGCCAGCTCTGTCTCGAAAAGGTCGTTACCACCAGCGAGCAGTCCGGCATCACGATGGGCGCCTGCGCGGTCAACGCGCAAATCGGAATTGCCGATTGGCTTGCCAAGGGGCCGTATCACGCCTGGCGATTGCAGGGCTACAAATGCGTCCTCGGCAAATACACGCCGAAAAGCGAGGCGTGAGGCGCAGGCTATCTCACCCTGGCGCGGCTCTTTGTCGGGCGTAACGAATTCGTTTGCGTCAACGTTCGTAGACATGGCCTCACCTTCTCGCGGCGCACGGCGCCCGAGGTTTGCATGAACCTTTCCCTCAAAACAGAGGGAGCAGGGAATGCCGGGTGCTTGCTGCACCCGCGGTCTCGTGTGCAAGAGATGGAGTGAGATGCGCACACGAGCATACAGGTACAGCCGGAGCACTCCGGCATTCCCTGCGCAATGGTCTTACGGCTTATGCCGCGCTCTCCCTGGAGACGAATTCCTCTTGCCTCCATCACTGCCGGCTTGATGACGGATCGATCCGGTTGGATCGATTTCGCCACCGGCAGCTTGGCACCAGCCACGGGTGTCAGGACCACACGGTTTTGCCGTACGCTTCAGCGCCGTACGTCCTGCGCGCTGTTGCTCGCTCACGGATAACCGCCCTGCGAACACGCATCGCGCCGACGCTGCTGCGTCCACCGCATCCCACCCCGCGTCCGTGACGATCGCGATCCGCCCCTCGTGAGGGATGAGACGGCGGAATTTTTAGTGCTGATTTGGGGTGATCGAAAAGGAAATTGTTTTTCGGAAGGGACTGGACGGGGCAAATCACGTTGAAATGGCCGGGAAATTAGCGTTTTCGAGCAAGGCTCATAGCTGGGTCAAAGTTGATTCGACCGAAGGCGAAACGATGAGTTGGGGCACCATCACCGCATGCGGGATTAAGGGTCAACACAACCAATCGGATCGGTTGTTGTTGAAAGGTTGCGTATCGCAGGGTTGCAGCTACATTGTGCCCGTACCCGCTCAGCCACGTATTTCAAAGTTCATTTAGCGCAATGAAGTCTAACTCGCCCGCTTGGATACTCATCTTCGGCGCTGGCATGGTGTTTGGCACGATGCTAGCGGTCACGAATATCTTTGAATGGAAACTGGTGCCGGAGGGAGGTCAGGTCAAAATGGCCTATCACGAACTCATCTCCATCCTTCTCACCGGCATCGGGGTGATACTCGCCGCACTCGCACTTTTTATTGGCGCTCTCGCAGTGTGGGGTTACTCCCAATTTCAATCTATGACCCGCACGGCTTCGGGCGAACATCTTGAGAAACTCCTCAAGGATGGCCCTTTCCGAAAGGAAGTTGAACACATAATTGTCAAGCATGTTTCCGCGCAAATAAAGGACGGCCCACTGCGAGATATCCTGGTTGAACGCGTTGATATATTGATTCACAGCAATGCCGAGGAGCGCGCCGACCGAGATACGGGAGACGATACAGATGACTCTGACATCAAGTGACGCATCTCCGCAGGTTGCACGACGATGATAAGTGAACTGGGCCGCCTGGAACGGGCCGAACGGGAAAGAATATCGGAATTTTTGAGCGAGGCGCCTGTCAGCTTGTCTGCCCTTGCGAACTCGCTCGGGCTCCGAGTGATTTCGGCAAAACTACCTAATGGAATTTCTGGTGAGATTCGGCCTGACCATGAAGCACCGGCCGGCTACATCATTCGCGTCAACAAGAATGACCCGGCGCGCCGTCAGCGGTTCACGGTTGCCCACGAAATAGGACACTACCTTTTACATCGCGATGAGATCGGCGACGGAATCACAGACGACATTTTGTACCGGTCCTCGCTCTCAGACAGCAGAGAGGCACAAGCGAATAGAATGGCTGCTGATCTACTGATGCCCAAGCCGATCGTTGACACCTGGATTGAACGCGCACGAGCGCTTCAAGTTGAAGACCTTGTGGGATTTCTCGCGGACAAATTCAACGTTTCGACAGCTGCAATGAAGATTAGGTTGGGAATCGAGTAGAGCATCTAGTCGTGGGGAACGAAACTTGGTCGATTTCAGTCAATTTTCTTATGTACCGATTTTGGCAGTCCGTCCATCAGAGATGACCGCGATGGAAGAACTCGTTCCTGCCGACAAAGACTCTATATTGCCTTACATCACACTGCGACCATGGCTCGCTGCCCGTCACATAGAGCCTGTCATCGCGAAGGTTGAAGCGGCAGTAGGACATCGACCCGTCATCATTGACCTAACTAACGAACGATTTGACCAAGGAGAGCGACGCCGGGCTGTCCATGACGTACTTGATGAGTTGCGAGACCCAACCAACGGCTATAGAAATTTCTACGACTTCATTGGAGAACATGAAAACTTCGTCCCAAGCTTGCAGTTGAACGCTCCAGCGGAGATTGACGCACAGGTCCCCATTGTCGCCGCTCTCGGCAGAGGCGTTGCGGTCAGACTAACCGAGCCGATGTTTAGATTTTCTACATCGATAGCGCAGCGGCTGGTTCACATTGAGGATCACTCAACGATACATTTCATTGTGGACTTCGAACGCCAAACCGCAGAGCTTCTAGCTCGGGCAGCCGGAGCAATTGGCATCGTGGAAGGTATTCGGAGAATACTGCCCGATTCATTCGTTTCGGTGTCCGCCTCAACGTTTCCGGCAAACTTCGTCAATATAACGCAACAAGCAATTTTCGAACGCCAGTTCTACGATGAAGTGGTGAGGCATATTAGACATCGAAACGTTATCTATTCTGACCGCGCGTCGGTAAGAGTGGAGAGGCAATCAGGTGGAAGTGGAGCGCCGGCCCCCCGCATTGACAATGCTTTGCCGACGGATTGGCATTTCTTCAGAGTTGGGGACGATGATGTAGACCGCGATGCTGCATACCAAATGGCCGCATTACGCGCCGTCCGCTCTCCGGGTTGGGCGAATCTCGGCGTATGGGGCACAAGCGAGATCATTAAGACCGCGAACGGCGACGGCGCAATAATCTCGGCCCAGCGCTCGACCGCCGTCAGAATAAACATTCACCTTCACCAACAAGCGAACTTTGGGAAACCGCCTGCCTTGCCGGATTCAGAAACCGATTGGAGCGACTAAGCTAGTAGGCTTGGAAGTGGCAGCAGACTGTCTGAAGCTTCTTGCGCCCATTTTTGCCAGAAGATTTGCTCGTCTTGCTGCATCAAAGCGCGACGCGTTCTCAAATCTGAAAATCGACTCAACGCTAACATCCTATCTGGATCAATCTTTTTATCAGCTACTTCATTCCAGAAGGCACGGCTTGAGTGCACAAAGGTCCGCTTGAACGCTTCGATTGCTGCCTCATAAACATCTTCAGTCCGCAACTCACTAGCCGAGATATTTAATCGACCTCGATAGACGCCATCGTTATTGCTAACCGGCGCGAGACGGCGGAGTTGAGCAAGGCTACAAAGATTTGCCAGAGCCTGTGCCGATTGACTGCGATTCACGCCAGCGGCTTGTGCCTGAGTAAGATTTCCCAGGGAATCGACTGTCCACAGCTCAACCGGAGCAGGAAGCATTTCAGTCACTTTTTGGCTGTGTCTTTGGTCGATGACCACGATCACGCGATCAAAGCATTGGAGGTATGCCTGCAACTGCCAAGAAAGCCGCCGGAGGGAATCGAATTTGCTCTTAAACTCAACGCCGATGAATTCGCCGTTCCAAATTGCTAAGTCAATCCTACGACCAACTCGGCCAAGCGCATACTCTGAAGCGATGATTGAATTTTGATCAACCGTACGCAGGCCGCGAAGGTGCTCTAAGAACAAGCACTTCAAGGACACTTCATTCAGTGGTGCAATATAGTCAGGATTAGACATCGGCGACTCAGTATGCTGCGTGGCAATACAGTGTCAATCCTCAAGCCTTTGTAAATGCGGCAACATTTCGCGGGGCGCCGCGTCCTCTTTCGCGTCACTTGTAACTAAGCGCAACATACAGTTTCGTAGCAGTCGATGCATCTGAAACGCCTCGCTGCCTTCCATAGGGCGACCATTGCTCGAGCTAGAGCGTTAGCCTATCAGGTTGCAAGTAGCCGGCGGCGGTGAAGTAGTTTGTGGATTCTGCTGGCGTGTAGGTGTCGACGGTGCGCCCGATAGCATCCCAAAGGCCGCCGACGGTGCGTTCGGCGGCCTTTCGCAAGCTTGCTTTGAGCTTGGCGAAGGCGTTTTCGATCGGGTTGAAGTCGGGGCTGTAGGGCGGAAGGTAGAGAAGCGTCGCGCCAGCTGCCTCGATCATCTCACGTATGCGGGGCCCTTTGTGGCTGGAGAGGTTGTCCATGATGACAATAGCGTCGTCCGGGAGCTCGGGGACGAGCACCTTTTCGATGTAGGTTTCAAAGGCATCGCGATTGATGGGACCATCGAGCACCCAGGGCGCGATGATGCCGCGCGTGGTGAGGGCGGCGACGCAGGTTGTTGTTTTCCAGTGGCCGTGAGGAACGCTGGCCCGCAGGCGTTCTCCGCGCAGACATCGACCATGTGTTCGCGCCATGTTGGTCGATGCCCAGGTCTCGTCGATGAAGACGAGCCGATCCCGGTCGAGCTTGCCCTGGCTCTCGCGCCAGGCCTGGCGTCGCGTCAAGACATCCGGGCGATCTTGCTCTGTGGCATGGGCGGTCTTTTTTTACGCGTGATCTTGTGCCGCTCGAAGAAGCGTCGGATCGTGCCATAACCAAAGGACAAGCCTTGTTTGCTCAAGCTATCACGCAATTCCTCGATGGTGATGTCGGGTGAGGCCTTGAGCAGAGCCACGATCGTCGCATGATGGGCATCAATCCGGTGGGACTTGCGATCGCCGCCCTGAGCTCTCGGCTGGGCATCGCCTTGCTCCCGCTCGCGCGTTCGCCAGCGGCTTACGCTCGCCGCGCTGACGCCAAATCGCTCAGCAGCCTGCCGGCCTGAAACGCCGCCTCCAATACAGGCCAGCACACGTTCGCGCAGATCCATCGACAGCGGTTTCGCCATGCCCGCCGGCCTCCAGTCCGGCGACCAGCTTGAATCACTAAAACGCTGATTTGTGAATCCCCGACGATTCAGTCAGATGGGCCAACGCTCTAGCCAACCTCGGACGGGATTGTGGGTCATGCTTCGGCACACATGGCGCAAGCTGGGCAGGCTCGGGTCCCCGGTCGCGGCCCCACTCCTCACCCGATCGGCTTCAGCCCGGCCTCGATCGCCGCCCTTCGCGGCTCCAGGAATGGCGGCAGCGCCAGCTTTTCGCCGAGTGTTTCCATCGGCTCATCCGTCGCAAAGCCCGGGCCGTCGGTGGCTATCTCGAACAGGATGCCGTTGGGCTCGCGGAAATAGAGGCTGCGGAAATAGAAGCGGTCGATCTCGCCGCTGTTGGGGACGCGGAGCTCGTTCAGCCGCTGCGCCCAGGCGTGGTACTGCGTCTCGTCAGGAGTACGGAACGCGACATGGTGCACGCCCCCGGCGCCTTGCCGCGCCACCTGAACATTCTTGTCCTCGAGCACATGCAACTCCGCGGCGGGGCCGCCCTCGCCCATCGCGAACACATGAACCTGCGCGCCGTGGGCGGCGTACTCGCGCACGCGGCGCATGTTCATCACTTCGGTCAGCACGAAGGCGGTGCGCGACAGCTCCTGCACGGTCAGCACGATCGGACCGAGGCCGCGGATCTGGTGCTCTGATGGCACCGGGCTGCGCTCCCATGGCGAGGCCGCGCCCTTCCCGCCATCGTCGACCATCACCAGCCGCTGCCCCTCGCCGTCCTCGAACGGCAGCGTCAGCCGGCCGTCGACTTCGATGATGTCGCCAGTGACGCCGCCGGCCTTCTTGAGGCGATCCCGCCAAAAGCCGAGGCTTTTCTCGCCCGCAACGCGCAGGCCGGTGCGCGAGATCGAATTGGTTCCGCGCCGTTCGGGGGCCGCGGGGAAATCGAAGAAGGTGAGATCGGTGCCGGGATTGGCTTTACCGTCGGCATAGAACAGGTGATAGGCGCTGACGTCGTCCTGGTTGACGGTCTTCTTGACCAGCCGCATGCCGAGCAGGCCGGTGTAAAAGGCCAAATTCTCCCGCGGCTTCGCGGAGATCGCGGTCAGGTGATGAATTCCGCCTAGCTGCATTGCGTTGTCCTTTTAGTCACATGGTGGGCGGGACCGTTTGGCCTCTTGCCGGATGATGTAGGATGTGGCCACCGTCATTGCGAGCGGAGCGAAGCAATCCATTGTTTCTTTATGCGGTGCCATGGATTGCTTCGCTCCGCTCGCAATGACGTGGAAAAGTCAAGCTACCTGCTAAATATCCCTGCCATGAGAATTCTCTTCCGTCCCATCCTTGCCTTGACGATCATGCTGGCGCTGGCCGCGCCATCCCGCGCGCAAACGCCAGCGCCGGTAGATTTGCGCATTCTCGCAATCAACGATTTTCACGGTTACCTTCGCCCGCCGCCGGGCGGGATCACGATCGCCGATCCCGAAGACAGGATGAAGAAGATCACCGTCGAGGCCGGCGGCGCCGAGCACATGGCGACCCTGGTGCGCCAGCTTCGCGACGGCCACACGAACTCGATCTTCGTCGCGGCCGGCGACCTGATCGGCGCCAGCCCGTTTCTATCGGCGATGTTTCATGACGAGCCGACGATCGAAGCGCTGTCGATGATGGGACTGGCGCTTTCCTCCGTAGGCAATCACGAGTTCGACGAGGGCAAGGACGAACTCCTGCGCATGCAGAATGGCGGCTGCCACCCGGTCGACAAATGCCGGGGACCGCACCCATTTACGGGCGCAAAATTTCGCTATCTCGCCGCCAGCACGTTCGAGAAGCGCAGTGGCAAGACGGTGTTTCCCGCCTATGACATCAGGGAGTTCGACGGCATCCCGGTCGCTTTTATCGGCCTGACCCTGAAGGGCACGCCGGGCCTCGTCTCGCCGCTCGGCGTCGCCGACCTCGAATTCCGCGACGAGGCGGACACCGTGAACACGCTGATCCCGGAACTGAAGGCGCGCGGCGTCGAGGCCATCGTCGTGCTGATCCACGAAGGCGGCCTGCCGACAGGCGACTACAATGAATGCCCTGGTATTTCCGGACCGATCGTCGACATCGTCAAAAAATTCGATCACGCGGTGGATGTCGTGGTCACCGGCCACACCCACCGGGCCTATGTCTGCGAGATCGACGGGCGGCTCGTCACCTCCGGCGACAAATACGGCACGCTCGTCACCGCGATCGATCTCAAGCTTGATCCCGTCACACGCGACGTCATCAGCGCCAAGGCCGGCAACAATATCGTCCGCACCGCAACGCTTGCGAAGGACGCCCAACAGACCGCGCTGATCGAATCGTACGACAGGCTGGCCGCGCCGATCGCCAACCGTCCGGCGGGTTCGGTGACGGCAACGCTGTCGCGCGTGCCCAACGCCGCCGGCGAAAGCTCGCTCGGCGACATTATCGCAGACGCGCAACTCGCCGCGACCAGCAGCGAGGCGAAAGGCGGCGCGGTCATCGCGTTCACTAATCCCGGCGGCGTGCGCGCCGACATAACGCGCAAGGAAGATGGCGCGGTGACCTATGGCGACGTGTTCGCCAGCCAGCCGTTCCGCAATCAACTGGTCACGCTGACGCTCACGGGCAAGCAGATCAAGGACATGCTGGAGCAGCAATGGCTCGATCCGAAGCGCCCGCGGATCCTGCAGGTATCAAAGGGATTTGCCTATGCGTGGGACGCCAGCCGGCCTGACGGCGAACGCGTGCTGCCTGAGCGGATGTCGCTGAACGGGCGACCGATCGATCCGGCCGCGAGCTATCGCGTCACCGTCAACAATTTCCTTTTCGTCGGCGGCGACGGATTTACCGTGCTTACGCAAGGAACCGCGCCGCAGGTCGGCATCTATGATGTCGACGCGCTGCACGCTTATTTTGCGGCGAACAGCCCGGTCAGCCCGACCGCCGCCGATCGCATTGTCAGGATCAACTGAGCCGAAAGCCGTAGGCCTTTCCGAGCGGCCTCTAACCACCTAGATTAGCCGCTTCCTTACCGGCGCGTTCCATTACGCCAGGAATCAACATGACGCTGCTTTTGACCCATACCGCCTGTCTCGACCATGTCACGCCGCCGGGGCACCCCGAGCGCCCCGATCGGCTGCGCGCGGTCGCCGAGGCGCTGGGCGAAGAGCGCTTCAAGCCGCTCACGCGCGGCGAAGCGCCGGAAGGCAATCTCGATTCCGTCACGCTGTGCCATGGCGAGCATTATATCGGCGAACTCCGCCACATCGCGCCCCAGAGCGGCATGATCTACATCGACGGCGATACTTCGATGTCACCGGGCACCTGGGAGGCGGTGATGCGCGGCGTCGGAGGCGCGGTGGCGGCAACCGACGCTGTGATGTCCGGCGCCCACCAGAACGCTTTCGTCGCGGTGCGCCCGCCCGGCCATCATGCCGAGGTCTCGAAGCCGATGGGCTTCTGCTTCTTCGACAATGTCGCCATTGCCGCACGTCACGCCCAGCGCAAATACGGCATCGGCCGCGCCGCGATCGTCGATTTCGACGTCCATCACGGCAACGGCACGCAGGACATTTTCTGGCACGATCCGACCGTCATGTATTGCTCGACGCACCAGATGCCGCTGTTTCCGGGCACCGGGGCCAGCGGCGAGCGCGGCGAGCATGACACCATCGTCAACGCACCGCTGGCTTCCGAGGACGGCAGCGCAAAATTCCGCGCCGCGTTCGAAAACCTGATCCTGCCGCAATTGCAGAAGTTCTCGCCGGAACTGATCATCATCTCCGCCGGCTTCGACGCGCATTACCGCGACCCCCTCGCCTCGATCAACCTGGAGGCGGACGATTTCGGCTGGGTCACCCGCAGGCTGATGGATGTGGCGGACAGCAGCGCCGGTGGGCGGGTTGTCTCGGTGCTGGAGGGCGGCTACGACCTGCAGGGGCTGAAAGAATCGGTGGCGGCGCATGTCACCGCGCTGATAGGCGCGTAAATCCCTGCCACAATAGACCCTCAAAAGCCTCTGTTTTGACGCGTTTTCTTCACGCGAGCCGGTACCCACGTCGCTCGAAAACGTTATAGTTTGATTCCGCGCCTCGATGGCGCGCATTCGGGAACTAGATATGGCCGAAAATACCCAGGTGGACGTCAAAAAACTCTCCTTCGAGCGGGCGATCGAGGAGCTTGAATCGATCGTGAAGCGGCTCGAGGACGGCAAGGTGCCGCTGGAGGAATCGGTCGCGATCTACGAACGCGGCGAGGCGCTGAAGCGCCGCTGCGAAGAATTGCTGCGGCAGGCGGAGGCCCGCGTCGACAAGATCACGACCGACGCGAGCGGCCAGGTCACGGGGACCGAGCCGCTCGACGTCCAGTAAATCCGCCGTCCGGTATTCGGGGTTCGGCGCAACAATCGGGAATACCGGACGGATTCGCCCTCCCCGCTGTGGGAGGCGGGCCAGCCGAATTAGTTCTTTGCCCTCCGCCCGGCCTGATATAGTCCGCCGACACTTGGGGACAGTACGTGCGCGTCCAGCACCGCCATATCATCTATATTCAGGGCTATGATCCGCGCGGGCTGGCGCAATATTACCGCATGTTCCGGACCGAGCTGCGCAAGTTCAGCCGGCTTTACCAGCTCCAGGCCACCATCAGCCGGCCAAAGGTCGCGTCCGACGACGAGATCGCGTCCTGGACCATCGATACCAAGGCGGAGGACTGGCAGACCCGCACGTCTTACGACTTCCTCCGGTTCGAGGATTTCATCCAGCAGGACCTGGCGTCGCCGATCTGGCGCACGGTGCTCAGCGCAGTCTGGATCTACTGGCGCCTCGTCTTTGCCGGCACCATCGCCCGGTTCGGCAAGGCGAACTGGCGGTTCGCTACCTTCATCACCTACCCGCATTTGCTGCTGCTGCTCGAGGCCGCGTGTGCCGCGGCCATCGCCTTCGTGTTCGAAAAAGGCCTAAGCGCCATCGGCATTCCCGACGCATTCAGCATCGCTACCGCCGCCGCCATCTTCGTGGCGCTGCTCGGGGCCGTGCTGAAATACACCGAGAACGCCACCTACGTGCTCTATCTCCTGTCCGACACGATCTGGACCTGGGAGTTCTCGCACCGCGAACGCCCGGAATGGGATCAGCGCATCGACCGTTTTGCGCGGCATCTGGTCAATGTCGCCAGGAGCACCGACGCCGACGAGATCGTCATCGTCGGCCATAGTTCCGGATCGTTCCTGTCGACGGAAATGCTGGCGCGCGCGCTCAAGCACGATCCCGCGCTCGGCCGCCACGGGCCGCGGATCGTGCTGCTGACGATCGGCGGCAATTTCCCGATCGTGGGCTATCACGCCGTATCGAAAGAATTTCGCGACCATCTGCGGATGCTGGCGGTCGAGCCGTCGATCGACTGGATCGACTGTCAGGCCCGCAAGGACGTGATGAATTTCTACCAGTTCGATCCGATCGCGGGCCACGGCATCGATGTCGGAGCCCTCAGGCGCAATCCGAAGATCGTGCCGGTTCGCTTCCGTGACATCATACGGCCCGAGCACTACGAGAAATTCCGCTGGCAGTTCTTCCGCGTGCATTTCCAGTTCGTGATGGCCAACGAACTGCCCAACGCCTACGACTTCTTCATGATCGTCTGCGGACCGGTCCCTCTCAGCGCGCGCATGACCGTCCCCGACGCCGCGCTTGACGTCGCCACCGGCGATTCCGGGGCGCGGGATCGGGCCTGGAAGAGGATCGAAGCGGCCACCGCCGCGGCCACACGTGAGGCCGATTTGAGCAAAGTGGAACCATCCGCCCGCCGCAGCGGTTGAAAATCGAGGCTTTTTGCCTCAGCACCCGGAACCGAATCGGCTCTCCGGGTTGGCTTTGGCGGCGGCTTTGGTGTAAAGCTTGCGGTTCTATGGGCTGTGGAGAGCAGTCTGCGGCTGACTTCGGGCGGCGGCAAGCACCTCAAATAGCTAAAGAAACTGAACCGGGAAGGGTTCCGAGCGACTAAGTGATGCATATCACATGGTTTAAACCGGAGTGCATCTAGGCTTTCAAATCAGGTACCGGCCTGCCCGGTTGGCAGGTGGGTCTGGATTTTCGCGGCGCGGTTAACGCGCTTCCCGTCTCGCGTCGGGCCTTCATCCCGACATGCAAAATTGGAATATCGCTGTGACCACATTTAGTAAAACGCCGCTTCTCGATACCATCCGCACGCCCGAGGATCTTCGCAAGCTCAAGATCGAGCAGGTGCGGCAGGTCGCGGACGAACTCCGCCAGGAAACCATTGACGCCGTTTCGGTGACCGGAGGCCACTTCGGCGCCGGCCTCGGCGTCGTGGAACTGACCACTGCGATCCACTACATCTTCGACACGCCGCGCGACCGCCTGATCTGGGACGTCGGCCACCAGGCCTACCCGCACAAGATCCTGACCGGCCGCCGCGACCGCATCCGCACGCTGCGCACCGGCGGCGGTCTCTCCGGCTTCACCAAGCGCACCGAGAGCGACTACGATCCGTTCGGCGCCGCGCACTCCTCGACCTCGATCTCCGCCGGCCTCGGTATGGCCGTGGCGCGCGACCTCTCCGGCGGCAAGAACAACGTGATCGCCGTGATCGGCGACGGCGCGATGTCGGCCGGCATGGCTTACGAGGCCATGAACAACGCAGGCGCGATGAACTCGCGGCTGATCGTCATCCTCAACGACAACGACATGTCGATTGCGCCGCCGGTCGGCGCGATGAGCGCCTATCTCTCCCGCCTCTACTCCGGCAAGACTTACCGCACGCTGCGCGACGCGGCCAAACAGATCAACAAGCGTCTGCCGAAAATCCTCGCCAACCGCGCCAACCGCGTCGAGGAATATTCCCGCGGCTTCATGATGGACGGCGGCACGCTGTTCGAGGAACTAGGCTTCTATTACGTCGGCCCGATCGATGGCCATAACCTCGACCATCTGCTGCCCGTCCTGAAGAACGTCCGCGACATGGAAACCGGCCCGATCCTGGTTCATGTCGTGACGCAAAAGGGCAAGGGCTACGGCCCGGCCGAGGCCTCCGCCGACAAATATCACGCCGTGGTCAAGTTCGACGTCGCCACCGGCGCGCAGGCCAAGGCCAAGCCGAATGCACCGGCCTACCAGAACGTGTTCGGCCAGAGCCTCGTCAAGGAAGCGGAGAAGGACGACAAGATCGTCGCTATCACCGCGGCGATGCCGTCGGGCACCGGCGTCGACATCTTCAACAAGTCATTCCCGGAGCGCACCTTCGATGTCGGCATTGCCGAACAGCATGCGGTGACGTTTGCCGCGGGGCTTGCCACCGAAGGCTACAAGCCATTCTGCGCGATCTACTCGACCTTCCTGCAGCGAGGCTATGACCAGGTGGTCCATGACGTTGCGATCCAGAGCCTGCCGGTACGTTTTGCGATCGACCGCGCCGGCCTGGTCGGCGCCGACGGCGCCACCCATGCCGGTTCGTTCGACAACGCCTATCTCGGCTGCCTGCCGAACTTCGTCATCATGGCCGCGTCCGACGAAGCCGAGCTGGTGCACATGGTCGCCACGCAAGTCGCGATCAACGACCGCCCGAGCGCGGTGCGTTATCCGCGCGGCGAAGGCCGCGGCGTCGAAATGCCGGAAGTCGGCATTCCCCTCGAGATCGGCAAGGGCCGCATCCTTCGCCAGGGCAGCAAGGTCGCCCTGCTCTCGTTCGGCACGCGAATGGCCGAATGCGAAAAGGCTGCGGACGAACTCGCCGCCCACGGCCTCTCCACCACCATCGCCGACGCCCGCTTCATGAAGCCGCTCGACGTCGACATGGTGCTGAAGCTGGCGCGTGACCACGAAGTGCTGCTCACCATCGAGGAAGGCTCGATCGGCGGCTTCGGTTCGCACGTCATGCAGACGCTGGCCGAGCACGGCATGCTCGACGGCGGCTTGCGCATGCGCGCGATGATCCTGCCCGACGAGTTCATCGACCACGATTCGCCGAACGCGATGTATGCCCATGCCGGCCTCGACGCCAAGGGCATCGTTGCCAAGGTGTTCGACGCGCTCGGCAAGGACTACAAGACCGAGACCGTCAAGCTCGCCTGAGGGCAAATCTTGTGTCATTCCGGGGCGGAGCGAAGCGACGAACCCGGAATCCAAACCACGATCCAGAGTATGGATTCCGGGCTCGCGCCAAGAGGCGCGCCCCGGAATGACGAAGATTTATCTCGCAGGCCCCGACGTCTTCCTTCCCGATGCCATTGAGATCGGGCGCCGCAAAGCCGCAATCTGTGCCCGCCATGGCCTGATCGGTCTCTATCCGCTTGACAACGCGGTCGACCTGGCCGCTGCCCACGCCTCGCTAGCGATCTTCAAGGGCAACGAAGCAATGATGGATGCGGCGGACGCGATCATTGCCAATCTTACGCCGTTTCGTGGCCCCAGTGCCGACGCCGGCACGGTCTATGAACTCGGCTACATGGCCGGCCGTGGCAAGCTCTGCCTGGCCTACAGCAACGACCCCGCGGTCTATGTTGAGCGCGTAAAGCGGAACTACGACGTGACCAAATCCGCCACCGGCCATCTGATCGACCGCGACGGGCTGACGGTGGAAGATTTCGGCCTGCCCGACAATCTCATGATGATCCACACGCTCGATCTGCATGGTGCTAGACTGGTGACGCCGCGGCAGCGGCCGCAAGATATCTGGCACGATCTCACCTCGTTCGAGGCCTGCGTCGCTCTGGCGGCGGATCGCGCCACCGGCAAATCGGACTGAACTTGGCTGACAAGAACGACAGCAAAACCTCTCCCCGCAAGCGCGTGGACATGCTGCTGGTCGAGCGTGGCCTGTTCGAGAGCCGCGCTCGCGCGCGCGCCGCGATCGACGCCGGCGGCGTGACGGCCGATGGCAGGCCTGTGTTGAAGGCATCGGAGATGATCGCCGGCAATGCCGAATTGTCCGCTCAGCCCGCCCACCCTTACGTCTCACGCGGCGGCGTCAAGCTCGCCGGCGCGCTGGAGCAGTATCCGATCGAGATCGAGGATCACGTCTGCCTCGACGTCGGCGCCTCCACCGGCGGCTTCACCGAGGTGCTGCTGGCGAACGGCGCCAGCCTCGTCTTCGCCATCGATGTCGGGCACGGCCAGTTGCATCCCTCGCTGCAGAACCATCCCAAAGTCGTGTCGATGGAAGAAACCGACATACGCACGTTCGAGGGCAAGCGCCTGCCCGCCCGGCCGGATGTCGTCGTCATCGACGTCAGCTTCATTTCCTTGAAGGCGGTGCTGCCGGTGGCGCTGTCCCTGGCCGCAGCCCCGATGCATCTGCTCGCGCTGATCAAGCCGCAGTTCGAAGCAGAGCGGAAACATTCCAAGCACGGCATCATCCGCAACGCGATGGTGCACCAGGCGATCTGCGACGACATCTCGGCGTTTGCCGCCTCGCTCGGCTGCACCGATATCCAGGTGTTTCCGTCGTCGATCAAAGGCGGCGACGGCAATATCGAGTTCTTCATGGGCGCGCGCCGTGGCTGAGGGCGAACGCCTCGTCATCGACCATGTCGGCCATCATGGCGACGGCGTCGCCGTATCAGGCGGCGACAACATCTATGTGCCGTACACGCTCGGCGGCGAAACAATAGAGGTCGGTCCGGTTCCCGGCCACCATCCCGACCGCCGGCGATTGCTCAAGCTCGAAGCTGCAAGCCTGGAGCGCATCGCGCCGTTCTGTCCGCATTTCGGCGTTTGCGGCGGCTGCGCGATCCAGCACTGGGACGCCGAACCCTATCGCGCCTGGAAGCGCGAGCTCGTGGTGACGACGCTTTCGCAAGCGGGAATCGATTGCGACGTCGCGACGCTGGTCGATGCTCATGGTGCGGGCCGCCGGCGTATCACCCTGCACGCACGGATGGGCACGCACGACGTGCTCAAGGTCGGCTATGCGGCGGCCGGTTCGCACGACATCATTCCGATCGACCGCTGCCCGATCCTCGACCCGCAATTGAGCGGCGCGATCGAGGCCGCCTGGGCCGTCGCCGAGCCGTTGATCGCGATGGGCAAGCCGCTCGACATCCAGATCACCGCGACCAATAGCGGCCTCGACGTCGATGTGCGCGGCTCCGGCCCGGTATCGTCAGCCATGATCGCGCGGCTCTCGCGGATCGCCGAACAACACCGGCTGGCGCGGCTGACGCGCCACGGCGAACTGGTGCTGATGCGAACGCCGCCCGTGATTTCGATCGGCGCCGCGCAGGTCACGCTGCCGCCCGGCTCCTTTCTGCAGGCCACGGTGGCAGGAGAGGAAGCGCTGGCGGCGCTCGTCTCCGAACATTGCAAACGCAGCAAGAATATCGCCGATCTCTTCTGCGGCGTCGGCCCCTTCGCGCTGCGGCTTGCAGCGAAGTCGCGGGTAACCGCCTTTGACGGCGATGCCGGTGCGGTAGCAGCCTTGCAGAAGGCTGCGACGTCCACCTCAGGACTGAAGCCGGTCAATGCAGAGGCACGCGACCTGTTTCGTCGCCCGCTGATGCCGCAGGAACTGCGCGACTACGACACGGTCGTATTCGATCCCCCACGTCAGGGCGCGCAAGCGCAGGTGAGGCAGATCGCGGCAAGCAAGGTGCCAACGGTGGTTGCAGTCTCGTGCAATGTCACGACCTTTGCGCGCGATGCGAAGATCTTGATCGATGGCGGCTACAAGATCGAGGGCGTCACGCCAGTCGACCAGTTCCGCCATACGCCGCATGTGGAATTGGTGGCGCAGTTCAGGCGATAGGCGCTTCTTGCTTACCCTCCCCTGGAGGGGTCCCTGGAGGGGGAGGGTCGGCTCGCATGAGCGTAGCGAAATGCGAGACGGGGTGGGGTGATCTCTCCACTCGGGCACTGATCGAGAGGATGGACCGTCACCCCACCCCGCCGCTTCGCGGCGACCCTCCCCCTCCAGGGGAGGGTGAAGCACGGTCCTGATTCCGGATTCACCTCCCCCACCGGTCCTGCCAGATCTTCTCGCCGACCATGCAATTGACGCGCGGCTCCCGGCCCGCTGCAGGCACCACCGGGCGTTCGGGCGTGCGGCCGGCGATCTCGAGCAGCAGCTTGGTACGAATCGCTTCCTTGAACTTGTCGCGGTCCTTGATCGTCACCACGAACGAGCCGGGTCCGCCGATGACGCAATCCTCGTAGTAGAAATCGAGATTGTCGATATCCATGGTGGAGTAAGATGGTTCCTTCACCATGATCGGCAGACCGTTGATGACGATGCCCTTTTCCAGCGCGGCATCGCGCGCGATGAGGACCGGCGCGCCGTTGTTGTTGGGGCCATCGCCCGAGATATCGATCACCCGCCGCAGGCCGCGATGCGGGCTCTCGTCGAACAGCGGCATGGCGAAGTTGATCGCACCCGAAATCGAGGTGCGCGACGCCCGGCGAATCGGGGTCTTGACGATCTCGTTGGCGACGGCGTCAGCCGTCTCCGGGCCGTCGATCACGCGCCAGGGAATGATGATCTTTTGGTCAGTGGATGCCGCCCACTCGAAATAGGTGATCGCGATCCTTCCGTTCGGCCCGCTCTTGAGTGCCTGCAAGAATTCCTTGGAGAGGATTGCCTGCGCGTAGCCTTCCCGCTGCAGCGCCAGTTCATCCATGTCCATCGAATAGGAAACGTCGACGGCAAGGACGAGTTCCACGTCGACGGTCGGATTGGCGTCCTTGTCGGCCAGTGGGTGGCTATCGGCGTTCAATTGATGGCCCGGCCGGTTCGTTGGGTTCGGCGCGGCAACGCCTGCCACGTCGCCGCCGGCAAGTATGCCGGCTACAAGCACGACCCCGATCGAGACATACCAGCGCATTGCGGCCCTCCCGTCGAACGTCAGTAATGGTGACATGCAAAACGGCCAACGCAAAGCGCTGAAATCATTTGTCCTTCACATTCGGGTTAAGATCGGGATTCTTTCACAGCAGGACAACTCGGCCGGTTCCCTGCAGCGATAGCATGTCCGAACCCGGCGCGATGGCAGCCCTGATCAAGCTGAAACTCTCGGCAAACGCCCGGTTTCAGGACCGGCCCGGAGCCTGTAAACTGATCGAGCCGGCCGTCAGCCGCGGCGATCGGACTATGGCGCAACGCTTGGCGGATTGCCGCGCCAAGTAGCCGCGTGGCTGGCCCGTCGCAATTCGCTCGCTTCGGGATTTCTGGAATGGCAGATACCGTCGTCACGCCAAAAACCAAGGTCAAAACCAAGGTCGAACGGCCGCGCCTGCACAAGGTCATCCTGATCAATGACGACTACACGCCGCGCGAATTCGTCGTCACGGTGCTCAAGGCCGAATTCCGCATGACCGAGGACCAGGCCCACAAGGTGATGATAACGGCGCACCGCCGCGGCGTCTGCGTCGTCGCCGTGTTCACCAAGGACGTCGCCGAGACCAAGGCGACGCGCGCCACAGACGCCGGCCGCGCCAAGGGCTATCCGCTGCTGTTCACGACCGAGCCGGAGGAGTAATTCTCCGCGCTTCATCCGGGCTACGTCGCCGACGTCTCGTCTGCGAGACCGTAGACGCGCGCGGCCTTGGCGAAGCCGGCGACCGGAAACTCGCCGAGGTCGCTCCACCCTCCCCGGCAGATGCCGGCAAATCCCTCCGACGCTACGACCGTGCGACGGAGCTGGCTGGCGATCTTTTCCAGCCGTGCCGCCAGATTCACCGCGGGCCCGATGCAGGTGAAGTCGAGCCGGTTGCCGCCACCGATATTGCCGTAGAGATTCGTCCCACGTGAAGCGCGACGCCGAAACGAAAACGTTCGACCGCGTCTCCGATCGGATAATTCAGTTCGGCCACGCTGGCGCGGGATTCGTGCGCAGCTTCGAGCACATGCGAGCAGACCTGCTGCTCATCGCCGACATATTCGTCGATCGGAAACACCGCGAGCAGCCCGTCGCCCATGTATTTCAGCACGTCGCCGCCATGCTTCTTGATCGCGGCGACCTGGCAATCAAAATACTGGTTCAGAATGTCGACGACGGTCTCGGCCGGCAGCCGGTCCGACAACGCCGTGAAGCCACGCAGATCGGACAGCCAGATCGCGGCATTCATCGTCTCGGTATGGCCGCGGCGAATTTGCCCGCCCATGATCCGCTCGCCGGCGCTGTTGCCGACATAGGTGTCCAAAAGGCTCGCGGCCATGCGTTTCAAACTGAGGATCTCGACCACCCGCGCCAGTGGCTTCGCGAGGCTCCGCAGCGCCGCCAGTTGTTCCTCCGTGAACCCGCCCGGCTGCTTGGTGCTCCAACTCGATGCGTTCACCGTGCCGCCAATGAACGGCAGCGGCAGAGCGACATAATCCGTCACGCCTTCAGCGCGAAGGTCGTCGATAATTGGAAAACGCCTGCTCTGGGGATCATCTGGCCGGGCTCGAACTTCCAGTCCCCGCTGGAACACGATGATCAGGGGGCTGGTGTGAAAATCCTGTGACTGCAGGATATTGTAATCGACGGAGCCGACCTCGACCTCCGAGTCCGGCTTCCAGATAAAGCTGAGCCCGTAGATTTCGGGATGCAGGGTGCGAACGAAGACGCCGACGCGCCACAGCGGCAGCCCTGCCCCGACCATCCGTTCACAGCACTCGGCCATAAATCGGGTCGGGCTGGTCGCGGTTCGGCCGCCGTCGATCAGCCAGTCCGTCAGCTTCTGCAGTTCCGGTGCATTCATCACGCCGGTATTTGCCGTGCAAGTTCAGCGCGCGTCAAGCTAACAAGAACGCTTGACGTTGAGAAGCGCCCGGGGTCAGCCGACCTGTCCGCGGTGGCGCAGGAAATGATCGGCCAGCACGCAGGCCATCATGGCCTCGCCGACCGGCACCGCGCGGATACCCACGCAGGGGTCGTGGCGGCCCTTGGTCATGATGTCGGTATCGGCGCCGGCGCGATCCACCGTCTTGCGTGGCGACAGGATCGAGGACGTCGGCTTCACCGCAAAGCGCACCACCACCGGCTGGCCGGTCGAGATGCCGCCGAGTACGCCGCCGGCATGGTTGGACAGAAAGCGCGTGCCATTATTGCCGGTCCGCATCTCGTCGGCGTTTTGCTCGCCGGACAGTTCCGCGGCGCCGAAGCCGGCGCCGATCTCGACGCCCTTTACCGCATTGATGCTCATCATGGCCGCCGCGAGATCGGCATCCAGCTTGGCGTAGATCGGCGCACCCCATCCCGGCGGCACGCCTTCGGCGACCACCTCGATAACCGCGCCGATCGAGGAGCCGCTCTTGCGGATGCCGTCCAGATACTGCTCGAAGAAGGCGGCCTTGTCCTTGTCCGGACAAAAGAACGGATTGCGCGCGATCTCGTCCCAGTCCCACTTGTCGCGGTCGATCTTGTGCGGGCCCATCTGCACCAGCGCGCCGCGCACCTTGACTTCGGCCAGGATTTTTCGCGCGATGGCGCCGGCCGCGACGCGCGTTGCGGTCTCGCGCGCCGATGAACGGCCGCCGCCGCGATAATCGCGCAGGCCGTATTTGGCTTCATAGGTGAAGTCGGCGTGCCCCGGGCGAAACTTGTCTTTGATCTCCGAATAGTCCTTGGAGCGCTGGTCGGTGTTCTCGATCAGGAGCGCGATCGGCGTTCCCGTCGTCACCTGCATGCCGGTTTCCGGATGCGCCATCACGCCGGACAGGATCTTGACCGCATCCGGCTCCTGGCGCTGGGTGGTGAAGCGCGACTGTCCCGGACGGCGGCGGTCGAGATCGTGCTGGATGTCCTCTGATGTCAGCGGGATCAGCGGCGGGCAGCCGTCGACCACGCAGCCGATCGCGACCCCATGGCTTTCGCCGAAGGTCGTGACGCGGAAGAGATGGCCGAAGGTGTTGTGGGACATCTGGAGCTCGAAATCTCTGGATTGAGCGTGTGGTAACGCGGGGAAAGCATTGGGTCAAATAGGCTCGCGCCCGTAATGGCCGGGTACGGCCGTCCGAAAGGATGCTATCGCTGCTTCTTCGCCCTCAGCCTTCCTCCTTCGCTTTCTCATTGGCCCCGAGAAACGTGATTTCCGGGTCCCAACCTTGCGCCGCTCTTTCCGAAACTAGCTGAAGGCCGCAACTACGGTTTCGATGGGGAGAAACAGCGTGCGGCTGTCCTCTGGATACTCGATGAACTCGGCGCATCGGGTGTAGAAGCGCTTCGCTGTCTCATCCTTCGCATGCACCAGCACCGCCCCAATGCCGATGCTCTGTGATGCGACCGCGATACGGCGAAGCGCGTCCGATAGGAGGTCCGCACCGAGCCCCTTACCTGCGTGATCGCGGCTGACCGCCAATCTCCCGATGACCGATACCGGAATCGTATCGGGCGCATTGCGCCGCACCTTGCCCGGCGCCGCCGCGCGCTCCACCGCCCCGGCCGAGATGCAGAAATAAGCGACCACCCGGTTGCCCTCGCACACGACATAGGTCCGGGAAAAACGGCTTTCGTTCTTCAAGGCACGGTGCCTCAGCCAGTCGTTCAATGCAGCTTCGCCGCAGTCGAAGCCCGAAAGGTCATGCTCGACAGTCAAGGGAACGGGGGCCGACAATCCGCGTTCGGCGCGCTCCGATACGCCCTCTACTTCCGCCATACCGGCACCCTGCGCAACAGCGACCGCAGCTTCGGTCCCGGCGCAGGGGGATTATCGAGCGCGTGCACGAAGACGTCGTAACGTTCGGAATTGAGCACGAACAGGCGCTGGTCGAGCACCACGTCAATCGCTTGCCGACGGGCAGTCTCGATCATGAACTCCGTACGCGTCTTGCCAAGGATCGCTGCTGCGTCGTCGATAAGTTGTCTTGTATTGGCCTCGATGCGCAGATTAATGCTGCCCTTCGTATCCACAATGGGCGAGCGCTCCGCTACAGCAACGGTCGCATTTTCCGGGCCTTCCGAGAATGAGGAGCGGTCCTTTGCCATCGCAGAAAGATGCGCTTTTGTATCCACGATGTCAATACAGACGGAATTCGCCGAAAGACGAAGACTCTAACTATATTTAGCTATATTTCCGCAGATCCCCGTCGCGGAACACATAGACCGCGCCCTGCTCGATCACGAGGTCGGCGGCGCTCTGCGGCGTCTCGATACCGAGCGCCACCATCAGCGCCCGTGCGGTGCCTCCATGGGCCACCGCGACCGTGTCTGCACGCAAGGAATCGTACCAGTCGCGCATCCGGTCCTGCACCTCCGCATAGGTCTCGCCGCCTTCCGGCGCCATCGTCCACTTCGCCGTCAACCGCTTGGCATAGAGCACAGGGTCGGCGGCCTGCATCTCGGCCAGCGTCGAGCCCTCCCAGACGCCGTAGCCGATCTCACGCAGGCGATCGTCGAGCGAATAACTCTCCGGCGGCAGTTTCATGGCGCCGCGCACCAACTCCATCGTCGCCCGCGCGCGGGAAAGCGGGCTTGCAACGAACGGCAGCGCGGACGTGTCGCGGCCATCGTGCGCGAGAAGCTCGGCGAGGATGTTGCCGGCGTGGGCCGCCTGCTTGCGGCCAAGGTCGTTCAGTGGAATGTCCTGCGCGCCCTGCAGCCTGCCTTCCGCGTTCCACGACGTCTCGCCATGGCGGATATAGTAGATCACGGGCGCTGGCATCGGACTAATCGAGGTCTTTGACAGACAAGACCATTCTGTCCCCAACAAAAAAGGTCTTATCGGCCGAAATCATTTCCTTCTCTTTCAGCAGTTCGCGTCGCTGACCCAACATCTTGTGACAGAACGCTTTGCAAAAGCGCGAACTTTCGAGAAAAAAGGGTTCATCCAAATCTTCCGAAAGCTTGATCGTCCAAGCATAGGCCGTGACGGCTTTATCCCACAGCTCTTCGTCTAATAGAAACTCCGACAGGGTAAAAAGATTGGCCAACCGAGTCCGGTCTCTCAGCTCTTCGGTCTTCCCCTTCGAAGTATTGAAACGCAACTTCTCTGTCGTCGATTGACCCAGCTCCAAGCGAATCGCGGCGAGCGCCTCGATCTCCCGGGCATCGAACAACAGCTGCAGAACAGGCTCGACCCATTGCCTTGCGTTGTCGGGGCTCATTTTCAGTCCTGGGCGAGGCTGATATCCGGCGCCTCAGGGCGCTTCATGCCGACGACGTGATAGCCGGAATCGACGTGATGGACCTCGCCGGTGACGCCGCGCGACAGGTCCGACAACAGATACAGCGCGCTGTCGCCGACTTCTTCGATGCTCACGTTGCGACGCAGCGGCGCGTTGTGCTCGTTCCACCTCAAAATGTAGCGAAAGTCGCCGATACCGGAGGCGGCCAGCGTCTTGATCGGCCCGGCCGAGATCGCGTTGACGCGGATGTTCTTCTCGCCAAGGTCAGCGGCGAGATAGCGCACGCTGGCTTCGAGCGCGGCTTTGGCGACGCCCATGACGTTGTAATGCGGCATCCATTTCTGGGCGCCGTAATAGGTCAGCGTCAGGATCGAGCCGCCATCGGTCATGAGCTTCTCGGCCCGCTGCGCGATCGCGGTCAGTGAGTAGCAGGAGATCAGCATGCTCTTGGTGAAATTGTCCTGCGTCGTCTCCAGATAGCGGCCATCGAGCTGGTCCTTGTCGGAGAAGGCAATCGCATGGACCACGAAATCGATCTTGCCCCACTTTTCGCCGAGCACATCGAACACCGCATCTATCGTCGCGGCATCGGTGACGTCGCAATGGCCCAGCAGGAGGCCGTTCAGCTCCTTGGCCAGCGGTTCGACGCGTTTCTTCAACGCATCGCCCTGCCAGGTGAGCGCGATTTCCGCGCCGGCGTCGCGGCATGCCTTGGCGATGCCCCAGGCAATCGAGCGGTTGTTGGCAACGCCGAGGATCACCCCGCGCTTGCCCTGCATCAGACCTGACTTTTGCGACATCCGCTTTCCAATCGCGCTTCCGTCCGCCTTTGGAGGTACACCAGCACTCTCGCGCGGTCGAGCCCAAATCCGTCGCTCGGATAACGCGGTTTCCGGTGCGGCTCCATGGCTGGAATAGACGCGTCAATTGGGTGTTATGTTGGGTAAGGCGTTCGCGCCTCCTGCAACTCTTGCAAACTGGTGCTGATGAGCGCGTTTCGTCAAAGTGTCGAGGCCATGATTCCGGCGCTCCGCCGCTATGCACGCGCGCTCGCGCGCGATGCCGACATCGCCGACGATCTGGTGCAGGACACGCTGGTGCGCGCATTGCGTTCCGAGCGGCTGTTTCTCGGCGGCGATGTCAGGAGCTGGCTGTATACGATCCTGACCAATTTGAACAAGAACCGGCGTCGGTCGCTGGCACGGCGGCCGCAGTTTATGCCGCTGCTCGACAACAATCCGGACGCCAGCGGCACCGAGGCGGAGGGCCGCGACATTGCGCGCGCGCTGGCCACGCTGGTGGAAGAGCAGCGCTCGGTGCTGCTGCTGGTGATGCTGGAAGGGCTTAGCTACCGCGAGGTCGCCGACATCCAGGGCGTGCCGATCGGCACCGTAATGTCCCGGCTTGCCCGCGCACGCGCCCATGTCAAGGCGTCGCTCGAGGGCGAGCGCGCGGCGCTGCGGCGGGTGAAATGAAGACGCCAAAAGGGTGCATGAAGCGCGTTACGCATAGGCTGATCAGGAATAGGCAGAGACGAAGACAATGATCGATCGCAATATCCCCGTCACCGAAGACGAGCTGCATGCTTACGTCGACGACGAGCTGCCGGCGGAACGCCGTGGCGACGTCGAAGCGTGGCTCGCCTCGCATCCCGACGATGCCGTGCGGGTGCAGTCGTGGCGCACGATGGCGGAAGCGCTGCATGCCAGGTACGATTCGGTCATCGACGAGGCGGTGCCGAAACGGCTCGATATCGAACGGCTGGTGCGGCAACCGCGCAAATGGGTGTACGGCGCGGTGGCAGCCACGCTGGCGGCGTTTGTGATCGGCGGCAGCGTTGGCTGGCTGGCACGCGGCGCGGCTGCTGCGCCGTCGGCATTGCAGAATTTTACGATGGATGCGATCGAGGCGCACCGGCTCTATGTCGTCGAAGTCCGCCATCCCGTCGAAGTGCCAGGCAGCGAACGTAGCCATCTGCAGCAATGGCTAACCAAGCGCTGCGGCTGGATCGTCCGCGCACCCGAACTGACGGGTGCGGGGTTGAAGCTGGTCGGCGGACGGTTGTTGCCGGGTTCGGTAGGGCCGGCCTCGTTCCTGATGTATGAGAGCGCCTCGGGCGAGCGCTTCACGATCTACACTGCGAAGTCAGCCGCCGGGGCGATGCAGATGCGATACGCGGCGCAGGGCAAGGAGAGTTCACTGTTCTGGGCCGATGACGGGGTCATCTATGCGGTGGTTTCCACCGGAACCGACCGGGGCCGGCTCACCCAGATCGCCCAAGCCGTCTACGACCAGATGGAAAAGAAGGGCTAACCCGTAGCCCCCGGTGGAACGCAACGAGCCCCGGGATCAGTGCGATCGGAGGCGTGTTCCCGGCTTGCGCAGAGCCCGTCATCGGGCGCGCATCTATCGGGGTGAAGAGCGGCGGATAAGCAACACCGCGCCGCTTGTCCAAATTCTGACATCGAAAATCTGGAATCAGAACACCGGTGCGTCTCACTAATGCACCGGGTGATCACGCGAAAATGAGTAGCGTTCGATCCGCCGATCGGCGCAAGCGGCCTCGATCGGGGTTTGGTACCGCGCTGGTCCCCCTTTCGAGGCCGCCCCTTTTTCCGGGAAACCCTTTGTTTCCAGGAAGAAAGCGCGTTTTTTGGGAAACTCCTGCTCGGAACCCCGCTCTCCAAATTCCACGTAAAAACTCCGCCGCGAACCGGCCGAATCAGCCGAAATCGCTGCGTGGATTGTACGTGTGGCCATCGCGCCACTTGTGCATCAATGCCTCAAGCTCGCTATCGTTCCCATCGGGCAAAATAATTCGGGTGATGACGAACAGATCCCCGGTTCCCCCGGGCTTGGGCAGGCCCTTGCCCTTGAGGCGGAAGGTGCGGCCGCTCGAGGTATTTTTCGGAATCGAGAGCTCGACCGCGCTGCCCAGGGTGGGCACGCGGACCTTGCCGCCCAGCACCGCCTCATAGAGCGTGATGGGCAGCTCCAGGCGCAAATCGCTGCCATCGACCTTGAAGAGGGGATGCGGGGCGATGCTGACGGTAATCAGAAGATCACCCGGCGGGTGACCCGGCGCGGTTTCGCCCTGCCCCTTCAGCCGGATCTGCTGACCGGCGGTGACGCCTGCGGGAATCCTGACGTTGAGCTCCTTGCCGGTCGGCAGACGGACGCGCTTTTCCCCGCCCTTGACGGACTCTTCCAGCGATACCGTCATCGCGACGTTCAGATCGAGATCGAGGCCGATTCCGCCGGTATCGAATTCAAAGCTCCGGCTGCCGCCGGCTCGTCCGCTCCTGGCTGCGCCGCCGAACATGCTGTTGAGGATATCCTCAAAGCCGGCCCCGCCCATGCCGCCGGGACTCCCGCCCGAGCGGAAGCTGTAGGACTCGAAGCCGCCGGGCCCGCCGGCGCGGCCGCCACCGGGAAAACCTTGGAAGCGCGGCTTGCCCTCGGCATCGATCTCGCCGCGGTCGAACTGCTTGCGCTTGTCCTCGTCGCCGATGATCTCGTTGGCCGAATTGATCTCGGAAAAGCGGGCAGCCGCCTTCGGGTCGTTCTTGTTGTTGTCCGGGTGATGCTTCTTGGCGAGCTTGCGATAGGCACTCTTGATCGCCGCAGCGCTGGCGCCCCGCGTCACCCCCAAGACCTCATAGGGGTCGCGCATCCGTCACGTCTCCTTCACGGAAATTCAGTTCTTTGAAGCTTAGGGCAATTCGCCCGCTTTGGCTTCATCTGGGGAGCCAGTTGCATTTTTGCAACTACTCCCGGTCGCTTGAAAAGCGGTTTGAGGATCATCCCCTCGTCCAGGGCTTGATCGTATGGATTTCCCATCGGCCATGGCCGGCCTTGCAGGCGGCGCCCTGCAGCCAGCTTTCCGAGCGGCCGTTGACGTAGCTCGCCAGGAAATCCCGGCAGGTGCGCCCGTCTTCCGCAGAATAGGCCTGCGACAGTGGCGTCACCGAGCCGCGCGCGCCGGTCTCCGGATTTTCCCAAGGCTGGCTGGAATCCTTGTTGCCCCTGGTCAGCACGTCGGAAGCGGCGGTGCGGGCAAAGGCGAGATCGCTCTCGGTCGGCACCTGCGGGGAGGCCGGTCGCTTGCCCAGCGCCCCCGTAACATCGGCGGCATCCGTCCTGGCGTAGGCATCCGGGCGCGACAGGCTGCAGCCACCCGAGCCGAGACCGATCAAAATCAACGTCATTACAGCGCCCCGCGGCCCGATCGCCGATAGGCCAACGCGTCCCCATGCCCTATATAGGGCGAGCCCGCATCGGGGCTGCAACGCGTTCTGGGACGCGAGGGTACGCAAGTGGGACTCCTGACATGACGGACACGACCTCCATCAAACACCCGACACCGTTAACATCGGGTGATTTTACCGCGGCCGAGGAACCGTTTGCGCTGTTCGCCGAATGGTTTGCAGAAGCCGTGAAGTCCGAGCCGAACGATCCCAACGCGATGGCGCTGGCGACCGTCGACAGCGACGGGCTGCCCGATGTCCGGATGGTGCTGATGAAGGGCTATGATGCGGATGGTTTTGTGTTCTACAGCCACATCGCCAGCCAGAAGGGCCGCGAACTCGCCGCAAATCCCAAGGCGGCTTTACTATTTCACTGGAAGTCGCTGCGCCGTCAGGTGCGCATCCGCGGCAACGTATCGCCGGTAACGGATGAGGAAGCCGACGCCTATTTCGCGACGCGTCCAAAGCAGGCGCAGATCGGCGCCTGGGCCAGCAAGCAGTCGCAGCCGCTCGAGAGCCGCTTCGCCTTCGAGCAGGCGATCGCGCTGGTCGCGGCCAGATACGTCCTCGGCGAAGTGCCGCGCCCGCAGGGGTGGAGCGGCTGGCGCATTACGCCCCAGCGTTTCGAATTCTGGCACGACCGACCGTACCGCCTGCACGACCGCATCGAATTCCGCCGCGATGCGCCGGCACACGCCTGGAGCAAGGTGCGGCTCTATCCCTAGGACGCGCCGTCGTGGCAGGGCTTGTCCCGGCCATCCACGTCCCTCTATGTGACCAAACAAGACGTGGATGCCGGCACGAGGCCGTGCATGACGGACAACGAGAGAACCGCTTATGCCCTCTTCATCCAACGCGCCGCGGCGCACGTTGCTCTTGACCGGTGCCAGCCGCGGCATCGGTCATGCCACCGCGATCCGGTTCTCCTCGGCCGGCTGGCGCGTCATCACCTGTTCGCGGCACGCCTTCCCGGAAGTCTGCCCGTGGGGCGCAGGCCCTGAGGACCACATCGAGGTCGACCTCGGCAGCCACGACGACACCGTGCGCGCGATTTCGGAGATCCGCAGGCGGCTCGAGAACGACGAACTGCATGCGCTCGTCAACAACGCGGCAATCTCGCCGAAGGCGCCGGACGGCGGCCGTCTCGGCACCATGAACACCGACATCGAGACCTGGAGCCACGTCTTTCACGTCAACTTCTTCGCGCCGATCATGATCGCGCGCGGCCTGATCGAGGAGTTGAAACACGCCAGGGGCGCCGTGGTGAACGTCACCTCGATCGCGGGCTCGCGTGTGCACCCGTTCGCGGGCGCAGCCTATGCGACGTCGAAGGCGGCGCTTGCCGCGCTGACGCGCGAGATGGCGTTCGACTTCGG
This sequence comes from Bradyrhizobium icense, assembly GCF_001693385.1. Lineage (NCBI taxonomy): Bacteria > Pseudomonadati > Pseudomonadota > Alphaproteobacteria > Hyphomicrobiales > Nitrobacteraceae > Bradyrhizobium > Bradyrhizobium icense. The sequence continues at coordinate 6,550,174 of NZ_CP016428.1, forward strand.
TCGCGTCGGCGTTCGCGTCAACGCGATCGCGCCGGGCGAGATCGACACCTCGATCCTGTCGCCGGGCACCGAGAAGATCGTCGAGCAGCAGATTCCGATGCATCGCCTCGGCACGCCGGACGAGGTGGCGAAGATCATCTACGTGTTGTGTACGGAAACCAGTTCGTACGTGAACGGCGCCGAGATTCACATCAACGGCGGTCAGCACGTTTAGGGCGTGACGCGATCGCACAGGCGTCGTGGCCCATCCTTCGAGACGCGCGCAAAGAGCGCGCTCCTCAGGATGAGGTCGACGTTTGCGAATGCGATATTCACTCCGCGCAAAACTTCCGCTGCGCAGTGCGCAGAGCAGTCGCCGCAGCGACGTTGAACGTGCTCGAACACTCGTCCTCGTTCTCGCCGTCCGCCAGCACAGCACCGCAGTGCCGGCAAAGCCGCGTCGAGAACGCCTGCGCCTTGCCGACGCTCCGGTCCTGCTGATAGCGCGCAAGATCGATGACGTTGCGTGGCGACATTATGAGTTTCTCAACCATGGGATCCTCGCGGCTTGAGAGACGCTTTATCGCAGACAAGTTTCGACCATTCGTTCAGTCCACCGCTCAAATTTTAGCGGTGGAATTGAGCCGATCTTTCGTACGTGGGGAAGCCGCGGGGAACCGTTGCGCTACAGCCACTTCTTCCACTTGAAGAGCAAGTATGGCAGCACGGCTGCCATGAGCATCATGACAAGCGCCATCGGGTAGCCGTGCGGCCATTCGAGTTCCGGCATCATCCTGAAGTTCATGCCGTAGATCGAAGCGATCAGCGTCGGCGGCATCAGCACCACCGCCATCACCGAGAACAGCTTGATGATATTGTTCTGCTGGAGATTGACGACGCCGAGCATGGCATCGAGGGCGAAGGTGATCTTGTTAGAGAGATAGGAGGCGTGGTCAGTCAGGGAACCGACGTCGCGCTGCATGGTCTTGAGCTGCTCGCGCATGTCCTTGGACCATTTGACGCCTTCGACCACCGCCGAGAGGAAGGTGACGACGCGACCGATCGAGACCAGGCTTTCGCGGATCTTCGAGACCAGATCCCCCTTGCGCCCGATCGCGATCAATATCTGCGCATATTGCTTGGCTTGCCGTTCGCTTTCGGGCTCGAAGATGTCGTGAGACACCTGGTCGACCTCGGCGCCGGCGCGCTCGAGAATGTCGGCACAGCGGTCGATCACCGCATCGAGCAGTTCCATCAGCACCATTTCGCCGGATATGCCCGGCGGGCATGAGCGCGCCAGCTTGTGCTCGACGAGAGCAAACGGCTTCGGCTCGTCGTAGCGCACCGTCACCAGACGGTGACCGGCGAGGATGAAGGTGACGGCCGTGGTCCTCGGCATATCGGTGTCGGATTGGCACATCAGCGTCGCGGTCATGAAGCGGGCGCCGTTCTCAATGTAGAGCCGGCTGGAAATCTCGATTTCCTGCATGTCTTCCCGGGTCGGCACCGCGATCCCGGCCAGCCGCTCGACCGCGCGGTCCTCCTGCATCGTCGGGTTCAACAGGTCGATCCAGACCGCATTGTCCGGCAGCGCCGCTGGGTCCGTGGCCGGGAGCTTCTTGAGGGTGGAATCGAAGGGAACAAACACCGAAAACATGGGCAACTCCGGAACTTGGGCAGCGGCCTCTTGTTTCTGACGCGCTTTCTTAACGCCAACCGGTCCGAATTCGCTTCAGAACGCCACGGCTACCCAGCGGCACTAAACCCGATTCTGGCAAGCGCTTCATGACCCGCACATCAACCGGCGGTCCATATTTATGGCAGCGACGTGGCACCCATGCGGCCCTAATTCGGCCCCGACACACCCCCTGCCCACCAATCAGTCGAAAGGCGCAAAATTTGCGGCATAAAAGCCACAGCCGGCCTTCCGCAGCGCAGAATGGGCGCGCAAATGCTGGCATATCTGCCGGCTTTTGCGGATAATGGGATTAATGGAATCGTCGCGTTTGAGGCGCAAGATTGCGGCTTGCGAACGCCTGACTTTCGATTGGAAGTACGCCATGTCGTCGCTGAAAGTAATTTTGGGGCTGCTCGCCGCCGGTCTTGCCCTGTCCGGCTGCATGCCGGCAACCACCTATCAAGCCGCCCCTGAAGCCACCCTCAAGCCGAACGACAAGGCCCAGCTCGCCAAGGCGCGCTACGCCGCGGTCAAGCCCCCGGAGGCGTTCCGCCGCGCCATTGTCGACTATCACCGCAAGGAACTGCCCGGAACAATCGTCGTCGATTCCGACAACCACTACCTCTATCTGGTCCAGGACGGCGGCAAGGCGATCCGCTATGGCGTCACCGTCGGCGAGGAAGCCCTCGCATTCTCGGGCATCGCGCGCGTCGGCAACATGGCGGAATGGCCGAAATGGACGCCGACCGCCGACATTCACAAGCGTATCGAAGGCCTGCCGGCTTCCGTGCCCGGCGGCGTCGACAATCCGCTCGGCGCCCGCGCGCTCTATTTGTACCAGGGCAGCCGCGATACGTTGTTCCGCATCCACGGCACCAACCAGCCGGAATATATCGGCGCCTCGATCTCGTCGGGCTGCATCCGCATGACCAATGAGGACGTCATCGACCTCTACAGCCGGGTGAAGACCGGTACCGTGGTCGTCGTGCTGGAGCCCAAGCAGGGCGACTCGCCGTTCAATTCCAAGATGGCGCTGCAGGGCGGCGGCAACAGCGGCCCGATGGCGCAATAGCCGGCAGCGGCTGGACCATATTCGAAGATCAGGAGCGCCGGTTTTGCCGGCGCTTTTTCGTTGCGGGCTTCTCTTCGCGCGGCGGCTCGGCCTGATCCGACTTCTCGCGATTCGATTCCTCAGCGTCCGGCTTGGCAGCATCGGGCTTCGCATCAGACTTGTTCGCGCCAGACTTGTTCACGTCCGACTTGTTCATGTCCGACTTGGCGTCGTCGGGCTTGGCGGCGACCTCGCGCGACGGCGCTTCTTCGGGCCGTTCTGCCGGCAATAGCGGCGCTCTCTGCGGCAGCGGGTCCCAGACGTCCCATTGGCAGATCCGGTAGTTGCCGCGCCTTTCCATCAGATCGAGATGGATGTGATCCTCGTGGTACCAATCCGAGCCCGGGCCGAGCACCGTCGAGAACCGCGCGCAGGCGGAGTGCAGCACGGTCTCGCGCAATTCCCGCGGCACCGTGCGGTCCGTCAGCGAGATCAGGCGGCCGTTGGCGAGCTTGAAGGCGCGCACATCAAGCGCGTTGGCGCGGCCGTGCTCGGAGAGTTTTGCGCCGACGATGCGGTTACGGCCGCGGCACTCGTACGAATCGAAATTGTCGAGATCGGAGACCGAACTGCCGAGGCGTTCTGCCACCGGCGCAATGTCTTTCCGGATCCAGTCGGCCAGCGCTGAAGCCATGGTACAGCGCAGGATCGCCGCAGGCTTCACCGACACCCGCCGCTTGTCCGGCAGCACGATCGCCTCGAGCCGCACCAGGTCCTCGCCGCCGCAGCCGTTGGCGCCGCGGATGTCCGGGATGCTGGGCGCAATGGCGACTTCGTCCGTCAGCGCCAGGCGGCACGCGGATGGTTGTGGCGTGGGCTCCGGTGCAGGCGCCGCCTGCTCCCTCGTTTTGTCCTTCTCAGGCGCCGCCTGCTCCTTCTCGGCCGGCCCCTCAGGCTTGGCAGACGGCGCCTCCGCAGGGCGCGGCTTCGGCAGAGGCACCACCACGCGGCGTGCCTTTCCTCGTGCACGCGGCTGAAACTCCCTGAACAGATTGTCCCACGGCGCAGCGCGCGACGCTTTGGCCGCCCAGGCCGGCTCGACTGGCATGCCAATCAATAGCGCCGCGGCGGCAGCGGTAACCATTGCCGGTGCAATGCGGCCAAAGGCGCCATTAGCCCATTTTCGGCTTGCTTTCTGCGCGGTAAAGTTCATTTCAATTCCATGAACTTAACCCCGATCCGCGGGCAATGTTCGCGGGTCGTGCGGCAATAAAACAACCATCGGAGGGAAGTGCGTATGCTCGGATTGATGCAAGACTGGCCTTTGCTTTGCCATCGGATTATCGAACACGCGGCGAAGTATCACGGCACGCAAGAGGTCGTCACGCGATCGGTCGAAGGTCCCATTCATCGCACCAATTATGCCGAAATTCATGCACGCGCACTGAAGGTATCGCAACGGCTCGACCGCGACGGCATCAAGCTCGGCGACCGCGTCGCCACCATCGCCTGGAACACCTGGCGTCATCTCGAATGCTGGTACGGCATTATGGGAATCGGCGCGATCTGCCACACGGTCAATCCGCGGCTGTTCCCCGACCAGATCGCCTGGATCATCAACCATGCGCAGGATCGCGCGGTGATAACCGACATCACCTTCGTGCCGATCCTGGAAAAGATCGCAGCCAACCTGCCGAGCGTCGAGCGCTACATCGTGCTGACCGACAAGGCGCACATGCCGCAGACCACGCTGAAGAACGCGGTCGCCTATGAGGACTGGATCGCGGAAGCCGACGGCAAGTTCGCCTGGAAGGACTTTGACGAAAATACCGCGGCCGCGATGTGCTACACCTCGGGCACCACGGGCGATCCCAAAGGCGTGTTGTATTCGCACCGCTCCAACGTGTTGCACGGGCTGATGGCCAACAATGTCGACGCTCTCGGCACCAGCGCCGCCGAGACAATGCTGCCGGTGGTGCCGTTGTTCCATGCCAATAGCTGGGGCATCGCATTCTCCGCGCCCTCGATGGGCACCAAGCTGGTGATGCCCGGCGCCAAGCTCGACGGCGCTTCGGTCTATGAACTTCTCGACACCGAGAAAGTCACGCATACCGCCGGCGTGCCGACGGTATGGCTGATGCTGCTGAACCACATGGCGGCCGGCAATCTGAAGCTGCCCCATCTTAAAAGCGTGGTGTGCGGCGGCTCGGCGATGCCGCGCTCGATGATCAAGTCGTTCGTCGACATGGGCGTGCGCGTTCGCCACGCCTGGGGCATGACCGAGATGAGCCCGATCGGCACCGTGGCCGCGCTGAAGCCGCCGTTTGCCGAACTCACCGGCGAGGAGCGGCTCGACATCCTGCAGACGCAAGGCTACCCGCCGTTCGGCGTCGAGATGAAGATCACCGACGATGCCGGCAAGGAGCTGCCGTGGGACGGCAAGACCTTCGGCCGCCTCAAGGTGAGCGGGCCCGCGGTCGCCAAGGCCTATTTCAAGATCGATACCGACATCCTCGACGAGGAAGGCTATTTCGACACCGGCGACGTCGCCACCATCGACCAGCATGGCTACATGCGAATCACCGACCGATCCAAGGACGTCATCAAGTCCGGCGGCGAATGGATCTCATCGATCGACCTCGAAAACCTCGCAGTCGGCCATCCCGCGGTCGCGGAAGCCGCCGTCATCGGCGTCTACCATCCCAAATGGGACGAACGTCCGCTGCTGATCGTCCAGCTCAAGGCCGGCCACCAGGCAAGCCGCGAAGACATCCTGAAATTCATGGATGGCAAGATCGCGAAATGGTGGATGCCCGATGACGTCGTCTTCGTCGACGGCATCCCGCACACCGCAACCGGCAAGATCCTGAAGACCGCGCTACGCGACCAGTTCAAGAGCTACCGCTTCCCGAACGCGGCAGCCTGAATCAGACTCTGTCCCTCCCGTACCGGGAGGGACAGCCCAAACAAAGAGCCGGCGTGAATTTGATCGCGCGCTGGCGCAGACCAGATGTCCCGATGGACGCGCTTTTTGTAACTTTCGATCTGTTTGCGTCGCTGCTTCGCGGAGCCATGAGCTCCCGCGATTATTATCGCCGAAGGGCTATTCGCACGAGCGTACCTCTCGTTCCTCCTCCAAAGGCAACTCGCGCGAGCGTGCCTTTCGTTCCTCCAAAGGCAACGCGTCCTGATTTGCCACACTGAGGGTGCTGGTGCGACAGCCCTCAGCAAGCTGGCGGGTGGGAGATCTGGAATTTTCAGCAGCCTCGCCGCTGAAATTTCGCCAAGCCCACAGCCTATCTTTCGAAATCAGACGCTGGGCTTTCCAGCGGCGGTTTGTTTGCGAGTGCGGGCGGTAATGGCGACCCCGGCATCACGCATGAACCTGACTGCCGAGAGCATCGAAGACGCTATGGCTGCGGCCCGCTGCCGCCGTGCGATCGCTGCATAAGCGCCAATATCGATGCGGCCATTGGGATGGCGCAGGACAGCATCACCGCTACCAAGCCACCCTGGACCGCCGCTCCAACTCGCTTCCGCTGACATTTGACTGGTCTCCATTAGCCGACGGAGGCACTTTATTATGTTCTATATATATGATAATCACCTGCAGTTTCATTTCATTCCTGAACTTAATTCATGAATAGTGCCTCCGCCGAGATGAATGCTTTTGTTCGCGTGATCGAGCGCGGCAGCTTCGCTGCGGCGGCGGGCGACCTCGGGCTCACGCCTTCAGCGCTCTCCAAACTTGTGACCCGCATTGAGGACCGGCTGGGCGTTCGTCTGCTGACGCGCACCACGCGGCGTCTGGTCTTGACTGCTGAAGGCGAGCTTTTCGTCGCCCGAAGCCGGGAAATACTTGCGTCGATCGAGGCCGCGGAAGCCGAGGTAACAGCGGGAAGCCGTGCTCCGCGCGGTCTTTTGCGGATCAGCGTCGGAACGGCCTATGCCAAACAGATACTCGGTCCCGCGCTTCCGCTGTTCCTCGCCCGCTATCCCGAAATCACCGTCGAACTTCTTGTTTCGGACCGGCAAATCGATCTTGTCGCCGAGCAGGTGGACCTGGCCATCCGCTCCGGGCAGCTCGGCGACTCAACCCTCGTGGCGCGTAAGCTCACCGACGCCAGACGCCTGATCTGCGCCAGCCCGCTCTATCTGAAGAAACATGGTTCACCGCGCGTGCCCGCCGATCTGTTGCGGCACAATTGCCTGACGCTGACCGGCTTTGCGCAGATCAATCAATGGCCGTTCCACACCGATGAAGGCATTAACCGGCTCGCCATCTCAGGCACATTCGCAAGCGACAATGCCGACCTGCTGCTCGACGCTACGGTAGCGGGGCTCGGCATCGCGAGATTGGCAGACTTTGTCGTCGCGCGCGCGTTGCAAGAAGGCGCGCTCGTTCGGCTGCTGGAGGACACCCATCTGAGCGAACCGTTTCCGATCCATGTCGTGACAGTGCCCGGCCGTCACCGCACGCCGCGCGTCAAGGCCTTCACCGACTTCATGATCTCGCAGTTGAACGATGCGCGGTGACGATCCGCAGCACCGCCGCTTGCGCCAATATTCGTTAGAACTGGCCGCACGCCACGGCGGTGTGCAATCGACGGGCGCGTGCACCGCGCCGCGTTCGGATCAGCGCGAGAGCGCCAGCGCGTCGAGCTGTCGCTGCGCGTCGGGTTCACCCCATTCCTTTGCCCGCTGGTACCACATGCGGGCCTGCGCGACGTCCGCCAGCGGGCCATCGGCGCCCATCTGCCTGAGCCGCGCCGGATCGTAGGTCGTGCCGACAAGCAGCGCCGCGCGCGCATCCCGCGCCTCGGCTCCGCGCATCAGCAACAGCCGCGCCGACTGGACATCGCCAGCGGCGAGCAGGTCCTGTCCGCGTTTGATCAGGGCAGCGATTTCCTTCGGATCGAGGCTGCGCACGACTTCCGCCTGCCGCGGCGCGGCTGGCATCGGCGACGGCACGGCGGCTGCCATGGCGACCGGCGGCGGCGGTGCGGCGACCGGGGGTGCAGCAACCGGGGCTGCAGCAACCGGGGCGGGCGCGGCAACCGGTGGCGCAGCGACGGGGGCCTTTGGCACAGGCGCCCAGGTCAGCCGCGTGGAGGTGCCGGTGAGCGCCACGCCATTACCGTCACGCAGCTCCGCCGTCACCAGCATCTGGCCGGTGAATCCGTCCGGCGGAATGACCGAAACACCCGAAATCTCCGTCGCCGACACGCGCCATTCGCTCGGACCGACACGCTTGCCGGATGTGAGCCGTGCGCCGGCAGCAAGTCCATTGATGGATACGTAGGCGTCGGGCGGCGGAGAGCCGACGTGGATCCCGAGCGGCACGGGATCGTTGGCGAACCCGCTGCCGTCCTGTACGGCCAAGGTCGCCGTACGCCTCGCTGGCTGCGGCTGCGGCGCTGGAAGCACCGACGATTTCACCGACTGCCAGGCGGCCGAAAGCGACGCATTATCCTGGTTGGCCGGGCGCTGCGACGATGGAATGGCCATGACGAGAAGCATCGCGATGCTCGCCGCAATCGCCACGGCGATCGAGAACCGGATGACCTGCTGGAACAGCGCGCGGCGTCCCGACAGGTCGCGAAGCACGGATGGCGCTTCGACCGGTGCGGTCTCCCTCGCCTCCTGCATGGCCTGGGCCACGGCTTTGGTGAACATTTCGGAATCCTGGCGGCGTGCGGGCTTGCTGAAGGGCTGCAAGGGCGGTCCTTCCGTCGGCATTCGCGGACGCCAGCCATCGTCGTTCTGCATCAGCATCGTGCCCGGTTGATCGCTGCTCGTCCGTTCCCTCAGCTCACGCGGCGCATAATATGCCGGATCGTTCGGGCCGACATATCCTTCGTGCTTTGCATCACTCATACTGAACACTCGCCCTCATGGGGCCTTCCGCCAGCCCCGCGGACGTATGCCGATTGCGCCCTATGCGATCCTAGAACTCCGGCGGCGCAACCGCAATTTTTTTGCGACTCCGCCCGGCAACAAGGACCGGGAGTTGAGATCATCCTGCAGCGCTTCCGGCTGACGCCCGCCGTTTCCCCTTTGGCTGACGTTCGCCGGTGTCCCGTGCAGGACAGTCCCGTGTTGCGGCAAATACGACAACCCAGCGGCGAGAGGTAGTCGAAAGTTGGACCAACTTCAATCTACAACTAATAATCAATTTACAGCGATGGTTAACCCGTCAGGTTGCTGCGCGGCGCGTCGCCCGATTAGCATAGCCTGCAAACTTGAAATTTGCGCCACGCCGTGGTCTCAAGCTTGCGAGTTTGCAGCCGGCCCGCCGGCCAGACAGATTTCAAAACCGGCAGATTCACCGATGGCCCGAAGGTTTTCCGCTCCCTACCAGTCGGAGCCCGTGTCCAGCCTCGCCACCTGGTCGCGCAACCTCGCCATCTTTGCCATGGTCGCGGTGGTGGTGTCGATCATCATCGTCCGCTTCGGCTTTCTGGAGGTAAAACCTGCGCTGGCGACGTTCTTCGGCGCGCTGGGTTTGGCCGTGCTGTCCATTCTCGTCGGCCTCGCCGCCTTTGCCGCGATCTGGCAGAACGGGTCGCGCGGCATGGGGCGGATCCTGCTGGCGTTCCTGATCAACGCCCTCCTGCTCGCCTACCCGGCCTACCTCGCCCTGCAATACCGCAAGCTGCCGCCGATCCACGACATCACCACCGATCCGATCGATCCGCCGCGCTTCGAGGCGCTGGCCCGGCTGCGCAGCGGCGAAGGCGCGAACTCCGCTGTCTATGCCGGGCTCTATTCGGCCGAACGGCAGCGGATCGCCTACCCCGATATCCAGACCGTGGAGCTCGAAGTCCCGCCGCAGCGGGCCTATGAGGTGACGCTCGCGCTGGTCGCCAAGCGCAAATGGCTCGTGATCGACGAACGGCCGCCGCAGCCGCCGCGCCGCATCGGCCGCATCGAGGCGGTGGCGCGGACGCCGATCATGGGCTTCCGCGAGGACATCTCGATCCGCATCACGCCCGACGCCGAGGAATCGCGGGTCGATATCCGCTCCTCCTCGCGCTATTTCGAAAGCGACCTCGGCAGCAACGCCGCCCGCGTCAGCAAGCTGATCGAGGACATCAACTCAGCCGTCGACAACGCCAAGCCGGCGGCGCCGAAGAAGCCGCAGGCCCCGGCGAAAGCCCAGGCGAAGAATGTGAAAAAATGACGCGTCAGCGTCATCCCGGGGCGCGCGAAGCGCGAACCTCAGGTGCGCAATTGTGCACCGGGGGATCTCGAGATTCTCAGGTGCGCAATTGCGCACCGTAGTTCGACACTTCGTGTCGCCCCGGAATGACGTGCTAGATCATGCCAACCGATACGTCCCGCCGATCACCGGATCACCATCCGTCGCAACGATCCCGCGGGCGACCAGGTCCTCCAGATGCGCCAGCACGGAATAGCCGGCCGCATTCGTCAGCCGCGGGTCGATGCCTATATAGATCGCACGGACCATGGTCGGAATGTCGGCCTCGCCCTTGGCAAGGCGGTGCAGGATCGAGGCTTCACGGGCCTGGCGGTGGCGGGTCAGGAAGCGGACGTAACGCGGTCCTTGCGGAATTTCCGGCCCATGGCCCGAGAAATACAGGTCCTCCTCACGAGCCTCCAGCCGCGCCAGCGAGGCCATGTAGTCGATCATCGATCCGTCCGGCGGCGCCACGATCGAAGTCGACCAGCCCATCACATGGTCGCCGACGAAATTGATCTTCCGCTCCGGCCACGCGAATGCGAGATGATTGGCGGTGTGGCCGGGGGTTGCGACTGCCTCCAGCGCCCAGCCCTGCCCTTCGATGACATCGCCGCTCTTGACCTCGATGTCGGGCCTGAAATCGCGGTCGGCACCGGATTCCGGATTGTGCTTTTCGCTCTCAAAGCGCGGCCGCGAGGCGCGGTGCGGCCCCTCGGCATAGACGGGCGCGCCGGTGGCCGCCCTGATCCGTGCGGTGTTCGGCGAGTGGTCGCGGTGAGTATGGGTGACGAGAATATGCGTCACCGTCTCGCCGCGTACGGCGTCGAGCAGCGCCTTGGCATGCGCTTCATCATCGGGCCCGGGATCGATGATCGCGACCTTGCCCTTGCCGACGATGTAGCTGACCGTGCCGGTGAAGGTGAACGGGCTGGGATTATTGCAGAGCACGCGCCGTACGCCGGGCCGTGGCTCATCGACGACGCCGGGCTGAAGCGGGAAATCGCGGTTGAACGGAATGTCGTCGTTGTCGGCCATCTGGAATTTTCACTCCGACGTCATTCCGGGGCAGCCCGACAGGGCTGAACCCGGAATCTCGAGATTCTCAGGTGCGCAATTGCGCACCATAGTTCGCGCTTGCGCGCGCCCCGGAATGACGGTGCGAGGATTTACGAAAACGCCTGTATCCCCGTGATCGCCCGGCCCAGGATCAGGGCATGGACGTCGTGGGTGCCTTCATAGGTGTTCACGGTTTCCAGGTTCGCGGTATGGCGCATCACGTGGTACTCGATCTGGATGCCGTTGCCGCCATGCATGTCACGGGAGACGCGGGCGATGTCGAGGGCCTTGCCGCAATTGTTGCGCTTGACGATCGAGATCATTTCCGGCGCCATCTTGCCTTCGTCCATCAGGCGGCCGACGCGCAACGAGGCCTGAAGGCCGAGCGCGATTTCGGTTTCCATGTCGGCGAGCTTCTTCTGCACGAGTTGCGTTGCCGCTAACGGCCGGTTGAACTGCTTGCGGTCGAGTGTGTATTGCCGCGCGCGGTGCATGCAGTCTTCCGCTGCACCCATCGCTCCCCAGGAGATGCCGTAGCGGGCGCGGTTGAGGCAGCCGAACGGTCCCTTCAGGCCTGATACGTTGGGCAGCAGCGCGCTCTCCGGCACCACCACGCCGTCCATCACGATCTCGCCGGTGATCGAGGCGCGCAAGGACAGCTTGCCGCCGACCTTCGGCGCCGACAGGCCTTTCATGCCCTTCTCGAGAATGAAGCCGCGGATCTGGTTGTCATGCGCGGCCGACTTGGCCCAGACGACGAACACGTCGGCAATCGGGGCATTGGAGATCCACATCTTGCTACCGCTGATACGATAGCCGTCGGACACCTTCTCGGCACGTGTCTTCATGCCACCGGGATCGGAGCCGGCATCCGGCTCGGTCAGGCCGAAGCAGCCGACCCACTCGCCGGTGGCCAGCTTCGGCAGGTATTTCTTGCGCTGGTTCTCGTCGCCATAGGCGTAGATCGGGTACATCACCAGCGACGACTGCACCGAGTTCATCGAGCGATAGCCGGAATCGACGCGCTCGATCTCGCGCGCCACCAGGCCATAGGCGACGTAGCTCGCGTTCGCGCAGCCATATTCTTCGGGCAGCGTGACGCCGATCAGGCCGAGTTCTCCCATCTCGTTGAATATCTCGCGGTCGGTCTTCTCTTCCAGATACGCGTTGATGACGCGCGGCAAGAGCTTGTCCTGCGCGTAGGCACGCGCGGTGTCGCGGATCATGCGCTCATCTTCGGTGAGCTGGTCGTCGAGCAGGAACGGATCGTCCCACTGAAAGGAAGCCGCCGCCGGCTTGTCCTTGGCTTGAGGGCGCACGCTCATGAAAATCCCTTTCGCATCACTGTCCCGTTGGAAATTGCCGCCAAATTAATGCGCTATCGGCAGAAGCGCAAATGGATTGGGCGATCGTCATTCCGGGATGGTGCGCAAGCACCAGACCCGGATTATCGAGATTCTCAGGGGCGCAAGGGGCGCCCCATGGTTCGATGCTACGCATCGAACCCGGAATGACGACTACTGTCCCTCCAACTTCTCGTTGGAAACAATTTCGATGCCGAACCCGGATAATCCCTTGTAGTCGTGCACGGAGGACGTGAGATTGACGATCGAAGTGATGCCGAGATCGCGCAGGATCTGGGCGCCGACGCCGACTTCACGCCATTGCCGGTGCCTATCGGCCTCCGCCGTTTTCTGTTCGCCAACCGGTTCGACGGGAACCCCGGCCGCGCCGTCGCGCAGGTACACCAGCACGCCGCGACCGGCCTTCTTGAAATGATCCAGTACGATTTGCATCCGCGCCTGGCCCGTGAAGAGATCTTTGACGATGTTGGGCTTGTGCAAGCGCGTCAGCACGTTCTTGCCGTCGCCGACGCCGTTATAGACGAAGGCAGCATGCGCGATCTCGTCGAAGGGCGAGCGATAGGCATAGCCCTGGAGCGGTCCGATCGGGCTGTCGGTCGTAAACGTCGCGACCCGCTCGATCAGCTTTTCGCGCGCCTGACGGTAGGCGATCATGTCAGCTATCGTGACGTGCTTGAGCTTGTGGGCGGCGGCGAATTTCGCGACCTGCTCGCCCTTCATCACGGTGCCGTCGTCGTTCATCAACTCGGAGATGACGCCGACCGGAGGCAGGCCGGAAAGCTTGCAGAGATCGACCGCCGCTTCGGTATGGCCGGAGCGCAAGAGCACGCCGCCGTCGCGTGCGATCAGCGGAAAGATGTGGCCTGGCCGGGCAAAGTCGTTGGCGCCGGCGTTGGGATTGGCGAGCGCGCGGCAGCAGGAGGCGCGCTCCTCCGCCGAAATGCCGGTGCCGCCATCGGGCTTGTAGTCGATCGAGACGGTAAAGGCGGTGGTGTGATTGGACTCGTTATGCGCCACCATCGGATCGAGCCGCAGCCGGCGCGCGTCGTCCGTAGTGATCGGTGCGCAAACGATGCCGGAGGTATGGCGGATGATGAATGCCATTTTCTCCGCGGTGCAGAGGGAAGCTGCAACGATCAGATCACCCTCGCCCTCACGGTCGTCGTCGTCGGTGACGACGACGAGCTCGCCCATGGCAAAGGCTTGCAGAACTTCCTGGATCGTATCGGCCATTTTCCAAAAATCTCGTCAAATTTCGCGGGGTGCTGCAAGTGCATTAGCCGGACTCCATGGCCGGCGCCAGCGTCAATACGCAGGGCGGAACGCTGGAGAGGCATGGCGGGCCCGAATGAAAAACACTGGCGATGATCGCCCGGCCGCATCGAGCGGTTTCGCCTGGCGAAAGCACTTGCGAGATTATAGCCCCTCTCACGCAGCCGGCGAATGCCCGTTGGGTAAATCGCCGGCCCGAGACGCCATCTTTCCTGCTATGGCAGCACCTCGCGGCGCTCGCTGAGCAGCGCGTCGGTCTCGGCGCGTTTGTCCTCCAGGAGCCCGGCCTGGGCGGCTTCGATCACCTTGTAGAGTTCGTGGGCGTCGCTGAGCCTGGTCACCGTAACGTAATCGGCGCCGGCCTCGTAGAGGTCGTTGACGTTGGCCAGGATCTCCGCGGTGGCGACGATCTTGGCGGTCGGATTGAGCGAGCGGACGTGCCGGACCAGCTTTTCGTTGTCGGCGCCCTTCAACAGCGAATCCGGGATGCTGAGGATGATCAGCTCCGCCTTGCCGACGCCGGCATGCACCAGCGTATCGACGTTGCTGATGTCGCCATAGACCACGTGCATGCCGCGGTCCGTCAAGGTCCTAAACACCAGCGGATTGAAGTCGATCACGGTGATCTGCTCCAGCGCCGCCGGATTGAGGCGCTCGATATCGGCAACCAGCGCGCTGGCGGCGCGGAAGAACCCGAGAATGACGATCCGGCGCGCCTCCCCGTGCCCTGCATCGTGCCCTCCGTCGGCCTCATGCTTGTGATCGAGATCGCGCAAGCCTATCCGCTTCAGGGGACCGATCAGGCTGCGCGTGATCTGATCGCTGCGGCCCATGACGAAGGTGCTCAGGACCGCCAATACCACGAAGGCAAACGACGCCGCGCTCGACGTCTCAGGTCCAATGTGATGCGCCGTCACGCCGGTCTGGATCACAACCAGCGAAAACTCCGATATCTGTGCCAGGTTGATCGCCGGCAACAGGCTGGCGCGCAGGCCCTGCTTCATCAGATAGAGCGGCGTGAACGTCGTTACCATGCGGCTGACGACGGTGAAGGCCGCGATCGCAAGCGCCAGCCCGATCACCGACGCACCGGGGATCGGGATGGTCATGCCGAGCGAGACGAAGAACAGCGTGATGAAGAAGTCGCGCAGCGTCGTGACCTTGGCGGAGACGTCGAGCGCATAGGGGAAAGTCGACAGCGAAACGCCCGCTACCAGCGAGCCCATCTCGCGCGACAGGTGCAGCCTCTCCGCGATCTCGCCGATCAGGAAGCACCAGGCCAGTGCGCCGAGCAGGATCAGTTCCGGCCGGCGCGCAATCTGGTGGAACAGCCACGGCAGCACGTAGCGGCTGAGCACGAGGGCAGTCATCACCAGCACGCCGACCCGCGCGATCGACAGCAGGATCACGCTCACCTGCAGATTGTCGAGGCTCGGCTGCACCGCCAGGAACAGTATCGCGAAGATGTCCTGCAGCACCAGCACGCCGAGCGTAATCCGCCCTGGCAGCGTGTCGAGCTCACGCTTCTCGTACAGCACCTTGACGATGATGACCGTGCTCGACAGCGCGCAGGCGACGCAGAGATAGAGCGCATCGAAATGGCCGCTGCCCATCGACAGCCCGATCCCGATAAAAAACAATATTCCGAGCAGGACGCCGCCGGCCAATTGCCCGCCCGCGGCAAACAGAATCACCTTGCCGGCGCGCACGATCTTCTTCAGGTCGATTTCCAGCCCGATCATGAACAGCATGAAGATCAGGCCGAGTTCGGAGATGACGGTGATCGAATCCTGGGACTCGACCCACTTCATGCCGAATGGACCGATGACGAACCCGGCGATAAGGTAGGCCAAAATCAGCGGCTGCCGGGAAAAATGCGCCAGCAGGCCGAGCCCCCAGGCGAACAGGATGCACAGAGTGATATCGCGAATAAGTTCGTGCATGGTTCCGGATTTCCCCCTTTTGCAACCTAGAGGTCCCGGCGCAAGGGTCAAACAAGCAATGTGTCACAGCCATGGAATGGGGGCTTTTCCCGCGATTCTGGCCACGTTGTCGATCCTCTACGCCCCCACCGCCAGCGCCCGAACCGCAGGCGGAATCGAACAGAATTTCGCAAACTCCCGCCCCCTCGTATCAGAGCGGATCGCCCATTTCGACACAGCAGGCAAGATGGTGGATAGCTACCTCAAGTCCCCGATTGCGCTAAAACCATTCGCTACCACCGAGGTCTTCATCGCCGCAAACGACGTGCGCGGCGGAACGGGAGCCAATTTCGTGGTCGGCTGGGCGGCCACGGGTGAGATCGCCGAGCCCGCGGTCGAGGCGCCGATGGTCGGCGGCGTCGGAGCCGGACATAACGCCTTCATCAGTGGGGCGGCCGATCGGCATCGCCGGCAAGACCCGGGCTGAACAACGACGAGCCGGAGGGCCTCTCGGCCCTCTCAACAAGAAACAAAATGGAGTGAACATTCATGTCTACCGCTGCACCCTTCGATTTTGCGCCCTTGCTGCCTGCCGGATTGCCGGCGCCGGCGGCGCGGTGGACGGGGCTTGCCAGATACAGTTTCGTCGGCGGCAACAATGATCCCGAGCAGGTTCCGGTCGACGGCCTGATCGACGCCGTCAATGCCGTGCTCCGGCGCGAGGGCAAGACGCTCGCGACCTACGGCCTCGCCAGCGGCCCGCAGGGCTATCGCCCCTTGCGCGAATTCCTCACCGCGAAACTCAAGCGCGACGCCGGCATCGCCTGCATCGCCGACGACATCATGATCGTCTCCGGTTCGCTGCAGGCGCTCGATCTCGTCAACCAGACGCTGCTGGCGCGCGGCGACACCGTGCTGGTCGAACAGGAAACCTATCAAGGTGCGCTGACCCGGCTGACGCGGCTCGGCGTCAAGGCGGTCGGCATTCCCCTCGATGACCAGGGCATGCGGATGGATGCGCTGGCGGCAGCCCTTGCCGACCACAAAAGCCGCGGCATCACGCCGAAATATATCTACACCATCCCGACCGTGCAGAACCCGACCGGCAGCATCCTGCCGCAAGCGCGCCGCGCGGAGATGTTGAAGCTGTCACAGCAATACGGCGTGCCGATTTTCGAGGACGATTGCTACGCCGACCTGATCTGGAGGGGCGAGCGACCGCCCGCGATCTACGCCATGAGCCCGCACGGCGGCGTCATTCACATCGGCTCGTTCTCGAAATCGATCGCCCCTGCCCTGCGGGTCGGCTTCATCGTGGCACCCTGGGAGATGATGTCGCGGATGCTGGCGCTGAAGACTGACGCCGGGAGCGGCGCGCTGGAGCAGATGGTACTGGCGGAGTACTGCGCGCCGCATTTCTCGACCCACGTGCCGAAGCTGACACGCGGCCTGCGCGCCAAGCTCGACACGCTGATGGAAGCGCTCAACGAGCAGTTCGGCACATCGGCCGAGTTCGAGGAGCCCGAGGGCGGCATCTTCCTGTGGCTGAAACTCCCCGACAATGTCGATACGCTGAAGCTCTATCAGGCCGCGCTCGCCGCAGGCGTTGCCATCAATCCCGGACCGGAATGGTCGACCGACAAGGCCTATGCCGGCAGCCGGTTGCGGCTGTGCTTTGCCAGTCCCTCCCATGAACAGATCCGCGAGGGCGTGGCCGTGCTCGCCGAAGTCTGCCGCAAGGAGTTTGGGGTGCCGGCGCGGATTGCTAATGTGGAGAAGCGGGCGCGGAGTTGAGCCTGTTCCGGCTCAACTCCTCGCGGAGGCTATTCTCAGCGAAACACCAGTGCGATCCGCAGCAGCCGGACGATCGAGACGTTGCCCTTGCCGGCTTCGATCTGCGCCACGTAGCGCTCGGACATGCGGGACCGGCGCGCGAGCTCGCGGCGCGACATGCCGCGCAGCGTCCGCATTTCGCGCACCCGGTCGCCGAGTTGGCTGAGAAATTCGCTCTCGTGCGGCAGCCTGCCGTCCTCGTCATACGGGATCGGCCCAATTGGGCGGTCCGTCGCTGCCTCGCTGTGGGATAGGCTTTCGCTGTGTGCCACGTTCGATCCTTTTGCCCGACATCGTGGTCAAGCAAAAAGCCCTCGCATTGATCGGGATCAAACGGCGTTGGCCACCGTGCAATTTGATTTTGATCAATCGGCCCACAGGCCGTGGCCGGCGCCTATTCAGCCTTGATGCCGGCCTCGGTAATCAGCTTGCCCCATTTTACGCTCTCGCTCTGGATAAACTTTGCAAAAGCCTCGGGCGAGGTGGGCGCGGGTTCGGCGCCGAGAACGCGGATTTTCTCGATCGCCGCGGGGTCGCTCAACGCCTTCACGAAGGCGGCATTCAGCGTTTTGACGATGTCGGGCGGCGTGCCGGCGGGCGCGACGATACCAAACCAGCCGACCGATTCGAATCCCGAGAGGCCCTGCTCCGCCAGCGTTGGAACGTCGGGCAGAAAAGCCACACGTTTTGCCGCAGAGACGCCGAGTGCCTTCAACTTGCCGTTGCCGATCAACTGCTTGGATGCAGGGATATCCAGCACGGCCAGCGGGACGTGGCCGGCAAGGACGTCCGTGGTCGCCGGCGCGGTGCCGCGATAGGCGATCAGTTGAATTCCGACACCGGCCTTCTGGTTGAACAAGGCCGAGGTCAAGTGCATCGCCGTTCCATTGCCGCCATGGCCGATCGACAGGCCCGCCGTTTGAGCCTTGGCCTTGGCAATGAGATCGGCGACCGAGGCAATAGCCGATTGTTGCGAAGACACCAGCACGAACGGGATTTCCGCCAGCAAGGTGACCGGCGCCAGATCCTTGACGGGATCGAACGCCATCGCCGCGCGGTTGAGATGCGGGTTGACGGTCAGCACGCCGGCCGCGGCCACGCCGAGCGTGTAGCCATCAGGCGCTGCCTGCGCCACTGCCCCGATCCCGATATTGCCGCCCGCGCCCGCCCGGTTCTCAATGACGATCGGCTGACGCAGCGTTTCCGAAAGCAGCGGCTGCAGGGCACGGATCACGATATCGGCACTGCCGCCGGGCGGAAACGTCACGATGATCTTGATGGGTTGATCGGGATATGCGTTTGCTGCTTCAATCGCCGATAATGACAGCGACAAAACAACAACAAGGGCGCGGATCATGGCTTGCCGGATCGACGGAAACATTGAGGGTCCCCCGATGATCTCTGTGGCGCTCAGTAATGCATGATCGGCCCAACGCAGCAAGCGACAAGGCGGTAAGCAACATGGTGAAGACCAGCGTTCTCGTGGTCGGCGGCGGTCCAGTCGGTCTCACGCTGGCCATGGACCTCGCAACCCGGGGAATTGCCACCACCGTCGTAGAAACACGCGCCGCCCGCGAGCCGCCGAGCGTGAAATGCAACCACATCTCGTCGCGCTCGATGGAGATTTTCCGCAGGTTAGGCCTGGCGCAGAAGCTGCGCGACGCCGGATTACCGGCCGACTACCCGAACGATTGCTCCTACCGCACCACGGCAACGGGCATCGAGCTCTCGCGCATCCTGATTCCCTGCCGGCGCGACCGCTATACCGCCACCGGCGGACCAGACACCGGTTGGCCGACAGCCGAGCCGCCGCACCGCATCAATCAGATCTATATGGAACCCGTGCTGTTCGCCCACGCCGCCGCCATCGATGGGCTGCAGATTCTGAACCGCACCGCATTCGAGGCTTTCAGCGAAGTCGAAGAGGGTATCGTTGCAACCGTCCGCAACCTCGATACCGGAGCCGCCTTTCAGATTCACGCCGATTTCATCGTCGGCTGCGATGGGGCCCGTTCGCTGGTCCGCAAGGCGATCGACGCCAATCTGCAGGGAACGCCGATCATCCAGCGCGTGCAGTCGACCTACATCTGCGCGCCCGCCCTGCTCGGCCTGATGGACCGGCCCGCCTGGATGACGCTGTCGCTCAATCCGCGGCGCTGCGGCACGGTGGTCGCGATCGACGGCCGTGAGAAATGGCTGATCCACAACCACCTCAATCGCGAGGATGAGACCTTTGAATCCGTCGATCGCGATGCCTCGATCCGCGCCATCCTCGGCGTCGGCCCCGATTTCGAATACGAGATTCTGAGCAAGGAGGACTGGTTCGGCCGTCGCCTCGTCGCCGACCGGTTTCGCAAGGGACGCGCATTCATCTGCGGCGACGCCGCCCATCTGTGGATGCCCTATGCCGGCTACGGCATGAATGCCGGGATCGCGGACGCCACCAACCTCGCATGGCTGCTCGCCGCCTATCTGCAAGGATGGGCCAACATCGCCATTCTCGATGCCTATGAGGCCGAGCGCCTTCCCATCACCGAACAAGTGTCGCGCTTTGCGATGGAGATGGCGGGCAAGGTCCTGAGCCAGCGCCGCACCGTTCCCGATGCAATCGAGCAGCCGGGGCCGGAGGGCGATGCCGTCCGCAAGCAGGTCGGGCAAGCGGCCTATGACCTGAACGTGCAGCAATATTGCTGCGCCGGCCTCAACTTTGGGTACTTCTACGACCGCTCCCCGATCATTGCCTATGACGGCGCCGAGCATCCGGGCTTTACGATGGCGAATTTCACGCCGTCCTCGACGCCGGGGTGCCGTCTTCCGTTTGCGAAACTGCCGGACGGACGGCCGGTCTATGATGCGTTAGGTCCGGGCTATACGCTCTTGCGGTACGATCCGGATGTTGCGGTTGCGTCATTGGCCGACGCGATGCGCACAAAGGGCGTGCCGTTTGCGGTCGTCGATGTTCCGGGCGACCAAGCGCAGCCGCCCGGCGGCCGGAAGCTCATCCTTGCGCGCACCGATCAGCATGTCGCCTGGCGCGGCGACGCAATCCCTGGCGATCCCGCACCGCTCGTCAGCAAGCTGATCGGCCGCGCCCATCAGCTTGCATCCGCTTCTGCGTAAAGTACCAGTGCGCTTGCCTATCGCACCGCGAACGGCGCCTGATAGGGCCTGCCGAACGGCACGCCGTTGATCACGGTCTGCACGGGCTTGAGCAACAGCTTGCCCTCGCGCCTGTTGTTCCGGGTGTCGACGAACGAGGTCTGCCCTTCCACCAGATCCAGGATCGCGACGTCGCCGGGTGCGCCGATCTGCAGCGTGCCGATCTTCGGTGCGCGGTTGATGATTTTCGCCGGCGTTACGGTGGCGGCCGCCACAACCTGCTCCAATGTAAGGCCAAGCGTGATGAACTTGCCCATGACATTCGGCAAATACGGCATGCCCGGCGAGTTGCCGGAGAAGACGTGGATGTCGGAGGAAATCGTATCCGGCGTACAGCCGCCAGGAAGCGCGACCTCCGCCACCGTGAAGTCGAAACTGCCACCGCCATGGCCGACGTCGAACATCACGCCGCGCTGCTTGGCGGAGAGCGCCGCCGGCAGCAGCTTGCCCTCCTGCACGATGTTAGTGAAGGCGCCGCCGATATTCGGCGCGCCGGAATAGGCGTGCGTCAGCACGTCGCCCGGCCGCATCAGGTCGAGGATTTGCGACATCAGCTCCTTGGTCTCGACGCCGCCGATATGCACCATCATCTTGGCAGGCCAGCCGCACATTTCACAGGCCTTGATGCTGCGCTTCAACGGCTCCAGCCCGTGCTTGGCGATGACGTTCTCCGACATCCTGACCTTCACGCCGAGCAGGAAATCCGGATTTTCCGCCAGCGCCATCGCGCACGCATCGACTTGCGCGTAATCGATGTTGTAGAGCTCGGCGACCGGGAAACCGGACAATCCGTTGTTGGCGATATGGACGAAGGCGTAAATTCGTGCCCGCGATTGCGCCACGATGTAACGCCGCAGCGCCGCGAGATTGTTGACGCCGGCATCGCCTGCCGACACCACCGTGGTGGTGGCCTGGGCCTGCACCAATTCGTCGGCGGGAATGCCGATCGCCGAACCATAGGGGTAGACGTGCGAATGCAGATCGATCAGGCCGGGTGTCACCAGCCTGCCTGAGGCATCGATGCTCTTGGCGGCGCGCGCGGCCGGAATCTCGTTCTCGACGGCCTCGATCACGCCCCAGCGGATGCCGATGTCACGCTTGCCCCTGAGCGACTGGCTCGGATCCAGCACGTCGCCACCCTTGATCACGAGGTCGAACTTGTCGTTCGGTCCCATCGCAGCGCTGGCAGGTCCGGCGATCCCGGCGATGGCGGCCGATCCGGTCAGGCTCAGGAAATGACGGCGTGAAACTCCGCTCATGGCAGCCTCCCTGATTTGATTGTTATGGCGCGATGATGCGCCCGCTCCCAGCCTTCCGCAAGCAAGAGTAAGACCTGCCCATTCTCGTCCCACGCTGGATTGAAGCACGGCGCTGCCGGCTTCCAGTGGGCGCTTACTGTATCGACTTTCGCAGCTTTGCCTCTCGCGGCGCACGCATGCGAGACACGGCAACAACAAAAGAAGCGATCGGACGATGATCGATTCGGGCTGCATCGCACACGCATCTGAACAAGCGTTCAGAATTCTCTTCAAGTTCCGCGGGAACGTTCTTCAAAATTTGATGTTCTATCCTCGCTCAATCGAGGAGGATTGGAATGAAGAAGCTTGGATACGTCATCGCAGCTCTCGGCGCGCTCGTCATTGCGGCGCCGTCGATTGCGAGCGCCGAAACCGTCGTGATCAAGAAGCGCGGCTACCATGGCGGCTACCATGTGGGACCCCATCACCGCCATCACGGCGCGCGTGCCGAATTCAGGCGACATCGCGGCTGGCATCGCGGACACCATCATGGCCACAGGACCGTGGTCATCAAGAAGAAGTACCGTTACTGACGTATCGTCCCTGGATCCCGGCTCTGATGAAATCAGAACCGGGCTCTATTTTGCCTGATGCGCTTCCCTACGCAATCCGGCATGCCCCCTCGGATAGCATCGCGTCGCGCGTTCGGTCCGGATGCCCCCCAAACGAAAAATGGCCCCTCGCGGGGCCATTCTCTTTGTTTGCGTGTCGCTGCGTTCGACGATCTCAGCTATAGATCTCGAACAGGCCGGCGCCGCCCTGGCCGCCGCCGATGCACATCGTGACGACGCCCCACTTGGCCTTGCGCCGGCGGCCTTCCTGCAGGATGTGGCCGGTGAGACGCGCACCGGTCATGCCGAAGGGATGGCCGATCGCGATCGAGCCGCCATTGACGTTGTATTTCTCCGGATCGATGCCGAGCTTGTCGCGGGAATAGAGGCACTGGCTGGCGAAGGCTTCGTTCAGCTCCCAGAGATCGATGTCGTCGATCTTCAGGCCATGTCGCTTCAACAGCTTCGGCACGGCGTAGATCGGGCCGATGCCCATCTCGTCCGGCTCGCAGCCCGCCGCCGCCCAGGCGACGAAGCGGCCCAACGGGTTGAGGCCGCGCTTCTCGGCATCCTTGGCTTCCATCAGAACGACCGCCGCCGCGCCATCCGAGAGCTGGCTGGCGTTGCCGGCGGTGACGTACTTGCCCGGGCCCTTGACCGGCTCGAGCTTGCCAAGGCCTTCCATCGTCGTGTCGGGCCGGTTGCACTCGTCACGGTCGACGGTGTAGTCGACGATGCTTTCCGCCTTGGTCTGCTTGTCGACCACCTTCATCTTGGTCTTCATCGGGACGATTTCGTCCTTGAACTTGTTGGCCTGCTGGGCGGCCGCCATGCGGCGCTGCGATTCCAGCGAGTACTCGTCCTGGTACTCGCGGCTGAGCTTGTAGCGCTCGGCAACGATATCGGCCGTGTCGATCATCGCCATGAAGATATCGGGCGCGACCTTCAGCAGGTCCGGATCGATCGATTCCTTGGGCGAGCCGCCGCCCGGGATCGAGATGCTCTCGACGCCGCCGGCTACGATGCAGTCAGCTCCGTCAGAGCGGATCGAGTTGGCGGCCATCGCGATGGTCTGCAGGCCGGAGGAGCAGAAGCGGTTCACCGAGACGCCGGCGGTCGACTTCGGCAATCCCGCGAGCAGCGCGGCCTGCCGGCCGATATTCGGCGCGCCATGCGCGCAATTGCCGAGATAGCAGTCCTCGACATATTCCTTCTCGACGCCGGCGCGCTCCACGGCGTGCTTGATGGCGTGAGCCGCCATCGACATCGGCGGGGTGATGTTGAACCCGCCGCGGCCGGACTTTGCCAGCCCCGTACGTGCATAGGAAACGATGACAGCTTCACGCATTTGAAAGACCTCCCTTTGATGCGATCCAGTATGGACTGGAGCCGCGCCCGTGTGTAGCGAAAACCCGAATTCCGGCCAGCGGAAAAGAATGAAACCGAAAAAGCCGGCTCAGGGCCGGGATTTGCACAACGCCTGTCCGTCGGCAAGGCCGCGGTTGGCTTTTCGTCGCGATGCGCGACGCTCCCGCTGTTTCACTAAGCGAAATTGACCTTCGATCGCCCGCGTAGAAAGGCGTGCGGCATCAGAACCAAGCGGGGGTGCGATGGTAAGGGCGTTCGTTGCCGTGCTCGGCGATCATCGCCCTCTCAGCGCTCATCGTGGTCGGCAGCTATCTGCTGGTAGTGCCCTTGAGGCAACCGAGCCTCAGATGTGCTGCGCCATGATCTGGCCCGGCCGCGCATCCGGGCGGGGCTCGATATCGACCGACCACAGGTCGCGGTTGTCGACGTCCTTCAACGTCACCGTCATCACTTCGGTCTTGCCGTCGATGTCGACGCGGCCGAAAAACTGTAGCCCGAAACAGGGCGCGAGATTCTCGCCGCTGCAGCCCTTCTGGAGCATCGCTTTCGGCCCGAACGTATTGTCAAGCGGGGCCGGCGCCCAGGTGCCCGCATGCAAGGGGCCCGAGACGAACTCCCAGAACGGTTCGAAGTCCTGATAGATCGCGCGGTTCGGATCATAATGATGCGCGGCCGTGTAATGCATGTCGGCGGTCAGCCACACGGTGTTGCGGATGCCGGCACGCTTCATGAACGACAGCAAATCGGCGATCTCATGCTCGCGCCGCTCGGGCGGGCCGTCGCCGAGCGCAATCGCATCCTCGCTGATGAGACCGATCGGCATGTCGGCGGCGATCACCTTCCAGGTGGCGTCGGAAGCCACCAGCTCGCGCTTCAGCCAGGCCAGTTGCGCCGCGCCGAGGATGCAGGTGTCGCTGTGGTCGTCGCGCCGGTTCAAAGTGGAATCGCGGTAGCTGCGCATATCGATCATGAAGACATCGAGCAGCGGGCCGTAGGCGATCTTGCGATAGATGCGGCCGTCCTGCGCGGGCGTCGCGCGCATCGGCATGAATTCATGGAACGCGCGGCGCGCCCGCGCCACCAGATGCGAGCTGCCGTCTTCGGCATAGCCGGTCTCGTCGGCCGTGCCGATCGGCGCCCAGTCGTTGGTGACCTCGTGATCGTCCCATTGCGCGAACAGGGGGACGGCGGCATGGAAGGCGCGGAAACTTTGGTCGAGCCAGTTATATTTGTAATTGCCGCGGAACTGCGCGAGGGTTTGGGCGACGACGGATTTTTCCTCGGTGATGACGTTCAGCCATATCCCGCCATCGGGCAGCCTCAATTCCCGCTCCACCGGGCAGTCCGCATAGATGTGGTCGCCGCAATGGATGAAGAAGTCGGGGCGGTTGTCGAGCATCGTGCGGTAAGTCCGCATCCCGCCACGGCTTTCGTCGATGCCCCAGCCCTGCCCCGTCGTATCGCCTGACCAGGCGAACGATACGTTGCTCCGTGCGGTGGGCGCGGTACGAAAGTGCCCGACCTGCGGCTCGCCGGCGATCCCCGGCTCGCTTTCAAACCGCACGCGATAGAAAATATCCTGCCCCGGCGGCAATCCGTCGAGCAGAACCTTCGAAGTGAAATCGGCTTCCGGCAACGCATCGGCCGAAGCCGTGCCAATGATGGACTTGAAATCTTCGCTGGCCGAACATTCGACCTGCATCCGCGCCGCGCGGTCGGCGCGCGCCCAGATCACCGCGGAATTGGCCGAGACGTCGCCCGATTGAATGCCGCTGGTGATGAGCGGCCGATCCGCGGCGCGGCTGAGGTAGGGTCTGGCGAGGCCGCCGAAACCGGCGACGGCGAATGTCGCGGCGGAGCGGACCAACCATTGACGCCGCGTCAAGGCGGGCTTGGCTCGAATCGCAATCGGCATCGAAGCACCCTCGTCGAATCACGACGAAGGTGTGCCCGAGCAATTTGAATGCTGGCCGAAGGTTTTACGACAGGTGGATGAAGGTGCAGATTAGTAGGATGGGTTGAGCGACTTGTCCGCCGTAGAATTGTAGGGTGGGCAAAGCGCAGCGTGCCCACCATTCACGAACACGTTGCGGACTAATGGGGTGGGCACGCTGCGCTTTGCCCACCCTACGGCAGCTACGAATTTAGTCTACCGCTGCCAGTCGCAGATGCCGCCGGACTTGCACGGCCAGGTCTGGATCCGCGTGTCGCGGGCCTGGGCGTCGAGCGGATTGGTGTGGCGACGCACCTGCTTGGTGCTGCGGGCCGCAGCGCGCGGCTTCTGCACGCGTTCATGCGCCAAGTGAGTCTTGGGCGCGACAGTCTTGGAGGCAGCAGTTTTGGGCGCAGCCGCCTTGGGCGCGGCGGCGGCCTTGGGCACGACCACGCGTTCCGTTTTCACCGGCTTGCGATCGGTTCTGGCCTCGATCCGGACCGGGGCGAATCGCGTTTCCGGGCCGAGCCGCTTCGGTGAGAGCATGGCTTGGGAAGGATCGAGGCCGAAGAGCTCGCCCGCGCGATACTCGTCCCCCCGCGCGGCGCTGCCCGATATCAGGAGCCCCGTGCAAAGTGCTGCGGCAATAGCGCTTTTCAGGACCATCGCGGGCCTCCTGAAATCAACCCAAAGATTTAAGAACAGCCGTGATGTAGGGAGCCGAACGGACAAATCCAGCCGTTCCTTTCCCTTGAGGTTACCGGTGACTGATCCAGCCTGTGAAAAAGTTCACGAGCCGGATGAACAGCCCCTACTCGGCCGCCTGCGCCACCGGCTGGCCGATCGTCGCTTCCAGCCGCGTACATTCCGCACGGTATTTCGCGACGTTGGCTTCCTTGACGTGGCCATAGCCGCGAACGAGTTCCGCTGATTTCGCCAGCGCCACCAGACGTGGCCAATCATGCGGCGGGGCTCGGTCGAGATGACGGAAGATCATCGCGGAATATTCGCCCGGCAAGGCCCGCTCCATCCGCCGCTCGGCCGTATAGCCGAACGGATCGAACGCGGTTCCGCGGAGGAACTTGAAACACGTGAGGATCTCGAAGGCGCGGAATATCCAGGCGCCGAATTCGCGCTTGCGTAAGTGTCCCGTCACCTTGTCGCGCTTGGCCAGCAGCGGCGGCGCGAGGCTGACCTTGACGTTCGCGTCGCCGTCGAACTGTTCCTTTAGTGCTTTCGCAAACTCGCCGTCGGAATAAAGCCGTGCAACTTCGTACTCGTCCTTGTAGGCCATCAGCTTGAACAGGCCTTTTGCGAAGGCTTCGGTGAGATCATGCGATCCGGGCGCGGCCTTGGCTTCAGCGGCGCGGACGCGCTCGACCTCAGCGAGGTAGCGCTTCGAATAGGCCTCATCCTGGTAATCGGCCAGGAATTTGGCGCGGAAGGCGATGCTCTCCTCGAGCGTCCGCCGGACCGGCGCCGCGCCCGAACTCTTGAAGCGCGCCGCACTGACGACACGCTGCAGATCGTGCGCGGCGAGCCGGCCCCAGGAGAATGCGAGCTTATTCATCTCGATCGCCGCGCCGTTGAGCTCAATGGCCTTCATGATCGCTTCCAGCGACAGCGGGATCGCCCCGCGCTGGAACGCAAAGCCGAGCATGAAGGCGTTGGTGGCGATGCTGTCGCCCATCAGCGCCGTGGCAAGCCCGGTCGCATCGAGAATGTCGACGTCGGAGGCGCTGACGGCCTCGTTCAGCGCCTCCAGCATCGTTCCCGCCTCGAAATCGATGTCGGGATTGATGACGAAGCTCGCGGTCGGCAGCAGGTCGGCATTGACGATCGCCCGCGTCACGCCGCGCTCGGCCCGGCTCAGCGCCGGAATGCTGGTGGCGACCACGATGTCGCAGCCGAGGATGAGATTGGCGCCGCCGGGCGCGATACGGACGGTCGAGAGATCATCCGCAACAGGCGCGATGCGGACATGGCTCATCACCGCGCCGTTCTTCTGCGACAATCCGGTAAAGTCGAGCGTCGAGCACGCCCTGCCCTCGACATGGGCGGCCATGCCGAGCAGCGCGCCGATGGTGATGACGCCGGTGCCGCCGATGCCGGTGACGAGAATGTTGTAGGCGCCATCGAGCGCCAGCGGTGCCGGCGTCGGCAGGTCGGCGAACAGCGCGGAAGGATCGGCCGCCGCACGGTCGGCCTTACGCAGTTTGCCGCCATGCACGGTGACAAAACTCGGACAAAAGCCCTCGATGCAGGAAAAGTCCTTGTTGCAGTTCGACTGATCGATCCGCCGCTTGCGGCCGAACTCGGTCTCCAGCGGCTGCACCGAGACACAGTTGGAGACCTGCGAGCAGTCGCCGCAGCCTTCGCAGACGCGCTCGTTGATGAAAATACGCTTCGGCGGATCCGGATAGAGTCCGCGCTTGCGGCGGCGGCGCTTTTCCGCAGCGCAGGTCTGGTCGTAGATCAGGACGGTGAGGCCCTTGACCTCGCGCAGTTCTCGCTGCACCGCGTCGAGCTCGCGGCGGTGGTGAACGGTCGCGCCGGCGGGAAAATAATTCGCCGGATATTTCTCGGGATCATCGGAGACGATGACAAGGCGCTTGGCGCCCTCTGCCGAAACCTGATGCGCGATCTGGGATACCGAAAGCCCGCCTTCGGCCGGCTGGCCGCCGGTCATCGCGACCGCATCATTATAGAGAATCTTGTAGGTGATGTTGACGCCGGCCGCCGCCGCCGCGCGGATCGCGAGCAGGCCGGAATGGGTGTAGGTGCCATCGCCCAAATTCTGGAATACGTGCGGCTCATTGGTGAACGGCGCCTGCCCGATCCAGGTGACACCCTCCGCGCCCATATGCGAAATCGTCTGCGTGCGGCGGTTCGGCACCGACAGCGCCATGCCGTGACAGCCGATGCCGGCCATCGCGCGGCTGCCCTCGGGGATCTTGGTCGAGGTGTTGTGCGGACAGCCCGAGCAGAAATACGGCGTGCGCTGCAGCTTTGCTGCGCCGACCCCATCGGCCGGCCGATCGAACGCTTCCAGCTTTGCGAGACGCTGCTCCAGCGCCGGGCTGCGATGCCCAAGCCGGCGGAGCCGCGCTACGACGGCGGCCGCGACCATGGTCGGCGTCAACTCGCCTTCGCTCGGCAGCAGCATGGCGCCGCTCTCATCACGCTTGCCGACCACCGAAGGCCGCTTCGCGGCATCCATGTTGTAGAGAATGCGGACAAGCTGATCCTCGATAAAGCCGCGCTTCTCCTCGACCACGAGCACGTCTTGCAGGCCTTCGGCAAAGGCCCGCGCGCCGGATTCCTCCAGCGGCCAGGTCAGCGCCACCTTGTAGATGCGCAATCCCAGCGCCTGCGCTTCAGCATCCGTGATGCCGAGATCGGCCAGCGCCTGCCGCAGATCCAGGTAGGCCTTGCCGGTCGCCATGATGCCGAGCCGCGCCGGTTTTGAATCCAGCACGATCCGATCGAAGCGATTGACGCGTGCGAACGCCGCGACCGCCTGCATCTTCGGGCCGTGCAGCCGCCGCTCCTGTTCCATCGGCGCATCGGGCCAGCGGATCGAAAGCCCACCCGGCGGCATCTCGAAATCGTCAGGCGTGATGATCTTGATGCGGTCGGGATCGCTGACGATCGAGGCCGAGCTTTCGACCGTCTCGGAAATCGCCTTGAAGCCAACCCAACATCCGGAATAGCGCGACAGCGCAAAGCCCAAAATGCCGAGATCGAGATAATCCTGCAGCGTGGCCGGGTTGACCACCGGCATCAACGCTGCCGCGAACACCTGCTCGCTCTGGTGCGCCAGTGTCGAGGACTGGCAGCCATGGTCGTCGCCAGCCAGCGCAATCACGCCGCCATTCGGCGAGGTGCCCGCCGAGTTGGCATGCTTCAGCGCATCGACGGAGCGGTCGACGCCGGGGCCCTTGCCATACCAGATGCCGAATACGCCATCGACCTTGGCGCCCGGGAACATGCCGACCTGCTGGCTGCCCCACACAGCGGTAGCCGCCAGGTCCTCGTTGAGACCCGGTGAAAACTCGATGTCATGCTGCTTGAGGAAAGTTTTGGCGCGCCACAGCGCGTGATCGTACATGCCGAGTGGCGAGCCGCGATAGCCGGAGATGAAGCCGGCGGTATTGAGCCCCTGCGCGCGATCGCGTTCGCGCTGCAACATCGGCAACCGGACCAGCGCCTGCGTACCGGACAGGAAGATTCGCTTCGCATCCAGCCGGTATTTGTCGTCCAGCCCAACTTCCACCAACGCCATTTCTTTCGCTCCCCGTCGCACGTTCCGCCGGTTATTTGAACCGGTCTAATTGTGAACACCATGCACCGGTTTTGCTATGCGTGCCCAGCGTGAATCCATGGCCGCAGGGCATATCTCGCCCGTCTTGTGGATCAGCCGGCCTCTTGCAGGCGCCCGTCTTCTTTGAAACGCTGCGCGCCAAAGGGAGACACCAGGGATGACAGAAGCGGCGTTCAGGACCGAGATATTGGAGAGCGGCAATCTGCTCGTCGGGCCTTGGCGGAGCCCCAGGCAAATGCTCCACGCGCAGGTCTATGATTCGCACGCCTCGATCCACGACGATGCGACTGCGCAGAAGCTCGGCTTTCAGGGCGGCACCATCGAGGGCCCGACCCATTTCAGCCAGTTCGCGCCGCTGTGCGAACGCATCTGGGGCCAGGCCTGGTTCGAGACCGGATGCCTTTCCGCGCACTACCGCAATCCCGCCTTCGAAGGCGAGGAAGTCCAGGCCAACATCGAGAAACCGAAGCCGGGGCAGACCACTTGCGCGATCGGCATGACCAGGCGCGACGGCACCGAAATTTTGCGCGGCACCGCTTCCGTCGGCGACGTGACCGAAACGGCGCTCTCCCGGCGGCTCGGCGAACTGAAGCCGCTCGCCGATCCCGTCATCCTCGCCGACCTCAAGGTGGGCATGAAGACGCCGCGCCAGACGGTGAAAATGGATTTCGACCAGCACATGGGCGATCTCTATCCGTTTTCGCTTGCCGAGAAGCTGAAGGTGATCACCGAACCCTCGGCGTATTATTCGCAGGAGATCAATCCCTGGGGACGGGCGATCATCCCGTTCGAGATGCTGAGCGTGCTGTTTCAATACCGCGCCCGCGAGGACCGGCTGCCGGTCCGCGGCCCCGCCGTCGGCCTGTTCGCGGATCAGGAGATCCGCCTGCTGCGCGGGCCGCTGTTCGTCGGCGAGAGCTATGCGACCGAACGCGAGGTCGTCGCGCTGAGCGGCAGCCGCCGCACCGAAAGCGTGTGGATGCGCACGACCGTGTTCGCAGCCGACGACACACCGGTCGCAACCATGCTGTTGAACATGGCGAGCATCAAGGATTCCTACGCCAACTATCAGCAGGAGCACCAAGCGCTCTACGGCTAGGGAGTTAAATGACATGCGCCTGAAAGATCGTGTCGCCATCGTCGTCGGCGCCGGCCAGAGCCCCGGCGAAGGCATCGGCAACGGCCGCGCTACCGCGCTCACTTTTGCGCGCGAAGGCGCCAAAGTGCTGTGCGTCGATCATAATCTTGCCTCTGCCCAGGAGACGGTCGACATGATCGCCGAGAGCCACGGCGTGGCGGCAGCCTTCAGAGCCGACGTCACCAAGAATACCGAACTCAAGGGGATGGTAGAGGATGCGAAAGGACGCTGGGGCCGCATTGACGTGTTGCATAACAATGTCGGCGTCAGCCTGGCCGGCGGCGACGCCGAACTCCTCGACATATCGGAGGAAGCGTTCGACCGCTGCGTCGCGATCAACCTGAAGAGCTGCGTGTGGGCGGCCAGGCACGTGATCCCGATCATGCGCCAGCAAAGAAGCGGCGCGATCATCAACATCTCCTCGATGGCTGCAATCACCACCTATCCCTACGTCGCCTACAAGGCGACCAAGTCGGCGATGGTCGCCTTCACCGAACAGCTCGCCTATCAGAACGCCCAATACGGCATCCGCGCCAATGTCATCCTGCCCGGGCTGATGAACACGCCGATGGCGGTCGACACCCGCGCCCGCGAATTCAGGAAGAGCCGCGCGGAGATCGAGGCCGAGCGCGACAGCAAGGTGCCGCTGCGCCAGAAAATGGGCACCGGCTGGGACGTCGCCAACGCCGCGCTGTTCCTTGCGTCAGACGAAGCGAGCTTTATCACCGGCGTGACATTGCCGGTCGACGGCGGCGCGAGCGTGCGGCGGGGATAGAATTGTAGGGTGGGCAGAGCGAAACGTGCCCACCATTTTGAGCGTCGCAAGACATGGTGGGCACGTCGCTAGCGCTCCTTTGCCCACCCTATCAAACCCTCATGGTGAGGAGGTCTGACAGAGCGTGCGCAGCACGAAAAACGCATCTGTACCCCCTTACGTTTACTTTTGGTTAGTAACTTTCTCTTAACGATTGCGACGATTGGGCGCTCTTTTTGACGCCCGTGCTCACGCGACCTGCGCCGGCGTCATTTGTTTTTGGCCCACGCGCGTGATTCGACAACATCGACCAATTCCAATGACACGATGATGTGACAGCGCATCGTCGCTTGTCGAAATCCCGACTCGTTGCGGTCGCACGAATTTCATGTGCGCTCGCTATGAGGCGCCACAAGAATTGTGGAAGCCGAGGCACCATGAACGAAGAATTCGACTACGACCTGACGCCGTCCCAGTGGGAAACATTGAAGGCGTTGCGCACGCCAGCATCAAGGCTGCCGCGCATGAGCCGCACCACGATCGACGGCCTGATCGCGCTCGAACTCGCCGTGATGAACGGCGACGCACCCGCGATCACCGCAAAGGGACGCAAGGTGCTGATTCGCGGCTCGTCGCTGCTGTTACAGGATCTCGCGGCTTAATTTGCTTTCGCGGTTCCGTGTCCCTGACGCGGTGCAGCGCATAGCGCTGCTACGCTGCGCCCGGGGAACGCAGCTCACACCGGCTTCTCCTCATCCGTCGTCGGCGAGGTGATCACCAGGAACACCAGATCGACCAGCCCGGAATTCGAGATCGCATGCTCGACACCGGGCGGCAGGAAGATGAAATCGTGCTTGCGCACCACATGGTTCTTGCCGGCAATCTCCATCAGCCCCTCGCCTTCGAGCACGTGATAGACCTGCTCCTGCATCGCATGCTTGTGGCGGGCGACATGAGCCATCGGCTGATACATCGAGATGCGGTAGTCGATGTGGCGCGAGCCCGCGGTCTCCGGCATGACAAGCGGTTTTGACAGCGCGCCGCCAAAGTGATTGGGGAATTCGCGCCAAGGTACCTCGACGATGTTGCGGATGAATGCGCCATTGTTTTCTGAAGCCATGATTGCTGCCTCCGCCGCTCAGATCACCAGCGCCCCGCCATCGATATAGACGATCGAACCTGTGGCAAAACCGTTGGCCATGAACGCCGAAATTTGCCGCGCGATGTCCTCAGCCGCACCGACGCGGCCGACCGGCAGCGCGGCCGCCGTCTTCGCCAGCATGTCGCGCCGCGCCTCTTCCGGCATCGCAGCGCGGATCGGGGTGTCGATCACGCCGGGAGAGACGGCATTGACGCGTACCGGCGCCAATTCCAGCGCGAGCGCCCTCGCCAGCGATTCCAGCGCGCCATTGGCGGCGCTGACGATTGCCGAATTCGGCCGCGGGCGAACGCTGAGGAAACCCGAGACCAGCGTCAGCGATCCGCCGGGACGGATTTCGGCCTCGCGCGCGACCCGCCACGCACCCCAGAACTTGCCTTCCATGGTAGCGCGGACATCCTCCATCGCGACCGCCTTGAACGAGCCGGTGCAAAGCTGCGCCGCCGTCACGACAACATGATCGACCGGGCCGCAACGGTGGAACAGGTTTGCCACGCTATCATCGCTGGTGACGTCGGCGGGGATCGCGATCGCATTCAGCTTCTCCGCCACCTTGTCGAGCCGCTCTACGTTACGGGACGCAATGATGACGTCGGCGCCCTCGCGCCTCGCCATCTCTGCGGCCGCAAGACCGATGCCGGACGAGCCACCGACGACGACGACCTTCTTGCCTGCTAGCAACATGCGATTCCCTCGAAGATTGGATCAGGCCGGCTGATAGCGGGTGCCTATGCCGGCCTTGCTCTGGCCCAGTCCGGGCAATTCCCAAACGCCCGCGCCGACCGGATTGATGTCGGCGGCGATGTCGACGTCGATCAGGTAGGGCTTGTTGGCGGCGATGCCCTTGCGGATGGCCTCGCCGAGATCGCCCGCGCGACCGACACGCACGCCCTCGACGCCGCAGGAACGCGCCATCGCGGCAAAGTCCGGATTGTAGCGCTCGCCGGTGTTGGGATCGTGGAAGTCGGTCGCCAGCTCACGCCCGCCGAGATAGCCGCGCTGCAACCCGCGGATCGAAGCGTAGGCGTAGTTGTTCCAGACCACCCAGACCACGGGCAGATTGTATTCCACTGCCGTGCCCAGCACGTTGGCGTGCATGAAGAACGCGCCGTCGCCGCACACTGAGACGCAGGGGCGATCGGGCGCGGCAAACTTCGCGCCCATCACGCCGGCAACGCCGAAGCCCATCGGGCCGAACCCCATCGAGCCGATCAGTGAATCCGGCCGCCGCGGCTTGCAGAAGCCGAGCAGCCAATTGTGATGCACGCCGATGTCGCTGACGAGGATCGCATTCTCGGGGAGCACCTTGTCGATTTCGAGCGCGGCACGCTGCGGATTGATCGGCGTGGTGTCGTCGGAAAAGCCGGGGGCGACGAACTTGTCCCACTCTTTCCGATAGCCATCGATCTGCGAGAGCCATTTCTTGCGCGCGTCCAGCTTCTTCGAGAGATCGCCGCGACGATCGAGTTCGGCATGCACCTGTCGCAGGAAGGTGCGCACGTCGGCCATCAGGCCGAGTGCGACCGGATAGTTGCGGCCGATCTCCTCGGGATCGATGTCCACATGAATCAACCGCGTCGGCGGAATGGTGAAGGAGTAGCCCGGGATCCACGAACTCGAGGTGCGGTCGTCGAACCGCATCCCCATGGCGAGCAGCACGTCGGCCTGACGCGTTGCATGGTTAGCCTGATAGTGCCCGGCGCGCGCGACCAGCCCAAGCGCCAGCGGATGGTTGCAATCGATCGCGCCGAGACCGCTGGCGGAAGCCGCGACCGGAATCTGCAGCCGCTCGGCGAGCCGCAGCAGTTCCTCCGCCGCACCGCCATAGCGCACGCCCTGACCGACAATGAACGTCGGCCGCTCGGCTGAGAGCAGCATGTCGACGGCCTTCACCACGCCCTCCGGATCGGCGCCGCAGCGGCTCGATATATTGGCATTCCATTCGATCGCGTTCGGCGCCTCCTCGGCCGCCGATTCCATGAACACGTCAAAGGGCACGTCGAGCACCACGGGACCGGGGCGGCCCGTCGTCATGGTCTTCCAGGCCTGCCGCACCGCCAGCGGCACCATTTCGCCGCGCGTCGGCTGGAACACTTTCTTGCAGATCGTGCGCACGGTAGAGGGAAAATCGGCCTGATGGTGCCGGTACATCTCCTGGAAGGCGCCGCGGTTGAACTGGCTGGTCGGCACGTTGCCGGTCACCGCCAGGAACGGCACGGAATCGAGAAAGGCATTGGCGAGCGAGATCGGCAGGTTCGCCGAGCCGGGCCCGCAGGAGGTGAAGGTTGCCGTCGGGCGCCCCGACACGCGGTAGTAAACGTCGGCCATGAAGCCGGCGACGCTCTCGTGATGGACCGAGATGGTCTTGATGTCGTGGGAACGCTCGTACAGCGCGTCGATGAACTGGATGTTGCCGTGGCCGCAGAGGCCGAACACCTGCGGCACCTTTTCCTGGATCAGATAGTCGACGATGACCTGAGCGCCGTTGAGCATGTTACGCGACATCGACCACTCCCTCCCTTAGCCCAACCAATTCGCCTCCGCGTCTTTGCTTCGCGCGGTCGGCGGCCCCGCGAACCTATTTCTCATAATACTGTACGTCAATTGCTATTGTGGTATGTTGCCAGTTTGGCGCCTCCACTGGGGGCGGATGCTGTTGAAGGGCAAGGGCGGCCTGATAGAGTTTGCCTAGCCACCTGGAGAACTGATTCCGTGAAATCGCGCACCAATCCGAAAACGAGCGACAAGCCGGCAAGTCCACGCAAGGTTTCGATCGCAAGGCTGGTGCCGTCGAGCGAGCC
Source organism: Bradyrhizobium icense (assembly GCF_001693385.1). Taxonomy (NCBI): domain Bacteria; kingdom Pseudomonadati; phylum Pseudomonadota; class Alphaproteobacteria; order Hyphomicrobiales; family Nitrobacteraceae; genus Bradyrhizobium; species Bradyrhizobium icense. The sequence goes on from NZ_CP016428.1 coordinate 6,586,018, forward strand.
CAATATCGACGACGAGGCCGAGGAGCGCGCTCGCGGCGGCGTGCAGTCGCTCGGGCGCGCGTTTTCGATCATGGAAGAAGTCGCCCGCCACCGCGAAGGCATTGGACTGGCTGATCTCAGCAAGCTGGTCGGCCTGCACAATTCCACCACCTTCCACCTCGCCAAGACCTTGGTCTCGCTCGGCTATCTCAGGCAGGAGCGTGATTCCAAACGCTACCGCGTCGGCCGGCCGCTGTTTGCGCTCGCCGCCAGCGCGCTCGACGAAATCGAGATGGTTAATCTCGCGACGCCCATTCTGGAAGACCTGTCGCGAGAGACCGGAGAGAGCGGTCATTTTGCCGTGCGCATGGGCGATGCTGTCGTCGTGATCGCCCGCACCAGCGGGGCCGGTGCATTTCAACTAACGGATCGCGTCGGCGTGGTGCGGCCGGCGCATTGCACCGCGCTCGGCAAGATCATGCTGGCCTCGCTGCGCCCCGATCAGTTGAAGCGTTTTCTCGAACGCGTCGAGCTAAAGCCCTCGACCAAGAAGTCGATCACCGATCCTGCCGTGCTGATGCGCGAAATCGCCGAAATCCGCCGCAGCGCGATCGCTTTCGACGACGGCGAATACAATGCGGAAGTCCGCTGCGTAGCGGTGCCGGTGTATCATTTCACCGGCGACGTGATCGGCGCGCTCGGCATTTCCGGTCCGATCTGGCGCATGACCGACCAGGCGCTGCAGAGCCGCGCCAAGCTGGTGCAGGCGGCGGCGAACCGCCTGTCGGCCGAGTTCGGCGCCCGCGATCTCGCCAAATCCTCCTGATTTTCCCGACTTCGCACTTTCTGAATCGCCTCGGCGCGCGCTACCGCACGCCTGCGACGCATTTGGCGTTGACAGCCGGCGTCGCGTCCGGAAATATCATGCAATAATAAAAGAACGTCTCTCACATTGTCGCATAAGCGGGAATCGGTGGGGAGAACGTCAGGGCGAACTCTCGGGAGGAGATCAGTCATGACCCGCTATAGCCGACGTACTCTGTTGAAAGCCGGTGCTGCGTTCGCCGGCGCCTCCACACTCGGATTTCCCGCCATCGTCCGCGCACAGGCCGTGCGGATCAAAATCGGCCATCTGGTGCCGCTGACCGGCTTTCTCGGCGCGATCGGCAGCTACGCCCAGCTCGGCGTAAAGATGGCGGCGGAGGAGATCAACGCGTCCGGCGGCATCATGGGCAAACAGATCGATCTGATGTCGGAAGATTCGGTCAATCCCGCCACCGCCGCGACCAAGGCGCAGCGCATGATCGAGCAGGACGGCGCCGTGCTCTTGTTCGGCGAAATCTCTTCCGCCTCGTCGCTGACCATCATGCAGGTCGCCGAACGCAACAAGAAGGTGTTCTTCTCGACCGGCGCGCGCTCGGACGCGCTGCGCGGCAAGGATTGCAACCGCTACTCCTTCCATTGCGACATTCCCAATACGGTGATGGTCAACGCCGTCGGCACCGCGCTCAAACAGAAGGGCATGGTGAAGGGCAAGAAGTTCGTCACGCTGACGGCGGACTACATTTTCGGCCACGACCTCCTGAAGGCGGCGAAGGCCTTCTTCAGCGCCAATGACGCTACCTTGATCGGCGACGAGCTGATCGCGACAGATGTTACCGACTTCAGCCCGTATCTCCTGAAGGTGCGGCAGGCCAAACCCGATGTCGTGTGCTGCAACCTCGCCGGCAACCAGGTCACCAACCTCGTGAAGCAATATGCCGAGTTCGGCTTCCCATATCCGCTCGTCGGCTTCAACCTCAACACCGGCGATGCCTGGGCGATGGGCGAAGGCAATCTTTCCGGCACCTGGCCGACGGTCTGGTACCACACGCTCGACAATCCGGCGTCCAAAGCCTTCGTCGAGGCCTTCAGCAAGAAATACGGCAAGCCGCCGGAGAACCATGCCTGGATCGAATACATCACGCTGAAAATGATCGCGCAGGCGATCACCGAAACGAAGTCGACCGAGAGCGACGCGCTGATCGGCTATTTCGAGAAGCAAACGCAATTCGACATCATGAAGGCACGCAAGGCCTATTTCCGCTCCTGGGACCATCAACTGGTGCAGGAGGCCTACCCCTTCACCGTGAAGTCGAAGGGCGAGATGAAGGACAAGTGGGACATGCTCGTGCTCGGCGAGGCGGTGCCGGCGGCCGGCGCCGAGCTTGAATCGATCTACCCGACGAAGACGCAAAATCCCTGCAACATGAAGGCATAGAAGCCCGATACAGGCGTCGGGCCACTGGCGTTGCGGAGCCGGCACACAACAGCCGGCGCCGCCCCTTTTTAATCTCGCAGGTCGCAGATGCAGTTCGGTTTTCTGCTTGAGCAGGTGGTGAATGGCCTGGTGCTCGGAGGCTATTACCTCCTGATTGCGCTCGGCCTGTCGCTGATCTTCAGCGTCGGCGGCATCGTCAATCTCGCGCATGGGGCATTCTATGCGCTCGGCGCCTATATCTCCGTCGAGATCACGAAGTATCTCGGCTTTGGTTCGGCGGTGGTGCTGTCGCCCATCGCGGTCGCGCTGCTCGGCATTTTGTTTGAACGCTTCATCCTGCGCCGCTTCTATGACGCCGATCCGATCCTGAGCCTCCTCGTGACGTTCGCCCTCGCCATGGTCACCGAACAGACGATCCGAATTATCTGGGGCGCGCCGCCGATTTCGGCTGCGATCCCGCAGTCGTTTCGCGGCTCGGTGTTCCTCGGCGACTTCCTGTTCTCGCGCTATCGTTTGCTCATTCTCGCCGTCGTCGCCATGGTCCTGCTCGGCGTCTGGCTGCTGCTGCACAAGACGTCGTTCGGGCGCGTGGTGCGGGCCGGCATCCAGCGGCCGGACATGGTCGCCGCACTCGGCATCCGCCTGCAGCCCTACATGACTGCGATCGTCATGCTCGGCGTCGGCATGGCCGCGCTCGGCGGCGCGTTCTTTGCGCCGATCACGATCGTGCATCCTGCGATGGGCGCCGAGATCATCACCGTCGCCTTTGTCGTCGTCGTGATCGGCGGCCTCGGCAGCTTCTGGGGCGTGGTGATATCAGCACTTCTGGTCGGTGTCGTCAGGGGCATCACCATCCACTTCGCGCCGGCTGCCGGTGAAGCCTCGATCTACGTGCTGATGTTCCTGGTGCTCATGCTGCGGCCGCGCGGGCTGCTCGGCGAACGTATCGAGAAGTTCGAATGATCACGCCTGCCGCCAAATATCGCCCGCTGCTGCTGGCCACGCTCGCCGTCATCATGCTGCCGTTCGGCCTCCATCTGCTCGGGCTATCGCTCAACACCGGCACCATGGTGGTAGCGCTCGCCATTGCCGCGATGGGGCTCAACCTCTGCATCGGCTACACCGGGCTCGTCTCGTTCGGTCACGGCGCCTGGTTCGGCATCGGCGCTTATGCGGCCGGCCTGATCCAGCGCAACTGGTTCAACAACGATATTTTTCTGCCGCTGCTGCTGGCTGCGTTCGTCGTCGCCGTCATCGCGACCTTCGTCGGCTTCGTCATTTTACGCCGGCGCGGCGTCTATTTCTCGCTGCTGACGCTGGCGCTGTCGGCGCTGACCTATACCATCGCCTTCCGCTGGACCGCGGTAACCGGCGGCGAGGATGGCCTCGGAGGCCTGAAGCGGGGTAGCGTCGGACCGTTCAGCCTCGACAATGCGCTCAATTATTACATCGCCGTCTCGATTCTCTGTCTCGGCGTGCTCTATCTCCTGCTGCGGCTGGTACGGTCCCCCTTCGGCCATGTGCTGATGGCGATCCGCGAGAACCAGTTGCGCGCGACATTCCAGGGCTATCCGGTCGAGCGCTACAAGCTCGGCGTCTTTGTGATCTCGGCAGTCGTGACCGGCTTTGCCGGCGGGCTGATCGGATTCCAGAACTACCTCGTCTCCGCCGAAGCGGTCTCGGTGCCGTTCTCCGGCGAGTTGCTGGCGATCGTGGTGATCGGCGGCATGCGCAGCATGCTGGGGCCGGCGATCGGCGCACTGTTTTTCATCCTGTTCCGCGAGTTGTTTTCGATCTGGACGCCGAACTGGCTGCTCTGGTTCGGCCTCGTCTTCGTTACCTTCGTGCTCTACTCGCCGGGCGGCCTCGTCGGCATCTGGGCGACGCTATCAAAACGCTGGTGGCCGCCGCCGGAAGAATCCGCCGCCATGAGCAGGCGAAAAATCTACGAGGGCCTGCCGCTGCCGGCCTTCCTGCGGCCGAAGGGACTCGACGGCACGGTGCTCGACGTGCGCGGCGTCTCAAAGAGCTTCGGCGGCATTCGCGCGGTGACCGATGCGAGCCTCACGGTTGTCGCCGGCGAAATCCACGCACTGATCGGGCCGAACGGCGCGGGAAAAACCACGCTGTTCAATCTGGTGTCCGGCCTCTACCCGACCGATGGCGGCACCATCAAGCTGGACGGCCGCGAGATCCAGAGCGCGCCGTCGGAGGCGATCTGCCATCAGGGCCTGGCGCGCTCGTTCCAGATCACCAACCTGTTCAAGGGCCTGTCGATCTACGAAAATCTCCGCCTGTCGCTGCAGGCGCAGTGCCCCGGGCGCTTCGACCTGTGGCGCGACATCGACCATTACCGGGACATCCACGCCGAGACCGCGGAACTGATCAGGTTTCTCGGCCTCGAAGGCATCGAAGCAATCGAAGGCGGCGAACTATCCTATGGCGGGCAACGGCTGGTCGATCTCGGCATCGCGCTCGGCTCCAAGCCGCAGGTTCTGCTGCTGGACGAACCACTCGCCGGTCTTGCCGCCGCCGAGCGCGAGCGCGTCTCGAACCTCGTCAAGAACATCGCCGCCAATATTCCGGTCCTGATCGTCGAGCACGACATCGACCGCGTGCTCGGCTTCTCCCGCACTGTCACCGTGATGAACCAGGGCGAGGTGCTGATGACCGGCACGCCCGAGGCCGTGCGCGCCGACCGGAAGGTGCAGGAAATCTATACCGGCACCGGCGTGCCCGAGGTCGAGCACATCACAAGCGAGCAGGCCCGCAGGAGCACAGCCCCCATTCTGCGCTTCGAGCGCGTCAATACCTTTTACAGCAAGAGCCACATCCTGCACGACGCCACGCTCGACGTGCGCGAGGGCGAGATTGTCGCGCTGCTTGGCCGCAACGGCGCCGGCAAGTCGACGCTGCTGAAAACGCTCGCGGGCCTCGTGCCGCTGTTGTCGGGCACGATCGAATATGCCGGCCTCGATATCTCCCGCCTGCCGGCGCCCGAGATCGCGCGCGCCGGCATCGGCTATGTGCCGCAGGGACGCGGCCTGTTCGCCGGCATGACGGTGCGGGAAAATCTGTCGCTCGGCCGACTCGCCCGCAGGACCGACGGCACCAACGGCGTGGTGTGGGACGAAGCGCAGGTCCTCGATTATTTCCCGCGCCTGCGCGAGCGGATGGACGTCGCGGCAGATTACCTTTCCGGCGGCGAGCAGCAGATGGTAGCGGTCGCGCGCGCGATGTCGGGGAATGTCAAACTCCTGCTGCTCGACGAGCCCTTCGAGGGGCTGGCACCGGCGGTGATCCTCGAACTGTTCAAGGTGTTCGACCGGCTGCGGCAGCATATCTCCATCGTGATCGTCGAACACAATCTCGACCTTGTGCTGGCGCTCGCCGACCGCGTCTTCGCGCTGGAGCGCGGCGCGGTGTTCCATCAGGGACCGGCAAAGCCGCTGCTGACTGATCTGGAGTATCGCAAGAAGATATTGTGGCTGTAGTTCACGACCGCCACGGCGACTAGCGCGATATCCGTGTCCCGGACGCGATGCAGCGTGCAACGCTGCTTCGCAGAGCCGGGACCACCGCCTCCGCAACAACATGGACCCCGGATCAGCAGCGCACCACGCCGCGAGAGGCGTAACGCATCGAGACGCGCGTGAACGCGCTGTTGGCATTGCCAGCGTCCGGGGAACGCGCCCCTTACGAAAGCAGGGAATCTTCCTCCGGCCGCGTCCGCGCGATGATCTCCGCGGCCCCCTTGTCGAGTAACTCGAGCCCAACCGCGCGGCCGAGTTCGCGGGGGCGATCTGCCGCGCCATTCCGCGACACCTCGATGAAGCGGTCGCCGGCTTCATCGAGCACAGCGGCGGTCAGCGTCATCTCACTACCCGCCAACGTCGCATGACCGGCGATCGGCGAGTTGCAGTGGCCGTTCAGAACCCACAGCACCTCTCGCTCGGCTTCCGCGCACAGCCGTGACCGCACATCCTCGATCTTCGCCAACCGGCCGCGCGTGACCCAGTCCTTCTCCACGCATTCCACCGCGACGATGCCCTGCCCTACCGCGGGCAGCATTTCGCGAACCGAAAAGTCATGGACGATGCGCGAAGCCATTCCGATGCGCTCCAGCCCGGACCTTGCCATCACCAGCGCATCCGCCGGCCCCACCTCGCCGCCATCGGGAAGCCGCTGCTTGTCACCGCGATCGAGCTTTGCGACGCGGGTGTCGGCGGCGCCGCGAAAATGGATTACGGTGGCCTCGGGGAACAGCCGGCGCAGATAGGCGGCGCGGCGCACCGCATTGGTGCCGATCTTCAAACCCCTGCCTTTCGATGCGCGAAACGCATCCAGCGAAAGGCCCGGACGCAGCACCAGCGCATCGTTGGCCGGATCGCGCGGCAGCGTCGCCGCGATGATCAGGCCCGGCGTCTCCTCGTTGCCGGGAACGTCCTTGAGCGAATGCATCGCCGCCTGCAATTCTCCGCCGCGCATGGCCTGGCGGATTTCAGCGACGAAGGCGCCGCCCTTGCCGCCATGGCGCAGCAGCTTGCTGGTCTGGTCCTGGTCGCCGCGGGTTTCGAACTTAATGATCTCGACGTCGAGCGCGGGATCGGCCGCGCGCAACAGCCGCGCGATTCCTTCCGTCTGTGCCAGCGCCATCGCGCTCTTGCGCGTGCCGATCTTCAGGGTTTGTCCCGACACAAGGTCTCCGTTCGAACGCGGTCCACGAATATCGTTTCCAGCCGGTACGGGATAGAACAAGCGGCCCATCAGAACAATGACTTTGGCCGGCAGCGGAACGCATTGCCGCCTGTGCGGGCAGGGCGTGCCTACCGGCTCCGATGCTGCCGGGCAGCCATTCCAAAACGCGGATTGTGCGCCGCAGCACGATGAATAGATTGCGCCCCGCAAGAGGGTTTTTCGTTGTCCGATACCAGTGCCGATGCCTTGGCCGCTTCAGGCCACCGCCCGATGGGCTTTCGCGAATTCGTCATCGTGATCGCGTCGATCATGGCGCTGAATCCGCTTGCGATGGACATGATGCTGCCGGCACTGCCGGACATCGCGTCCGCCTTCCACATCACCTCGGCCAACCGGCCGCAGATGGTGCTGTCGATCTTTTTAGTCGGCTTCGGCGTCGGGCAGTTCGTGATGGGCCCCTTGTCCGACCGGTTCGGCCGGCGGCCGGTCCTGCTCGGGGGCATGGCCGTCTATTGCATCGCCAGCCTGCTCGCGATCGCCGCACCCTCGTTTGAAACCCTGCTGCTGGCCCGCGCGCTGCAAGGCCTCTGCACCTCGGCCACCCGCGTGATCGCGACCTCGATCGTGCGCGACTGCTACGCCGGCCGGCGCATGGCAAGCGTGATGTCGCTGGCGATGATGATCTTCATCGCCGTGCCCGTGGTCGCCCCGGCATTTGGCCAGGCCGTACTATTGCTGACGCAATGGCGCGGCATCTTCATCGTGCTGATGCTGTATGGCGTGGTGGCGTTGATCTGGAGCGCGCTGCGCATGCCGGAGACGCTGCCGGTCGAAAGGCGCAGGTCGCTTGCCGTCGGCGAGGTGTTTGATGCGTTCCGCCAGACCGTGACCAATCGTCAGACGCTGGGTTATGCGCTGGTCGCCGGCGGCGTACTGGGTTCGCTGTTCGCGTTCGTGTTCATTTCGCAGCAGGTGTTCACCGGGATCTACAAGCTCGGATATTATTTTCCGGTTGCGTTTGCCGGCGTCGCCGTCGGAACCGCCATCGCCGGTTTCGTCAATTCCCGCCTCGTCGGCCGCCTCGGCATGCGCGCGATCTCCCACACTGCGCTGATCGGCTTCGTGGTCATCGCCGCAACCATGCTGGTAGCGGCGAAAATGCAGATGCTGCCGTTGCCGCTGTTCATGGTGCTCTCGATATCCATGATGTTTGCGTTCGGGTTGATGATCGCCAATTTCACCGCGCTCGCCATGGAGCCGCAGGGCCATATCGCCGGCACCGCTGCGTCGCTGTACGGCTCGATCACCACGCTGCTCGGCATCGGCATCGGCGCCACCATCGGCCAGGATTACGACGGCACACTGGTGCCGTTCGCGACCGGTTTCCTGCTCTGCACGCTGGCCGCGCTCGCGGTTGTGCTGGTGGTGGAGAAAGGCCGGCTGTTCAGGCCGCACGTCCTGAAGGTGTGATGAGCATGGCGGATACCTGCGCTGGGCGTCATCGGGCGAAGCTGATAACAATTGCTCACATCGCCTTCAGTTTCAGGAACTCGGAAGATGGACAACCGCAGCAACATCTGGCGTGGCGTCGATACCATCAAGCCGCGCTTCACGGACTTGAGCGACCGGGTCTGGGCAATGCCCGAGGTCTGCTACACCGAGGCGCGCTCCTGCGCCGAACATCTGGCCGAACTGCGCCATCAGGGTTTTCGCATCACCGAGCAAGTCGCGGGCATTCCGACCGCCCTGATCGGCGAATGCGGCGAAGGCGGGCCCGTGATCGCCTTCCTTGGCGAATATGACGCCCTGCCCGGCCTCAGCCAGGAGGCGGGCGTGGCCGAACCTCGGCCGCTGGAGGCAGGCGGCCACGGCCATGGCTGCGGCCACAATCTGCTCGGCTCCGCCGCCCTGCTCGCGGCCACCGCCGTGAAGGACTGGCTCGCCGAGCACAAGGTGCCGGGGCGCGTGCGCTACTATGGCTGCCCCGCGGAGGAAGGCGGGCAGCGAAGACCTTCATGGTGCGATCAGGCGCGTTCGATGACGCCGATATCGCGATCACCTGGCACCCCCACAGTTTCTGGGAAGTGGCGGTGACGCCTTCGCTCGCCAACACCCGGGCCGATTTCATCTTCACCGGGCGCACCTCGCATGCCGCGGCCTCGCCGCATCTCGGCCGCAGCGCGCTCGATGCGGTCGAACTGATGAATGTCGGCGTCAACTACATGCGCGAGCATATGCCGAGCGATGCGCGTGTACACTATGCCCTGCTCGACACCGGCGGCATCGCCCCCAACGTGGTGCAGGCCCACGCCCGCGTGCGCTATTCGATCCGCGCCCGCGACCTGCCCGGCATGAACGAACTGGTGGAGCGCGTCCACAAGATCGCGCAGGGCGCGGCGCTGATGACCGAAACGAGTGTGGAGATGCGGATCATTTCCGCCGTCTCCAACTTGCTGCCCAACACCCCGCTCGAACAGGCCCTCCACGGCATCATGGAGGAACTCGGCCCGCCGCATTTCGACGAGGCCGACAAGGATTTCGCGCAAAAAATCCGCGCGACGCTGACCGAGAAGGACATCGCCACCGTCTACCACGCGATCGGCATGGAGCCGACCGAGCGGCCGCTGGCCGATTTCATCGTGCCGCTGGACGCCAAGCGCAATCCGCTGATCGGCTCGACCGATGTAGGCGACGTGAGCTGGGTCGTGCCGACCGTTCAGGTTCACGCCCCGACGATCGCCATCGGCACTCCCTTGCACACCTGGCAGGTGGTGGCGCAAGGCAAGAGCCCGCACGCCCACAAGGCCATGGTGCAGGCCGCCAAGGCCATGGCGGGGCTCGGCGTCAGGGCGCTGACGGAACCGGACCTGATCGCCGCTGCCAAGGCCGACCTCAAGAAGCGCACCGCCCGCACCCCCTATGTCAACCCGCTGCCGGACAGCGTGGCCCCACCGCTGGACATGTCGCTGGTCTGACCAGGCGAACAAATTTGACGCACAGAAACGGCGGATTGCCGAAGCGGTGTGCGCTGCGAAGACTTTTTGCTCAAACGACGATCATTGAATCGTTTGCGTTCAAACGGTGTGCAATCTACCCTCCCGCCGGCCGCGGCCCGCGGCCCGCCAGAACCAACGGAACCAGACGGGGACAACGATGCTGGACAAAGAACTCAAAGCCATGATCGACGAAGTGAAGGACGGGCGCATGGATCGCCGCGGCTTCGTTCAGCGTATGCTTGCTTTCGGTCTCACCGCACCCATGGCTACGCAGATTCTGGCCATTGGCGGCGTGGCCCTGGCCGAAGGCCCCTCCGTCTACAAGCCGACCAAGCGCGGCGGCGGCGGCGCGCTAAAGCTGCTCTGGTGGCAGGGACCGACCCTGCTCAATCCGCATTTTGCCACCGGCACCAAGGACCAGGACGGCTCGCGCCTGTTCTATGAGCCGCTCGCCTGCTGGGATCCGGACGGCAACATGAAGCTGGTGCTGGCCGCCGAGATTCCCTCGCTGCAGAACGGCGGCCTTTCCGCCGACGGCAAATCGGTGGTCTGGAAGCTCAAGGCCGGCGTCAAATGGCACGACGGCAAACCCTTCTCCGCCGACGACGTGGTGTTCAACTGGGAATATGCCCGCGATCCCGCCACCGCTACCGTGACGATCGGCGTTCATCGCGACATCATCGTCGAGAAGGTCGACGACCTCACGGTCCGCATCCTCTACAAGAAGCCGACACCGTTCTGGGCCGATGCGTTCGTCGGCGCTCCCGGCAGCATCATCCCAAAACACCTGTTCGCGGAATATAAAGGCGCCAAATCCCGCGAAGCCCCGAACAACCTCGCTCCCGTCGGCACCGGCCCCTACAAATTCGTCGAGTTCAAGCCGGGCGATGTGATCCGCGGCGCGCTCAATCCCGACTACCATATGCCGAACCGCCCCCACTTCGACACCGTCGAAATGAAAGGCGGCGGCGACGCCGTTTCGGCCGCGCGCGCCGTCATCCAGACCGGCGAGTATGATTTCGGCTGGAACATCCAGGTGGAAGACGATGTCCTGCTGCGCCTGGAAAAGGGCGGCAAGGGCAAGACCGTCTATGCGGTCGGCGGCGACACCGAATTCATCGCCCTCAACTCCACCGATCCCAATACCGAGGTCGACGGCGAGCGCTCCTCGATCAAGACCAAGCACCCGCTGTTGTCCGATCCCGCGGTGCGCAAGGCACTCTCGATGCTGGTCGATCGCGAGGCCGTCAAGAAAGTCATCTACGGCCGCGCCGGACGCGTCACCCCCAATTTCCTCAACGGCCCGGAGAAATTCGTCTCCAAGAACACCTCGTGGGAGTTCAGTATCGAAAAGGCGGCCAAGTTGCTGGAGGACGCAGGCTGGAAAGCGGGCGCCGACGGCATCCGCCAGAAGGACGGCAAGAAACTGAAGCTTCTGTACCAGACCGCCATCAACGGTCCGCGCCAGAAGACCCAGGCGATCGTCAAGCAGGCCTGCCAGAAGGCCGGCATCGACGTCGAGCTGAAATCGGTGGTTGCCTCAGTGTTCTTCTCCTCCGACGTCGCCAACCCCGACACCTACGCAAAATTCTACGCCGATCTCGAGATGTTCCAGATCCCGATGAGCCAGCCGGATCCGGCCCAGCACATGCGCCGCTATCATTCGCGCAACGTTGCCACCAAGGAGAACAAGTGGCAGGGCGTGAACTTCCCGCGCTGGGTCAACAAGGAATATGACGCGACGATCGACGCCGCCGAGGCCGAGACCGACATGGTGAAGCGCGCCGCTCTCTACATCAAGGCCAACGACATCATGATGCAGGACATCGTGTTCATCCCGGTGATGCACCGCCTGAAAGTGGAAGCTGCCGCCAATACGCTGCGCCCGGTCGTCAGCGGCTGGGCCAACGAGACCGACAATCTGTTCGACTGGTATCGCGAGGCGACGGGCTGATCGCGAAGGGATCTTTCCCTCATGAGCCAGTATGTGCTGCGTCGCCTCATGATCGCCGTGCCGAGCCTGCTCGGCATTTCGCTCGTCCTGTTCGTCGTGCTGGCGCTCGCGCCCGGCGATCCCTTCAGTGAATTGGCGACCAATCCGAACGTGCCGCCCGAAGTCGGGGCGGCACTGCGGGCCAAATTCGGCCTCGACGATCCGATCTACATCCGCTACCTGCGCTGGCTCGCGGCGATGGCGCAAGGCGACTGGGGCTTCTCCTTTGTGAGCCGGATGAATGTCGACACGCTGATCCTGCAGCGGCTGCCGACCACGCTGTACGTGATCGGCTCGGCGCAGGTAGTGGCGCTGCTGGTCGCGATTCCCGTCGGCGTGTTCGCCGCCACGCGTCCCTATTCGATCTTCGACCAGATCGCCAATACACTCGCCTTCATCGGCTTCTCGCTGCCGACCTTCTTCACCGGGCTGTTGTTCATCCTGATCTTTTCGGTCACGCTGGACTGGCTGCCCTTCGTCTATTCCAGCGACATCAAGGCGACCGGGATCCGCTGGCTGTTCGAGCAGGTCCGCCAGGCCATCATGCCGGTGATGGTGCTCGGCCTGTTCCAGGCCGCTTCTATGACGCGCTTCGTGCGCTCGGCCATGCTGGACGTGATCCGGCTGGACTACGTCACCACCGCCCGCGCCAAGGGCCTCGGCCAGGCCAAGGTGATCGTCAAGCACGCGATGCGCAACGCCATGATCCCGGTCGTCACCCTGATCGCGCTGCAGATGCCGGCGGTGTTCGGCGGCGCCATCGTCACCGAGCAGATCTTTCGCATTCCGGGCATCGGCTCGCTCTTGATCTCCTCCATTCTCTCCAACGACACGCCGGTCGTGATGGCCGTGACTTTCGTCTTCGCCTGTCTCGTGGTGCTCTTCAACCTGATCGCGGATATCCTCTATGGCTGGCTCGACCCTCGCATTTCCTTCCGCTGAGCGGCGGCGCGGCTATTCGCCCTGGCGCGAGACCTGGCGGCGCTATCGCCGGCACCGGCCGGCCGTGGTCAGCGCCGTGCTGCTGTTCGTGCTGATCACGGCGGTGGTGCTGGGCCCGTTCGTCTGGCGCATCCCCATCAACGAGATCGACATCACCGCAGGGTTGCAGGGGCCGTCGCTCGCGCATCCCTTCGGCACCGACGATCTCGGGCAGGATATTCTCGCCCGCATGATCTATGGCGGCCGCATCTCGTTGGCCGTTGGCCTGGCGGCGATGACGGTCGCCGTGCTCGTCGGCACGCTGATCGGCGCGCTTGCCGGCATGTCGCGCGGCGCACTCGGTCATGCGCTGATGTGGCTCACCGATCTATTCCTGTCGCTGCCGCAACTGCCGCTGCTGTTGCTGCTGATCTACCTGTTCCGCGACGGGCTGAAAGCCGTCTTCGGTCCCGAGGGCGGCATCTTCATCCTGATCGTGCTCGTCATCGGCGGCTTGCGCTGGATGCCGGTCGCGCGGCTGGTGCGCGCTCAGTTCCTCTCCTTGCGCGAGAAGGAGTTCGTCGAAGCCGCGCGCGCGCTCGGCGCCAGCCCGTTGCGGCAGGTGGTGCGGCACATCCTGCCCAACGCAGTCGGTCCCGTGATCATCGCCGGCACCATCGACGTCGCCGCCGCGATCATCGCGGAATCGACGCTGTCGTTCCTCGGCCTCGGCTTCCCGCCGGATACGCCGACCTGGGGCCGCATCCTCTTTGACGCCAAGGACTTTCTCGACATCGGTCCGCATTGGGCGCTGTTTCCGGGCGGCGCCATCTTCATCGCGGTCGTCGCCATCAATTTCATCGGCGACGGACTGCGCGACGCGCTCGACGCGCGGCGGGTGATCTGATGGCCCCATTGCTCGAAATCAAGGGCCTGAAAACCCACTTCGCCACCGACGACGGCATGCTGAGGGCGGTCGACGGTGTCGACATCACGCTTCATAAGGGCGAGACGCTCTGCGTGGTCGGCGAGTCCGGCTGCGGCAAGACCGTAACAGCCATGTCGGTCCTGAAGCTCATTCCGATGCCGCCAGGTCGCATCGTCGAAGGCCAGATCAAGTTCGAAGGCCGCGACCTCGTGCCGCTCTCGAGCCACGAACTCGATGACATCCGGGCCAAGGATATCGGCTTCATCTTCCAGGAGCCGATGACCTCGCTAAACCCGGTGCTGACCGTCGGCGAACAGGTTGCCGAGAGCCTGCGCCGCCACGAGGGCCTCTCGAACAAGGACGCACTCGCCCGCACGGTCGAGATGTTTAAGCTTGTGCAGATCCCCAACGCGGAAGCCCGCGTTCATGATTACCCGCATCAGTTCTCGGGCGGCATGCGCCAGCGCGTCATGATCGCCATGGCGCTCGCCTGCAAGCCCAAGCTGGTCATCGCCGACGAGCCGACCACCGCGCTCGACGTGACAATCCAGGCGCAGATCCTCGACTTGTTGCAGGACATGAAGGAACGCTTCGGCATGGCGGTGATGCTGATCACCCACGCCATGGGCGTGGTGGCCGAAACGGCGCAGCGCGTCGTCGTCATGTATGCCGGCAAGGTGGTCGAAGAGGCCGATGTCGACAGCCTGTTCGAGAGCCCGCGGCATCCCTACACGCAGGGCCTGATCCGCTCGATTCCGCGCATCGACCTCGACGCCGCGCACAAGACCCGGCTGGAGGCGATCGGCGGTTCGGTGCCGATCCTGATCAATCCGGCCCCTGGTTGCCGCTTCGCGCCGCGCTGCCGCTACGCCTTTGGTCTTTGCGCCGAACAGGAACCGGCTCTGCGCGAGGTCGCACCGGGCCATCGCATGGCGTGTCACCTCGGAGAGACGCAGGGAGCGACGGCATGAGCGAACCCCTGCTGCGCGTCAGCGGTCTGAAGAAGCATTTTCCCGTCAAGGGCGGGCTCCTTTCGCGCGAGGTCGGGCGCGTGCATGCGGTGGACGGCGTGTCCTTTGCGGTCAATCGCGGCGAAACGCTCGGCCTGGTCGGCGAGTCCGGCTGCGGCAAGTCCACCACGGCCCGCTGCGTGCTGCGCCTGGTCGAACCGAGCGAAGGCGAGATCCTCTTCGACGGACACGACGTGCGAGGACTTTCCGGCGGCGACCTGCGCGCCATGCGGCGCAACATGCAGATCGTCTTTCAGGATCCCTTTGCCTCGCTCAATCCGCGCATGACCGTCGGCGCGATTCTCGGCGAAGCCTTCACCATCCACGAGCTCGCCTCCTCGGCAAGCGAGCGGGAGGACCGCGTGGCGAGCCTGCTGGTCAAGGTCGGGCTGAAGGCCGAGCACATGCGCCGCTACCCGCACGAATTTTCCGGCGGCCAACGCCAGCGCATCGTGATTGCACGGGCGCTCGCGGTGGAACCGAAATTCATCGTCTGCGACGAGCCGGTCTCCGCGCTCGACGTGTCCATTCAGGCGCAGGTGATCAATCTGTTGGAAGACCTGCAGGCCGAGCTCAAGCTCACCTATCTGTTCGTCGCCCACGATCTCTCGGTGGTCGAGCATATTTCCGACCGCGTCGCGGTGATGTATCTCGGCCGCATCGTCGAGCTGGCGAGCGCGAGCGACCTCTACCGCCATCCCCGACACCCCTATACGCAGGCGCTGCTCTCCGCCGTGCCGGTGCCGGACCCGAAGGTCAAACGCAAGCGGATCCGCCTGCAAGGCGACGTACCCAGCCCGATGAACCCGCCGCGGGGCTGTCATTTCCACACCCGCTGCCCGATTGCCGAGCCCCGCTGCAGGGAAAGCGCGCCCGAACTGAAGCAAGGCAGCGATGGGCATTTCGTGGCCTGTCACCTGAGCTGACGGCGGATCTGGTCAGGCCATTCGCCGCTTCGCATGCCGACGGCGGCAAAGAATTCAATCCTTGAAAATAATGCGGCCCCGCCCCGGCAGCGGTCGAAACCACTCTTGCCGGGGCGGGGCCGAAATCAGATCGTGCCGCGTTACCGCGAATGGACGCCGTTTTTGCGGATCAGGTCCGAAAGCTGGGACAAGAGCTCCCGAAGCCTGGCATTCTCCTCGATCAGTGCATGGGCTTCGTCGGCCTGTTCGTTGCGACGAAGGGCGGGCTCATCCCCGCTAAGGGCATTCTCAAGCAATGAAAGAGCGTCGTCGGTCGGTTCCTCAACCCAAAATGAAGGTTCAGCGCGGCGGTCTCGCTTATTAAGCTGCGGATGGTCTACTCGCATGATTGATACTCCAATTTTAAAAAGCGGAACGTGCCCCCAGTCACCTTGTCTCGCGCGCGGAGAATGAGGTGAGTCGGCAGGCAAATTTGCGACTAAAATTGGAATCGTGCGGGGACGACCCCGGCGCTAAAGCGGCGTGATTGCGGCAAGTCTCGGAGCCCGCGCGGGGCAAACCTGCAGCCTGCGCGTGCGATTTAGAGAAACGTCGACAATTGATAGAGCGCGTAAAGAACCTCAAGTCCCATGAGAACGAGGGCCGCGATCATCAGATAATAACCAAAATGCATGCGTGACTTGAAACCAATGCCTCTCGCGGCCCGTGCGGGATCGCGCCAGGCCGTAAACCAAACTCGATACGCGTCGGAAGGGACAATCCTCCGGCGAACGATGCGTCGGGCAACCAGGAACAAGAAGGCCTCCGCCGCCGCGGAAGTGATGCCTTTGCCTCTGCCTTTGTCGCGAGCCTCTTCTTGACCGGAGGTCTCTAGTTCGACGCCAGCTCGCCTGTTCACACACCGTGGAAAATCTTGATTCCCCACAGCACGATGACGATGGCCAATACCAGCGTAGCCGCCGTCAGTACACTTTCTAAGGAAGCGACTCTCATACTCACTCTCCGCTTCCCAGCCCCGCTAACGGTCTAGGTGATTCGTTGATTCGACTGCAATCGCGCGATCACAATGCTTTGAACGTTGCACGGCGGTTGTGTTGTACAGGTCACACATCTGGGTAAGGCGGCGCACGTGTCGGCCACGGCAGCGTCGCCCCGCGCCTGCCGAAGCGGAACGCCGCGCCTCTTACGCTCTTTCGATGGAAGCAGATCTATTCGGGCCGGCCCGCCGGGACGTAGGAGCCGGCCGGGACCGGCGCGCTTCGCCGCCGTTCGGCGAGCGCCGCCAGGCGATCGTATTCTTCCGCGACCTTGAGCAGGCGCCCCTGGTCCTTGACGGCCATCGCGGCCAATGCCCTTGTTCGTTCCGCGCGCTTGCGCCAGTGATCCGCATTGGTCAGGAAATCCGTCATCGCTCGCCCCTAAGGTGGTTCGCTCCCCAGCCCACCCTGACGCCAGAAAGGACGGCGATACGTCAAAAATTTGGCCTAATCCGATCTGCCGTGTGACTCGAAGGACGCGTGACTTATTTGACGAGCCTTTTCGCCGTTGCCTTTCCGACGCAAATTTGCCCCGGACTCAATGGAAAGCTGGTCGCTGAAAGGCGACTGTGCCACCTTGTGATCAGGAAATTGTCATGAGTACCGAACACTCATCACGTGACAGATTTCGGGACGCCGGACATCGCGACAACGTCGTGCCGCTGCGTCAAGACAAGTACGAGCTTCAAGCGCGCGACACGCCGCTTCGAGGCGACGCCCTCCTTGCCGCGCTATCGCCCCTGCTCGACGAAGCCGACGGACTTCGCAGAGATGGTACGCGGCAGCAGGAAAGCGGAAATCTCCGCCTGCTGCTCGAGGAGAATGTCCGGCTGCGAAAGCTCGCGGTCAGGCTGTCGAATCTTCTTGGCGACCTTCCCGAACAGGGCAAGTGAGATCGGCCTTCGCCGCTCATCACGCATACGTCGCTGTCACGCTTCCGAACGGGCCGAAATCCGCGACATAGGTCTCGCCGGGCTTCGGCCGCAACATGCCCGTGAGCGTCCCCGTGCTGACGGTCTGTCCTGCCTTCATGCCGATGCCGGTGCGCGAGAGTTCGTTGGCGAGCCAGGTGAGCGGCACCAGCGGATGGTCGAGCGCTTCGCCGGCCGTGCCCTTCCGGCGCAGCGTCCCGTTGCAGGTCAACAACACTTCCTGTCCGGCGATATCGCGCGTTTTCCAATCCGGGATCGCGGCACCGCAGACGACGATACCGCTGCCCGCGCCATCGGCGAGGATCGCGGGCAGCGGCGGAAACGCGGCGTCATGGACGAAGCGGCATTCGGCCAGCTCGATTCCCGTATGCAGCGACACTACCGCCTCGGTGACCTCGGCCAGTGTGTAGGGCTTTTCGCGCGGCGGCAGATCGACGTCCAAGCGCGCCTGATACTCGACTTCGGGAATCGGGCTGCAGAGTTTGGCGTGCTCGACACTGACCGGCGATTCCACGATGGGTGCGAACACCCGGCCATAGATCGGCGAGTCCGTGCGAAGCTGCCGCTGCAGCCCCTCCTTCATGGCGGCGATCTTCCAGCCGACGACCTCCCAGCCCAGCTCTTCCGCGACCATGCCGGCGACGCGATAGGCTGTCGCCTTGTCAGGCGGCACCAGCCGTTGATCGAGGCCGCTTTGCGTGCGTCGTTCACGGCGCAGCGTCGCGAGCAGGCGGGCGAGTTCGCGTTGGTGAGCGATGTCCATGACTTACCCCTGCACCAGCGCCGCAGCCTCGCGCATCGAGACCGGCGCATCGCCGAGCAGGAGATCGATCGCTGCGTTCTCCCAATGTTGCGCCTGCAGATTGGAGGACGGATGTTCGGCCAAGCGATGCTCGAGCACGAAGCGCGAGAGCAGCAGACGCCGTGCGTCGCCGCCTACATTGCCGAGACGTGTGCCTTCGGACGCCAACAGCGCAGCCGTTGTCGCATGATAGAGTTTTCCGGCGGCGATCCTGCAAAAGCGCTCGTTCTGCGGATCCGCCGCAACCTCTTCCGCAAACCGTATCGCGTCCGTCAACGCGCCGGAAAGGCGCGTTCGGAACTGCCCCGGCATGCCGCTTACGTCCTCCAACCGGCGGCCGAGATCGTCGTGCAACGCTTCATGGCCGCGCGCCTTTCCGACCGCGCGCTGAACCGCATCCAGCGCATTGATGTTGCTGGTGCCTTCCCACAGCAAGCCGAGATGGGCATCGCGAACCAGCCGCGCGTTCGGCCAGTCCTCGATGTAGCCATTGCCGCCGCGGGCCTCCATCGCGCCCGTGGCGACTGAGACGTTGTCCCGGCACGCCCGGTATTTTGCGATCGGCGTCAGCAGCCGCAGCACCTTGTCGGACGCGGTTGCCGAGTACAGCAGCGCCGACAGCGCCTGCTCGGTCGGGACCATGAGCTTGAGCAATTGCCGGCGCATCAGCGGATGGTCGATCACCGCGCGTCCGAACGCGTTGCGATGCCGCGCGGCGATCATCGCCTCATTGAGACATCGCCGCATCATGCCGGCCGCGCGCGCAAGGTGCGACACCCGGCTCGAATTCACCATCACCAGCATGTGCTTGAGGCCCTGAGCCAGCTCGCCGAGCTGGTAGGCTGTGGCGCCCTCGAACACGATCTCGCCGCTTGCCATGGTGCGGCTGCCGAGCTTGTCCTTCAGGCGCAGGATCCGGTACGCATTCCGCCGCCCATCGGGCAACACTTTTGGCATCAAGAACAGGCCGAGACCGCGGCCGCCGGCTACCGCGCCTTCGGGCCGGGCGAGCAGCACTGCAAGTTCGGCGTCGACGTTGGAGCAGAACCATTTTTCGCCCCATAACTTCCAGTCCTTGCCGTCCCTGACAGCGACGAGTTCGCCGGCGCCCACATCGGAGCCGCCGGTTTTCTCCGTCATGAATTGCGCGCACTTCATGAGCGTGGCGGGATCCTGGCTCCACATGCGCTCGAGATAGCGCTGGCGCAGCTCATCGGTGCCGAAACGGCGCACCAGCTCCGAGGAACTGTCAGTGAGGTTGACCGGGCAAAGCAGGCCGAACTCGGCTTGCGCAAACAGATAGTGAAAGACGTATTTTGCGATCGGTGGCATCGGCGACGGCCAACCCAGCACGCCGGCGCGATTGCACATCGCGTGCATGCCGAATTTGCCGAACGCGATGCTTTCCATCTCGCGATAGGCGGGGTGATATTCGACCCACTCCTCATCGCGGCCATAGCCGTCGCGCGGATGCAGCACCGGCTGATGACGCTCGGCCTGGTCTGATAAATCGTGCAGCCGGCCTCCCGCGAGCTCGCCGAGTTCCGAAAGGTGCGGCGCGAGATGCGCCAGCAGCGGTGCCTTCATGTAATGGGGCAACAGGTCGCGCAGGCTTTGGTCGAGCGAATAATAGTTCAGCCCGCGACAGGTGGGTGCCAACGCTTTGGAGCGCCGGGCCGCCGCCTCGCGGCCGGTCAGATCGACATGGACGGTCATGGGCATCTCCCTCGGCTCTGCCTGCCGGAGCCGAAGTGAGGCCCCGGGGGTAAATACCGGCGTATGACCCGGGGAGTGCCCGTGCAAACGACTTCTTGGGTCGGGGGCTTGAGCCAGACTCAACGCTCGGCGATCCCCGGTTTTCTGGCCGATCCTTTTCCACTAAGCTCCCGCGATGGCATCACGACGACTTCCTCCCTTGCATGCGGTGCGGGCGTTCGAGGCCGCCGCACGGCACCTGTCGATCACCCGGGCGGCCGACGAGCTGAACGTGACGGTCGGCGCCGTCAGCCGGCACGTCCGCGCTCTGGAAGCGCGAATGGGGACTGCCCTCTTCCTGCGCGGCTCGCGCGGCCTGGTCCTGACCTCCGCCGGCAAGACGTTTGCCGACTCCGCCCGCGAGGCACTGGACCGGATCGCAGACGCAGCCGACGGGCTGCGGTTGCGGCGCTTCCGGCGGCTTTCGGTCGGGGTCTATGGCTTCTTCGTCTCGCGTTTTCTGCTGCCGATCTGGCCCACGCTCAATGCGGCCTATCCCGATCTGGAAGTCGACCTGCACACCAGCTCCAATCCGCTAGACCTGCTCGCCAGCCGTTACGACGCGGTGATCGCCGTCTCGGACGGGCAGCCGCGCGCCGGGCTCGTCACCCATTCCCTGATGCCGATCGCGACCGTGCCGGTCTGCGCGCCACAGTTCATGAAGCGCGGCGCCGTGGATTTCGGAAACGTTCCTCTCCTGCATGCGCGGCCTCGCCCGGACGATTGGCGCCGTTGGCTCGATCACGCGCAATTCGCCGATGTGCCCGTGCAGGGCGGCAGTAGCTTCGAAAGCCTCGGCCTGACTATTGAAGCCGCCGCCGCCGGCATGGGCGTCGCCATCGCCATCGACGGTCTTCTCGCGCCCGACCTCGCACGCGGCAATCTCGTCAAGGCGCATCCGACCGTCCGCCCGACGCGCCGGCAGTTCGTGCTCGAATACGAGCAGCGGATGGCTGACGATCCCGCGCTGACCGCTTTCGTCGCCTGGCTGAACGACGCGCGCGGCCAGCAAGTGCCTAAGAAGCCCGCCGCGAAAAAGACAGCTACGAAGGCAGGCGCGGAATACGCGCGTTGAGTTTCACGGTTGAGTTTCAGTCAAGGCGCGTTCAAAAAAGCTCGTTTGCCAGCCCGGCACTGCTCTGACACAGACGTTCCGACGTTCAAGGCGCAGCCCTTCGCGCCGAAAGGAGCAGGCATGACAACGCCCCAGGACGACTGGCGGTATCCCTACGGTACCCGGCAGCGCTATCATCTGCAGCACATCCATCTCTTCGCGTCCGATATCGACGCGACGATCGACTTCTATCGAACATGGTTCGATGCCGAGGTGAAGTGGGACGGCGACGTTGCCGGCGCGCGCAACGTCTTCGTGAAGGTTGGCATCGGTGCGCTGCATCTCTACGACCAGCAGCCGCGAGGCGACGGCAAGAACGCCGTCCATCATCTGGGAATGCAGGTCGTCGGCATCGAGGAGCTATACGAGCGGATGAAAGCCGCAGGCCTGCACATTCCAAATCCGATCCGCAAACTCGGCGGCGGAGGCGGCTATTTCATGCTCGGCGCTCCCGATGGAGTCGTGATCGAAATATTCGAGCCGGGCGTGCTTCGCGAACCCGTGGTTCGCGAATATTACGGCTTTGGCAGGTGAGAAGTAGACCGCAGCGAACGCGCGGCACCCTCGCATCAAATATCCTGGCTCACCGCGATCCGCTGTTCCGGCCGCCGGATATCTTCACGCTCACCATATGAACCGGGCTCGCGCAGGATCTTGTCTCTGTCCTCGGACGAGATGACCGGTCTGGGCGCGGACCGGCTGACCTTTTTCTCGAGCAGAGCCTGCCGAAAGCCAAATCGGCAGATCACACTATCCACACTCTCTTCGTTGCGCCGAAGGCGGTAGCCATGAAATTTCATCCACTTCTCGATCCGTTGCAAACTCAGGCGTCCCAGGCCCGGCTGCCCAAGGAGTTCGTCCCTGGTATGGAGCGACGCAATCTCGAGAAGATAGTTGATGCGCGTGGATAGCTCCTTGCTGACGAGTCCCGCGTGCTGACTGCGAACCAGTATGGTTGCTATTCGCTCCGGCAGATAGCTATCGATATGCTGCTCAGGGGGGACGGATTTTATCATGACCAGTTCCACGTTGAGTATTTGCAGATGCGATTGAGAATGAATCTATCAGCACCGCAAGCGCGCGTGATCTCGGCGTACATCAGTTAGATGGATTCTAAGTCAGATCATCTCGATGCGGGCTCCTGTACACCCGGGGATTGCAGACGGTTGCGCATTGGTCGATAAGCCCGTGGACATGACCAACTCCCTGAAGGCTGCACAAGAACCGTTTGCCACATCGCTTTCGATGGCGCGTGCAAGCGCCTCCCTTGCGTGGTCGATCGCCGTGAGATGTACGGCGCCCCAGGATCAATTGCGGGTGCGATGCTTGGGCGATGCTGATATCGCGAGGCCGATCGGGCAGTTGGAACAGGGAGAGATCCTTCTCTGGCTGGCAGCGGTATCTCCATCGCGGGACGTCGCTGCCGGCGAGCCCGGCACGCTGAGCATCGAGCGAGCTGCGAAGGTGCTCGATGCCGGTGAGATCGATCGCATGGGACGCTTCCTGCACGTCGAAGATCGAATGAGCTATCTGGCTGCGCATGCGGGCGTTCGCCTCATGCTTGGCCGGCTTGTCGGTCAACGGGCCGAAGCCCTGCGGTTTCAACCATCGGAGCATGGCAAGCCCATGCTCGTTGCTGCTCCAGTGGAGATCGACTTCAGCCTGAGCCACGCGCGGGGCGCTGTGGCCGTTGCAGCGGCCGGCATGCCGATCGGCGTCGATATCGAATCGCTGCGGGAGATCGCCGATATGGATTCGGTCTGCGAAATCGTCCTGGCGGCGGAAGAGCGGGAGGTGCTACGGAACGCTCCCGCAGCACTTCGGTCCCGGCTCTTTCTTCGCTACTGGACCCTCAAGGAAGCCTTGCTCAAAGCTGCCGCACTCGGGTTCACGATAGCTCCGAACACTGTGATCATCGACGCAGGCCCGTCACCAGCGGTGCTTTCGGTGCCGGCCGCGCTCGGCTCCGCCGCACACTGGCGACTCATTGCCCCTGCTATCTGATGGGTTACGCGATGAGCTCGCGGCGCGAAATCGTCGAAAGCAGCGATTCGGCGATTTCCTGCGAGCGCGTGGCAAGAACGGAGAGCAGCGTGTCGCTCAGGCCGTGAGAGGCCTCCGAATATCCCTGAAGATGGATCTGCGGCCGAAATGCCGGGGCGGTGACGAGCTTGTAGTAACGGTCCAGCACAGTGTCGCGAATGTAGCGCTGGATCGGCTCCAGAAACGCGTGCGGTGTCTCCCTGTCATAACCCGTTGCCAGAATGACGGCATCGTAAGTGGATCGGCGCCTTTCACTGCCGAACTTGTCGACCGTGCCAATCTCGATGCCTCCAGGTGCGGCATCTATACTCGTTATCTCGCTGCGCGGGTGTAACGCGATCCCCGTCGTGCCGCTGACGCGCTGCTGGTAGAGCAATCGGTATAACTGGTCGAGGAGATCGGAATCGACCACCGCATAGTTCGTGTTCCGGAAGTTGCGAACGATCGCGTCCCGCCGCTCGGCGGGCTGCGCATAGATGAAGTCGGTGTAATCAGGATTGAAAATCTCGTTGACGAACGGGCTACTGTCGGACGGCTTCAAGGCATAACCGCGGAAGATCAGATCAATGTTTGCATCCGGAAACCGGCTGCGAAGGTCGACCGTCACCTCGGTCGCGCTCTGCCCTCCCCCGACCACGGCCACGCGCGCAGCCCTTCCACCGAGGCCGATGTCCTCGACCGTGTCGAGATAGCGGCTGGAATGCAGCAATCTGGGATCATCGGCGACCTTCGCAAACACTTGCGGGATATACGGTCGCCCTCCCACCGCGACCACCAGGTTCCTTGCAAGCCGCACCGTTTCCCCGCCGGCGAGCGTCCGTGAATGAACGCGCAAGGAGGTCACCGATTGCCCGGCAGTCACCGGTTCGATCGCGACGATAGTTTCGCCGTAGGCCGCCTGAGACCTGAACTGGGCTGCTACCCAACGCAGATAGTCGTTGAATTCGATCCGGCTCGGATAGAACGTTCGGCAGTTGATGAAATCCTGCAAACGGCCGCGCTTGTGTAGATAGTTCACGAAGGTGAACGGACTGGTCGGATCACGCAACGAAACCAGATCCTTGAGAAACGAGATCTGCATGTCGCTGCCCGGAAGCAGCATGCCGCCGTGCCAGGTGAATTGCGGCTGCTTCTCCACGAACAGAGCGGCGCATTTCAGACGTGATCTTATGGCGCATTCATTCAATGCGATCGCGAGCGCAAGATTGGAAGGCCCGAATCCGACGCCGATGACGTCGTGTTCGATCGCAAGCGGGTGAGACATAAGCTGCGCTCCGTTCGGACGTCAGGATGCGGTCGCCGGACCGGCAGCGGGCAGCCACAGCCGGTCGCCAAAAAAGCGTTCGCGCAGCAGCATCACGAGGGTGGCGCGCTTGTGCGGAAAATCGAAGTTCTTGATCTTCGCAAAACCCGAGACGTCCAGATTGCGGAGTTGTTGCGAATGCGCCGCCGCCGGCTCGCCGACGATGCGCTGCGTCCGGCAATCGTCCAGGAACACGTAGTGCATCAGCGAAGGCAGCCAGGCGCTGATATGGCGGCGCCCGCGATAGGCATCTTCACCGACGACGACATGCCATCCGCGATCGTAATCGTCGGCATCGTAGAACGGCGCGATGCGATTCTCCTTGGCCCAGTAGAGCTCGAAATAGCCAAACGGCTCGTCGTCGAAGCAGCCGATGAGCGGCAGCATATGCGGGTCCGCCAGAATGCCGGAGAGATAGCGCCGATGCTTTTCGAGATCGCCGGCTTCGTTCCAGAACGCGTCGACGCGGGGATCGTTCATCCACCGGTGCAGCAGGTGCAGGTCATCGTCCAAACTGGCGACGCGAAAGGAGATCACTTCGGCGAGCCAGGGTATGAAGCGGGCGTACACCTTTCCCACGGGCTTGGGCGGGCGTCGCGGATGGCGCTTGCCGTCCGTCATGACGTGGAGTTGCGGCAATGGCGACCGCTCGGCATTCACCAGCCAACTATTGCGCCGCTGCATGATCAGTTCCGGAAGCAGCACGAGGTCCGTCCCCGCCATCAGGGCGAGACCCTGATTCATCAGCTCGCTCGCAAGCTCCGCGCTAGGTGAATTCAGGACAAGCCGATCAAGGTTCGGCCGCCATCCAAACATCGCTTCAGCCGCCGCCGAAACCGCCGCTATCGCCAGCTTCGGATCGTCGGGAACGGTCAATATTTTCAGATGATCCAGCCGTTCATCGAGACGCAGGCGCATTACCGTCGTGATGCCCACGGCAATCCGGAGGTCCCCGCCGCCGTCTTGAACGGCGGTCATGGAAAAGTCCGGCCCAATCGGGAATGCGCGAGGCCCTGTCGCCGAGCTCGAAGCTTTGTTCATCCGGCCCTCGCATCGCAACTGTTGTTGCTTGAAACAGCACGCGATCTTCACGCGCCTCGCGGATGTAAATCACTCGCGTACAGGATGACAAGAAATGCCGGCACACGCAGTTTAGATTTCTTACAAATCCGGCAAAACCGCGTCGCCAAGGCGATCACACGCTTTCGGCGATGTGCATCTCGAAATGAACTTCGACTCAAATTCTTCCGAAGACTAAAATTGCTCTAAAGAGAGACGTCGGTTGGAACCGATGACGATTTGATGACGTCATGGGTCTTCGCTTCGCCTGTGACGATCTTGCCGTGCCGAAGTCGCACGAGATGATCCGCCACGCCGAAATAGCGGTCATCGTGTGAGATCACGATGATCGTCTTGCCCATGCGCTTCAGATCGGGCAGCAGTTCCGTGTAGAAGATGTACCGGAAGGCGGGGTCCTGATCCGCGGCCCACTCGTCGAACACGAGCACCGGCCTCTCCTCGAGCCACGCATTCATCAGCGCCAGCCGCTTGCGTTGACCGGTGGACAGGTCCGTCGTCGTAAACACGCCGTTCTCGACCGAGACCTTGTGCGCGACCTCCAACCGCTGCAGATAGCGCTCGGCGGCATCCGGCACAATTCCCGCTCCCTGCAGAAGATCTTCGAACAGGTAATAGTCGGAAAAGATCGTCGTGAAGAGCTGCCGGTAATCGTCCCGCGTCTCCGTCACGACGGGCAGACCGTCGCGAAGCAGCGTACCGCTCTGGGGTGCGTAGAGGCCCAGCAGCAATTTGATCAGCGTGGTTTTTCCGCTGCCGTTTTCACCGACAATGAAGACGATGTCCCCCTGCCGGACGTGCAGGTCAATCGGCCCAAGAACGAACGGATTGCTGCCGGGCACTGCGCGGAAGCCGTACGACACGCCACGGAGTTCGATCGATTCGATCCTGCCTGATCTATCCGGCGCGGTCGAGCGAGCGGCCAGCAAGCCCTGCTCGGGAGTCGCGAACTGCTCCGAAAGCTCGGCGATGCGCTGCATCGCCACCTGCGCGCGGCCCAATGCCGGCAGGATGCCGATCACCTGATCGATAGGCCCCCGCATATAGAGCAGCACCAGGACGAAGCCGCTGGAGACCGCGGCCGGGCTGTCGGGCCAGAGGAACGGACGCAGGGTCAGCGCCACGCCGATCACGACGAAAAACAACATCGTGCCGAGCGCCCGCGCCGTCACAAACAGATTGATCGATTTGATCTGCACCGCGCTGATCCGGTCGACGGTACGCTGAAGCTGGTCGACATAGACGCGCTGACGGCGGGTGCGGTTCAGGCGCAGCTCTTTCGCGCCCTCGGCGATCGCGCGGTAGTGCTTCTGCAACTGGTCTTCGGAATCGCGGGCGACGTTGAAGCCTTGAACGCCTCGCGTTCGCGCATATGCATGGGCAAGCGAACCGAGGACGATGACCAATCCCGTAATCAAAAAAAGCGGCCACGACAGCACCGCCAGATAGACCATGCAGCCGAGCGTGATGACGACGGACACGAAGAAGGAGGAGAAGAAGAACGCGAAATCGCTGATGGTATCGACATCATGGGTGAGGACCGGAATCAGCCGATGCGTCCGGTAGATTTCGAGCTGGTCGATCGGGGCCGCCAGGATCTTGGCAGCGAGCGACTTGCGCAGCTCGGCGATGATGCGCTGTCCAACATAATTGGCGCTGATATCGGCACCGATTGAGCCGATGAGGATCAGGAGACACAGGCCGGCAAACGCGAACAGCAACGTTGCGACGTCATCTTGCGACGCGTAGAGCCCGCGGTTGACGACCGCGAGCAACCCGGCAACGCTGGCGCCACCGACGACGCCGAGAACGGTGCCGCCCAGCACGATCGGCCAGTAGGGCCGCAGGAGGTGAAGGATCTGCGCCGTCAGGCCGCTTCTTGGATTCATCATGAGTGCCGCGCGCTGGAGTAGAGCTGAAGCGAACCTACACGGCTCGTCGTAATACGAACAGCCTTGCGGGAGTGATGCGAATACATGATGGCAGCATCGCTCTTCCAGAGCTTATTTTTCGGCCTCTTTCGATTGATTCTAATTTGTGATCGGCAACGCGTTTAATAAAATGCGAGTAGTAGAGCCTTTGCGTCGCAGCCGGCGAGCGAGTAGGACATGGATCCACTAGGGCATGGATCTAGTGTCGGGCTGCGATATCCGGAAAATCGAAGCGTGCGCAGGCCAGCATCGGGCAGGCCCGACTGGAGAAATGACTTTGGATTCGCTTGTTTCCGAAACCCGCATCCCGATTGCTGATGCCGCCGGCCTTGCTGCCCGAATGATCGATCATCTTGCCGAGCATGATATCGCCTTCGAGGACCAGGGTGGCCTCATGGTGGCGAAGCTGCCGTTTGGAACCAGTTCGCTCGCCGTCGAGGCCGAGGCACTCAAGATCCGCGTCGAGGCCAACGACAAGGGCAACCTCGAAATGCTGCGATCGGTCGTAGCATCCCACGTCATCGAGTTTGCTGGCGACGAGCCGTTGACCATCGTCTGGTCCGGCCATGAATCCAGCGGCGGCACGCTGGCCAATTTCCGTGAGGTGCGGCTGAAGGCAGCGATCGACCTGACGCCCCGCATGCGCCGGCTGACGTTCACCGGCGACGACATCGCCCGCTTCGTGAACGACGATGACCTGCACGTCCGTCTGTATTTTCCGCCGGAGGGCCTCGCCAAGCCTGAATGGCCGTGGCCCGCCCCCGACGGGCGCATCCTGTGGCCGGAACCGGATCGCAGACCCGTCACCCGCTACTACACCATCCGACGCATCGATCTGCAGACCCGCGAGATCGACATCGATTTCGTGGTCCACGATCATGCCGGACCGGGCTCGGCTTTCGCTCTCAATGCGCAAACCGGCGCCATTTGCGGCATGGCCGGTCCGCTCGGACGAGGCATTCGTCCGGCGCGCTGGTTGCTGCTGGCGGGCGATGAGACCGCCCTTCCCGCCATTGCACGAATCCTTGAGACATTGCCGGCGATGGCAACCGGTGAAGTCTTCATCGAAGTCGCCGACCGGCTCGAGGAGGTTCCGTTGATCGCGCCGGATGGCGTATCAATCCGCTGGCTCCATCGCGGCGACCGTCCGGCCGGGACAACGCAGCTATTGGTCGATGCCGTCAAGGCCGTGCGATGGCCTGATCATCGCGACGTCTTTGCATGGGTCGCGTGCGAAGCGCAGGCGCTGAAGGCGCTGCGAAACCATCTGCGCGACGAGCGGAAGCTCGCCCGTGAGCAGCATCTTGCGGTCGCATATTGGAGCCTGCGGCAGCCATGACATCCCCACATCTGCAGACCGACGGGAGGGCATTCGCCCCGCATCACATAGTCGCCGCAGGCACTTTCCCATGCACGTAGTTCGGCCAACCGAAATCGTCCAGGCATCGCCCGACGCGACCGCGCCCTTGTTCGAACTGGACCAGGTGGCGTTCGCCGTGGCGGGACGCGCACTGCTCGAACCGCTCACCCTGTCGCTTCCCGCGCGCAGCGTCGTCGGCCTGATCGGGCACAATGGCTCCGGCAAATCGACCTTGCTGAAGTTGCTGGCGCGGCAGCGGCCAAGCTCATCCGGCACGATCCGGTTCGAAGGCCGCGCTTTGCGCGAATGGAGCGATCGGGAATACGCCCGCAAGGTCGCCTATTTGCCGCAGCAGACGCCGCCCGCCGCCGGCATGCTGGTGAAGGAACTGGTGGCGCTGGGGCGCTATCCCTGGCATGGCGCGCTGGGCAGGTTCGGCGACACCGACCGCGACAAGGTGGCGGAAGCCATGGCGCTGACCCACATCGAGCCGTTTGCGGACCGGCTGGTCGATACGCTGTCAGGCGGCGAGCGTCAGCGGGTCTGGATCGCCATGCTGGTTGCGCAGGATGCCGAATGCCTGCTGCTTGATGAGCCGACTTCGGCGCTCGACATTGCCCATCAGATCGAAGTTCTGTCACTGGTGAAGCGACTCGCGCGCGAGCGTAATCTCGGCGTGGTCGTCGTGCTCCATGACGTCAACATGGCGGCGCGCTTCTGCAACGAGATCATCGCGCTGCATTCGGGCAAGCTGATTTCGCGCGGCGTGCCGGACAAGATCATGATGCCGGCCGAACTCGAAACCATCTACGGCATTCCGATGGGGGTGATGCCGTCGCCGGATCACAGCCATCTCATCAGCTTCGCACGGTGAGTTCGTAGACGATTTCGCGCTTCGCCGTCATCCGCGTTGCGGGCGCAACAGCCAGAGAAGATAGGGCCCGGCGAGCATCATCGCGAAAATGCCGGCCGGCATCTGGAACGGGAAGATCACCATTCGCCCTGCCCAATCCGCAAACACCATCAGGATTGCTCCAATCAGCGCGGCCAGCGCGGTCTGATGAAGCGCGCGCTGCGCGCCCATCATCCGCGCCATGTGCGGCGCGATGAAACCGACCAGGCTCAATAGCCCGACCATCAGCGTCGCCGTCGCCGTCAACAATGCGGTCAGCAGCATGATGATGATGCGGCTTCTCGCCATCGATACGCCTATAGAACGCGAGGCCGCCGGGCCGAGCGGCAGGATGTCGAGCCAGCGAGACAGCATCGGCACCATGATCAGCAGAAGCAGCGCCGCGGCGGCGAGGACCCAGGCCTCGGCCGAGCCGATCTGATAGAGCGATCCGGTCAGCAACGACAGCAGCATGCCGATGCGCGGATCGCCGGTCGCCAGTGCCATGGCGATGATGGCGCCGAACGCCGCGCTCATGGCGACACCAGCCAGCAGCACACGCTCCGGACTGAATTCGGACCGCCGGCTGAACAGGAGAACCAGCCCGAGCACGATGAAGGCCCCGATCCCGCCGCCTGCAATCTGCGCCACGCGCGTGTGGGAAGGAAGGAGATAGAGAAGAACGATCACGCCCATCGCGGCACCGTAGCTGATCCCCATCACCTCTGGAGCCGCCATCGGATTTCCGGTCATGCGCTGCAGCAGCGTGCCCGCCACCGCCAGCGTGGCCCCTGCGGCCAACGCCGATACCACGCGCGGCCAGCGCCACGGCAGGAATTCCTGGATGCCGGCGAGACCACTCCAGTTCCAGCCCTCGGCGCCGACCCCGACTGCGAGCGCGATCCAGACCACGAACAACAGCAAGGCCAGACCAAACAGGATCACCCGCCAGGGATGGTCGAGACGTGGTGGAACGGATGGTGTGAGATTTCCGACCGGAGCTGCAGACCGTAGCCGCGGCAACAGCACCAGCAACAAGGGCGCGCCGATCAAGGCCGTGGCTGCGCCGGCCGGCATCTCGCGATAGCCCGGCGGAATCAGCAGCACAAGCTCGTCTGCCAGCCACAGCAGGCCGGCGCCGCAGAGCGGCGCCCAGATCAGCCGATCGCGGAAACGACGCGCGCCTGCAAGCATCGCGAGAGCCGGCCCGGTCAGACCGACAAAGCCCAATACGCCGACCACACTGACCACCGAAGCGCTGAGAGCGATCGCAATGCCAAGCGCGCAGACCCGCGCGCCTGTCAATCCGAGGCCGAGATTGCGCGCGGTCTCGTCGTCGAAGCCGAGCAAGGTCAGCGGGCGGACCATCGCCGCGATCAGCACGAACGAAATCAGAAGCCGCGGCGCCAGGAACGCCGCATTGCTCCAGTCCTGCTGGTTGAGATAGCCCGCGCCCCAGATGAACAGGCCGATCAGGTAGTCATGGTTGAGCAACACCAGGGCCTGGGTCGTCACGGCGCAATAGTAGCCAACGATCAGCCCGGCCAGCACCAGCACGACCGGCGATAGCGCACGTTTCCAGGTGAGGCCGAACACGCACAGGAACGCGGCGAACCCGCCGACCAGCGCAATCCACTCGCGGCCGAACGCAAGCAGCGATGGCGCCCACAACGTCGTCATGGCCAGCGCGAGATAGGCGCCGTTCGAGACACCGAGCGTGGTCGGCTCGGCCAGCGGATTGCGCAGCACCTGCTGACAGACGGCGCCGGCAAGGCCCAATGCTGCGCCGGCCAATAGCGCCACCGCAATTCGCGGAAACACGGTATAATGCACGAGCATCTGCTGCGGATCGTCGATTTCGGGACGCCACAGCACCGGCAACCACGCGTTAACAGGCAGATATCCCGACAGGTGCCGAAAGGTCAGCGCAGAGGCCGCCGCAAACAGCAAGCCGATCAGTATCGCAGGATGCATTTCGATCCCGGATCGGGCGGGCAGCGCGTCAACCTTGCTCATTGTTTTCCTGCGGCAAACGTTCGGCGAGAAGGCGTGCGAAGCGTTCGGCCGCTGGCACGCCGCCATAGAAGAATTGATTTCCCAGCACCGTCAGCCGCCCCGACCTAAGGAACGGCAGGGTCCGCAGCACCGGGCTTGCGTTGAGCAGGGCTTCGATATCGGCAACCCGCGAACTCATCAGAACCAATCGCGCATCCGGAACCGCGGCGAGCACTTCAAGACCAACGCTGGTATGTCCCCAAGGACCGCTCTGCCCGGTCCAGGCATTCTTCAATCCGAACTGACCGAGGACTTCCTGGTAAAGGCTATTCGGGCCGAACACGAGCGCACGGTTGCGCGCGATCTCGCTGACGAGATACAGCGGCTTGCCGCTGCGACCGCGAAGCTGATCGCGGTAGCCGGCCATGGCGGCATCGAAGCGCGCCAGATAGGCCTCGCAAGCGGCCTGCACGCCGAGGCGCTGCGCCAGCTCCATCGTCGAGCTGCGTGCTGTCTCGAGCGGATGTCGGCCGGGCTTGAAAATCGTGAAGACCTCGACCGGCGCAATCAGCTTGAGCCGCGGTATTGCGGCCGTGATGCTGGGATCGACGATGATGATATCGGGCGAAAAACTCTGCAGCAGTTCGAGATTTGGCTCCGAACGCAGGCCGATCTCCTGAACGCTTGACGGGACAGCCGGTTCGACGACGAGCCGGCTGTAACGCTCGATTTCCGGAATGACTAACGGTACGACGCCAAGCGCCAGAATGGTCTGCGCGCAGGCCCAGCCGAGCGCGGCGACGCGCGGGCCGGCCTGCGGCGCGGCGGCTTGAGCAAGCGCGATGGGCCAGCCACCTGCAAGCACCCCGCCGCCGATGCCCGCGCCCACTGTGAGAAGCGCGCGGCGAGACAGCCTGCGATCGGAGAGTAAATTCTTGCTCATGGGGTGCGGCTCGAGAACGGCTTGCGGCGAGGCTGCGAGAGACGGGAGTTATGGCATACCTTCATATGCCCTGTCTTTCCATGCCCGGCCGCGGCCTTTCGCCTGCTGCGCGAAACGCGCTGGCCAGCGCCTGCCCGATCGCCACCCGCGCCTGCAGGGCGTCGGCCACGACATTTCCCATCCGCAGGAACTCGTGGATCATGCCCGGATAGACCTGCAGGTCGACGGGAACGCCGGCAGCGCGGAGCTTTGCTGCGTATTCGCGCCCTTCGTCCACCAGGGGATCACATTCGGCGAGCACAATGAGCGCCGGGGACAGCCCCGAGAGATCTTCCGCGGCCAGCGGCGCAAAGCGCCAATCGTCACGATCGGAATCGTCGCGGAGATATTGCCGGAAGAACCACTCGACGGTGCTGCGCTCCAGGAGATAGCCGGAACCATATTGCTCATAGGAATCGGAGGTTTGCCGGGAGCTCAGACCGGGATAGGCGAGCACCTGAAGCACAGGCTGTGGCAGGATTCTGTTCGCCTTGGCTTCGATGGCAAGCGCCGCGGCGAGCGTCCCGCCGGCGCTGTCGCCGCCGACGGCGACGCGGCCGGCATCTAGCCCTGCAGCAGGCCCGTCGCGGCCGATCCAGGCCAGCGCATCGACTGCATCCTCGAACGCGGTCGGAAACTTGTGCTCCGGCGCAAGCCGATAGCCAACCGACAGCACGGCCGCGCCGCTGTCTTCGGCGAGACCGCGGCACAAAGGCTGATGTGAGTCCGGGCTTCCGACGACAAAGCCGCCGCCGTGCATGTAGAGAATCACCGGCGCCGGATTGCGACGGCCTGGCTCCTGCTTCGCGTACAGCCTCGCCTCGATCATGGCTCCATCGCGCATCGGCAGCGCGAGGTGACGCTCGTAAGCGAGCGCCGGCGGATCGACATCGAGCAGCGGCGATGATGCATCGAAATCGGCCCGCGCCTGTTCGGCCGTCAGTTGCGGAAACGGAATGCGTGCCCCGCTTTCGGTGCCGGCCTGCACCATCTCGAGCAGTGCGGCGATATCGGGATCAAGGCTCATGCGACTATTCACTCCGCCGGCTCGGGCACCGTATCCTGCGACGCTATCGATGCCGTCTCCGGCACGAGCAGGCCGCAGATCTCATCGAGCAAGCCGGCATCCTTCAGGATCGTGAAGTGATTGTCGCCGACGACGCCGCGGTCAATGGCGTCAGGCAGTTGTGTCTCCAGCCGATCGCGCTGCGTCAGGCGGCCCGACGTCCACCAGCACAATGGCTTGGTCGCAAGACGCCGCGGCGGCGCCGCGTTCTGCGTCAGGGTCTTGAGGTGCCGGCCGACTGCGAAGGCTGCTGATAGGTCGTCGACGCCGAGCAGCATGCCGTCCGCCGAAGTTCGCTCCCCCAATATCTGTGCGACCAGGCGCCGGACGCTCTCGGATGTCTCCGGCATGCCTGCGGCCTTCGCCTCCTCCACATGCGAACTGATACGAACGGCCGCGGCGTGCGGCAGAACGGCCGACAGCAATCCCGCGAGATCATCGATCCAGTGGGCTGCCGCTGCCTGCCGATCCGATCCGCCGTGCTCACGCAGCACAAAGCTATCGACCATCAGGAGACAATCGACGCGTTCACCGCTCCGTTCGAGCTCGGCTGCAACAAGCGTGACGAGAAGGCCTCCGAGCGACCAGCCGATCAAGCTATAGGGACCTTGCGGCTGAACCCGCCTGATTTCGCTCGCATAGTCGGCCGCCATCGTTTCGAGCGACCGGTCGCTCCACGAACTGTCGACCAGCATCCTGGACTGCAGCCCGATCACCTGCCGGCGTTCTTCGAGGCGGCGCGCCAGCGGCCCATAATCGAAAACGGTACCGAAACCACCGTGCACGCAGAACACCGGATGCGCGCCGTGAACCGCGGCATTCAGCGGCAGCAGCGCTGTCGGCGGCGGCGCAGCGACGGGCGTCGAGGAAGCGTTGTCCGCGAGCAGCGCGCGGATCGTCGGCTTTTGCAGGAGATCGCGAAGCTTGATCTCGATGCCAAACGTCTTGTCCTGCCGAAGCCGGGCCACGACCTTGAGACTCAGAATCGAATTGCCGCCGAGCTCGAAGAAATTATCGGTGACGCCGACCTGCGGCAGCTTGAGGATGTCGGCCCACAGGCGCGCCATCGCAGTTTCGGCCGGCCCTTGCGGAGCCACAAAGCTTCGCCCGGCCGAGTCGGGCGCCGGCAGTGCACGCCGGTCAACCTTGCCGCTCGACAACACCGGCAGTCGCTCAAGCACCATGATCCGCGCCGGCACCATGTAGACCGGCAGAGTCAGCTTGAGGAAGGAGGTCAATCCCTCGACCAACGCCTCGGCAGCATCTCCCGCTGCGTCCTTTGCAGCCTTCGGCGCGACATAGGCCACGAGCTGGTTTCCAGCCGAGCCCGGCAACGCCAGCACGGCCGCCTGCTCGATCTCCACGTGACGAAGCAGCGAGGTCTGGATCTCTCCAAGCTCGATCCGGAAGCCGTTGACCTTGACCTGGTCGTCGCTGCGGCCGAGATATTCGACGGTACCGTCCTCGCGCCAGCGCGCGAGGTCGCCGGTCCGGTAAAGCCGCCCCCCCGGCAGCGCAGAGAATGGATCAGGCACGAAGCGCTCGGCGGTCATGCCCGCCTTGCCGTGATAGCCGCGCGCCAGCCCGAAGCCGCCGAGATAGAGCTCGCCAGCGACACCGGCGGGAATGATGTTGAGCGAACTGTCGAGAATGTAGGCGCGGCGGTCGCCGACCGGCAAACCGATCGGCGCGTACGGCGTCTCGCATTCGCCAGTTCCATCGACCTTCCAGACCAGCGGCGTGACGACGGTTTCGGTCGGACCGTAGCCGTTGATCAATATCCGCGGTTTCAGAACGCGCCTGACCTTGTCGAAGCCAGCCTTCGGCATTGCCTCGCCACCGAACGAGTACAGTTTGACCGGCGGCGGATTACCCGCCTGCTCGACCGCCTCCGCAACCTGCTGCAGATAGGCCGGCGGCAACCCGATATGCGTGACCTGATGCGCATGCAGGTTTTCGACGGTCTGCTCCGGCGTCCACAATTCGGCGTCGCGCATCAAGAGCCGCGCGCCGTGCGACAACACCGTCAGCCAGCGTTCATGGGCACCATCGAAGGCCAGCGACAGGAAATGCAGCTCGCACGAGCTCTCGTCGATCTCGTAAAGCCTGCCCGTGACGTGACAGTGCATCGCCAGCGGCCCATGAGCGACGGCCACGCCTTTTGGCGTGCCCGTCGAGCCGGACGTGTAGATGAGGTAAGCGAGATTATCGGCGTGCAAGTCTGGTTGCGGCGCATGATCCGGTCCGGCATCGAAATCGAATGTCGCAAGGGAGATTCTCTCGACACCATCGATGCCTTCCCGGATATCGAGCTGTCCCGTCAGCAGGAACGATATCCCGGCATCGCGCATGACGAAGACGCGCCGCTCGGCCGGAATCTCCGGGTCGAGCGGGACGTAGGCCCCGCCCGCCTTCAGGACCGCCAGCAGCGCTACCATTGTGGCTTCGGTTCGCTCGACCACAACACCAACGCGCTGCTCGGGCTTCAGCCCCCGGCCGATCAGGTGATGGGCAAGACGATTGGCCCTGGCCTCGAGCGTACCGAACGAGAGCGTTGTGCCGCCGATGGTAAGCGCCGTCCGCTCCGGATGCCGCCGCGCGTGGATGCTGATCGACTCGTGAACCAGCGGCAATGCGACCGCTGACGTCGCGTGGCGATTGCAGTTTTCGGCGAGAGCGGCGTCGATCGCCGTGACCGGATCGATGCTGCCGAGCAACGCCGACGAATCGCGGGTCAGCGCGGCCAGCAGTTGCTCGAACTGCGCCTTGATCTGCGTCGCCTGTGTTGCCGCAAAATGGCTCGGCATATAGGTGTACTCGATCTGAAGCGTGTCCTCGACGAGCACCGACAGGTCCATCGGATAGTTCGTCACGTCGACATTCCTGAGGCCGCCGAACTGCAGCGAGCCGTCGCCCCGGTGCATGCTGCGTTCGATCGGATAGTTTTCGAACACGATGATGCTGTCGAACATGGCCTGACCGGCGCGGCCGGCCCAGCTCTGGATGTCGTAGAGCGGCGTATGTTCGTAATCCCGGATCGCCGAATTGCGATCCTGAAGCGCCCGCAGCCATTCTCCGACAGTGCCCGTGGATGCTGGCGTTTCGATCACGGGCAAGGTGTTAATAAAGAG
This sequence comes from Bradyrhizobium icense, assembly GCF_001693385.1. Classification (NCBI taxonomy): domain Bacteria; kingdom Pseudomonadati; phylum Pseudomonadota; class Alphaproteobacteria; order Hyphomicrobiales; family Nitrobacteraceae; genus Bradyrhizobium; species Bradyrhizobium icense. Next base: position 6,623,149 of record NZ_CP016428.1, read on the forward strand.
CCCGAGCATCTGCTGCGATCCGTCGAGGCTAACCGGGCGGCCGGCAACCGTAACGCCAAACGTCACGGTCTGCTGGCCGGTATAGCGGTGCAGCAACAGCGCCCATACGCCTTGAACGACAGTGTTGAGCGTGATCCGCTCGCGGCGCGCGAATGCTTTCAGCTCCGCGGTCGCCGTTTCTCCGAGCCGCGTGTAACAGCGCTCGTGGCCGGATGCTTGATGACGGCGCGAGCCGAAGGCATCGGCCAGTTGCGTCGGCTCTTCGAAGCTCTTGAGCTGTTCGCGCCAGAAGGCTTCGGCAGCCTTGGCGTCCTGCGCCAGAAGCCAGGCGATGTAATCGCGGTAACGCGTCGGGTTCGCCGCGGGCGCGCCGCTATAATAGCATTCCAGCACTTCCCCGACGAACCTTGCCGAACTCCATCCGTCCATCAGGATGTGATGATAGGTCCAGATCAGGCGATAGAGATCGTCCTCGAGGCGCAGCAGCCGCACGCGCTGCAGCGGCGGCATCGATAGATCGAACTCGGCGGCGCGCTCGCCGGCAAGCGCCGCCGCAATCCGGTCCTCATTGATGGTTTGCCCGCGCCAGTCTTCCCGTTCGAACGGCGCGACGGCCTCGCGATAGACGGCTTGCAGCGGAGACCCGGCAAGCTCGCGCCACAGGAATCCGGTCCGAAGCATCTGATGGCGTGCAGTCACCTCGCGCCATGCTCTTCCGAGGCGCACGGCGTCAAGCCCGCGGATTTCAACGCTGACCTGATTGACGTAGACACCGCTGCCGGCATCGCGCAGGCTATGGAACAGCATGCCCTGCTGCATCGGCGACAGCGGGTAGATGTCCTCGATGCGGTTCCAGTCGAGATCGAGCCGATCGAGCTGTTCGCTGGTCAAACCCGACAGCGAGCCGCGCGCTGGTGCCGGAGTGTCCTTGTTCGGGCCGACATCGTGGGACAACGCGGCCAGCGCTTCGATCGTCTGATGCCGGAAGACATCGCGCGCCTCGATGAGTACGCCCTCGCGGCGCGCGCGGCTCACCATCTGCAGCGAAATGATCGAGTCCCCGCCGAGCTCGAAGAAATTATCGGTGACGCCGATATCGGGCTGTTTGAGCAGATCGGCCCAGATCTCGGCGAGCGCCGTTTCCACCGGCGTGCGCGGTGCGACGCGTTCGGTTGATGTCGCAAGCTGGTCCGGCACCGGCAGCGCCTTGCGGTCGATCTTGCCGTTCGGCGTCAGCGGCAGCCGCTCCAGCACCACAATCCGCGCCGGCACCATGTAGTCAGGCAGTAGCGCTGAGAGCGCGGTCTTGAGTGCTGTCCCATCCATCAACGTTTCGCCACTGACATAGCCGACCAACTGGCGGGCAGCGCCAACCTCGCGCGCGACCACGACCGCCGAGCGCACGCCAGCCTGTTCGAGAAGCCGCGCCTCGATCTCGCCGAGCTCGATCCGAAAACCGCGGATCTTCACCTGGTGGTCGGCGCGGCCGATATATTCGATCACCCCATCGTCGCGCCATCGCGCCACGTCGCCGGTGCGGTAGAGCCGCGCTCCCGGCGGGCCGAACGGATCGGGGATGAAGCGTTCCGCGGTCAGCGCGCCGCGCCGCCAGTAGCCGCGCGCGAGACCCGCGCCGCCGATATAGAGCTCGCCCGCCACGCCAATCGGCGCGAGATTGAGGTCGTTACCCAGAATATGCAGCGTGGTGTTGCCGATCGGGCCGCCGAGAAGCGGACGATCGTCCTTGGCATCGAGGCGGTGGCGGGCCGACCACACCGTGGTCTCGGTCGGGCCGTACAGGTTCCAGACTTCGCCGGCCTGCGCCACCAGCCGCCGCGCCAGATCCGGCGGCAGCGCCTCGCCGCCGCACAGCACGCGGCAGCTCGCGGGCAGCGATGGGCCGTCATGATCGAGCAGCATACGCCAGGCCGAGGGCGTCGCCTGGATCATGGTGACGCCGTGCTTGACCACCATCGCCTTGAGCCGCGCCGGATCATGCGCAGCCGCCCGATCCGCCAGCACCACGCATGCCCCGAGCGTCAGCGGCAGCCACAATTCCAGCACCGCGATGTCGAACGACAGCGACGTCAGACCAAGCACGCGGTCCTTGGCCGTCATGCCCGGCCGCTCCGCCATCGTCGCCAGAAAATTCGTGACCGCGTCGTGACGCACCATCACGCCCTTGGGCAGGCCGGTCGAGCCCGAGGTGTAGATCACATAGGCGAGGCTTTCGGGATGATGGACGGCGACATCCAAATTGCCGGCATCAGTGCCCTCTCCTTCCTTCCCGTCGAGCAACCAGGCCTCCGCGCCGGTCTCCTCCAGCACGAGCGTAAACTGATCCAGCAGCGTTCGCTGCGTCAGCACCAGCGCCGCACCGCTGTCGCGCAGCATGTGCGCCAGCCGCTCCGCCGGATAGTCCGGATCGAGCGGCAGATAGGCCCCGCCCGCCTTCAATACCGCCAGCAGCGCGACCATCATGTCGACGCCGCGGTCGAGCGCCAGCCCCACCACCACGTCGGTTCCGACACCGCGCTCGCGCAATCGCCTCGCCAGCCGGTTGGCCCGTCCGTTCAACTCGGCATAGCTCAGCTTCTCGTCGCCAAACACCAGCGCCACCGCATCAGGAGATTGATGGACCTGTTCTTCGAACTGCTCGACAATTCCCCGACGCGGCGCATCGCAGCGCGTATCGTTCACCCGTGAGAGCAGCGCATCCTCAGCCGGATCGCTGGCCGCGATCATGCCGACGGTCCGGTCGGCATCGGCGCTCAACGCTTCCATCAGCCGCACAAAGCCGCGCTGCAACCGCGCGATCTGCATCTCATCGAAATGCCTGCGCTGATAGTTGAAGACCAACCGCAATCGCTCATCGAGGCCGATGCTCGCAAACAGCGGATAGTTGCTGGTCTCGACGATCCTGGTCTCGCCGACCCGGATCTGTCGGTTCTTTCCCATCAGCGCGCGGTCGACCGGATAGTTCTCGAACACCAGGATGCTGTCGAACAGCGGCCGCCCGGGACGTCCCGCCAGGCGCTGGATCTCGTAGAGCGGCGTCCAGCCATATTCGCGCAAGGTCAGATTGCGATCCTGCAGTTCGCGCAGCCATGCGCCGACTTTCTGCTGCGGGCCGACATCGTCGACGACGGGCAAGGTGTTGATGAACAGGCCCACGATATCCTCGGCGCCGGCCAATTCCGGCGGCCTGCCTGATACGGTAACGCCGAAGCAAACCGCTCCCTGCCCTGTATACTGCCGTAGCAGTTGCGCCCAAGCCGCCTGCACCAGCGTGTTCAGCGTCACGCGCTCGCGCGCGGCAAATTGTTGCAGACGTTCAGTCGCGGCAACATCCAGCTCCAGCGCAAGCATGCCGTGACCGGGCGCCTCCGCGTCGGCATGTTCGATCGAACCTCCTGCAAGGAAGCTCGGTTCTTCCAGCCCTTCCATCGCGCTGCGCCAGAACGCCGCCGATGCATCGCGGTCCCGGCTCTGCAGCCAACCGATGTAGTCGCGATAGCGCCGATGCAATGTCGGCAACCGGCCGTCGCTGTCATGCTGCATCACCTCGGCGATCAGCCGCGCCGAACTCCATCCGTCGAGAAGGATGTGATGGTGCGTCCAGATCAGCCAATGACGATCCTCACCGAGCTGGATCAGCCGCACCCGCTGCAGGGGCGGCTTCGACAGATCAAACCCTTCGACCCGTTCGCACCGCGAAACTTCGCCCAGCGCAGCCTCCAACTCGGACTGCTCCAACGCCGCAGTACGCGCGCGCCAGTCCTCCTCGACGAACGGCACTTCAGCACGGCGATAGACGATCTGTTGCGGCGAGCCTGACAGGTCGCGCCAGACGAAACCCGTTCTCAGCACCGCATGGCGATCGCTGACCGCCTGCCAGGCGCGATGGAGCTTTCCGGCATCGAGACCGCGCACTTCCGCGGCGACCTGGTTGACGTAAAGCCCACTCTCGCCGTCGTGCATCGCATGGAACAGCATGCCCTGTTGCATCGGCGACAACGGATAGATGTCCTCGATCTCCCGCCAATCCAACTCCAGTCCGTCGAGATCGGCCTGATCAAGGCCCGACAATGCCACATCCGACGGCGTCAAGCCGCAGGCGCCGCTGGTGCAGTGATCGACCAACTCGCGCAGCGCCATTTCGTACAATCCAGCCAACCGCTCGATCGTCTCGCGCCGATAGCGTTTACGACCGAAGCCGAACGAGAGCCGCAACTGGCCGTCGCGCACGGTGCCGTTCACGCTGAGCCAACGCCGCAACGGGCTCGATGCGTCGCGCGAGGGGCCCGCGCTTTCCGATGCCATGGCGAACAATGCCGCGTCGCCAACACCGCCGTCGATCTGGCCGAGATAGTTGAACGCAATCTTTGGCCCGGCAACGTCAGACAGCGCCGCGCGCCGCTCCTTAGAGCCGAGATAGCGCAATACGCCATAGCCGAGCCCCCGCCCGGGAATGCCGCGAAGTTCCTGCTTCACGGTCTTGATGAGTGACGAGGGGTCCTGCGACCCGCCGGCCAGCCGCACGGGAAAGGCGGTGGTGAACCAGCCGACGGTGCGCGAGATGTCGAGATCGTCGAACAGATCCTCGCGGCCGTGGCCCTCCAGTTCGACCAGCACATCGTCCTTTCCGCTCCATTGCCAGACAGTACGCGCGAGACTTGCGAGAAGAAGATCGTTGATCTGCGTACGATAGGCGGACGGCGCATCCGTCAGCAGGCGCTGTGTCAATTCCCGCTCGAACGTGAGCAAGACCTCATCGGCATCGGCGACATAGTCGATGCCGCCATGGTCGTCATCGCAGGGAATATCCGCATTCGCACGGCGATCGACCCAGTAGGACAGTTCCGCCGCCAGTTCGGGCGATGCCGCATAAGCGTGCAGTCGCCCACCCCACGCGGCATAGGCATGGCTCTTCGGTGGAAGCGCAACCGTCGCGTCGCCTTTCGCGAGCTGCGCGTAAGCGGCGGAGATGTCTTCCAGCAGAACCCGCCATGACACGCCGTCGACAGCCAGATGATGGATCACGATCAGGAGACGCTGAGTGTCATAGGCGACGTCGATCCCGACCGCACGCAGCAACAGACCCCTCGATATCGAAAGACTTGCCTGCGCCGAGGATGCCAACGCCGTCACGGCTTCCTCGTCGGCCGCGTTTCTTATCCAAAGCAAATCCGCGGCGGCGGGTGCAGCGCCGTGCTCCGCGCGCCACGTTCTTTCGGCGTCTTCGAAGCGCAGCCGCAGCGCGTCGTGATGGTCGACCACTGCGGCGATCGCACGCCGCATAATGTCCCAGTCGATGCGGTCTCTCGGCCGCAGCAGCACCGCCTGATTCCAGTGATCGCGGTTTCCTGCGTCCTCCGCAAAGAACCGGGCCTGGATCGGCAACAACGCATGCGGGCCTGTGACTGCCCCCTGATCGGCGAGCGGTTCGCTGCGCTGCTCGGCGCGCGCCGCGAGCGCCAGCGCTTCGAGCGTCTGATGCTGAAACACATCGCGGGGTTCGATCAGGTAACCGGCGCGGCGAGCCCGGCTCACCATCTGCAGGGAGATGATCGAATCGCCGCCGAGCTCGAAGAAGTTGTCGGCGAGGCCGACAGCAGGCCGGCCGAGCAGTTCGGCCCAGATCGCCGCGAGCGCCATTTCGGCCGGCGTGCGCGGCGCCTGATACTCGGCGCCGCTGTAGGCCACGTCAGGTGCCGGGAGTGCGTGGCGATCGATCTTGCCGTTCGGCGCCAGAGGCAGCCGCTCCAGCAACACGATCCGCGACGGCACCATGTAATCAGGCAGAACGCCCGACAGCGCCGTCCGCAGGACCTGTTCCTCCAACTCACTCGCGCCACTGACGTAACCGATGAGCTGGCGGCTCAATCCGATCTCGCGCGCCACCACCACCGCAGAGCGGACACCGGGCTGCTCGACGAGCCGTGCCTCGATCTCGCCGAGCTCAATGCGGAATCCCCGAATCTTGATCTGATGATCGGATCGCCCGACATACTCGATCGCGCCGTCGGCGCGCCAGCGCGCCAAATCACCCGTTCGATATAGAAGCGCGCCAGGGCGGCCGAAGGGATCGGGAATGAAACGCTCCGCCGTCAGCGCCTGACGTCGCCAGTACCCCCGCGCCAGCCCTGCTCCGCCAATGAACAATTCGCCGGTCACGCCGGCGGGGACCAGGTTCAGATCGGTGTCGAGGATACGAATTGCCGTACCCGGGATCGGCCGTCCGATCGGCACCCGCGCTGCGCCATCGTCGTGACAGTTCCAGAACGTGGCGTTAATCAAGGCTTCGGTCGGACCGTAGCGATTATCGAAACGCACATTGGGGAAAGCTGCGATCACCCGCGCCTTCAACTCCGCCGGCAAGGCTTCGCCTCCGGCAAATAGCCGCTTCAGGGTGACGCAGCGTTTCGCCTCAGACTCGGCAACAAAATGTTCGAGCATCTGCGGCACGAAATGGAGCGTTGTCACCTCGTGAGTGACGATGGCATCAGCCAGAAGCCGCGGTTCGCGATGCGCGCCTGGCGCTGCAATCGCAAGCCGAGCACCGGTTGCGAGCGGCCAAAGGATCTCCCAGACCGAGACGTCGAAGCTGAACGGCGTTTTCTGCAGCAAGGTCTCGCCGGCATCGAGGCGATATTCCGCCTGCATCCAACCAAGCCGCGCCGCCAGCGCGCCATGCGTGCACGCGACGCCCTTAGGGACGCCCGTCGATCCCGACGTGTACATCACGTAGGCGAGGCTATCCGGATGCAGCGCGACGTCCGGATTGCGGACCGGCTCTCCTGACGGAACCCCGATCGCTTCGTCGATGGTCCAGGCCTCGACGGCAGCTTCCGCGATCACAGGCGCAAGGCGCCCCTGCAACCGGCCCTGCGTCAGCACCAGCGCCGCTCCGCTATCGCGCAGCATGTGCAGAAGGCGGTCCGGCGGATAGTCGGGATCGAGCGGCAGATAGGCCCCACCGGCTTTCAGCACCGCGAGAACACCCACGATCAGTTCAACGCTGCGCTCCAGCGCAAGGCCGACCAACAGGTCGCGACCGATGCCGTGGTCGTGCAGCCGCCGCGCCAAGCGATTGGCACGAGCGTTCAAATCGGCATAGCTGACCTCCTGGCCGCCAAACACCAACGCAATAGCGGATGGCACAGCGGCGGCACGCGCCTCGATCTGAGCGACGATGCTGTTGCCAGCGTTCGGAGCCTTGGCGAAGCCGCCGCTCCAGCCAAGCACCTTCCGAACCTCGTCGGCATCGAGACCGCTGAGTTCACCCAGCGGCCGGGAAGCGTCCGCGACGATCCCGGCAAGGAGGCGCGACAGCGTGAGCTGCAGATATCTGATCTGGTCTTCATCGAACCGGGCTCGGTCGTAGCGGAAACCGAGATTGATGCCGTCGGCCCTGGCGAATACCGCCACCGTCAGGGCATAGTTGGTGATCGAGACCTGCTCGACCCGTCCGAAACGGCGACCGCTTTCGTTCTCGCCGCGCAACGCCTGATCGATCGGATAGTTCTCGAACACCAGGATGTTGTCGAACAGCGGCCGGCCGGATCGTCCGGCGAGGCGCTGGATCTCGTAGAGCGGCATCCAGCCGTGATCGCGCAAATCGACGTTGCGTTCCTGCAGATCCCGAAGCCACGCACCAATATCGGTTTGCGGGCTCGCCCGATCCACGACCGGCAGGGTGTTGATGAACAGGCCGACCATGTCTTCGGACCCGCCGATCTCTGCCGGCCTGCCCGACACCGTCGCGCCGAAGCAGACCACGCGCTGGCCGGTATGACGGCGCAACAGTTGCGCCCAGGCGCCCTGCAACAGGGTATTCAGCGTGATGCGCTCGCGCTTAGTAAATGCCTGCAGCTTTGCAGTCAGATCGGCGTTGAGAAGCAGGTCGAGCGAACCATGGCCGGATGCACCGGTGGCTGCAGGTCCCCCCAGCGTTTCGGCCAGGAAGCCCGGCTCATCCAATTCCGCCAACGCCGTGCGCCAGAACGTCGCCGACGCGTCGCGGTCCTGCCGTTGCAGCCAGGCGATGTAGTCGCGGTAGCGACCCTGCACGGCAGGCAAACGATGGCCGCGCTCATGTTGCAATATCTCGGCCACCAGCCGCGCCGAACTCCAGCCATCCAGCAGGATATGATGATGCGTCCAGATCAACCAGTGGCGGCTTTCGTCAAGCCGGATCAACCGCACACGCTGTAACGGCGCCTGCGACAGGTCAAAACCCTTGGCGCGTTCGGCCTGCGACGCCTTTGCCAGCGCCGCATCGAGTTCGCCGCAGTCCATGGCTCCGGCCCGTTCGCGCCAGTCTTCTTCCACGAATGGCAGCGTCGCATGGCGATATACCACTTGCTGTGCCGCGCCCGACAGCTCGCGCCAGGCAAAGCCGGTCCGCAGCACCGCGTGGCGCGCGCTGACCTCATGCCAGGCTGCGCGCAACCTGCCGGGATCGAGGCCTCGTAGTTCGAGGCCGACCTGATTGACGTAGTTGCCGCTTTCGCCGTCGCGCAGCGCATGGAACAGCATGCCCTGCTGCATCGGCGACAGCGGATAGATGTCTTCGATCTCGCGGCAATCGACCGTCGCGCCCAGGAGATCGAGGTCGGTCTGGCTCAAGCCCGACAATGCGAAGTCCGATGGCGTGAGGCCGCGGGCGCCGCTTGTGCAATGGTCGACGAGTTCTCTCAGCGCCGCCGCATAGTGTTCTGCGAGGCATTCGATCGCGGCTCGCCGGTAACGCCTGCGGCCGTAGCTGAACGACAACCGTAGCTGGCCTTCCCGCACCTGGCCGTTGATGCTCAGCCAGCGGCCAAGCGGCGCGCTGTCGCTGCGCGACGGCCCGGCGCTCTCAGGCGCAAGCCGGAACGGCGTGCCCTCACCTACGCTGGAATCGAACTGGCCGAGATAGTTGAAAACGATACGTGGCTCGGGCAGCGCGGCCAGCGCATGGCGCTGCGCCTCGGTGCCGAGATAGCGCAATACGCCGAAGCCCAGCCCGCGCGCGGGAATCGCCCGAAGCTCTTCCTTCACGGATTTGATCAGCGAAGCGTCATCGCCGGCGCCGCCCGGCAGGCGCACTGGGAAAGCGGTGGTGAACCAGCCGACCGTGCGGGAGATATCCACGCCAGCAAAGATGTCCTCGCGGCCGTGGCCTTCAAGCTCGACGAGAACATCCTCAGTTCCGCTCCAGCGCGATACCGCCCGCGCCAATGCTGCCAGCAGCAGATCGTTGACCTGGGTCCGGTAGGCGGACGGCGCCTCCTTCAGCAGCCGCGTCGTCAGCCCGGCATCGAATGCCAGCAGGATTTCCTCGCCGTCGACAACGCGGTCGACATCACCATGGTCGTCGTCGCAGGGCAGATCGGCGCGCGAACCTCGTTCAAGCCAATAGGGCAACTCGTCAGACAGTTCCTCGCTGCCGCTATAGGCCTGCAACCGCGCACCCCAGGATGCGTAGGATTGACTCCTCGCCAGCGCGATCGACGCTGCGTCTTGCTGAAGCTGTCCGTACGCCGCCGCAAAGTCTTCGAGCAGCACGCGCCACGATACGCCGTCGATGACGAGGTGGTGCACCACAATGAGGAGCCGCTGGCTGCCGTCGGCAAGCTCCATGCCGACCACGCGCAGCAGCGGCCCTGCCAGCGACAGGCTGGCCTGGGCGGAAGAAGCGACGGCCGTTACCTCGGCGGCATCGCGAATGCCGCTCCGAATCCACAACAACTCCGAAGCTGCCGGCGCGGCGCCATAGATTGCGCGCCAAGCGCCATCGACTTCCCTAAAGCCAAGACGCAAGGCATCGTGATGCGCCACGACGGCGGCGACCGCGCGTTCCACGTTCGCCCAATCCAGCCGCGACTTCGGCATCAACAAGACGGCCTGATTCCAGTGATGACGTTCCCCGGCATCCTCGCTGAAGAACCGCGCTTGGATTGGCAGCAGCGGATGTTCGCTGCCATAGAGATATTCTTCGGGAGCCGCCGCCTCCACCGGCCGTTCGATGCGCGCAGCCCGCGCCAACTCCTGCAGGGTCTGGTGCCGGAAAACGTCACGCGGTTCGATCGCGAGGCCCGCCTGCCGGGCGCGCCCGACCAGTTGCAGCGAGATGATGGAATCGCCGCCGAGCTCGAAGAAATTGTCGTCAACGCCAATCACCGGCTGGCCAAGCAGCTCGGCCCAGATCGCAGCAAGCGTCGCCTCGGTCGCGGTGCGTGGCGCCACGTGTCCGGCCGCAGTAGCTTGCACATCGGGCGCCGGCAGTGCTTCGCGGTCCACCTTGCCGTGCGCGGTGAGCGGCAGCCGCTCGAGCTTCACGATGCGGGCCGGCACCATGTAATCGGGCAATTCGTCCGAGAGCGCGGCGCGCATTGCCGCTTCGTCGAACGGACCGTCGCCGGCGACATAGCCGACCAGTTGACGGGTGACGCCGGCTTCACGGGCGATGACGACCGCCGATCGCACGCCCGGCTGGCGCATCAGCCACGCCTCGATCTCGCCGAGCTCGATCCGGAAGCCGCGGATTTTCACCTGATGATCGGAGCGCCCGACATACTCAATGACGCCATCGGCGCGCCATCTCGCCAGATCGCCGGTACGATATAGCCGCGCGCCGGGCGCACCAAAGGGGTCGGGAGTAAAGCGCTCGGCCGTCAGTTCAGCGCGCCGCCAATAACCGCGCGCCAGTCCTTCGCCACCGATGAACAATTCGCCGGTCACGCCGACCGGCACGACGTTCAGATCGCCATCCAGAATATAGGCCGAGCGGCGTCCCACCGGGCGGCCGATCGGCGCATAGTTGCCCTCGATCTCTTCGCTGGCATCGACCTTCCAGACCAGCGGCGTCACGACGGTCTCTGTCGGGCCGTAGCCGTTGATCAATGTCCGCGGCTTGAGCGCGCGCTTGACCTTGTCGAACCCGGCCTTCGGCATCGCCTCGCCGCCAAATGAGTAGAGCCCGACCGGCGGCGGATCGCCGCGCCACGCCGCAAAGTCGGCGAGCTGCTGCAAATAGGCTGGCGGAAAGCCCGCATTGGTGACGCGCTGCTGGCGCAGAACGTCGAGCGTCTGTTCGGCCGACCACAGATTCTCGTCACGCATCACGAGCGCCGCACCGCAGGTCAGCGCGGTCCAGAGCCGCTCATGGGCGCCATCGAATGTAAAAGACAGGAAGTGCAGTTCGCGCGAGTACCGGTGCATGTCGTAGAGTCCGGCGGTCACCTCGCAATGCATCGCAAACGGCCCGTGCTCGACCGCAACCCCCTTCGGAATACCGGTGGAGCCCGAGGTGTAGATCACATAGGCGAGACTCGTTGCTTCGACGGCAATGCCGGGATCGTTCTCCGCCTCCCGGTCGAGATCGCTCGCGTCGAGCGGGACAGCCGCGATGCCGGACGGCGGCGGCGTCAGTGCCGAACCCTCATTAACCAGCACGAAGCGAACGCCGGCATCGCGCATGGTACTGACTTGCCGTTTCGCCGGATGTTCGGGATCGAGCGGAAGATAGGCCGCGCCGGTCTTCAATATGGCCAGCAATGCGACAACGAGAGACGGCGAGCGCCGCGCCGAGATACCAACCAGATCGGAACGGCCGACGCCCAAACGGATCAGACGATGCGCCAGCCGATTGGCGCGACGGTCAAGCTCGGCATAGGAGATCACCTCGTCGCCAAAGATAAGCGCCGGCGCGTCGGGTGTTTCAGCGGCAAGCTGGGCGACCGTCTGGTGTACCGGCGCAAACGGTGCGGCCGTTCCGACACCCCTGCCGTTCCACTCGCGCAGCGTGGCCATTTCCTGCGCCGATAGCAGTGCCACGCCGGCGACCGACTGTGCACCGTCCTCAGCCATCGCGTTCAGGATCGTGATCCAGTGCGAGGCAAGACGCTCGATCGTCGCCGGCTCGAACAGCGCGGTCGCGTAGGTAAAGATCGCGCGGATCTGCCCTGATGGCCCCTCTTCGCTGTCGAGCGCGAGATCGAACTTGACCGTGTCGATTTCAGGCTCGACCTTTTCGATCTGCAGGTCGGTGCGGTCGGGCGGATGGCCCGGCCCGCGCTGGCGCTGATGATTGTAGAGAACCTGAAAGAGCGGATTCTGGCTCAGGCTGCGCTTCGGCTGCAGGATTTCCAGCAGTCGCTCGAACGGAAGGTCCTGGTTCTCCTGCGCTTCGATTGTGGCCGAACGGACCGCTGTAATGAAATCAGCGATCGTCGCGCGCCCGTCGAGCTGCGTGCGAAGCACCTGGGTGTTGACGAACAGCCCGATCACGCCGCGCGTCTCGTCCCGGTGACGATTGGCGACCGGCACGCCGACGCTGATGTTGGATTGGCCGGTGTAGCGATAGAGCAGCAGTTTGAAGCTCGCCAGCAGGACGACGAACAGCGTGGTCTGATGCCGGCGCGCCAGCGCGCGCAAGCCGTCGGCGAGCATCGGATCGAGCATCATGCGGAGCGCGGCGCCGGCGAGATCGGGAACCGCGGGCCGCGCCCGATCGATTGGAAGCTGCAGCACCGCCGGATCTGCAAGGCGCGCCGTCCAGTAGTTGACCTGGCGCTCGCCATCGACAGCGCTCATCCAGAGCCGCTGCCAACAGGCATAGTCGGCATATTCAATATCAGGCTCCGGCCAAGCCGGTGCCTCGCCGCACGCATATGCCGCGTACAAGCGCCAGAACTCATCAACCAGCAAGCCCATCGACCAGCCGTCGGCGACGATGTGATGCAGGCTGACGACGAGAACGTGGTGGTCCTCCTTCAGCCTCAGCAACGCAGCGCGCATGAGCGGGCCGACTTCGAGATCGAACGGCCGCGATGCTTCCTGCCGCGCCAGCCGACGCGCCTGCTCTTCGCGGTCACCGCCATCGAGCGATACATGCCGCAATGTGAACGGCTGCGTGTCGAACACGACCTGCTCGGCCTCCTTGCCCTCTTGCCGGAATACCGTGCGAAGCGCGCTGTGACGGGCGAGCAGCGCATCGAAGGCTTGCTGCAGGGCGTGCCGTTGCAGCCGGCCTCGCAGCCGCACCGTCGCCGATATGTTGTAGGCGGCGCTGTCCGGATCCATCCGCCACAAAAACCAGAGGCGCGACTGCGCAAAGGACACCGGCGCCCGCGTTTTCTCCTGGCGCGCAATCGGCAGCATGGCGAGATTGACGCCTTTCGCCGCGAGCTGCGTCAGGAACGCTTGCTGCTTGCTGGCATCAAGACGCATCAATCGCCGTGAGATATCACGAAGCTGCTGCTTCTGCGTGGCGGCAATATCACTCATCGGAAAGTTCGACTTCCTTCAACATGTCGAGCATCGCGGCGATGTCGTCGCTGCGCTTGTCGACCAAAATCTCCGGGGCAAGAGCGGCGGCCATCGTTTCGACGGTCGTCATTTCAAACAGGCGGTTCAGTGGCAGGTCGTGGCCGAGATCGCGCTTGATGCGGCTGACGAGCTGGACAGCGGTCAGAGAGTCGCCGCCGAGCTCGAAGAAATTATCGGTGACGCCGATATCGGGCTGTTTGAGCAGATCGGCCCAGATCTCGGCGAGCGCCGTTTCCACCGGCGTGCGCGGTGCGACGCGTTCGGTTGATGTCGCAAGCTGGTCCGGCACCGGCAGCGCCTTGCGGTCGATCTTGCCGTTCGGTGTCAGCGGCAGCCGCTCCAGCACCACAATCCGCGCCGGCACCATGTAGTCCGGCAGCACCGATGACAGCGCGGCTTTGAGCGCGGCCGCATCCAGCCACGCCGCGCCGCTGACATAGCCGACGAGCTGACGTGCAGCGCCAACCTCGCGCGCGACCACGACCGCCGAGCGCACGCCATCCTGTTCGAGAAGCCGCGCCTCGATCTCGCCGAGCTCGATCCGAAAACCGCGGATCTTCACCTGGTGGTCGGCGCGGCCGATATACTCGATCACGCCGTCGGCGCGCCACCGCGCCACGTCGCCGGTGCGGTAGAGCCGTGCGCCCGGCGGGCCGAATGGATCGGGGATGAAGCGTTCCGCGGTCAGCGCGCCGCGCCGCCAGTAGCCGCGCGCGAGACCCGCGCCGCCGATATAGAGCTCGCCCGCCACGCCAATCGGCGCGAGATTGAGGTCGTTACCCAGAATATGCAGCGTGGTGTTGCCGATCGGGCCGCCCAAAAGCGGACGATCGTCCTTGGCATCCAGACGGTGGCGGGCCGACCACACCGTGGTCTCGGTCGGGCCGTACAGGTTCCAGACTTCGCCGGCCTGCGCCACCAGCCGTCGCGCCAGATCGGGCGGCAGCGCCTCGCCGCCGCAGAGCACGCGGCAGCTTGCGGGCAGCGATGGGCCGTCATGATCGAGCAGCATCCGCCAGGCCGAGGGCGTCGCCTGGATCATGGTGACGCCGTGCTTCACCACCATCGCCTTGAGGCGCGCCGGATCATGCGCAGCCGCCCGGTCCGCCAGCACCACGCACGCGCCGATCGTCAGCGGCAGCCACAGCTCCAGCACCGCGATATCGAACGACAGCGAGGTCAGGCCGAGCACGCGGTCCTTGGCCGTCATGCCCGGCCGCTCCGCCATGGTCGCCAAAAAGTTCGTCACGGCGTCATGGCGCACCATCACGCCCTTGGGCAGGCCGGTCGAGCCCGAGGTGTAGATCACATAGGCGAGGCTTTCGGGGTGCACGCCAATTTCAAGGTCATCCGTATCACTGCCCTCGCCGTCTTCCTTCTCGTCGAGCAGCCAGGCCTCGGCGCCGGTCTCCTCCAGCACCGGGGAGAACTGATCGCGCAGTGTGCCTTGCGTCAGCACCAGCGCCGCGCCGCTGTCGCACAGCATGTGCGCCAGCCGTTCGGCCGGGTAGTTCGGATCGAGCGGCAGATAGGCCCCGCCGGCCTTCAGTACCGCCAGCATCGCGACCATCATCTCGACGCCGCGCTTCAGCGCCAACCCGACCACCACGTCGGTTCCGACGCTGCGCTCGCGCAATCGCCGCGCCAGCCGATTGGCGCGCGCGTTCAACGCGCGATAGCTCAGCTCCGCATCGCCAAACACCAGCGCCACCGCATCAGGAGATTGATGGACCTCCGCCTCGAATTGCGCGACGAATGAACGGTCTCGCGGATATTGCGCCTGCGCCCGATTCCACTTCTCCAGCAAAAGCTGACGCTCTTCATTAGGCAAGACATCCAGTTGTCTGACCGGAGAGCAAGGCGCGCGTTCCAGCGCCTCCGCCAATTGATCGAGCGCCTGCTGCATCAAGGCGCAGATACGATCGGCCGAGAGCGGATGGACGATTTGAGCGGTCAAGCCGAGCGCTTGGCCATAATCCTCGACCGCCATCATCAAGGGATAGTTGGTACGCTCTTCGCCGCCGAGCCACTCGATGCCGTGCGGGCCTGCACCGCCCTTGTCCGCGGACAAAGTCTCCGGCTTCGCGTTGTGCCGATAATTCAGGATCGAGCTGAACAAGGGCGCCGGCGCGGCGACACCGCTGCATCGTTGCGCGAGCGCCAGCGAGGCGTGTTCATGCGCCATCAGTTCGGCCAGCCGGGTATGCGCCTGACGCACGCTTTCCTCGACCGCCGTATCATCGAGATCGAGCCGCAGCGGCAATGTATTGATGAACAACCCCATGGTGCGATCGCCCCCGGCGCCCGCATGCATGCGGCCAAACAGAACCGTGCCGAACACAACGCTCTCGCGTCCGCTGCTTCGCGCCACCACCTGCCCCCAGGCGAGATGGCAGAGACTGGCAAGGCTCACCCCCAGCCGCCTCGCTAAAATGCGGAGTCGTGCATTGAGCCGTTCCGGCAGCATTCGCCGCGCTTCCGCCACGCCACCACCGTCGCCATGCACGCGATCCAGCCCAAACGGCGTCGTCGGCTCATCTATGTCAGACAGCATGCCGCGGAAGAAGCGCTCGTGCTCCGCGCTGGCTGCCGATCCACGCGACTGCGCCACCAGGTTTCGGAACGGATACGGAACCGAAAGCTCGTGAGTACGTCCCGGCAATATCTTCTGCACCTCGTCGTGCATCACCTCCAGCGTAGAGTGATCGCCGATCAAATGATGCAGCAATACCAGGAGCAGCCAGCGCTCCTCGCCGGGATCGCGCGCGACCGCAAATCGCAACAGAGGCGCCTGGCCGAGATCGATCCGATTGCGGCGCGGGTCGAAACGTTGCGCAAGCTGCTTGTGCGCGGGACTGTCGCGATCCAACACGACTTCGGTAACAGCCAACGAAGCCCGTCGCCATACCACCTGCGCCGGAGCGGATAGCCCCTCCCATTGAATGGACGTGCGGAGGATGTCGTGGCGATCGATCACCTGCTGGACGGCGGCAAGATAGCAGTCGAGCAGGTCGCGGCTTGCGAACGCCATCTGGCCGATCAGCAAATACGGATCGCCTTGCGCTGCAAGCAGATGGTGAAACAGGATACCGTCCTGAAGCGGCGACAGGCCGTAAATGTCCTGGATGTTGGCAACGCCGCCGGGAATCCTGGCCACGATGCTGTCGATGTCGAATTGCTTCAATGCGATCAGCGGCAACATTTCAGGCGTAATTGCCGTCGTCTGCGGCGTGATCAGATTGGCGGGAACAGCGGCAACGGCGCCGCGATTAAGATTGGCGGCGAAATCGGCGAGCACGGGATTGGCGAACAGCGCGCGCACATCAGCGCGCAGGGAATGCCGCTGCAAGCGTTCCAGCATGCGGACCGCGAGCAGCGAGTGGCCTCCCAGTTCAAAGAAGTGATCGTTGCGTCCAATTTGATCGACGCCGAGCAGCTCGCTCCAGATCTTTGCAACGACCTCCTCGGTCTCCCCTTGCGGCGGCTCAAAGCTGCGCCTTGCAAAGGCATCATCCTCCGGCGCGGGCAGCGCCTTGCGGTCGACCTTGCCGTTCGGCGTGAGCGGCAGTGTATCCAGGCGCACGAACGCCGACGGCATCATGTAGTCCGGCAGGCACGCGCGGAGGTGATTGCGCATCGCCGCCGCAAATTCACCGGCGTCAAGTTTCACGCCGTCATCCTTCGCGGCCACGTAGGCGACAAGCCGTGGGTCACCGCTGTGTTCCCGACGCACCAGCACCACCGCATCGGTCACACTGGTGTGTTCATTAAGACGAAACTCGATCTCGCCCAATTCAATGCGGAAGCCGCGGATCTTGACCTGATGATCGTTGCGGCCGAGGAACGCGATGTTGCCATCCGGCAGGTAACGTCCGAGATCGCCGCTGCGATACATTCGCGCGGTAGCGTCGCCACTGAAGGGATCGCGCACGAAACGTTCCGCCGTCAGATCGGCGCGATTGAGATAGCCGCGGGCGCCCCCTGCCCCGCCGATGTAGATTTCGCCGGTCGCCCCTAACGGAACGGGCGCACCGAACCTGTCGAGAATATAGATCCGTGTGTTGGGAAGCGGGCGGCCGATCGGGACGACGTCGCCGTCAAAGCCCGCCGGGCGCAGCCATGTGGTGGCACAGACGGTTGCCTCCGTCGGACCGTAGCCGTTGAAGACGGCAACGCCCGAAGGCAGTCCCTTGATCAGTTCGGCCTTGGGCAATTCGCCGGCGAGGACGAGCACCTGCAGCGACGCCAGCCTGTGGAGATCATCCCGCCCCTGCAGCATGGCCGGCGGCAAGGTCGCATGCGTAATGGCGTTGTCCGCGAGAAAATCGAGCAGTTCCGACGTATTGCGGTGCTGTCGCGGGCCGACGAGAAACAGCCCTGCCCCCGAGCACAGGGCCATGACAATTTCCCATGTACTGGCGTCGAAGCTGAACGAAGCAAACTGCACGACGCGGCTGTGTGGGGAAACCTCAAACAGCGTTCGCTGGGCCTGCGCCAGATTTACCAGGCCGCGATGCTCGACCATCACCCCCTTAGGCCGCCCGGTAGAGCCGGACGTGTAGATGATGTAGGCGAGATGCCGGGAAGAAAGTCCCGTGACGAGGTCAGGCGGATTCGATGTCGCAAGCGCTGCGATGGCGTGCGCACACGCGTCGGGATCGACGATCTCGCACGCGACATTCGCGAAGATTGCGCGTCCGGCCGCATCCGCGATCAACAATTTCGGTTTCGCATCCTCGACGATCTGGCGCAGCCGCTCCACCGGATAGGCCGGATCCAGCGGCAGATAAGCGCCGCTCGCCTTGAGCACGGCCAGCAGGCTGACGACCATGGCGATGCCGCGCTCAAGACAGATCGCAACCGGCTGATCCGGCCCCACACCCAACGCGATCAAGTGCCGTGCGAGCTGGTTGGCCTTCGCATCCAATTCGCCATAGCTCAGGCGAACGTCTTCGTGAACCAGCGCGATGGCTTCCGGCGCTTTTCGGACCTGCTCAGCGAACAGCTCGTGGATGCAGCGTTCGGACGGGAACGGTTCAGCGGTCTCGTTCCAAGTATCCAGAACGAGCTTACGTTCCTCGGAGTCGATGATATCGATCCGATCGACGATTTGATCCGCGTCATCGACCATGGCCTGCAGCAAGACCAGCAGATAGTCCCGGTGACGCCTGATCGTCGCTTCGTCGAACAGTGCCGTTGCATAGTTCAAGGCGCCGACGATGCGGCCGTCCGCTTCGCCCAGACTAAGCTCGAGATCGAACTTGACCTGCTGCAGCGGGATATCGGCAATCTCGGCCTTGAGGCCGGGCAATTCAAGTACCGCCGCTTCGTTGTTCTGCCAGGCGAACACGACCTGGAAGACCGGCGTGTGGTCCAGTCGCCGCGGCGGCTGAATGATCTCGACGAGTTGCTCGAACGGCAGATCCTGGTGATCCTGAGCCGCCAGCGCCACGCCGCGCACGCGGTTGAGCAACTCCGCCACATCAGGCTCTCCCGATAAATCCACGCGGAGCGCCAGCATGTTGACGAAGAAGCCGACCAGGCTCTCGATTTCGCGCCTGTTACGGTTGGCCGTTGGCGTACCGATCACGAGATCAGTCTGCCCGGAAAGTTTTGACAACACCGCCGCCCATGCCGCCAGCACCGTCATGAATGCCGTCGCGCGATGCGACTGGCTGAATCGCTTGATGCCAAGCGTAAGGTCGGCCTCGATCTCGATCGGCAACGACGCACCGGCGAGCGACCTGACTGGCGGTCGCGGCCGGTCCGTCGGCAGTTCGAGCACCGCGGGCGCCCCCGCGAGCGCCTGCCGCCAATAGTCGACTTGCCGCTGCAATCGCTCGCCCGCCAGCCATTGCCGCTGCCAAACAGCGAAGTCCGGGTATTGAGCCGTCAGTGGCGGCAGCGGATCGCTTCGGCCTGCCGTGAAGGCTCGGTACAGAGCACCCAGCTCGCGCACGAGCACACCCATCGACCAACCGTCGGATATGATGTGATGCTGGGTGAGCAGGAACAGATATTTCGTCTCGGCGGTTCGGATGAGTCGCCAGCGGATCAATGGGCCCGCGGCGAGATCGAACGGCGTATCGGCCTCCTCGCGGCACAAGCGCGCGCGTTCCTGCTCGGCATCCGCCTGTTGCCGCAAATCATGCTCGAGCACCGGCAGGTGCGCATCGGCCGGCAACAGTTCGACGCAAGGCCTTCCTTCGACCGCGCGGAAGACACTCCGCAGCGCTTCGTGACGCGCAAACAACTGATCGAGGCCACGCCGCCATGCATCGACGTCGAGATCACCCGAAAGCTGCAAAGCGCCGCGAATGTGATAATTGGCGTTGGCGCCATCGAGCTGCGCCAGCAGCCAAAGCCGCTGCTGTGCAAAGGACAGTTCCAATGGCCCGCCGCGCGGCACCGCCGGAATCGAGGAGATTCCATTCTTGCTGGCATTTCGACCGCGGTCTCTCGCCAGCGACAGGAGTTTCTTCACCTGCGCGGAATCCAGATCACGCAAACCTGGCTTTGATGGTTCAGCCATGTTCACTGCCCCGCCGCGATCAGATCCTGGAGTTCGTCTGCATCGAACTCCTGCTCGATCAGCCTGATCGACACGACCCGCGCGAACGACGCGAGGTCGGGGTGAACGAACAGATCTGAAACCGGGATCGACACGCCGATCTCCTGCGACACCCGGCTGAGCACCCGCACCGCCAGCAATGAGTGCCCTCCGAGCTCGAAGAAGTGATCGTTACGTCCGATCTGCTCGACACCGAGCAGTTCGGCCCAGATCTTCGCCAGCGCGATCTCGATTTCGTCCTCGGGCGCTTCATAACCGCGGTGTGCCTGGCCATCCTCATCCGGCGACGGCAATGCGCGACGGTCGATCTTGCCATTGAGGGTCAGCGGCAATTGCTCGAGCAGAACGATCGTCGATGGCACCATATAATCAGGCAGATTGGCCGACAGCGCATCGCGCAAGGCGCGGCCGTCGAGCATCGGCTCGCCGCTCGCATAGGCGATCAACTGACGCCCGGTCCTGCTCTCGCGCGTCACCACGGCGGCGGCGCGCACGCCGCGCTGCTCGAGCAGGCGCGCCTCGATCTCTCCGAGTTCGATGCGGAAGCCGCGGATCTTCACTTGCTGGTCCGCGCGGCCGACATATTCGATCACGCCGTCCCCCCGCCACCGCGCAAGATCGCCGGTCCGGTAGAGACGCGCGCCGCTACTGCCGAACGGATCCGGGATAAACCGTTCCGCCGTCAGCGCGCGGCGGTTCAGATAGCCTCGCGCCAGCCCAATACCGCCGATGAACAGCTCGCCGGTGACACCAACGGGTGCGATGTTGAGATCGGCGTCGAGGATATAGGCGGACCTGATGCCGACGGGCCGTCCGACCGGCGCCGGCTGACCCGGCGTCAGCGCGGCGTCGTCGACGAGCCACGCCGTCGGCGCGATCACCGTTTCGGTCGGACCGTAGGCGTTGACCAGAAGGTCTACGTCGGCAACCTGACGGAGCGCCTTGATTCCGGTATCCGACCAGGCTTCGCCGCCGACAATGCAGGCTCTGATCGCAAGCCGGCGTCCACTCTGCCGCAACGCTGCGCTCAATTGGTCCGCATAGGCCGGCGGCAGAAAGATCGTCGAGACCGAGTTTCTCTCGATCTCATCGACGAGGTCGTCGATCAACAGACCCGGCCTGGATGGCAGCACGAGCGACCCGCCCGTCATCAGCGGCACCAGCCAGCGCTCGTGGGCGATGTCGAAATTGATCGAGGCCGATTGGAATTCCCGGTCGCGCGAAGTCATGCGGTACAACCGGCCGATCGCTTCGCAATGCATGGCAAGCGGCCCATGCGTTACAGCCACGCCCTTCGGTGTCCCGGTCGAACCCGACGTGTAGATTACATACGCCAGGCTATCCGGATGGATCTCGACGTTCAGATTGGCCGTATCGTCGCCGACGGGGCGTTGCGGCTCGTCGATGCACCAGGCCTCGACCCCGGTCTCGCGCAGCACCGGCGCAAGCGGCTCGAGCAGCGCGCTTTGCGTCAACACCAGTGTCGCCGCACTGTCGCGCAGCATGTAGGCGAGCCGTTCGGCCGGATAATCCGGATCGAGCGGAAGGTAGGCGCCGCCAGCTTTCAGAACGGCCAGCAGCGCGACCATCATTTCCGGGCTGCGCGCCAAGGCGACGCCGATCAGGCGATCTGGGCCGACGTCGAAGTGGCGAAGCCGCCGCGCAAACTGATTGGCCCGGGCGTTCAGCTCTCCATAGCTCAGGCGCTTATCGCCCCACACAATCGCAAGGGCAGAAGGCGCCCGCGCCGCTTGCGCCTCGATATGCGCGACGACGCCGACATAGGAAGCACCTCTCGCCAAACGGCCGGCACCGCTCCATTCCAGAATTCGCCGGGCCTCGTCACCGGCGGATAATCCGAGATCGCCGATCGGCCGCTCCGCATTGGCCGCGATCCGTTCCAGCAATCCGTGCAGGATGTCCCGAAGGCGCCGGATCGCCGCCGCGTCGAACCGGGCGCGGTCGTAGTTGAACTCGAGATCGAGCCGTTCGCTCCCGGCGAACACGGCAACCGCCAGCGCATAGTTTGTCGGCGTCACATGTTGCACCCGTCCGAGGCGCGGGCCGCTCTCCCCGGTTCGCCGCAGCGCCTGATCGATCGGATAGTTTTCGAACACGAGAATGCTGTCGAACAGCGTCTGCCCGGCCTGGCCGGCGAGGCGCTGGATTTCGTAAAGCGGCGTCCAGCCATGCTCGCGCAAGGCCAGGTTCTGCTCCTGCAACTGACGCAGCCAATCGCCGGCTCGCGCTTGCGGGCTCGGCGCGTCGACAATCGGTAACGTATTGATGAAGAGGCCCACCATCTCCTCGGAGCCCGGCAGGTCTGCCGGACGACCCGATACAGTCACCCCGAAGCAGACGGCGGCCTGCCCCGAATGCCGCCGCAACAACTGCGCCCATGCAGCCTGAATGAGCGTGTTGAGCGTCACGCGCTCGCGCTTCGCAAATGCCTTCAGGCGTTCGGTCAACTCCGCATTCAAAGCGAGTGCAACGCTGCCGTGTCCTTCTGCCTCCGATGGCTTGTTGTTCGTAGCCGGCGTATTCACCAGCAGGGTCGGCGCTTCGAGCCCTGCCAAAGCGTCGCGCCAGAATTTCTTGGCGCCTGCGTGATCGCGACTTTGCAGCCATGCGATGTAATCGCGATAGCTTCCCTGCACGGACGGCAGCGTGCCGCCGCTCACATGCTGCAGCACCTCCGCCACCAGCCGCGCCGAGCTCCAGCCGTCGACAAAGATGTGGTGATGGGTCCAGATCAGCCAGTGGCGCTTGTCGTCGAGCCGGATCAACCGCACCCGCTGCAACGGCGGCTGAGAGACGTCAAAGCCACTCTCGCGCTCCCGACGCGATGCGTCCGCCAGCGCCGCATCCAGTTCAGCGCGGCCGCCATTGCGTTCCAGCACTGCCGTGCGACTGCGCCAATCCTCTTCGACGAACGGCACCGTCACATGACGGTGCACCACCTGCTGAGCCGCGCCTGAGAGGTGCTGCCAGACAAAGCCGGTCCGCAAAGCGGCGTGCCGGTCACTCACCGCCTGCCACGCGGCTCGAAGCTTGACGGCCTCAAAACCGAACAGCTCGAGCCCGACCTGGTTCACATACGCATCATTGTCGCCATCCCTGAGCGCGTGGAACAGCATGCCCTGCTGCATCGGCGAAAGCGGATAGAGGTCCTCGATGCTGCGGAGACCCAGGGTCGCCGCCAACCGATCGAGATCGGCCTGTTCGAGCCCGGACAACGCGACATCCGAAGGCGTGAGACCAGATGCGCCGCTGCAGCAATGCGCCACCAGTTCGCGCAGGGCGGTTTCGTAAAGCTTCGCCAGCCGCGCGACCGTCTCCCACCGATAGCGCTTGCGTCCATATCCGAAGGACAGATGCAGACGTCCCTCACGCACCAGACCGGTGATGTTCAGCCATCCCCGCAAGGGCGCGGTGGCGCTGCGAGACCCACCCGCGCTTTCGGGCGCGAATCCGAACAGCGAGGAAGCCCCTACGCTGCCGTCGAAGCGGCCGAGATAGTTGAAGACGAGTTGCGGTTCCGGCAGTTGCGCCAGCGCGCGGCGCTGATCCTCGGAGCCGAGATAGCGTAACACGCCATAACCAAGCCCGCGGTTCGGAATCGCGCGAAGTTTTTCCTTGACGGTCTTGATCAGGGACGCGTCGTCGTCTGACCCGCCCTGCAGCCGCACCGGGAACGCCGTCGTGAACCACCCCACCGTGCGGGAAATATCCACTCCCGAAAAGATGTCCTCGCGGCCATGGCCTTCGAGCTCGACCGTCACATCGTCGCGCTGACTCCAGCGCGATATGGCGCGCAAGAGGCTCGCCAGCATCAGATCGTTGACCTGCGTCCGATAGGCCGACGGCGCCTCCTGCAGCAGCCTCGACGTCACTTCGGCATCGAACACCAGCGACACCTCTTCGCCGTCACCGACACGATCGACGCCGCCATGATCATCGTCGCACGGCAGGCTTGGGCCCGCCGCACCATCGAGCCAGAACGGCAGTTCGTCAGCAAGCTCCCGGATCGCCGCATAGGAATGGAGCCGCTCGCCCCAGGACGCATAAGCCTCGCTCTTCGGCGGCAGCGTCACCACGGCGTCTCTCTTCAACTGGTCGTAAGCCGAGGCCAGGTCTTCCAGCAGGACCCGCCAGGACACGCCGTCGACAACCAGATGATGGATCACGATCAGCAGCCGCTGGCTGCCGTCCGCAAGATCCATCGCCGCGGCATGCAGCAAGGAGCCCGAAGACAGCGACAGGCTTTCCTGTGCGGCCGATGCAATCGCGGTGACCTGGGTCGCATCTCCGACATCGGTATGGATCCACAGCAACTCCGACGGCGATGGCGGCGTGCCCTGCGTCGCATGCCATGCGCCGTCCACCTGCGCGAACTGCAGACACAACGCATCGTGATGATCGACGATCGTCGTCAGCGCCCGCCGCAGCGTCTCCCAATCCATCCGCGTTTGCGGGACCAGCAACACCGCCTGGTTCCAGTGATTCCGGTTGGCGATGTCTTCGCTGAAAAAGCGTGCCTGAATTGGCAGCAAATGACGCATGCTGGTTGCCGCAGCGGTCGATACCTTTGCGGTCGAACTCTCCTTCCCTGCTAAAGGTGCCGTCGCGACGGCAGCGACGGTTGCCAACCCCGCCACGGTTTGCTGGCCGAAGACCTGCTTCGGCGTCAGGCGGATGCCGCGCTTACGCAGGCGTGCGATGATCTGCAGGCTGAGAATGGAATCGCCGCCAAGCTCGAAGAAATTGTCGTTGCGGCCGATGCGTTCGCGGCCGAGCACCTCACGCCACACCGCCGCAATCTGTTCCTCGGTGTCTCCCAGCGGCTCGGAATAGTTCGCAGCGACCACATCCCCAGCCGGATCCGGCAGCGCCTTGCGGTCGACCTTGCCGTTTGCTGTCAGCGGCAGCCGCTGCAGAATAATAATGTGCGACGGCACCATGTATTCCGGCACCACCGCGGCCAATTGCTGTTTGATTACATTTGGCGTCGGCGTGGCGCCCATCACAGGCACGCAGTAAGCAACGAGCTCCTGGCGTTCGGCGCTGTCTCCGATGGCGCGCGCAGTAACCACCGCGTCATCGATCCCCTGCAGCGCCTTGATGGCGCGCCCGACTTCGCCAAGCTCGATGCGATAACCGCGTAGCTTGATCTGATCATCGCCACGGCCGAGGAATATCAGCCGGCCGGCCCGATCGCAGCGAACGCGATCGCCGGTTCGGTACAGCCGCTCACCGGCCGGCCCAAACGGATCCGGAATGAAGCGCTCGGCGGTCAAGCCGGCCTTGCCACGATAGCCGCGCGCGACGCCGGCGCCGCCAATGTAGAGTTCGCCGGCTACGCCGATCGGAACCTCGTTCAGCGCATCATCCAGAACGTGAGCATGCAGATTGGCTAGCGGCAAGCCAATGGGAACCAAACCCGTCTCGCCTTCAGGCTCACATTCTTGCGTGACCGCGCCGACTGTCGTTTCCGTCGGGCCGTAGTGATTTAGAATTCGGCACTGCGGCCGCAACTGCCGGATCTCGTTCAACAGCGCGGCGTCGCAGGCTTCTCCGCCGAGGATGAGCGCCTCGCGCGGCAGGAGATCGGCCGAGCGCGACGCGTTTAACAGCCCGCGCAAATGGCTGGGCACGATCTTGAGAATGCCGATCTCGCCGTCGCGCATGGCGTTTGCGAGCGCATCCGCGTCGAACACCGTTTCCGGCGGCAGCAGATGCAGTGTCGCGCCGGAGGCGAGCGCGCCGAACAGGACGGTGTGGCCGAGATCCGCCGCCACGGTCGAGACCATCGCGATGCTCGCCAAAGGCTGCGGCTGCAGGCGCTGCAGCAGGGCCTGCACATAGTTGGCCAACGCACCGTGCGAGACGGCAACGCCCTTCGGCGTTCCGGTCGATCCGGAGGTATAGATGACGTAGGCGGTCTGCGCCGGATGGATCAGATTGTCTGATGGCGCGCTCGATGTGTCCTCGCGCGCAGCTTCAGCTTCCGCATCGAGCACAGTGCGATCGAGTGCACGCGCTTCGGCCAGCTTCTCGCCGGCCGCCAGCACGATTTCGATGCCGCCGTCTTGCAGGATGCGCCTGATGCGCTCCAGCGGCCATTTCGGATCGAGCGGCACATAGGCGCCGCCCGCTTTCAGCACGCCAAGCAGCGCGACGACGAAAGCCGGCGAACGCTCGATCCACAGCGCAACCGGCACCTCGCACGTCACGCCTTTGCTGGCGAGCATGTGAGCGATGCGGTTTGACTTTCGCTCCAGCTCGGCGAATGTCAGCGTCTCGCTGCCGCACCGGATGGCGACCTCGGCCTGGCGGTTCGCCGTCGACGCGCGATGAAGACTGACCACATCGGTAAATCCGAACGTGGCGGCCTGGCTCGGCACGACCTGCCGGTTCGCATCGTCGATGACGAAGTCCGAAATCCGTTGTTCCGCATTTTCCGCGATCTGCCGCAGCAATGAACCGAACTGCGCCGCCAGCCGCGCGATGGTCGGGGAATCGAACAGATCGGTGGCGTAGTTGAATGTTGCCTTCATGCCGCCGGCGCCATCGACGATGTCGAGCGCGAGATCGAAATGCGATCCCGCGAGGTCCATGATGTCGATTTCGGCGGTAAGCCCTTCGACGCCGTCGAACCCGCGCGGCGCCGTCATGTAATTGAACTTGGCCTGGAACAGCGGATTGTGCGCACCGCTTCGTTCAGGGCGCAGCCCGTCGACAAGCATTTCGAAGGGCAAATCCTGATGCGACAGCGCGTCGATCACCGCGTCCTTGACCTGCTGCAGCAGGCCCGGGAAGGTCGCGCCATCGGCAATCTCGGCCCGCAGCACCAGCGTGTTGACGAAGCAGCCAATCAGTCGCTCGAGCTGCGCGTGACGACGTCCCGCGACCGGCACGCCGACGCGCAAATCGCTCTGCCCCGTATAGCGATGCAACAGCGCCTGATATGCACCGAGCAGCAGCATGAAAACGCTCACGCGATGTTTTGCGGCGATCTCCCGCAGCCGGGCGGCCAGCGCGCCGTCGATGGCAAGGCCGACCGTGTCGCCAGCGTGACTTTGCGTCGCCATACGCGGCCGGTCATGGGCCAGAGCCAGCACCGGGTGCGCGTCGCCCAGCTTTGCGCGCCAATAGGCGAGCTGCCGATCTCCTTCGCCACCTGCAAGCCAGTTTCGCTGCCAGACGGCGAAATCCGCATACTGCATCATCGGCACCGGCGGCCGGCCGGCATCCTGCCCAGTAACGTTGCGGTAGAGTCCCGCCAGCTCTTCGAGCATCACGTCGAGCGACCATCCGTCGACGACGATGTGATGGGCAAGCAGCAGCAATTCGTGCGCATCATCTGCGATCTGAAGCAGTACCGCCCGCAATAGCGGCCCATTGACAAGATCGAACGGTTTTCCGAGCTCGGACCGTCTGATCTCCGTGGCATCCTCGTCGGGACTTCCACGGAGATCCTGGAGCCTGATATCGACGCCGAGGGCGTCGTGAACGATCTGCCTTGCGCGGCCATCCGTTGCGGCGAACGTGGTGCGCAGCACCTCATGACGCCGAACGATTTCCGCAATCGCCTGCGACAAGGCGATATGGTCGAGCTTTCCCTTCAGCCGGATCGTGCTCGCGACCGTATACGCCGTTCCGCCGGGATCCAGATTCCAGAGAAACCACAGCCGCTCCTGCGCATGGGACAAGGTCGCGCGGTCGGCCGGCGCTGCCCGCTGGATCGGGGGAAGCGTCCTCTCCGCGCCCTCGCGCAACAGCACGTCGATATAATCAGCGAATGAGGCAAGCTTCGGCGCGTCGAAAAAACTGCGCAATTCCAGCTCGACGCCGAAGCGTTCGCGCAGCGCGGCAGCAATCTGGCCGGCCGCGATCGAGTTTCCGCCCAGCACGAAGAAATCATCCTCGCGATGCACCGCCTGGACGCCAAGCGCCTCGCACCAGATCGACGCCAGCGCGCGCTCGGTATCGGTCGCGGGCGCCGTCAATACGGCGCCATCGCGGCGCCGCCCTCGCTCAAAGACCATAAAACTGTCGAGCGTGTTGCTGGCCCAGCCGGCGGCGCAGGCGGAGCGCTGCAGTTTTCCGCTCGTCGTCAGCGGCATCGCTTGCGGATTCAACAGGACGATCACGGCCGGATATTCCTGCGCCTGCCGCAGCACCGCCTCGCCGATTCCCTGCGCAAGCGCTTCGGGATCGCTGCGCTTGAGTACGGCACGGCTGAATTCTGCCGCGACGCCGATGCTTTCCCGTCCATCGATCTCGACCGCGAACGCGGCAACCCGTCCGCTGCGGACGGATTCGACCTCGGCTTCGACCGCCTGCTCGACATCAGTCGGATAGACATTCTGCCCGCGAACGATCAGCAGGTCCTTGAGCCGGCCCGTCACGATCAGCGTGCCGTCCTGAATGAATCCGATATCTCCGGTACGCAGCCAGCGCGCGCCATCGCGCTCGACGAATGCTTTTTGCGTCGCCTCAGGATTGTTCCAGTATCCTTGCGCGACACTCGGACCGGCGACCCAGATCTCGCCGACTGCGTCGGCCGGTGCCGCAGCCGACCCATCGATGCGCATGATGCGCGTGACATGATTGGCGACCGTCCGGCCGCACGCCACGAGATCGGTGCCTTGGTCGGCGGCTGCGACGCGGCCTGCCGCAAGCGCTGCCGTATCGAGGGTATGGCTGACGGTCTCGGTGGTGAACTCGCCGGCCGTCACCAGCAGCGTCGCCTCGGCCAGACCATAGCAGGCAGTCAACGCGCATCGCTTGAACCCGGCCCGCTTGAACCTTTCGCCGAACCTGCGCAGCGTCGTGTGGCGCACGAATTCCGAGCCGGAGAATGCGAATCGCCAGCGGCTGAGGTCGAGCCGGTCGATCGTCTCATTGGAAATGCGGTCAGCACACAGCGCGAAGGCGAAATCAGGTCCACCGCTGATCGTGCCACCGTGATGATCGATCGCCTCAAGCCAGCGGCGAGGCCGCTCGAGAAAATTGCGCGGCGACATCAGGACGGCGGTAAAGCCGGTAAACAGCGGATTCAACAACCCGCCGATCAGCCCCATGTCGTGATAGAGCGGCAGCCAACTCACGAAGACGTCGTCGAGCGTCCCTCGGGCCACGGCCTCGATGGCCTTCTCGTTGGCCGTCAGGTTAGCGTGCGAGACGCAAACGCCCTTCGGCTGCGAAGTCGATCCGGACGTGTACTGCAGGAAGGCAATCGTGTCCGCCTCCGGCCCGGTCTCGCGCCACTCCGTTGCAAACGCCGCCGGTATCGCATCCACCGCGACGACCTCTACGTTCGCCGGCTCGGGAAGTGCCGCTTCCACCGCACCAAGCAGCGCGGTCTCCGTCAGGATGAAGCGAGGCGTCGCGTCGCGCAGAATGCCGTTGAGACGCCCTGCATAGCGTTCGGCGCCGCCCTCCGGCGGATAGGCCGGGACGGCGATCACGCCCGAATACAGGCACGCATAGAACGCCACGGCATAGTCGAGGCCGCTGGGCAGAAGGATCACCGCGCGCTCGCCCGCGCCGCCCAACTGCTGCAGCCGGGCTGCGACGGATCGAATCCGGGCGTCGAGACCGGCAAACGTCAACTCTTCGGCGACGCCGTCCCCCTCCAGGAAGCGCAACGCGATTCCGTCCGGGCGTAACGCGGCATGGCACCGTAGGCGTTCGACGAGGTTGTCCTTGTGCATCTTTTCGAATCCAGTCCGCGCGCGACGACTATTCTTTCTGCCCGAAAATGCCGATCAGCCCTGCCGATGCGCTTCCGCCATCGCGACGATCACCTTGCGGGGCCCCTTGAACGGCGCGCGCGCATGCGCGGTAAGCATGTTGTCGAGCATCGCCACATCGCCGGCCTGCCAGGGAAAGCTGATCTTGTGCGTTTCGAGAACGTTGCGGACGGTAGACAGCGTTTCATCGTCGATCGGCGAGCCGTCGCCGTACAAGACGTTGCGCGGCAGTTCGGTCTCGTCGCCGACCACGTCGAGCAAGCTCTCGCGGACCTCCGGTTCGAGGTTGGAGACGTGAAACAAATGGGCCTGATTGAACCAGACCCACTCTCCCGTTACCGGATGCCGTGCCGTCCCCTGACAGATCTGGCGCGTGCGAAGCTCGCCGTCTTGCTTCCATTCGCATTCGATGTCGTGCCCGGCGCAATAGGCCTCGACCTCTGATCTGGACTCGGTGCCGAACACCTGCTGCCAGTCGACATCGAGCCCGTTGCCGTAGTTTCGCACATACATCACGCCCTTCTCGGCGAAGCGCTCCCGAATCGCCGGCGGCATATCGCGATAGATGGCGCGGCTGTCGGCGACCGGCGTCTCGCCGCCTTGCAGCGCCGGCTGCATGCAATAGAACCATATCTTCATCGGCCAATCGCGCGTGTAGGCCTGCTCGTTATGCAGCGGGATATGCTGGTGCGGCGGGTATTCCGTGGAGGTGTAGACGCCGGAGGTGACCTGCGAGCGCGGCGTCGATCCGAACTCGTACGTGAGCAGCGGATGACCGAAATCGGCCGCGAACGCCCGGAACGCGTCAGGGCCATCGAGAGAGAAATCGCGAAACACGATGCCGCCGCAATCGGTCAAATGCCGGTCGACGGTGTCGCGCAGCCTGGGAAGCGCCGCGCCAAGCGGCTGCCCGGCCTTGTCGGCCTTCAGCAACAACGGAAGACTTTTGCCTTCAATGAGTGGCTGGACGGAGAATACGCTCATGATCCTCGCTCCGATGCGAACCAATCGATCGCCCCGACCGTCGGGCCAGGGCCGATCCGATCAGGCCGAGCAGTTCGGCTTGCTGCGTGTGAATGAAGAAGTGATGGCCCGGCAGCACGTCGAGCGTGAACTCCGCCGACGTTTCCTGCCGCCAGGCCTGTAGCGATTCACGGCTGGTCTCGTCGTCGGCCCCGCCGAAGACGTGCACGGGACACGACAACGGATGTCGCCGCCGATAGACATAGACGCCGCACATCAGAAAATCCGCACGGAGCACCGGCAATGCCGACCGCATCAGCTCCGCATTCGACAACGCCTCATCCGGCGTGCCCTGTAGATCGCGCAACTCCTTCAGCAACGCCTCGTCGCTCAATGGCAGGCGCCATTTGCTGCCGTCTCGAACGGCCGGCGCCTCGGCGCCCGAGGCAAAGAGAATGGCCGGCGCGGGCGCGCCGCGATCACGCAGGAAATGCGCGAGTTCGAACGCAATCAGCGCGCCGAGGCTATGCCCGAACAGTGCATAGGGACGATCAAGCTGCGCGTGAAGTTCGGCAGCCAGTTGCCATGCAAGCGCGTGCGGGTCGGTCGCCAGCGGCTCGTCCATGCGTGCGCCGCGCCCTGGCCACTCCACCGGCCGGACATCGATCCATGACGGCAAAAGCCTGCGCCACCGCGCATAGAGCATGGCGCTGCCGCCGGAGTAAGGCAGACAAAGAAGCCGCATCGGACGACAAGGCTCCGTTGCTTAAGCCGACTTCTGCGGCGCCGTCTCGTCCATGAATTTTCGCAAGCTCAGCGGACGCATGTCGGTCCACACTTGCTCGATGTGTTCGAGGCATTCCTTCTTGCTGCCCGTCTTGCCCACTGCTTTCCAGCCCTTCGGAATATCCTTGAACGTCGGCCAGATGGAGTATTGCTCTTCGTGATTGATAACGACGGTGAAGGTGACGTCGTCTCTGTCGAACACCATCATGGTTCGGTCCCTCTTCAGAAAACGAAAGCAATGGCGTGTTGACTAAGTCAGAAGCAAATGAGGGTCAAAGCAATATCGACGCCGAAGTTTTTAATAGCTCCAAGGTGGCGATAGCGTGACACGATGCAACCTCCGCGCTTGCGAGCTGGCGCGCATGACAAGTGACTGATTTGCAAAACGATGCGCAGTTTGTTGCAATTCTAGTTTTTCGGATCGGAACAATTTTCGATTCTCGGAATCGCACGCACGCGACGCTCGGAGTTTTCATCACATTGTCATCAATTTCGATAAGTGCTGACAATGCAGATCAAAGAAAAACCGCCGCGGACGAAATCCGCGGCGGCAAGTACTGCAGGCATGAGATCGGCGAGCGGTCAGAAGTTGAACGTCGTCGACAAGAGATAGGTGCGCGGGGCGCCGAGCGATACGGCACTGCTGACCGTGCGATAGGAGTTCCAGTACGCCTCGTTGAAAACGTTCTCGACAGCGGCACGAATGACGATCGGCTTACCGTTCCAGGGGGACAGGAAGGTATAGCGCGCGCCGAGGTCGACCCGCGTCCACGCCGGAAGCACCAGCAAGTTCGCATCGTCAGCGTAACTCTCGCTGGTGTAGATGACCCTGCCCGTCAGAGTGAGACCGTTCACATAGGGAGTATCCCATTCGGCGCCGATATTGACATTGACCGTCGATACGCCCACCGGCGTTTTGCCATTGTAGTTGAAAGTAAATCCTCCTGGATAAGCGTAGGTTTGCGATACCACTTCGCCGTCGATGAGCGTTACGCCACCGAGGACCCGGAACCAGGGCGCCACCTCACCGAAGGCATACAGTTCGACGCCGCGATTGCGCTGCTCGCCGACAAGCCTCCTTGCGGGCAGCGGCCGTCCGGGCACGGGAACTGCCGTCGCGTTCGGGGCGGTGATATCGAAATAGCTGCCCGTAACGGTGATGCGGCCCATATCGACCTTGACGCCGGCCTCCATTTGCTTGGTCTGGCCAGGCGGAAGGATCTCTCCGACGTTCGAATACGTCGTACCACCGGC
Organism: Bradyrhizobium icense; assembly: GCF_001693385.1. Taxonomy (NCBI): domain Bacteria; kingdom Pseudomonadati; phylum Pseudomonadota; class Alphaproteobacteria; order Hyphomicrobiales; family Nitrobacteraceae; genus Bradyrhizobium; species Bradyrhizobium icense. The sequence goes on from NZ_CP016428.1 coordinate 6,655,798, forward strand.
GACGACTTCCGGCAGTTTGAGACCCTCGATGTAGTTCGCATAAAGCGAAATATTCTCGATGGGCTTCACAATGACCGCGTAGCCCGGGCTCCAGACTGGAAGGTCCATATGCGAAGTGGTAGGCGGAGTGGTCAGCAAGTTCTGGCTATCGGCACCTACCGCCTGCCGCCGGGCTCCGACGACGATCTGCAGCCTGTCGCCGAATATCGACATCGTATCGGCGATGCCGACGCTGCTCATATTCGTCTGGGTTTTCAGATTCTGGACGACGGTAGTGAAGTTCGGCAAAGGAACCGGGAGCGGATTGTATAGGTTCGAATTGACGGTCCCGCCGGACCGACCGAACGAATGGTAGTCGCGATCGAAGGTCGAGTAGTTGACGGTAAAGAGGTGGTGGACGGGTCCGGTGTGACCAGAAGCGCGAAAGCCGATCTCGCTCGCATAATTGTCAAAGATGTCGAACCCCTTCAGAGCAGGATTTGACCAGTTTCCCACCACCCCGCCGGCGTTCGTGATACGCGGCGATACATACTGGTAGTTGTTCTCGCTCCTGTGATAGCCACCCGCGGCATACATGGTGAGCCAGTCAGTCATATCGACTTCAGCGCGCGCCATCGCGAAAGAATCTCTCGGCTTCCAGGTCGCCCAGTCCGGCATATAATTGGTGCCGGGCCTCGGTACGGGCGGTACCGGAATTGTGGATGCAAACGGCGGACTGGTCGTGAACGTCAAGAACCGCAGCGGCGGGCTGAGATTTTCGGTCTGATAACCGACGTCGACGGAGACGCGTGCACGCTCGCCGCGATAGTCCATGTTCAACACGGCGTTGGCGAGCTCATCGGTCTGCCGGTCAATCGCAGTCTGTCCGCCCCGCCCGCCACCGTTGAAACGGATTCCGAATTCCTTGTGCTCGCCGTAGCGGCGCGCCACGTCGATAAATGCCCCGAACTGGGACTTGGAAATGTACACGCCAGTGAGCTGCGTGATGTCGTAGTCAGGAGCCCGCTTCGTCACGAGGTTAATGCTGCCTCCGATCGCGCCGGCAGGCGGCATACCACCGAGCATGACACCCGGCCCCTTCAGAACCTCGACTCGATCCAGATAGTTGGCCGAAGTCGAATAGGCCGGCGCCATGCCGTAGAGGCCGTTCATGGCGTAGTCGCCGCTGTCGTAATAGAAGCCTCTGATATAGAGGCCGTCGACGCCGTTGCCGGCGGGGGTCTTGGACCGGACCGAGGGATCGTTGAACAGGACGTCGGCTACGGTGCGCGCCTGCTGGTTCTGCATGAGCTGCGCGGTGTAGCTGACCTGATTGAACGGCGTGTTCATGACGCCGCGATTGCCGAGGAATCCGAGCTGGGATCCGGTGGCAACCTGTCCTCCCGCATAGGGTGGCGGCGGAGCACCGAGCGCGCCAGTTGAAGGCGTCACATACGGCACCGGCTCCGCCCGACGCGGCGCCGGCGCGGCGACGCGCCGTTGCACGCGCGATGTCGAGGTTTGCGACCGCCGTGGGGCGGGCCGCGCGCGTTGCTGGCTTGGAGCATCGACTGTGACGGGTGGCAAATTCTGCGCGAATGCGTTCGGGCCGCCGGCAAAATCCAGAGAGAGCGCAAGATAGCTCACCGCTCCCAGCGAAACAGCGCGCACAACATTTCTGGCAGCGACTTGATACGTCATACTTCCACCCCAAAAGCCCACAAGCAGGTCCCGGCTCGTTCTAACTTCTGAGGTGGAAACGGCGAGTAGAAGCCATCTAAGGTAACGAAGCGTGCACATAACGGATTGCGTTAGTGGCGATGAGGCAACACTCCGTAGTTTTTCAAATCGTTCTAAACAACCTCACTAAAGTTTTTAAGCGTTCTAAGTTTGCAAGCTACACGCGAAGTGGAATGTAGCGATCGGCCAGAGTCGTGATGCATTGTTGTGCAGCGATATCAGGAAACGATTCACGGAACCGACCGATCGCCTTTCAAGCATCTTTCAAAGGCAGGACGTTTGCTGTCGAACGGCCAGCATCGTTCGCTGCCTGCACGCCGTCTCAACTCAACAGATTGCGCAGCACGCGGATGAAGACACGCGAGCCGACATCGATCAACTCGTCCGGAAAATCATAGTCCGGCGCATGCAGGCCGGCATGATCCACACCCGCGCCCAGGAAAAACATCGCAGACTTCGCATCACGGTTGAACAGACCGAAATCCTCAGAGCCGCGCAGCGGCAGCCCGCACGCGGAGTGCGCGATGCCTTCGTCAAGCGCGTTCTTCAGATGAATGACGGCCTCCGGCGCGTTCATGCAGTGAGCGAATACGTCGCGATAGGCGATCTCCGCTTTCAGCCGCTCGTCTTCTGCAACGCGCCGGGCCAAATTCTCAACCTGCAAGCGGACGCTTTCCATCTTGGCATCCGTCAGCGTTCTCAGCGTCAACCACAGCTCGGCATGCCCCGGCGAGATTCCAAACGCCGGCTCGCCCAGCCGCGCGTGGGTCACCGTGACCATCGAGAATTCGCTAGCGAGCTCGCCGCCCTGTCCCAGCGCAGGGATTTCGCTCAGCAGCCGGACCATGGCTCCTTGCGGCGAAACGCCGAGTTCCGGATTCGACGCGTGCGCCGTTCGGCCGATCAATGCGATCTGCATGCCGCGCGAGGCGCAATTGACCAGGCCCTCTGCGATGGCAACTTCGCCCAGCGCAAGGCCCGGCAGATTGTGCAAGGAGAATACAAAATCGGGCTGGACCTGCTGAAATTTCTTGTCGGCAAGCACAGCGGCCGCGCCCGATCCATCCTCTTCAGCGGGTTGGAACAGCAACACGGCCCGCCCGCAGCGCGGACGCGCTCGGCAGAGATCGCGCGCCACGGCCGCCAGGATCGTCATATGACCGTCATGGCCACAGAGATGCGCTTTTCCCGGCACCTCGGAGCGATGCGGAATCGCGGACGTCTCTTGAATCGGCAGTCCGTCCAGTTCGGCCCGAAGCATGATCGTCGGGCCGGGCGCACTCCCGTCATAGATCCCGGCCACGCCATGCCCGCCTAATCCCGTAATGATCTTGTCAGCCCCGGCGGCCCTGAGAAACGCCTGTACGGTTTGCGCGGTCTCCTTCTCCTGCCCCGACAATTCCGGCTTGCGGTGCAGCTCACGACGCCAGGCAACCAATTCGGCCAGGTCCTGTTCGAGCAATGACATGAGCTACCCCGGGGTTCATCGAAAGTCGAAACGTAACAGGTGACTGCTGGATTCCCAGCCACATCCTTGACGATCACTTTATAACAACTCTCTCGATCTTGAGCGCTGCCCTATCCAACCTTCATCTGCGCGGCCGGCGTCCGGTCAACTTCGGACGCAACGTCGGTGATTATCTCGCGCAACCACACAAGTGCGGGATCCAGGTGAAAGGACGCCGGCCATTGCAGGGCTTCTCGAAAGGCGGGAATGCGGACCGGAGCACGCAACAGCTTCAGGGGAAAGTTTCGCGCAAAGATCACTGCGAGGCGGCGATGCATTGTCGCAATGCGGTCTGTGCCGATCACCATGGCTGCCATCGCGGTGAAGTTCGGGGCAATGACCTCAATGCGGCGTTTGTAACCCAACTGGACGAGCGCTCGTTCATCGAAGGATAGCCCGTGAATGGGCCCGAGCTGAGCCGTTATATGTCCGAGCTGAAGATAGCGGCCGAGCGAGATCGAGCGCCCGATCTGGCGGCTTCCGCTCCAGGCGACGCAGCAGAATTCGTCCGCAAACAGATGCTGACTAGGATGACCATCGATGAGATTCGTATCCGGGATCACGACGAAATCGACCTCCCCGCGCTGAAGCTGGTCGTCGACGCGATCACCGAAGGGAAGAATTTCAAGGCAGACCCGCGGTGCCGCGCGATAAACACGCTTCATCACGGCGTGCATCAATACGATGCTCGCATAATCGGAAACGACCAGCCGGAAGCGCCTCTCGGAACTCGCCGGATCGAATTTCGGCGGCGAGATCAGATTTGCCCGGATGCGCAGCAGGATGTCCCGCGTCGGTCTTTCCAGCGACTGCGCCAGCGGCGTCGGCACCAACTTCCGCTGTGAAATCGTGAAGATCTCGTCGTTGAAATATCGGCGCAACCTGCCAACGGCGGCGCTCATCGCCGGCTGGCTGAGATGAAGGCGCCGGCTGGCTGCCATAACGCTGCGTTCTTCGAGGATCGCATCCAGCGCGATCAGGAGATTGAGGTCCAGGCCTTCGAAGCGCATCGGCTGATATCCATACTTCAAATATTACAGATCAATATAATCGATTTTTCAAATCTAAAAACCCCGTGTAATCAAGAAGGCAATCAAGAAACAAGTCGTGCATTGGGAGAGGCGCTTTGATCAAGCCATGGATCTTTGAATTCATGCAGGCCCCGAATCTGGGCGATGGGGAGGCCCTGCCCAGCACGGTGGCTGCCGTGTTCGACGAAGGTCACGCGTTTTGGCTCGAAGCCGAAAAGCTTGGGTTCGAAGGAATATTCTTCAGCGAACATCACTTCGGTCTCTCCTATAGTCCCTCTCCCAACCTCCTGATCGCAGCTATTTCCCGTCACACCACCCGGCTGCGCCTGGGGACGATGGGAATGGTCGTGCCGTTTTACGAGCCGTGGCGCATCGTCGAAGAACTGACGATGCTCGACCACCTGACGAACGGGCGCCTCGAGATCGGCTTTGCAGCCGGCGTGCCGCAGGAACTCGCACGGATCGGCCTGGGGATGGAGGAGGCGCGCGAGCGCTTCAACGAGGCGCTGGAAATACTCGATGCCGCCCTCGCGAGGCCGGTCATCAGCCACAGCGGCAAGTACTGGAAGCTGGAAAACCTGAGCCTGATGCCGAACGCCTTCCTGCAGCCTTCTCCGCCGAAATGGACAACTGTTGTAAGCACCGGATCCGCGGAGAAATCCGCCCAACGGCGGTCCAAGATCTGCACCGGCTTCGAATCCGTCTCCCGCATATCGGAAATCTTTGACGTGTATCGCGCGGAGGCTACCCGATTGGGAATTCCGGCAGGGCCCGATCAGCTCGCAATCCGGCGCAATATCTCGATTTCACGCGATGCGGCTCAGGCGCGCGAAGAATCCCAGGCCGCGAAGGCGGCGACGCTGAAGGTTGTGGCTGGCGATCCGCGCGTTGCCGCGCGCTCATCCTCGTTGCTCGATGCACCGAGGGCTGGGGCCGGATTTTCGTTGCATGACGACGACTACATCGCCGGCACGCCGGCGCAGGTCGCCGAACAAGTCATCGATCAATGCCGCAAGTGCGGCGCGGGCCATTTTCTCGCGATGCTGGGGCGGAGCATTACGGCGCGTCGCCGCGAGACGCTCGCGCTCTTTGGCGAGGAGGTAATCCCGCAACTGCGGCGCGCCGAGATCGGCTGATGCGCCCGATTGGATCGGGCGAGTGTCGTAGTGTCGTAACAACTGGAGCTTGGTATGATTCAGGAGAAGCCGCTCATTCTCGGGTTAGGAGGAACCCCGCGGCACGGGTCATCATCAGAACGCGCGCTCGCGATCAGCCTCAAGGCAGCCGAGAATGAAGGCGCAAGGACACTTCTTCTCTCCGGAGCAGAACTGCTTCTGCCGATGTATATGCCCGGACAGCAGCAGTCAGGTCAGGCTTCGCGTCTCGTCGCCGCGCTTCGTGAATGCCACGGCATTATCATCTCGTCGCCTGCCTATCACGGCTCGATATCCGGATTGATCAAGAATGCTCTCGACTACGCCGAAGAGCTGAGAGCGGATGCACGCGCATATCTGGATGGAATTCCCGTCGGCTGCATTGCTTGCGCTGCCGGGTGGCAGGCAGTCGGGCAAACGTTGGCGGCGCTTCGGACGGTTGCTCATTCGCTCCGAGGTTGGCCTACGCCGCTTGGTGCAGTGCTGAACACATCGAGCACGCTGTTCGACGCCGAAGGCAATTGCACCGATGCGGCGATCAAACGCCAGCTTGAGACGGTGGGGCAGCAGGTCGTCGATTTCGTACGCATGCAATCTCGCGGCAGAGCGATAGCGCACTCCCTTTCGACAGACACGACGGTCCACCCGTAGAGCCTGTGAAGCTTTTGGGTCCGCGGGGATTGGCAAGGCGAGGTCAGGGTGTGAGTTGATCCGACCGTTGTGAAGAGACGGACGTTGGCGGTGCCACTAGGTTTTGGCGAGACGGTGGCCCTGCAAGATGTTGTTGGTGAGCGCGAACCAGAGCACGACGGCGCGGACCTTGTCGATGCCGCGGACGGTCAATTGCCGCAGGTCCCAGTTGCGCCAGCGGGCATGGATGCATTCGCAGATCGTGCGGGCTCGGTACTGCGCCTTGCCATCTTCGCTGGCCATGCGGGCACGCCAGGCCAACACGCCCGGGCTGTCGCCGGGCCGGGGCAAATAAGGATCGATGCCACTCCTGGATTGTGTTGGTGGGCAGTAGACGTCAACGCCTTTGCCATGCGCCCACTCGATGTCCTCGGCGCTGCAGAACCCGCCATCGACGAGGTGGCGGCGGGGAAAGCAGCCCAGCAGTGAGCGCGTTCGTTCCAGCATCGGCCGCATCAGGCCGCGATCCGATCCATTGTTATCGACATCGACCGTGACCACGATCAGCTCGCCCGCTGCACTGGCCACCTGCACGTTGTAGGCTGGACGGAAGCCGGCATCCGCCATCTTCATCACCCGTGCCTGCGGGTCTGTGGTAGAGGCCCGCGGTTCCTTCGGCTTTTTGCCATTGCCGCCCTTCTCGTCGAGTTGCTTTCGCTTGCGCTTGATCTCGGCCAGCGCCGCTTGCGCAGCCTGTACGCGCTCGCTGCGTTCGCGCGCCGCGCGCTCCCTGGCGGCCCGGATGCGCCGATTGCTGGCTTCCGGATCCGCATCGACCTCGCGCTTCAGCTCCTCCACTATCGCCTGGGCCTGCGCCATCTGCCGATCCAGCGTCGCCTCGCGCCGGAACGATCCGGTCCCCGCATTGGCCCGTATCCGCACCCCGTCTTGGGTCAACTTCTCCAGATCGACCAGCCCCGCCTTGCTCAGCGCCGCCAGATGCTCGCTCAGCAACCGGTCGAGCAGGTCGGCACAACCGACCCGGAAGTCCGACAGCGTGTGATAGTTCATCGACACCCCGCCACAGAGCCAGCGATAGACGTCATGGTTCTCGCAGAGGCGGGCCAAGGCACGCGCGCTGCCCACGCCATCGCTCGTGGCGTAAAGCCAAAGAGCCAGCAGCAGTCGTGGCGATGGCGGCGGATGGCCGGGCGTATTCTCCCGCGCCTTGACCCGATCCTCAAGCTCGCTCAGGTCCAGCCCCTCAACATAGCCCCAGATCACGCGCGCCGGATGCTCTTGCCCGATCAGGCTCTCGATATCCACAGCGCGAAGTTCGATCTGCTCGCGCATTGGCTCGCGCAGTCGCGGCGCTCCACGCGGCTCCGCACCCGCTCGGGGCTTTACCTGTTCCGGCAATTCTCCAAAGAGCCCTTCGTCAGCCATTATTCTCTCCGGCGAATCAACGCACATAGAGAATCACGACCGCCTTGATCTCCGCTACATCCGCCAAGCCGAAATGAAAGATTCACAGCCTCGTAGCCCCGATTCGACGATCCTCGAGACCGGCGCGCGGTCAGGAAGGAGTTTGACGTGGTATTCGAAACGATAAGGCTCGAAATCGACGCCGTGGACACGGTCGTAAAGACCATCGGAACGGGCCCGGCCGTCCTGGCGCTGCACGGAGCGGCGACGATCGAGGGGCAGGAATGGGCGCGCGGTTTGGCCGACAGGTTTCGAGTCTATCTGCCGTTTCACCCCGGCTTCGGCGAAAGCGGACCTGCGCCGCATATTTGCGGGATGCAGGACTTGATCATCCACAATTTGCGGCTCATCGCAGCATTGGGGCTGGATCGGCCGCACCTCGTGGGTCATTCGATGGGCGGCTGGATGGCAGCAGAAATGGCTGCGGTCGCCGGCGAACGTTTTGCGCGCCTGGTGCTGAACGCGCCTGCCGGGCTCAACCACCCCGATCATCGCGGCACCGACCTCAGTAAAGTCGCTCCGCAAGATTTGCCTCGCTACCTGGCGCACCGTGCGGAAGTCGCGGCCCAATACTTTCCCGGAGGCTCGCTTGCGCCGCCGCCAGAACAGTTCGTTGCGGCAAGGGAAAAGGAAGCCAAGGCGCTAAGCAATATTCAGAAGGCGCACGGCATGGGACACCCAAATCTCGGTCGGTGGTTAAGCCGGATACCCAACGAAACGCTGATCGTGTGGGGCAATCGAGACAGGGTCGCACTTGCCAGTCAGGCAGAACTCTGGGCGAGCGCGATCCCAAAATCGCGCACTTATGTCGTGCCCGGCGTTGGGCACTTCGCCATGCAGGAAGACCCCACCTGTGTCGGGGCGATCGGCGATTTTCTCGCGGGTGGAAAGTGACTTGCCGTTCGCCCTCTTTCATAGGCGAAACGAGATCCTGCGGATGGATCGAGGATATCAGCTATTCCTTCCAATTGTACGAGCTAGGGAGACAATCATGAGAGCCATTGTGATCGCGCTCGCCCTCACCGCGGGCCTGATATCTACTTCGCTGGCACAGACTTCGGCACAGACCTGGCCCACCCAGTCCATCCGTCTCATCGTCAATTTTCCTGCGGGAGGCGCAGCAGATCAGCTCGCGCGTCTCATAGGCCAGCCTCTCAGCGAAACTTTCGGCCAGTCCGTCGTGATCGAAAACAGAGGAGGCGCTGGCGGAAATCTCGGCGGGGAATTCGTGGCGAGGTCCGCGCCGGATGGCTACACTTTGCTGATGTCTTCGGGCGGGATGGTGGCGATCAATCCCCATCTGTATGCCAAGATGCCATTCGACCCCGCGAAGGACATCATCCCCGTCGCTTCCGTCGCACGCGTCCCCTTCTATCTCGTCATTCGCGCTGACAGTCCGGTGCGGGATTTCAAGGGATTCATTGCCGACCTGAAGGCCAATCCGGAAAAGCGGAATTTCGGATCGCCCGGTATCGGCAGTTCTCCCCATCTTGCGGCAGAAATGTTGAAAGGCATGACCGGCACGAGCGCAGTACACGTGCCTTACCGCGGCGCCGCGCCTGCGCTCAATGACCTCCTCGGGGGTCAACTCGACTTCCTGTTCGACCCGGGCATTGCCATCGAGCACGTCAAAGCCGGCAAGCTGCGCGCGCTTGCGATCGGAAGCCCGCAGCGATCGCCGCAACTTCCTGATGTACCCACGCTCGACGAACTCGGCCTTACCGGCTTTGACGCGGACGCCGTATTCGGCATCTATGCGCCAGCCGGAACCTCACCCGATATTGTCGCGCGCCTGAACAAGGAAATTAATCGATCGCTTGCAATTGCCGCGCTGAACGAACGCATCGCGACCCTCGGAAACATAGCTGCACCGATGTCTCCGGAAGAGTTCAAGGAAAGGTCCCGCAAGGACTCCGATCGGTTCGGCGCGATCATACGTGAACGGGGCATCCGCGCCGCGAACTAGCTGCCGAGCTGCCGATGGCGAAGTCGATCCACCGGATCGAGGAGCCATCAAGCCGGCAGCGATGGAGGCAAGAGGAATTCGTCTCCAGGGAGAGCGCGGCATAAGCCGTCAACCCATTGCGCAGGGAATGCCGGGCTGCTCCGGCTCCGGCTGTACCTGTATGCTCGTGTGCATTTCCTTCCAATATCGGCACACGAGACCGCGGGTGCTAGCCGGCACGCGGCATTCCCTGCACCCTCCATTTTCGAGGGTGAGACTGGCCAAGCCCCGGACGCCGTGCGCGCCGCGCGAACGCATATCTGTGTTTGGCTTTGGAAGGGAATCGGCGGTTGACTCGGGAACCGCCAGCAATCAGAAAAAGCCCTGATAAATGAACGGCAAACATAATGGTCGGAGTGGCAGGATTCGAACCTGCGACCCCTGCGTCCCGAACGCAGTGCACATGCTCTAAGTCATTGATTTTTCTTGCTGTGACAGTCGATACCGTCTCGTTTTGTTCACGGTCGTTTCACCCAATTCGTTGCGATTTCGTTGCGGCGTTCTGGGGGAAGGTGTTGATCTATTGGGTCATGCTTCAAGAGGCTTGGGCGGTTTCAATCGGCAGTCCAGCCCTGCCATTGCGGTGTCCTCGCAAGACCGTTGGATCGCGCACCGAGAGCGAGAACTGACGCTGCTTTCCAAACACCTTGAAGTTTAGCCGCGAGAAGAGCTGTCCTAATAACGAATTCAGGGTTTTGAGTGCTGGCTGCAGCCGGACGGATCGGACGTCGGATGGCGGAATCGAAATCCGCTTAATTCACAAGTACCTCTCTTAGGCGCTCTGCCATAGAGCTTGTCGCTTAGGCGTTGACGCATCCGTACGCGAGAATATGTTGATCTTGCAAAAGGATCATCAATGAATCGCGAGCCCGTGTCAGGAAAACCTGTCGGATGCGCAACATGCAAATACATCAGTCGTGCTTGTTCAGGCGCTCTTACCGAGTCGCTAGTTGGCATTCGCGCATAAGCCGACGGTCTTTGTGGGCCATTTTGTTTATTCTGGTGTTCCCCGCCTACTGCCTAGCCGATGAAGGGAAACCCATCAGCATCACCGTGGCGGCCGACCACACGAAGGCCAACGGAGAACCCTGGGACGGCATTCCAGGCATTGGCGGGGGGCGCGGTCCGACGGCCATGCCCATCCCCAACAAAAATGCGCCGGATCTGGCGGTCTGCGTCGTTCGTTTGGAAACGCCTCCGGAATGCAGCATGCGGTATGTGAACTTGAAGCAATATTCGCTTTGCCAGAACAGCTATGATTGCATTTTTAAGCGGGTGAGTACCCCCGATGGTCCTTTCGGGCTCATCATTCTGGATTTGGACTTACGGCGGCATGATCTAGTTGGCTTCCTTTTAATGACGGCTGGGAAGGCTCTTACTCCTGACCAGCGAGCCGCCTTGGAAAGTGAGATTCGGAGAAGAGCCGACCAGTTAGCGCCTCCTTTTTCCCAAGGAGAGAAGCAACGCAGGTTGAGGGAGATGCTTGTTGTTCCGATGGACCGCTGCACCGAAGCGAAGGGATGCAGGCTCGTCCAATCCGAAATCCGCGTGAACTCGGCCGAGTGATCCTTGCCTGGGCAGCTCCGTCGCCACGTCAAAGGTGATACGAGCGGCAAGCCGCCCTTGACGTACCGCCGTGACGGCGCAATGGGCCGGCCGTCGCCAATGCCCAGGTCTGGGCGCTATGGAACTGGTTTAGGCCGCTCGGTGAGGATGATGGCTTCCTCCGGACAATTCGCGCGTGCGATGTAGGCCTTGTCGATCAGGTCAGGGGCGGCGAAGCTGCTCGCGCTTTCCCGCGCGTGTCCGAACTCATCGAGCTGAAACAACTCTGGCGCAAGCGCGCTACAACGGGCGTGCCCCCTGATATTTGTCCGGACCGACCCTGACCGTGATCTCAGTCGTCATCGCGTGGTCTCCCGCGTTTCAGCACGGATAGGGGCTGACACGGCGGGCGGCGAAACGCCACTCGACCTGTTTCTTGATATTGCCGAGCCCGATCCGGGCTTCCTCGTCCATGCGCAGGAGCTGGTCATCGGTCGGCTCGGATGGCCGATCGGGATTGGTGAGCTCCCGCGTATAGCGAGTGTGGCCTTTCTCATCTGCAAACGTGTAGCGGATGACGATCGGACCGATGAAATCGGTATCGGCCTTGCACGTCCATGTGCTCGGACGGTTGCTCTCGGTCACCGTCCAATGCAGCTCGATCGTGCCACGCCGCGTCTGCCACTTCTCGCGAAAAGTTTGGCTGAGTTTTAACGGCTGATTTGGCCCCTCGATCTTCTGCGATGCGGCCAGCCATTCGGGCCAGGAATGCGGTGCAAACATAGTCGAATACCGCCTCCGGCGACGCGGCAATGAGGATGTCGTGTTTTCGAACGAAGAACATCTGAACTCCAGGTATGTGAATTGCAATCAGCAAGCTGCAATTAAAGCCCGGCATGGCGGTCGCCGAGTTAAGCGCATGTCGAACGAGTTTTGCTTGCCACTCGCAAAGAAACAGACGAGCGTGATCGCTTCTCGTGCAAAGACATTACGCCGCTCGCGATTCCGCTTCGCTCTCGAGAGCAGGCGTAGCGAAAGTGCCGCTAACGTCGTTGAGACCGGCTGCCCGGCCATGATTCCGCGCAGCACGAACCACGCCGATTCACTGGACTACCAGACCCCCCCTGACGGTTTACAATCCGACTACGGCTGCTTGCGATGGAGAACGTGCAAAGTCACTTCTGGAGGACAGTTGAGCCGGACCGGCAGAAGGCTCGTCCCGGCGCCTACGGAAGTGTATCCGCCCATCTCCCCATATCTCCAAGCTCCCGTGCCCATGCGTCTAGGTAACATTGCCTCAAGCTTGATCGGGATTGATCCGGGCAGGCAGAGTTGTCCCCCGTGTGTGTGGCCGCTTAGCATCAGATCAAAGCCGGCTTCAGCTGCCTGGCGATACACTTCGGGTGTGTGGGACAACAAGATCGAGAATTCATCTTTTCGGAAACCTGACGCAGCTGTGGCTATGTCGTCTGCTGTCAAAATGAGCATCGTCTAGTCAGCCAGATAGAGTTGCTCGTCACCGAGTTTCAGGATCTCGCATTGATTCATCAGTACTCGTATATCCATGTCTTCCAGCCGTGGGACCATCTCAATGGTGTCGTGGTTTCCTAGGACTGCGTAGACCGGCAATGTTATCTTCGCCCTTAGGTTAGCGACGGCTTCCATGGCAATCTCGATCGGCCCATAAGTCTTCCCCCGATAGTCGCCGGTCAGCACGCAGATATCGCACGCTAGCGTATCGATGATCTGGACCAAAAGTTTCATAGCCGATTCGCTTATGTCCACATGCAAGTCGCTGACGTGAAGGATCGTGAAGTTCTCAAACGAGGAAGGTAGATCTTCGAACGTGATTTCGTTCTACCGGATCATGCATGGCCGGCGTTGCGGCGCGCGCGCTCGTACAGCCCCATGAATGTAAGCGCTGTTCGGATGATCGCCGGTGCCGAGAACCGGTTCTCTAGATGGAAGAAAGTCAGGCCTTGGCCAAATACTTGGGCTCGGTGATCCGCCTCGAACTTCAATCGCTCGTGTGCCCGTTGGGATCCAAGCCGCTTTTCCAATCTGCCTAGAAACTTTTCGTCCATTTGCAAATAATAGCGGCAACTGAAGCCTTCGCAATCAGGGCCAGCTGGCAAGCTCATTACCTCCTTGGAAGTCAAGGCAAAGGTGCGCGAAAGCAGTCGAACCTTTGCGAGCTAAGGGAAACAGATCGAGCTCGGCTAGATCACGCACCCCGCCGCTATCGGAAGCGCGGGGCTTGTTTCCGATCATAGCGCCGCCGAACGTCACGAACGGAATGCGACTGAGCAGCGTTGAGCCATGCATTGGATGAGACGATCGCTATCGATGTCGCAGTTGGTTCATTGGCAGACATCGCAAGCGCCCGAACTATGACCGCTTCAGCCTCACAGCCGGACTGGCCGGGCGCACCTGGCTTGACTACAGGGCGCCGTGCGCCGTTGTTGAAACGCAGCATCATCTGCACGTTATCATCGAGGCGGCGACCTTAGACGAACGTCGTAAGCTCGGCCGCAACCCGTTCGACACGCGAGCCCACGACGAACTCCGCGAGATTGAAGGCGTAGGTGCCAATATCGCCCAGGCAGTCGCCGGCGCCGCTGCGCCCGGGATCCGTGCGCTATTCCGCCTGCTTTTGGCCTGTGCGCTCAAGAGGCGTGGTCAGCCATTCCTGCGGATACTAGGACTGTACCACGCGGATGCGGCCGAGCTCGCCGGCGGCGATCATCTCGCGCGCATGGCGGACCATGGGATAGCCGGTGTAGTTGTGCGTCAGTACAAAAAGACCACCCGGAAACGTCGGCGAATGTCGACATCGCCGCGCTGAAGGCCCTCGGCTTCACGGATGACGATGTCCGGGATATCGCCGCGATCGCGGCCTTCTTCGGCATGTCCAACCGTCTGGCGAACGTCTCCAGCATGCGACCGAACGACGAGCTCCACATGATGGGTCGGTCGAGTTGAATCGAATGCAGGCCGCCCTTGCGTGATCGATCGTACAAAATCGTAGTTTGGCGTGCAAAATCGTGCGATTGGTAGCGGGGAAGCGCTACCGGCTTCCACACACCACGCAAATCTACGATATTCGTTCCGTTTCTCCGCATGGATCTCAGCCTCAATGAAAGCGACATCGGAGGTTTGCCCAGCCTAAACCTCGGACTCATTCGAGGCTGTGGATCGCCCGTACTACGCAGCGACCATGCGGCAGGCCAAAGCGCGCCTCGGAGGCTCAATTGTCGAAGCTTGATGGGTTTCGTAGGCTTGCCGAAGAGTTCTTTCCACGAATGTGATCGAGAGCCGTGTCAGCGCTTGTTCCGACCCGAGGACGACTCGGTGACTTCCGCTTCCGCGAAATGCAGCATCGCAATCACGCGGTCGCGCATGGGCCCGCTCAGGTCGATATGCACCGCCCAGTCGCCGTGCATCTCAAGCTCAAGGCGTACCTGATAAACGCCCTTCTCCGCCTGCTCAGTCGCTTTCACGGGGCGCACGTTGTGTATGCCGGGCATCGAGGGCATGTCCGCTCCGACGGATACGGTCAGCCCGGAGAGCGGTTCGCCGGAGCGCGCGTTCGCGAGCCTGATCGTGCAGTCGTACTCCAGCACCTGCCCGGCCGAGACGCAGGTCACAGCGGCCTTGGCGCGCACCTGGCCGTGCGCGTCTTGCGGATAACCGGCCATCAATGCCGCCACGGCAACAAGCATGCAAACCATCGTTCTCATCGCGGTCCTCGTCTTGTTCGGGTCGATCCGGATATCGTGTTCCGGAGCAATCGGCCAATTCCGTGCACCAGCCGCTCATCAAGCAGGCCGCGCGGACGAACGATCAGCAGCAACGCAACCAGACCGCCGAAAATGATCATGCGGTAGCCCGCAAACAGTCGCACTGACTCGAGGAGCCCGACGTCGATGACGACCCCGAGCAGCGGTCCAAGCGCAGTGCCGAGCCCGCCGATCAGACCATAGGCAAGGGAATGCACACCGAGCATGACATCGAAGGTTCGCGGCTCCACATAGGTGGTCAGATGGGCGTAGAGGCCGCCGCCGACCGCGGCGAGCGCGCCGGCGATGCCGGCCGCGAGAACCTTGTAGCGGGCGACCGCTATCCCCTGCAGTGAGGCAAGCGTCGCATCCTCACCGATCATGCGGAAGATGACGCCAAGCCGCGAGCGTTCGAGCAGCATAAAGCCTGCAAGCGTGACCGCCAGCATCGTATAGATCAGTATCATGAAATCGAAAGTTTCGATGTTGTGATCGAAGATGTAACGGATACTGCGAAAGCCGTCAGTGCCGTTGGGTCCAACCGGTTCGCCGTCGATGTCAACCTGATAACGGAACAGCTCGAACAGGATTCGCACCATCTCGGCGAACGCAAGCGTCGCGATCGAGAACTGAAGTCCGCGAAGCCGCAATGTCGGGATGCCAAGCGATACGGCGCAAGCTGCACCCGCCGCTGCGCCCCAGGCAATACCCAGCGCCAGCGGCCAGCCCCACATCGCAGTAGCCATGCCGGCTGCATACGCGCCGATTGCAAAGAACGCCTGCTGCCCGAAGGAAATTTCTCCGGTGAGCAGCAGGAGATAGGCGGACAGCGCGACGAACGAGATGACCCCGATGTTGGAAAATACGCTGACCAGATAGTCATCCATCGGTCAAACCCTGTGCGACAGCTCGACGTCGGCCGTGCGGCCGAGCAGGCCGCCCGGACGCGCCACAAGGAAAGCGAACAGCATGAAATAGGCAAACAAATCGCGCACCTGGGGCCCGAACAGCCAGTGGCTGTGCACCTCGACGACGCCGAGCAGCAGTCCGCCGAGCAGCGCGCCGGGTATCGATCCGAGGCCGCCAATCATCATCGCGATCAGGCCCTTGAGCGTTGCCCACATGCCGAACATCGGCGTCACCTGCTGGTCGACCGCCAACACGAGAAAACCGGCCACCCCTCCGATGGCCGATGCCGCGGCGAACGCCAGCATGACCAGGCGCCCGACATCCACGCCGACCAGGTTCGCCGCGATCGGGTTGGCGATCACCGCACGCAGGCCAAGACCGAAGCGCGTGCGATAGACCGCGAGCTGCACAACAGCGGCGAGCAGAAGCGCGCTCGCCAGCATGATCAGGTGGTCGGGACGGACGAGCAATGGACCGATCTCGAGCGCGGCGCCGGTCGCGAGCGGCGGGAACGGGTAGGTGTGACGCGGCAGGACCAGCACCGCTGCCTGCTCCAGTTGCATCCAGATCGCAAAACTCGACACCATCGACGCGATCCCGGCGCCGGCCTTCATCGGTGCGAAGCAGAGCCGTTCCACGTAGATGCCGGAGATCACCGCTCCGGTGACAACGGCCGCAGCGACCGCGAGCGGCCCGGCGCCAAAGTCCAGATAGAGCACGGTGCCGAAATAGGCGCCGATCATGACGGTGGGCCCGTAGGACAGGTTGAGACGCCGCATGACGCCGAAGATGACGGTGAAGCCGAGCGCGAGCAGCCCGTAGGACGAGCCGATCATCACGCCGTCGATCGTATTCTGGATGAGATCGATCATCGGCCCCTGACCTGTCGGCTCATCGAGCGGCGCGGCGGGCACCGAGATAGGCCCGCTGGATCACCTCGTCCTCCGCCAGCTGGCCGGGCGTGCCCCGGAAGGTGACGCGGCCCTGCTCCATCAGGAAAAACTGGTGCGCCACCTTCAGGGCCATGTGTGCATTTTGCTCCACCAGCAGAATGGTGGTGCCGTCGCGATTGAGCGCAGCGACGATATCGAAGATCTCCGCCACGACAAGGGGCGCGAGTCCGAGCGAGGGCTCGTCCATCAACAGCACGCGAGGGCGCGACATCAATGCGCGAGCAACCGCCAGCATCTGCTGTTCGCCGCCGGACAACGTGCCGGCAAGCTGTTCCCTCCGCTCCTTCAGTCGCGGAAAGCGCGCGTACATGCGCTCCATGTCGTCGGCGATCTCGCTCTTGTCCCTGCGCTGGTATGCCCCCGCCAGCAGGTTCTCGCGCACCGACATCTCGGGGAAGACCAGCCGGTTCTCCGGCACCAGCGCGATGCCGCGCGAGACGATTTTCGCGGGCGACAGCCCGACCAGCTCGACACCTCCGAGCTTGATCGAGCCGCGCCGGGGTCTGAGAATTCCGGCGATGGTCATCATCAGGGTCGTCTTGCCGGCGCCGTTCGGTCCGAGCAGGCAGGTGATCTTCCCGCCCTCGACCTGCAGCGACACGCCCTTGAGCGCTTCGATCTTACCGTAAGTCGTCACGAGGTCCGACACGTCCAGCATGATTCACCTCACCGCGTGCCGAGATAGGCTTCGCGCACGGCGGCATCGTCCTGCACGGCAGCCGGCGGCCCCTCGGCGATCTTGCGACCGAAGTTCAGAACGGCGATCCGGTCAGCGACCGACATAACCAGCTCGACGTGATGCTCGATCAACAGGACCGTAAACCCGTCATCGCGCATCTTGCGGATGCGGGCATCGAGCTGATCCACCTCTTCGGCATTCATGCCCGCTGCCGGCTCGTCGAGCAGCAGAAGGCTGGGTTTGGCGGAAATGGCGCGGGCGAATTCCAGCCGCCGCTGCTCGCCGAAGGATAGATTGGCAGCGAGCTCGTGGCGTTTGTGCGCAAGGTCGAAGAATTCGAGCGTTCGCTCGATTTCCGCCTGCACGCCCGCGGAGCCGCCGAACCAGCGCGTGAAGAACATTTCCTGCCGCTGCAGGCGGGAGTTCTGCGCGACCCAGAGGTTCTGCCAGACCGACAGTTGCCCGAACAGCCGGATATTCTGGAAGGTTCGTGCGATGCCGAGGCCCACCCGCGCATGGGACGGCAGGTCCGAGATATCGTCGCCATCGAAGAGAATCCGGCCTGAGGTCAATGGAAACAGGCCTGAGACCAGGTTGACGATCGTGCTCTTGCCCGAGCCGTTCGGCCCAATGAGGCCGAGAATCTCGCCGCGCTTCACGGTCAGATCTACTCCGTCCACCGCGTGGACGCCGCCGAAATGCTTGGCGATGCCCTGAAGGTCAAGCACCGGAACTCTCCTTGCCCGCGAACAGCATGCGTTTCAGGGAGGCGACGCCGCCCGCGTCGAGAAAACCGCGCGGCCGCAGGTTCATCGCCAGCACGATCAGCGCGCCGAACAGCAAATTGCGCCAATCGCCGAGAAAGCGCAGGCCCTCGATCAGGAAGCCCTGGATGAAGATGACGGCGAGCAACGTGCCGAACACGTTCGAAAGCCCGCCGAGAATCGGATAGGCGATGGCGAAGGTCGCCAGAATGACGCCGAACTGCACATGCTCGATGTGCGTCGTGTAGTGCGCAAAAATGCCACCGCCGATTCCGGCGATGACGCCACCGATGGTCATCGCCGACACCTTCACCGCCGTGACGTTGATGCCGGAGCTGTGCGCCGCAACCTCGTCCTCACCGACCGCGCGCATCACGGCGCCGGCGCGCGATCGATCGAGCCACCACAGGCATGCCATGACGATCGCCACCATCAGCCAGATGAATACGAGGACGTCGAAGGTGGACCAGCCATGCTCCGGGAAATAGCGGATCTGGCGGAAACCTTCGGCGCCGTGCGGACCGATCTTCAGCTCGCCCGCCTGGATCTGGTAGGTGAAATTGAAGAAGAACAGACGCACGGCCTCGCCGAAGGCGAGCGTGGCGACGACCAGCATCAATCCTTTCACGCGTAGCGCCGGGAAGCCGACGGCGCAGGCGGTCAGGCCGGAAACGACCGCGGAAACGCCGAGCGCGGCAAACAGATGCCACTTGAAGATGACGGTGAGGATCGCCGCGACATAGGCGCCGATGGCGAAGAAAGCCGCCTGCGCCAGGCTCACCTGGCCGGTGAGCAGCACGCAGTAAGCCGAGAGCCCCAGCAGCGTATGGACGCCGATGACTTGCGCGAGACCGAAATAGAAATCCATGCCTCCCCCTCTCAGTCGCGCCCGGCCGCCTTGGCGAAGATGCCTCCCGGCCGGAACACGAGGAAGGCGAACAGGAGCATCATAATGTAGAGGTCTCGTTCGGTCACACCACGCAGGAACTGGAACAGGCTCTCCAGCCCGCCCACGATCAGGCCGGCGATGATCGCCCCTGGTATGCTGCCGAGGCCGCCAATCACGGTGACAATCAGGCCCTTGACGGTGAGCGGCTGAGCCAACAGCGGCGACAGCATGCCGATCGCCGCGCCGCTCATGGCACCGGCAATTCCGCCCAGCATGCCGGTGACCACGAAGGTCAGAACGTTCACCTGCAGGATGCTGATGCCACAGAGCTGCGAGGCGATCGGCT
The DNA here is from genome assembly GCF_001693385.1 of Bradyrhizobium icense. NCBI lineage: Bacteria > Pseudomonadati > Pseudomonadota > Alphaproteobacteria > Hyphomicrobiales > Nitrobacteraceae > Bradyrhizobium > Bradyrhizobium icense. Next base: position 6,675,193 of record NZ_CP016428.1, read on the forward strand.
GCTGCGAGACGGCGCGCGTGGCGATGCCCAGCCTGGTCCGATAAAGCAGCAGCAGGAACAGCACCATGCAGGCACAACCAAGCAGGAAGACGAACATCAGGTCGCCGCGCAGCATGAACGGGCCAAGCCGCACGACCACGTCGGAATACAACGCCGGATAGGCGAGCGGCACGCCTTCGGTCGTGTGCACGATAATCTCGTCGATCAGCAGCAACAGGCCGACAGTCGACATCAAGGTGGCCAGCGGATTGGCGACGGGGATGAACTTAAAGCCGATGAAATAGACGAGCGCACCGATCACCCCGCCGCATAGCGCCGCGGCCATGAAGACGATGATGGCCGGCGCTGTGAAGCCGCTGAGAAGCAGCAGGCTTCCGTAAGCAGCGCCGATCGACGCTGCGGCATAGGAAAGGTTGATCTTGTGCATCACACCGAAGATGAGCGTGAAACCTATTCCGAGCAGCGCGTAGGTGGAGCCGAACAGCAACCCGTCGGCGACGGACTGCACGGCATCGAACAGATCAAGCAGGTCCACTGCGGTGCCCCCTACACTACAGGGTCAAGGTTGACAGGATGCAGCGGGCCAGCCGGGCCCGCCGCGTCCTTGACGGCGATCACGACGAAGGCTTGTGGAGGACCTGCCAACTCCCGTCCTTCGCATGCACGTAGAGGTACGGCTTGATCGCCTCGCGGTCGTTGGTGCGCCCAACCGTGCCGAGCAGCCCTTTTGTTTCCTTCAACGCGGCCAACCCCTGACGCATCTTGTTGCGGTCGGCCTGCACGGTATCGGGCTTTGCCATGATCTTCTGGCTCTCGATCACGTCCTTGAGGATGAACATGATCTCGTAGGCCGCCGCGCTGTGCAGATCCATGCTGCCGCCTTGCTTGGAGACGTTGTCGGCCGCGGCTTTCGCCTCCGGGGTGACGGGCGCAAAGCTGGTCGGTATGATGATGCCTTCCGCCTGTTTGGCGCAACCCTGCAACGTCTCAATGCTGGACGAACTGGTCAGGCCGATCAGGAGTTTCGGCTTCACGCCCTGGCGGTCCATCTCGCGCAGCACCCCGCAGGTCGTGAATGGGTGGGCGGAAATGGCGACAATCTCCGGATTGGCACGGCGCATTTCGCGCACCTGCGTCGAGAAGGTCGTGTCGTTCAGCAGCCACTCGCCGGTCCCGAGCACTTGGAAGCCGTTCTCCTCGGCCTGCTTCTTCATCACGCCGTAGGTGGCATTCGAATGCGCAAAGTCCTTTTCGACGCCGCCGTAGATCGTCTTCAGATTGGGATGCTCCCGCTTCAGCCACGCGAACAGCGACTTGTACATTTCGAGCTCACTCGGGACGTTGCGAAACGCCCACTCGGAAATCGCGGCGAGGCCGCCCTTGGCAGCTACGTCGGCGAAAACAGGAAATTGCAGTCCGCTGTCGGAGGCATCGCCCACCTTCTTCTGCAGGATGCCGAATAGCGACTCGGCAACGTTCGAGCAAGTCGGCCCGATCGCCACAAAGGCATCCGTCGAAGCGATGCGGCGGATGACGGAGATTCCCTCCTCGGCGTTGCAGCGATCATCGAGGAATTCGACCGAAAGCTTCGCTTTCGCGCCGTCACCCAGGGTGACGCCGCCCGCCTTGTTGATCTGCTCGGCGGCCGCCTTCATCGCCGCCTCGCTGTTGACGCCGAACACGCGGACGACGCCGGATTTGGCGCCGAAGCCGGTGATCTTGACGGTACGCTCCTGGGCCAGAGCGCCGCCGGAAAGGCTGGTCGTCATGCCGGCAAGCAGCGCGGCAGCCGCAATACTGACAATTCTCATGGGGTCTCCTCCTGCTGAAAAGCGGGCGGTTTTTCCGCCTCTCTTGTGGTTTGAGGATCCTGCAAGGCCGGTCTCGCGTCGCACTCGTGCTTGACCGTCCGCAATCGATGGTGAGCCTGAGGAATGTCACGCCCGTTTGCAAGTCCCTTGTCTTCGGCGCGGATTATGCCGTGCCGCAGCAATCGAACGACAGGCAATCTGGCGGGCATTCGTCCGGATAGGCATCATCACCGACGGCCGGGTCAGGCTAGTCAGCCTTGCCAAGGCGCCGCCAGCGATCAACAATGTCATCCTGCCGGCAATGGAGGGCGCGGTTCGGCATATGCTCGGCGCCCTGGTCCAGGAGAATTGGATCGGACGGCGCGCGCTGACGCTTCGCCACAGCGCGGGCGCCGCGGGAGGAGCAGCGATGGTACGATCACCGCAAGGCAGGCGCGCTGCACGGCCCAGGCGAACGATCTCCAGGCCAGCACGCAAGACGCCTGCGGCGAAGTCCAATCGACGGTCGCGCGGTGGCGCCGGCAACGGGGCGTTTTCCGGCCTCGGCCGCAGCGAAGCAAACTTCTCCCCGCTCACGCCCATTTCGTTCCTGCCCCGCTCGGCCGAGATCTATCCGGATCGGACCGCGGTGATCCACGGCGAGCGGCGCTACAGCTATCGCCAGTTCTATGAGCGCGCCCGTCGCCTCGCGTCGGCGCTCGCTGGCACCGGCGTCAAGCGCGGCGATACCGTTTCGGTCATGCTGCCGAACGTACCGGCGATGGTCGAGGCGCATTATGGCGTGCCGATGCTCGGCGCGGTGCTGAACGCCATCAACACCCGTCTCGAGGCGGCAACGATCGCCTATATTCTCCAGCATGCCGAGGCGAAGGTGTTGATCACCGACCGCGAGTTCGCGGCGCAGGTTGGTCCCGCGCTTGCGGCGCTGAAAAAGCGGCCGCTGGTGATCGACGTTGACGACGAGCTTTATACCGGGCCCGGTGAACGGCTCGGCAAGTTCGAGTACGAGGCATTCATCGCCAAGGGCGATCCGAACTTCGCCTGGAGCGCGCCGGCCGACGAGAGCAGCGCGATCGCGCTCAATTACACATCCGGCACCACCGGCAACCCGAAGGGCGTTGTCTATCATCACCGCGGCACTTTCCTCGAGTCCGTCGGCAACATCATGGCCTGGCCGATGCCGCCGAAGCCGGTCTATCTCTGGACGCTGCCGATGTTCCACTGCAACGGCTGGTGCTTCCCATGGTCGGTGGTGGCGATGAGCGGCACGCATGTGTGCCTGCGCAAGGTCGATCCGGCGCTGATCTTCCCGATGATCGTCGAGAACGGCGTAACGCACATGTGCGGCGCGCCGACGGTGCTGACGATGCTGACGTCGGCGCCGGCCCAGCAACTGCGCCGGTTCAACCATGTGGTAGAAATCCAGACCGGCGGCTCGCCGCCGCCGGCCAAGGTGATTGAAGCGATGGAGCAACTCGGCTTCCGCGTCACGCACATCTACGGCATGACGGAGCTGCAGGGTCCTTCCACCTATTGCGCGCCGCAGGATGACTGGTCGGCGCTGCCGCTCGCCGAACGCGCCGGCTTTGTCGCACGCCAGGGCGTCCGCTATCCTGTGGTCGAAGGGCAGATGGTGGCAGATGCGAAGACCATGAAGCCGGTGCCCCGCGACGGCCAGTCGATCGGCGAGATCATGGTTCGCGGCAATACGGTGATGCTCGGTTATTTGAAGGAGCCGAAGGCGACCGCCGACGCCTTCCGCGGCGGCTGGATGCACACCGGCGACCTCGCGGTCGAGCATCCGAACGGCTACGTGGAGATCAGGGACCGCGCGAAGGACATCATCATCTCGGGCGGCGAGAACATCTCCAGCGTCGAAGTCGAGATCGCGCTCTACAAGCACCCGGCGGTGCAGCTCGCCGCCGTCGTCGCGCGGCCGGATTCGAAATGGGGCGAGACGCCCTGCGCCTTTGTGCAGCTCAAGCCCGGCACTCAGGCGACCGAGGAGGAAATCATCACCTTCTGCCGCGACCGGCTCGCGCACTTCAAGGCGCCGAAATCGGTGGTTTTCGGGCCGCTGCCGACGACTGCAACCGGCAAGGTGCAGAAGTTCACGCTGAGGGAGCGCGCGCGATGCCTGTAGGAAGTCCAACGAGGAGGAGGAAACAAATGCGACCATTATCGAGCTTCGGGTTGCGCGCGGCCTTGGCCGCGTTCGTCTTTCTGCTGGCGGTGCCGGCTTCGCTGGCGCAGCAACCCCTCAAGGTCGGCATCGTTACGTTCCTGTCCGGTCCGGCCGCCGGTCCGTTCGGGGTCCCGGCCCGCAACGCCGCCGAGCTGACGGCCGAGTCGCTCAACGCGGGCACCGTGCCCGCACCCTATTCCCAGAAGGGCTTCGGCGGGACGCCCATCGAACTCGTCATCATCGACGAGGCCGGCGGCCCACAGAAGCAGGTGGCCGAGTATCGCAATCTCGTGCCAAGGGTCGACATCGTGATCGGCTACATCTCGAGCGGCGATTGCCTGGCGATTGCGCCCGTTGCCGAGGAGCAGAAGAAGCTCACCGTCCTGTTCGACTGCGGCACGCCTCGCATCTTCGAGGACGCGAGCTATAAATACGTGTTTCGCACCGGTCCAACCGGCACGATGGATAACGTCTCCGTCGCGCTTTATCTGGTGGAGCGCACTCCCAACGTAAAATCGATTGCCGGCCTCAATCAGAACTATGCCTGGGGTCAGGACTCCTGGGCGGACTTCGAGAACGCCATGAAGACCCTCAAGCCTGGCATCGAGGTGAAGACCTCGCAGATGCCGAAGCTTTTTGCGGGTCAGTTCGGCGCCGAAATCACCACGCTTCTCGGTAGTGGGGCGGAGGTGATCCATTCCAGCATGTGGGGCGGCGATCTTGAGGGCCTCGTGCTGCAGGGCGCACCGCGTGGCCTGTTCGAGAAGCACAAGGTGGTGCTGTCAGCCGGCGAACCGGCCATCAACAGGCTGGGCACGCGGATTCCGGACGGAACCATTCTGGGGGCGCGTGGTCCGTTTGGGCCGTTCGCACCGGACACCGATCTCGCGCGCTGGCTGAAGACCACCTACCAGGACCGCTACCACGTCCCGCCGAACTATGCGTCCTTCAAGATGACGCAGGCAATCCTCAGCGTGAAGGCGGCCTACGAGAAGGCCAAGGGCAGCGGCAATGCGGCACCCGACCAGGACAAGATCATCGCTGCGCTCGAGAACCTGACCTTCGAAGGCCCCGGTGGGCCGGTGAAGATGGCGCTCGGCAAGGGCCACCAGGCGATCATGGACGCCGCCGTCGGCACGACCAAGGTCGAGGGCGGTGAGCTCAAGATCGTGGATGTCGCACGCTATTCCGCGGACAAGGTGAACCCACCCGACGGCATGAAAAGCGAAACCTGGATCAAGTCTGGCCTCAAGAAATAACAATCAGGGGCGGCAGTCCTGCGGGCTGCCGCCGCTTGGCTTCAGATGAGCAGCATCCTGCCCATTGCCTTCGACGGCATCGCCTATGCGTCCTGGCTGTTCCTGATCTCGGCCGGGCTGACGCTGATCTATGGCGTCATGCGCATCCTCAACGTGGCCCATGGCAGCCTCTATGCCCTGGGCGCCTATGCAGCCTGCTCGCTTGCCGGCGCATGGCTCGGTGGCGGACTGCCGGCGGCCGGCAGCTTCGCCATGCTGCTGCTCGCGGCCGTCCTCGTCGGCTCCCTCGTCGGTCCGCTGATCGAGCGTGGCCTGCTGCAGTGGATGTACGGCAAGGACGAGGTGGTGCTGGTGCTGGTCACCTATGCTGTCTTCCTGATCATGGAGGACGTGATCAAGCTGGTGTGGGGCGTGGACTCGTTGCTGCTGCCCGAGCCCTACGCGTTGCCCGGAAATTTTCAGCTCGGCGGCCTGCCTTATCCCGTCTACAACGTAGTGCTGATCGCATTGGCGCTGGCGACCGGGCTCGCCCTTGCCTGGGCGCTCTATCGCACGCGCCAGGGCAAGCTGCTGCTCGCCGTCATCCACGACCGTGAGATGAGCATGGCCATGGGCATCAACGTGAGCCGGGTCTATCTCGCCACCTTCGCCGTCGGTGCGACGCTGGCGGCGCTCGGCGGGGCATTCACGGCGCCGACGATAGCCGTGACGCCCGGCATCGGCGTGGAGGTGATCGTGCTCGCCTTCGCGGTGGTGGTGATCGGCGGTCTCGGCAGTCTCGGCGGAGCGGCGCTCGGCGCGCTTCTGGTCGGCCTCGTCCGCTCGGCCACGGTGCGCTACTGGCCGGAGGCCGAGCTGTTCTCCATCTACGCCGTGATGGCCATGGTGCTCATTGCGCGCCCGAAGGGACTGTTCGCGGCGCAGGAGGCGCGCAAGATATGAAGGCTGCAATTGTCGCAATCGCTTCCCTCGTCGCGCTGACAGGGTTGGCTCTGCTCTCGCCGCAATGGCTGGTGTTCATGGCCATGCTGGCGCTCGCCAAAGGCGTGGTGGTGCTGGGGCTTCTTGTGCTGATGCGCACCGGGCTCGTGTCGTTCGGCCAGGGGCTGTACTTCGGCATCGGCGCCTATGCGGCTGCCCTCCTCTCGCATCATCTGCATGTTGCCGATGCGGCCGTAATGCTGCTCGCAGGCGCCGCTGCCGCCGGGTTGGTAGCCGCTCTGCTGGGCCTGCTGCTCGCCAGGTATCGCGACATCTTCTTTGCCATGCTGTCGCTGGCATTTTCGATGATCCTGTACGGCGTGCTGGTGAAGAGTGCCGCGCTCGGCAGCACGGACGGGTTCAACCTGCATGCGCGCACGTTCTTCGGAGTTGCCTTGGCGTCCGGCGCGGAGCGGCGGGTGTTTCTCATTGCAGGCGCGGTCTGTGCAGTGGTTGCGGCGCTATTGGTGCACCGGCTGCTGGGTGGACACTGGGGGCGATTGGCCACCGGCGTGCGCGACAACGAGCTGCGGGTGGCCTATCTCGGCGCCTCACCCTACCGCGTGGTTTACGTCAACTATCTGATCGCGGGTGCCCTTGCGGGCCTGGGCGGCGCCCTCGCGGCACTCGCGGTCGGCCATGTCGATCCCGAGATGACGTATTGGACGACCTCAGGCGAGTTCGTGTTCATCGCCATCCTGGGCGGCATCCAGAGCATTCTGGCCCCCTTCGTGGCGGCCACCATCTTCGAGGCTCTGCGCATGATTGCCAGCCAGTACGCGCCCAACGTGTGGCAGATGTCGCTCGGCCTTGCCATGCTGACCATCATCATGTTCTTGCCGGCTGGCCTATGGACGCTCGCCGAGCGGCGGCGGAGGTCCGCATGAGGGCGGTGCTGACTGCACAAGGGTTACAGAAGAGCTTCGGCGCCGTGAGGGCAGCGACCGATATCAGCCTGACGTTCGATCCCGACACCGTCGTCAGCCTGATCGGTGCCAACGGTGCCGGCAAGACGACCTTTCTCAACATGGTGACGGGCTATCTCAGGCCCGACAGCGGGCAAATCCTGTTCGGCGAACGCGACATCGTGGGCTTGAGCCCGCGTCAGATTACCAAGCTCGGCATCTCGCGCTCGTTTCAGATACCGCAGCTCTTCAATTCGCTGAGCGTTCGCGAGAATCTGCTGCTCGCCGAGAGTATCGCCGCGACTGACAATCCGCAGGCCGCGACCGATGAGGCGCTGACGCGGTTCGAGCTCGCTCCCTATGCTGCGCAGAAGGCCGGCCTGTTGCCCGAAGGAATCCGCAAGCTGCTCGACGTTTCCATGGCCCTGTCCAGCCGCTCCAAGCTGCTCCTGCTCGACGAGCCGACGAGCGGCGTCTCTGCCGACGAGAAGTTCGCCATCATGGACGTCGTGATGGGCGCGGCGCGTATCGCCGGGGTGACGGTGATCTTCGTCGAGCACGATATGGACATCGTGGCGCGATTTGCCGGGCGCGTGGTGGCGTTCTACGACGGCGGCATCATCGCGGACGGATCGCCCGACACCGTGCTGCGCGCAGAGAACGTGCGCCGCTACGTGATCGGCGAGGAGATCCCCCATGCTGCGGCTTGAGGGCGTCTCCGTGTCGATCGGGGCGGTGGCGATTTTGCGTGGCGTCGATCTCGAGGTCAGCGCAGGGGAGTTCGCCGGCCTGATCGGGCGCAATGGCGCAGGAAAGACCACCCTGTTGCGCACCATCATGGGGCTGCAGGCGCCGGCGTCCGGACGGCTCGACTTCGAGAGCCAAGAGCTGGCGGACTTGCCGACCTATCGTCGCGCAGGGCTCGGCATCGGCTACATGCCAGAGGACCGGCGGCTGGTACCGGGCCTGTCGGCGGAGGAGAACATCCTGCTGCCTGCCTGGGCCGCGGACGCGGACGACGCAAAGGTGCAGCTCGCGCACATCTACAACACCATCCCGGAGCTGACGACCTTGCGCGCGCGCAAGGCCCTGCAGCTCTCGGGCGGCCAGCAGAAGCTGGTGGCCCTGGGTCGGGCGATGATGGCGGGACGCAAGCTTCTCTTGCTGGATGAGCCGTTCGAGGGCGTGGCGCCGGTGCTGGCCCGGCGCCTGGCCGAGGTGATCTCGGGGCTGCGCAAGTCCGGATTGTCGGTGATTCTCGCCGAATCAAGCATGACGCACGCGCATGGCCTGCTCGATCGCGTGTTCACCATTGACCGCGGGTCGGTAGGCGTGAGGAGTTGACGAGGAACGCACACGCCGGCACTGCGAGCGGCACCAACGAATTCTGCTCCAAGTCCAATCTCTCGGAGTGTCCGTTTTGCTCGCGCTAGAGCGTTAGCCCATCTGACTGAATCGTCGGGGATTCACAAATCAGCGTTTTAGTGATTCAAGCTGGTCGCCGGACTGGAGGCCGGCGGGCATGGCGAAACCGCTGTCGATGGATCTTCGCGAACGTGTGCTTGCCTGTATTGGAGGCGGCGTTTCAGGCCGGCAGGCTGCTGAGCGATTTGGCGTCAGCGCGGCGAGTGTAAGCCGCTGGCGAACGCGCGAGCGGGAGCAAGGCGATGCCCAGCCGAGAGCTCAGGGCGGCGATCGCAAGTCCCACCGGATTGATGCCCATCATGCGACGATCGTGGCTCTGCTCAAGGCCTCACCCGACATCACCATCGAGGAATTGCGTGATAGCTTGAGCAAACAAGGCCTGTCCTTTGGTTATGGCACGATCCGACGCTTCTTCGAGCGGCACAAGATCACGCGTAAGAAAAGACCGCCCATGCCACAGAGCAAGATCGCCCGGATGTCTTGACGCGACGCCAGACCTGGCGCGAGAGCCAGGGCAAGCTCGACCGGGATCGGCTCGTCTTCATCGACGAGACCTGGGCATCGACCAACATGGCGCGAACACATGGTCGATGTCTGCGCGGAGAACGCCTGCGGGCCAGCGTTCCTCACGGCCACTGGAAAGCAACAACCTGCGTCGCCGCCCTCACCACGCGCGGCACCATCGCGCCCTGGGTGCTCGATGGTCCCATCAATCGCGATGCCTTTGAAACCTACATCGAAAAGGTGCTCGTCCCCGAGCTCCCGGACGACGCTATTGTCATCATGGACAACCTCTCCAGCCACAAAGGGGGCCCCGCATACGTGAGATGATCGAGGCAACCCGATCGAAAACGCCTTCGCCAAGCTCAAAGCAAGCTTGCGAAAGGCCGCCGAACGTACCGTCGGCGGCCTTTGGGACGCTATCGGGCGCACCGTCGACACCTACACGCCAGCAGAATCCACAAACTACTTCACCGCCGCCGGCTACTTGCAACCTGATAGGCTAACGCTCTAGCGTGCCTTGATAGTCCGCCAGATGTCACCGCTTTTTTGCGATATCCAACTACTCGTCGAATGTTGCCGAGCAAGTTCAAAATCGCGGAGACGCAACGCCCGATCTCTGCGAAACGGCACCCAAAACGCAAAAGGCGATCCTTCCGGATCGCCTGCGCCGACATCACAAGAATCGGTGCTGCAGGGGGCTCGCAAATTCCCAAGCTGGCTTGCACAACGAGTTCACTGGTGAGTCTTAGATGGCGCTCTCTAGCGACGAACGACAAACCAATGAATTCAAGGCAGAGTGTTTGGGTAAGAAACGCCTCATTGTTTTTTCAAGCCGTTTCAGAATGCTCTCGCGTGCAGCAGCCAAGGAGCCTAAGTTCCAGGTGGTGAGAGAAAAGCGGAGGGCATGCTTCCACCTGATAGACTCGGCGCTACCTTAACTCGGGGTTCTGCCCAAACCATTTTTGGTCAGCGCGGCGGCGGGGGCGGCACTTCACCCTTCTCGAACCGAGACTTGATGTCCTCAATGTGCCCCCGATCATAGCTCTTGAGGTTGAGCTCTTCGGTCCGCGCATCGGCCCAGCGCTCGTCGACCGTCGCCGTCTTGTAGAAGAGGTAGTGCGCCGCGAGCAAAGGGCTGGTCACGAGCAGCGGCCAGAACGCCCACCAAGGCCGCCCCGTGAGAAAGTTCAGCCCGTTGAGGATGAGATTCGCGGACACGAAAAACCACACGTGCCAGAGGAAGTAGCGCACCAGCCAGCGATAGACGGGCGCAAGACGAGCGCGCCATGAGGATGCGGGGGATGCGGATTCGGGCGGGCCGGCCGCCGGGCTCGTCATCGGTTCATCTCCGCGCACCTCATTGCGGCGGCATGTCCGGATAGGTCCTGACGATCGCGAGCACGCGCCAACTGTAGCGCAGCCACAGCAGCACGATCACGGTCAGCAGTACCTTGTCGCCCGTGCCGAGGTTTGGATGAAAGCCATACAGCACAAAGTAGATCAGCGCCGCGACGGGTGCACTGGCGCAGAAACTCGCCGCCCACGGGTGCCGGGTCGTGCCGAAGATCAGGGCGGCGCCGACCACCGCAAGCGCATAGACCGGCACGCCCAGCGCGCCGCCGTGCGGCAGCTCGGTCGACATTGCCGCAACGCCGACCACTGAGAACAATACGCCCATGAACAGCGTGTAGGCGAATAGCTCATAGCGCGCCTGCGTCTGCGTCATTCGCGTCACCGGCACGAAATATGGCGTCTTGACGTCGTCAAACACGTATCGCTTGAACAGCTTTTCCCAGTCCAGGTTGTTGTTGCTCATGATCTCCTGCCGGACCAGATCCGCGGGCAGCTGAGTGATCGCGGCAGCACTCTACTCCGCCGCGTCCGCCTTCTCCGCAAGGGCTGGAGGAATCTCAGGTTCGGACACGACATCCTCCAGCGTCAGGCGCTGTTTACCTTCTACCCTGGTGCCGGCCTCTTCCGGCCATTCCAGCGTCATCAGCGAGAAGCGTCGCGTGCGCTCACCCCACAGCACCATCACCACCTGCAGCCACACGGAAAAGCCTGCGATGGCCGCAACAATCAGTCCCGCCACCAAGACGCTCTTGATGATCCAGCGGTGGGTCAACCCGACGGTCGAGGCCGAGATCTCGCCGGTGAGGAATGACTGATGGGCATAGGAGACGGCGAACCAGATGACGACGAGGAGATAGGGGATCATGAAGCATGTGAGCCCCAGGAACTCCAGCCACGCCTGCTTGCGGAATCCGAGACGGTTGCGCACGAGGTCGACGCGCACATGCGTGTTGTAGATCGTGCCGAAGCCGAGCGCCAAAGCGAACAGCGCGGTGTGGAAGTGCCACTCCATCTCCTGCAGCAGAGTCGACTCGAACATGCGGCCGAAGTGCTCGACGAGCCAGAGCTGAGCGCCCTGCATCCTTCCGCCCGGACCCACCCAGACAAGCTTGCGGATCACCACGTCGATGACGGTGACGAGGACGAGCGGGACGATCAACCAGGCCGCGCAGCGGCCGACCAAATCGACGAAGCTGCGCAGCCTGTCGCTCAAACCAAGGGCCAGTGGTGTTCCGTGCGTCTCTCGAGTGACCTGCTTGTGCATTGGCACATCCCTGTATCAACCACCGGAAATGGGAGTGAGTTCAGTCATAAGTACGGCGCATCAGCCAAAGGGCGATCTCCGGCCACAGCATGACAGCGATGAGCGCCAGCAGTTGCAGCAGAACGAACGGCACGATGCCCTTGTAGATACTCTCGATCTTGATCTCCTTGGGCGCAATGCCTTTGAGATAGAATAGCGCAAAGCCGAAGGGTGGGGTCAGGAACGACGTCTGCAAGTTGACCGCCATCAGGATGGCAAACCAGTACACCACGTCGGCCTTCGCGATGTGCTCGCCGAAGTCGAGCCCCGCAATCAGCGGCGCAAAAACCGGGAGCACGATCAGCGTGATCTCAATCCAGTCGAGGAAGAATCCGAGGAAGAACACAATCCCGAGAATGAGGATCAGGAGTCCCCAATCGGTCAATCCCGCCGACGTGATCAGCTTCTCGACGATGTCGTCGCCGCCGAGCGAGCGATAGACATAGGCGAAGCAGGTGGCGCTGATGATGATGAAGAAGACCATCGCGACGGTGCGCGCGGTGGCCACACACGTCTCCGACAGCATCCCGACGTTGAGCCGGCCCGCGAACAGCGCAAGCAGCAACGCCCCGAAGGCGCCGACGGCGCCCGCCTCGCTCGGTGCGGCCCAGCCGAACAGGATCGAGCCCTTGATCATGCCGATCAGGAACACCGGCGGAAAGAATGCCTTCATGAGCAGGGGCACCAGCTTGCCCTTCGGTACCACCAGCATTTCCGGCGGCAACGGTGGCGCGAGCCTGGGATTGATCAATGCCGCGAGGTAGACGAACAGCAGATAGAGCGCCGCCAGCGACAGGCCGGGTCCGATCGCCGCCATGAACAGGTTGCCGACCGACACGCCGAGCAGGTCGGCCATGATGATCAGCATAATGCTTGGCGGGATGAGAATGCCGAGCGTCCCCGACGCCGCGATCGTGCCGCAGGCCAGCGCATGGCTGTAACCCTGACGCATCATGGTGGGCAGCGCGAGCGCCGTCATCATCGTCACCGAGGCGCCGATGATGCCAGTCATGGCGGCAAGGATGGTGCCCATGATTGTCACGCCCAGCGCCAAGGCGCCGGGCACGCGCTTGAGCAGCACCTGCACGCAGTAGAGCAGATCGTTGGCGATGCCGCTCCGCTCCATGACCACCCCCATGAAGATGAAGGTGGGCACGGCGACCAGCACCAGATTCTCGGCGGCCTGGCCCCAGATGCGCGGCACGAAATTGAAGAACTCGATAAGTTGAAAGACGCCGAGGAAGTACCCGATCAGTCCGAACAGCAGCGCTACCCCGCCGAGAATGAAGGCGACCGGGTAGCCGCTGAACAGCAGGGTGGCCAATGTCAGGAACATCAGGATCGGCAGGAAATCCTGCACGAGGTAGAGGAGCTCGCGTCGCTGCTCCAATGGCAGGCTGGCGATCAACGTCGCGAGCGTTGCGAGCGCAGCCAGTATCAACAGCGGAATACCGAACGCGATCAACCGCCGATCGACGCGGCTCTGCTCCTGCAGGGACATCCTATCACCTCAGCGAGTCCGAAGTCGGTGTGATGCTGAGCCGCGCGCAGACGGATCAGCATCGATGCTCGTGTTCAGGGATGCAACCGCCCTGCCCTATTCTTTCTGATAGGTCGGCTTGAGTACCTGGGATTCACCCCAGATTGCATACTTCTTGCGGAAATCGAGGTAGTGGTCGGCAACCTTCTTGAATATCGGATCGTTTGCCGACTCCTCCTTGATCACCTCCAGCCACGCCTTCTCGAACGCGGCCAGCGTGCCGTCCGGCCAGCGCTTCACCTGTACGCTGTACTTGTCTTTCATCTCCTGCATGACCTGGAACTGCTGTGCTTCGGTCTCGGCGTAGGTGTAAGCAACCTGCGCCTGGGCCGCGACCTGGATCATCGCCTTGTAGTTGTCGGGCAGCGCTTCATAGGCCTTCTTGTTCATCAGGAACTCGCTGCACGAGACCTGCTGGTGCCAGCCCGGGAAGTAGTTGAACTTGGCGATCTTGTGGAAGCCGAGCTGGATATCCATCTTCGGCATCGAGAATTCGGTCGCATCGATAACGCCGCGCTCAAGCGCGGGGAAGATGTCCGCCGCCGCAAGGAGCTGGGTCGAGACGCCCATCTTCTGCATCACCTTGGCGCCGAGGCCGAAGAAGCGCATCTTCATCCCGCGCATTTCCTCCAGCGATTTGATCTCGCCGCGGAACCACCCCGAGGTCTCCGGACCAATGCAGAAGCAGTCGAAGGCGATCAGGTCGTGCTTGGCGTAGATCTCGTCACGAAGCTGGTTGCCGCCGCCGAACCACTTCCATGCGAGAAACTCGCCGAAGCTCGGGCCGAAGGGAACGGTGGTGAAGAAGGCGAGCGCCGGATACTTGCCGGTGTGATAGCCCGGCGTCGTCCAGCACGATTCGACGGACCCCTTCGATACGGCGTCGAAGCATTCCAGCGCCGGAACCAGCGCACCCGGTTCGAAAAACTTGATCTCGAACTTTCCTCCGGACATGCGCTCGATGTCCTTGCTGAAGCGCACGCCTGACGGCCCGAGATGCGGCAACTGGCTGCCGAACGTGCTTTGCATTCTCCAGCGGATGCGCTCCTGCGCGTTGGCGTCGGTGACCGTTGCCGCCAAAGTGACGGCAGAGAAGCTCAGGGCCGACAGTCCCATGAGCCCAAGTCTCAGCAGGCTTCTCGACATTAGAGTTCCTCCCTCTCACGCTTCGTTGTTCTGAATTCTTCTTGTCGAAGCCGGGCGCTTTGCGCTTCCGGTACGCACAACATCGCGGCCGCCAACAAGGCGACAGCACAGCTCGGAAGCGCATTTTCTTATTAGTCCCGCTGGGTACGCAGGGAAAACCTCTGGACGCAAAGCCCCGAGCTGCTCACGTCAAATACGTGAATGCAAAAAGGTCGCACGGCGCAGGGGTCCTGTCAAAAGGGTTTTCCCCGACGGGATTGTCGGCTCACCGCTGCCGCCCTCCCCCCTGTCGTTTCCGCGCCGGCTCGCGATCCACAAAGCCCGCCGACGCGGTATTCGCTCTCGATGATTATGTGCGGGGGTCGCACGCAGCCTTGGTAGCGGGAGGGAGAATCGACCCCCGACTCGAACAATCCGGTTCTGGTTCTGCAGCTAGCGGTACCCTACGGCGGCGGACAGAACAGATTGTCCGTTTTGCTCGCCCAATGGAAAAGTCGTGCAGCAATCCAGCCGTGCGACATACGACCACAAAAACGTCGCACGAGACCCGTTTTGTTCTCCGCGACCTATTGGGGAGGAATGCTTTCGCGATGGTGGGCGCACCAGGGCTCGAACCTGGGACCCGCTGATTAAGAGTCAGCTGCTCTACCAACTGAGCTATGCGCCCGGATCTTGGTCCGGAAGGTCCTTTGCAAGAGGGCGTCGTTTAGCAAAGCGACCTCCAGATGTCCAGCAAGCCGGAGCAAGTTTTCCCGGGCTTTGGCGGCTCCCCGCTATGGCAAAAAGCCGCTGGATTTCAGCGGCTTCCGGCCGAAGCCGGGGCCAGGCCGCGTCAGAGCCGTTCGGGGCCGCCCCGGGCCGGTCCGTCGTCCCGGTCATAACGGTCCCGGCCGTAGCCGTGATGCCGGCCAAAGTCGCGGTCCCTGCCCATTTCGCGCTCGAACCGGTGATGGCGCCAGCCTTCCCTGCCCCCGATCCGGTCCATGTGGGTCAGGACGGCAAGCCGGCGCTTCTGGCTGTCATCCAGGGTCTTGTAGAGCGGGTCGGCCACGTCGGCGATCTTCTTCATCGCGGTCGCCATGGCCCCCATGTTCTCGGCCCGGTCGCGCAGCCGCGATACCGGATCGTCCGGCTTCTGCTGGCTGGAATCGTCCCGTGCCGCGTTCATCCGCGCATTGGCGCGATCGATTTTGAGCTTGGCAAACTCCCGGACCGCGGCCTCGACCGGCGGCCACAGCTTTTCCTGGTCGGCCGTCAATTTAAGGCCGGCATGGACGGCTGCGATCCGCGCGTCGGCGTACGCCGCCCGGTCCTCCGGGCTCATCCGCATATGGCCGTAGCCCCAATGGCGGTGCTGGGCATAGACGGCGGTCGAGCCGGCAATGGCAAGGACCGCGACGGCGGCGATGGTGAATTTCCTCATGCGAACCTCCTTGAAAGGTTGCATGAAGATGAGCCTGCGTCAGTCGGCGTTCAACTTAAGGATTGGCAAGGGAGGCTTCCCTTACCAAGATGTAATGTGACACCGTTTGATCCACCGCAATGCGATATGGCTACAGCATCCCCAACGCGCGAGGCAGCCACAGCGAGATTTCCGGCACGTAGGTGACGATGCCGAGGAAGATCAGCATGGTCAGAAGCCATGGCCACACCGCGATCGTCAGCTCGGTGATGCCCATCTTGGCGATGCCGGAGGCGACGTAGAGGTTGAGTCCGACCGGCGGATGGCACATGCCTACTTCCATGTTGACGACCATCAGGATGCCCAAATGCACCGGATGGATGCCGAGCTTGACCGCCACCGGAAACAGGATCGGCGCCATGATCAGCACGATCGAGGACGGCTCCATGAAGTTGCCGGCGAGCAGCAGCAGCACGTTGACGATAAGAAGGAAGATGATCCAGTTGACGCCGACCGAGGTGATCCAGTTTGCGATGTGCTGCGGAATGTTTTCGTTCGCCATCAGGAATGAGAACAGCACCGCATTGGTGATGATGTAGAGGATCATCGCGCTCATATTGGCCGAGCCGAGCAGCACCTTCGGCACGTCCCTGAGCGACATGTCGCGATAGACGAACACCGCAATCACGAAGGCGTAGACCGCACTGATCGCGGCCGCCTCGGTCGGCGTGAAAATGCCGGCATAGATGCCGCCGAGCACGATCACGATCAGCAGCAATCCCCACATGCATTTGCGGAACGCCGTGAAGCGTTCGCCCCAGCTCGCGCGCTGCAGCCGCGGATAATCGTTCCTCCAGGCGCGGTAGAAGGTTGTCACCCCAAGCAGCGTGGCCATCATCATGCCGGGAATGACGCCTGCGATGAACATCTGGCCAACGGATGCCGATGACACCCGCTGGCCAGCGGGATCGAGCGCGATGCTGCCACCGGTCGCCACGCAATAGATCACCATCACGATCGAGGGCGGGATCAGGATACCGAGCGCGCCTGATGTTGTGATGACGCCGGCACCGAAGCGCCTCGGGAATCCCTGCTTGACCATCGCCGGCAGCATGATCGCGCCGATCGCGATCACAGTCGCCGGCGACGAACCGGACACGGCGGCAAACAGCGCGCAAGCCATCACGCCGGCAAGCCCAAGGCCGCCATACCAGTGTCCGACCATCGAGGTCGCAAAATCGATCATGCGTCTCGCGACACCGCCATGGGTCAGGAAATTTCCCGCGAGGATGAAGAACGGGATAGCCATGATCTCGAAATTGTCGATGCCGGTGAACAGCTTCAGAGCCACCGACTCGGTCGGCACGTTCGTCATCGTGTAGATGACGGTGAGCACCGTCAGACCCAGCGCGATCGAGATCGGCATGCCGGTCAGCATCAGCAGGATCAGCAGTCCGAAGATGATGAATGAGGTCATCGAGTCACCTCCGCGGCGCCCGCGCCGGGCGCCTCGACGTCGACGCCCTCGACATGGGCGTGGTCATGGTGCGGAAGATCGCCCGTGAAGAAGTAGCGATACGCGACCTGCAGGAAGCGGAAGCACATCAGGTAGGAGCCGAGCGGAATACAGAGGTAGACGAACCAGCTCGGGATCTCGAGGTCGGGCGACACCTGGTCGGTGTAGTAAAGCCCGTAGACGAAATGCGCGCCCATGGTGCCGATGACGGCAGTGAAGAAGGCCCCGCAAAGCAGTCCGAACAGCACGATCGCGTTCTTCCAGGGCGGCCTGACCTGGTTGACCACGACGTCGACGCCGACATGGATGCCGGTGCGGACGCCATAGGCGGCGCCGAACTTGGCGACCCACACGAACATGTAGATGCAGAGCTCCTGCGCCCAGGACAGGTTGATCGGGAACAGGATCGGAAAGAGGAAGGGAACGCCGAGCAGATAGCGATGGCAGACGGCGAGGAAGATGATGAAGGTCGCGAGCGCCATCAGCGTCGCGATCAATATCTCCTCAAGCCGATCGAGGATGCGAAGCAGTATCAATGTCCCCCCTTCAGGTCAGGCTTTTACGACGCCTCACCTTCCTTCGCGGCCGTGTGTTGCCGAGCCCCGACATACAAAGGGCTTCCGTGCCTTGGCACGGAAGCCCGACAACGTCGTCTCAGTTGGTTGCGCCCTTGGCTTCCTTCATGAACTCGTCGATCACCCCCTGGCCGACACGGCCGGCGACGTCCTTGTAGACTGACTCCATCGCCTTGCGCATGGCCGAGTCCTGCTCCGGCGTCAGCTTGATGATCTCGCTCTTGCCGGACTTGACGATCTCGGCGAGCGCGTCGTCGTTTTCCTTCTGCGACTGACCGTTGCCGTAGGCGGTGGCTTCCTTCATCGCCTTCTCGCACTGGGCGCGGATGTCAGCCGGCAGGCCATCCCAGAACTTCTTGTTCACGACCACAATGTAGCCGATATAGCCGTGATTGGTGTTGGTGATGTACTTCTGCACCTCGTGCATCTTCTGGGTATAGATGTTCGACCAGGTGTTCTCCTGTCCGTCGACGACGCCCGTCTGCAGCGCCTGGTAGACTTCCGAGAACGCCATCACCTGCGGGACCACGCCGAGGCCACGGAACTGAGCTTCCAGAACCTTCGAGGACTGGATGCGGAATTTCAGGCCGCGATAGTCGGCCGGCGAAATGAGCTTCTTGTTGGCGCTCATCTGCTTGAAGCCGTTATCCCAGTAGGCGAGACCGGTCATACCCTTCGGCTCGAGCAGCTTGAGCAGCCTGGTACCCAGCGGTCCGTCGGTGACCTTACGCACCGTGGCGAGGTCGGGCAGGATGTAGGGAAGATCGAACACCTCGAATTCCTTGACGCCGATCGGGCCGAACTTGGCGTTCGAGGGCGCCAGCATCTGCACCGCGCCGAGCTGCAGCGCCTCGAGCTCTTCCTTGTCCTTGTAGAGCTGAGAGTTCGGGTAGACTTCGACTTTGACTTTGCCCTCGGTATATTTCTCGGCCAATTCCTTGAATTTCTCCGCCGCGAGCCCCTTCGGCGTGTTGGTCGCCACCACGTGGCTGAATTTGATCACGATCGGCGACTGAGCCGCGGCCGGTCCGATCAGAGTCAACGCCGCGATCGATGCCGCGGCCAAAATCAGTTTGCGCATATATCCTCCCAATTTTTTGCAGAACGCGAACGGCACGGTTCCGCGGCTTGCATGCCAGTTGCACCAATACAGATAAGCTGGCCAAATTGCCATTGCCCGTTAGCAGGGACTGCCTCCCAGGACTTGCTGCGCTGCAAAAAAATGGCTTTCCCGTAGGATGGGTTTCGCTTCGCTCTACCCATCCTACTCAGACCGTCATCCCCGCGAAGGAGCCTGTGAAGGAATTGAGCTTAATGGGGGATGGTTGCCGCCACCGATATCGCGGCGGCGTTTGGTGGGCCGATCGGTTGATGCGGTTACCTCACTGGCTCTCTCCGGTGAACTCTGGTCACGTGGGTCTGCCTCGCAGGCGGTGCGCTGCCAGCAGGTTATTGGCGAGCGCATGCCAGAGCGCCACTGCCGCGGCCTTGATCAGGCCACGCACCGGAATGAAGCCGAAGCCGTGGTTTTTGAGGTTGGCGTTGATCCGCTCGATGAGCTTGCGCCGTGCGTACACGTCGGTGCCAGCCTGCGTCGCCATCCGACTGCGCCACTCTTTGACACTGTCAGGCTCGCGGGCCCGCTCTCTGGTCCGCCTGACAAGCGTCTCGGGTTTGACATCCTGACGGTCTGAAGGTGGCGGCGTATAGACCTTCACCGGTCCGGCGGCGTGCTCCGACAGAGTGGCGATGTCCTCGGCAGTCGCGTAACGGGTGTCGATGAGAAGCGTCTGTGGTGCTTTGCCGTAGCGCTTCACCAACTGATCCACCATCGGCATCGCCAAGCCGGCATCGTTGCGCCGATCCGTCATCTCTACTGCGACAATGATGCCTGGCCGGGGCACCACCGCGATCTGTGCATTATAGGCCGGACGAATGGCCCCGTCCGGAAAGCGCATCGAGCGCGCCTGCGGATCACTCAGCGAGACTTTCGGCTCAGACTTCTTCGCCTCGTCCTTGGCATGGGTCTTTTCTCGTTTCGCCTTCTCCGCTCGCATCCGCTCAAGCGCTGCCCGCGCGCGTGCAGCGCTTTCCTTCACTTCCCGAGACCCTCGCTCCTGCGCCGCCCGCTTGCGGCGCGAAGACGCCTCCGGATCGCTTTCGGTTTCCGCCTTGAGCGCCGCAAGCCGCCGCTCCACGGCAGCCTCAATACGATCAAGCCTGCTGCCGCTCTTGAACGATTCACGGCTGGCATTCGCTCGAACCTTGGTGCCGTCCACCGCAATCTCGGCCAGCGACACCACCCCTTCGGCAATCAACGCCGTCACGCTCTCCGTCAGGAGCCGATCGAGAACCTCCACATGCGCAACCCGGAAGTCCGCAAGCCCGTGGTAGTTGAGCGGTACCCCACCGGCGATCCAGCGGTACGCCGGATCATGCCGTGCAAGCCGTTCAAGTTGCCGAGCCGAACCTACTCCTTCGATCGTCGCATAGAGCCAAAGCGCCAACAGAACCGCCGGATCCGGCGGCGGGCGTCCAGGTTCCCCTTCACGGGCCTTGATCGCCTCGTAAAGCCGCGAAAGGTCCAAGCTCTCCACAAAACTCACCACAATACGGGCGCGATGGTCGCTCGGAACCAGAGCTTCCAAATCCACAAAGTCCCACTGCGTCTGCGTCCGATCAGCCCGAATAAACCGTGCGTCACTGGTCATCGAATAACCCCGTTCGATGCCAGTGAATCACAGCGCAACCGGCTGCTCAATCCTATTCCCTCACAGGCTCGAAGGCGGGGATCCAGTACGCCGCGGCTTATCGGTTCTATCACTGGCGCCTCTGGGATACTGGGTCACCCGCCTTCGCGGGTGACGACAACTGAATATGAGGCGACATTCTCGCGACGCATCTCGCCCGAGGTTTGCATATCTTTTGCCCTCCTCGATATTAGAGGGCGCAGGGAAGACCGAGTGCTGGCTGCACCCGCGGTCTCGTGTGCCGTTGCGCAAAACAAAACGCACACGAGCATACAGGTACAGCGGGAGCATCCCGGCCTTCCCTGCGCAATGGCCTTACGGCTTACTTCGTGCTCTTCCCGGAGAACGGCTCTTTTGCCTCCGTCGCCACGCGGAAAACTTCCACGCGACTTAACGCCAGCACCGCGGCGCCAGAACCACACGACTTCGCCGTACGCTTCCGGCGCATACGTCCTTGCGCCTTCCGCGTCCACCGCATCTCACCGCACGTTCGTGACGATCGCGAGCGCCCCTCAATGGGTGAGACGGGCGAAAATATGCCGATGATTTGCCCCGGAAGTTAAGCGGAATATTTTTGATTCTTTTTGCTTCCCGGGCTTGACAAGATTTCGGAAAATCAGAACTGATTTGCCCGGTCGGGTTGATGTGACGCAGGCCGCCGCACGAGAAATCGCGCTTGAGAGCCGGCTGCTGAATACCGGACATATCGAGTATTCGATATTTCGGATAACATAGATCCAATTGGACCTCGAAAAAATTCATTTCACCGCTCGCCGGTGCGAGCCACCTGCCCGCTCCATGCCAAAACCGCGCAGCATCTCGATTTCACCTTGCACCCAAAGTTTGCGCGTTACAGTTAGTTACGGAGATTGCAAATGGCCGAACAACAAATCCGGTTCGATGACGGCGCTGCCTACGAGCAGTTGATGGGGGTTTGGAGCCGGAAAGTCGGGGAAGTCTTCCTGGACTGGCTGGCTCCATCGCGAGACTTGCGGTGGATCGACATCGGCTGCGGTAATGGCGCATTCACCGAACTCCTGATCGAACGGTGCGCGCCCGCGGAAGTACAAGGTATCGATCCCTCGGAAGGGCAATTGGCGTTCGCTCGCCTGAGACCGGCGGCACGCCTGGCGAATTTTCGCCAAGGCGACGCAATGGCGCTTCCCTTTCCCGCCGAGCAGTTTGATGCAGCCGTCATGGCGCTGGTCCTTGTCTTCGTTCCCGAGCCAACGGGAGGCGTCGAAGAAATGGTTCGCGTGGTTCGCCCGGGCGGGACGGTCGCGACCTATATATGGGACATGATGGGTGGCGGATTCCCGCTGGATCCCGTCCACATCGAGATGCGTGCGATGGGCCTTGCGCCACCGCGCCCGCCGCGAATGGACGCGTCCCGAACGGAGGAGCTACGAAACTTGTGGTCGGGCGCCGGCCTTGAGGCTGTGGAGACACGGGAGATCACCGTGCAACGGACCTACGCGAGTTTCGACGAGTTCTGGACGATCAACCTGAAAGCGCCCTCGATTGCCCCTATCCTTGCCGCCATGCCATCGGCAGATGTCGACCTGCTCAAGAGCCGGATACGCGCCCGCCTTCCCGAGGCCCACGACGGCCGCATGACGTGCGACGCTCGTGCGCACGCCATCAGGGGACGCAAACCAAATTAACCGGACCGGCGAACCAGCCGCGGACCAGGCTGGAAGCCCCGAACACGCGGGCGCCAACGACGCCGCATTCATTGATTGATGTCATTCCGGGCGGCATCGAGCCCGCGGCGCGCTGGAAGCGAGCCCCGTCAAAGCCACCTGCTATTTCGTCGCCTCGTCGGTTATGTCGTTCAAGACCTTCGTGAACGCCGCGTAGTTGGGCGGAGTCTCCAGTCCATGCCGCGGGTAGATTGTTTTATACAGATAGTCGGCCGAATTATAAGACAGCCATACCTTGCCCTGATCATCCTCCCAAACAAGCGCCTTCGGAGGATTGTCGATCGCCAGCTTTGGCGTCTTTGCCATAACCGGCGTGCCGAGTTTCGGATTGCCGAAGATGACCACCGTGCGTGGGCGCATATCAATGCCGAATTTCTTTCCCGCAGCAGCGTGGTCGATTTCGGTGAACACAATGAACCCTGCGCCTTCCCTTGATTTCACCGCCGCCGCAAACCGCGAAATGGTATCCTTCACCGAGTGGTTGCTGGACTTGGTAATGATACCGTCGTCCGCCGAAGCCGGCGTCACAAACAGAAGTGCCAAGAAAACGAAAATGAATTTCATCGGACTTCTCCCAACCGGGTTTCAGATTTTCAGGTAACCGACACCACCCTTCGCGTGCGACTTGCCAATACAGCTTCATAAGATTCTAGAACCGCGTGGTCAGATTAGTCAGCCATTCCGGCGAAACTTCGACCAGGAGGGTTTCAAGCGCCTTGTCCGTCCCCGAGATGACGAGCATGCCGACGACGAGAAGCAAAAGGCCGAGCACAAATTTCATTCCGCTGCCGGCGGCTAACAATCGGCCACGCCAGCGCGCCATCGTTTCCCGGGAGAGCCATCCCAGCCCCAGCAGTGGCAATGCCGCGCCGATGCCAAACGCAAACATCGTCAGCGCTACCTGGCCAAGATCCTTGCCTTGAGCGGCAAGCAAGGACGCTGCTCCAAGTGTCGGCCCCACGCATGGGCTCCATACCGCTCCCAGCAGCACCCCGATCCAAAACTGTCCAGCAACGCCGTCCGCGCGGCTCGTGAGCAACCTGCCATCGGCCCAATTCCCGATTGGGCCCGCTGCAACTGCGATCTGCGCCTGTAACCGCGGAACGACGAGCACGATGCCGACAAGCATGATCAGCGTCGCCGCGACGTAGCGCAGCCGGTCGGCATCCAATCCGATCGAGTGGCCCGCCGTTGCCAGAATAATCCGATGCCGACGAATGAGAGGCACAATCCGGCAGCAAGCGCCAAAGGTCCCTGACGATGACTGGATGCCGCAGCACCCAGGACGATTGGAAGTATCGGGAGCACGCAAGGTGAAAGGATCGAAAGGATTCCTGCGAGAAACGCCAAAAACGTACTGCCGATCGTCATCGCCGTTTCCCCATCTCCTAGTCACCTTTTCCGCCACGCTCGACGACGAAGTCAGACGGCTTTCCCGACCATGGCGAAGATCGAGTCCCGCTTGGTATCGCCGACCGAGCGGGCCGCTTCCTTGTCGCCCTTGAAGGCAATCAGGGTCGATTGCGCGCGGACGCCGAAGCGATTGAGCAGATCCTTCTGGCTGTCGAAGTCGATGACGAAATAGATGAGATCCTTGAACCTTGGATCAGCCCTCAGATCGCTCAGGATCGGGGCCTGCGCCTTGCAGGTCGGGCACCACGGCGCATGAACCGCAATCAGAATTGGCTTGCCGGCCTTCTGGGCCGCGGCGAAGGCCTTGGCATCGAACGCATGCGCGTTATCCGCGAACGCCGGCGCAGCGGCGAGCGTTCCGGCAACAAACACGGCTCCAAGAATGGATCGGCGGGTCAGCATGGCATTCTCCTTGTTGATCTGGATGAATTACGTTTCGGGGGCCGCAAACGTTACGCGCCCGCAGCAGCAGCGGCATCTATTTTCGCGAGGTTCAAGACTGGAGGTTCGAGGCAGCCGCGGCAAAGGTTAGCGGCCAGGCGAAAAATTCTTGTCTGTCGTGGCCGGGCGGGCGGGTGTATCCAGACAGGCATCGGGTCAGGAGAACGAACCTTCAAGATGCCGGGTCGCAGTAAGGAAAATCCTCCCTGTTCCGAGACTCCCAGGCTGACGCTGGTTCGTACGCCTGCGTCGATCACCGGGCAAGGTTCCCGCGGGCAATGGTCGGCGCTTATGGCGCGTGCCCAGGATGGCGATCGCGAGGCTTATCGCACCCTGCTTACGGAAGTTGAGCCCTATGTCCGGTCGATCGCCATCAAATATCTGAGATCGTCAAGCGATCTCGAAGACGCGGTCCAGGATGTCCTGATGACGGTCCATTCGATCAGACAAACCTACGACCCGAAGCGGCCGTTCGGACCCTGGCTGGTCGCCATCGCCCATCGCCGCATCATCGACCAGTTGCGCCGTCAAACCCGGCGCAGGTCTCGCGAGATTGAACTGTCGACCGAGCATGAAACCTTTGCCGCCCCTCCGGCGAAGCTATTCGGTGAGAGGTCGGTTGAGATTGCTCTCGTGGGCGCAATCGACAAGCTGCCGCCCGACCAACGCGACGCGATCAGAATGATGAAGCTCGAAGAGATGTCGCTGAAGGAGGCGTCGCAAGCCAGCGGCCGGTCGATTTCTGCCCTGAAGGTCGCGACCCATCGCGCCATCAGAAACCTGCGCAAGTTGCTGAAAGGCGAATTGTCGTGAGGAAAACGTCCGAACTCATCGATACGCTTGTCGAGTCGGCAACTCCAGTCCGAAGGCTGGCTCCTCCGCTATGGCGTACCTGCATCTGGCTCGCGCTGGCTGCCCTCATCCTGGCGCTGCTCTGCGTCGTACACGGCGTGCGGCCGGATCTTTCAATGCGGCTGAGGCAGCCGGTTTTTGTTGTCAGCATGTTTGGCGCGCTTGCGACGGCCGTGCTGGCGGCATTGGCGTCTTTCAAGCTGAACCTGCCGGAGTCTCCGCGCCGGTGGCTGTTGTTGCCGCTGCCGGGATTCGCGGTATGGGTGTCGACGATCGGCTATGGTTGCCTGACCGATTGGGTCAGCATGAGCCCGGATGGAATCCGGATGGGCGAAGCCGCCCGTTGCTTTGCAACGCTCCTGATGACCAGCGTGCCTCTGTCGGTCGTAATGCTGATCATGTTGCGCTACGCGGCGCCATTGCGGCCGACCATGGTGAGCACGGTGGGAGGACTGGCGGTCGCCGCCATGACATCGTTCGCGCTATCTCTCCTGCACAGTCTCGATGCGACGATCATGATCCTGATATGGAATCTCGGCATGGCCGCCTTGATCGCCGGAATGGCCAGTGCGCTCGGCCGGCCAATGCTGGCATGGGCCGCCGGACGGGTCATGCCGTTGCTGCCGCCGCAACTATCGAAGCCGCAATGACTCCCGTATTCTGGTCCGAGAACGACCCATGCATTGCACTCAGTCAATAGCCGTTCACGGGCTGCGCGGCCTGGGAGCCATTATCCTGCTCGTGTTGGCTTTTGCCTGTGGCAGTGCTTACGGCTGGCTCGTTC
This sequence comes from Bradyrhizobium icense, assembly GCF_001693385.1. Classification (NCBI taxonomy): domain Bacteria; kingdom Pseudomonadati; phylum Pseudomonadota; class Alphaproteobacteria; order Hyphomicrobiales; family Nitrobacteraceae; genus Bradyrhizobium; species Bradyrhizobium icense. The sequence goes on from NZ_CP016428.1 coordinate 6,701,041, forward strand.
TGCCTCTGCTGATCGGTGCCGTCTTGCTTCTCGGCGGTTGCCCGGGATGCTGGCTGACGGGCCTCTTTGAGGCCATTCGGGCAAGACGCAACTCCGATGTCGGGCCGATGAGTTAACGAGTTTGGGAGATGACGGCGTCGAAAGCTCACGCAAAAACGCGGCGCCTAAGCGCCGCGTTACATTGTGAGTCATCGACGTCATTCCGGGGCGATGCCCAGCACCGAACCCGGAACGACGCGGCGTCGTCAGCCCGCCGCCTGCGCCGGCATGTCGCGCTGGCGCTTCATGACGATCTTGTTGAGCGCGCCGAGATAGGCCTTTGCCGAGGCGACCAGCGTGTCCGGGTCCGCGGCGCGCGCCGTCATCGAACGGCCCTCATGAGAGAGCCGCACCGAGACTTCGGCCTGGGCGTCGGTGCCTTCGGTGACGGCGTGAACCTGGTACAGCTCCAGCTTTGCTTCGTGCGGCACCAGCCGCTTGATGCAATTGAACACGGCGTCGACCGGGCCGTTGCCCTCGGCTTCCTCGATCCTGGTCTGACCCTCGACGTCGAGTTTCATGGTGGCGCGCTGCGGACCATGGGTGCCGGCGATCACCGTCAGCGAGGTCAGCTTGATGCGATCGTGCGAGGCCGCCATTTCCTCGTCGACCAACGCCTCGATGTCTTCGTCGTAGATGTCCTTCTTGCGGTCGGCCAGCGCCTTCATCCGCGCAAAGGCATCTTCGAGCTGGTTCGGGCCGAGCTTGTAGCCCATCTCTTCCAGCTTGTGGACGAACGCATGACGCCCGGAATGCTTGCCCAGCACCAGCGAGGACTGCTTCAGGCCGACCATCTCGGGCCGCATGATCTCGTAGGTCGAGGCGTCCTTCAGCACGCCGTCCTGATGGATGCCGCTCTCGTGGGCGAAGGCGTTACGGCCGACAATCGCCTTGTTGTACTGCACCGGGAACGAGGTCGCCGCCGAGACCAGCTTCGAGGCGCGCGTCAACTGCGTGGTATCGATCTTGTTCCACCACGGAAACTTGTCGTTGCGCACGTTGATCGCCATCACGATCTCTTCGAGCGCAGCGTTGCCCGCCCGCTCGCCGATGCCGTTGACGGTGCATTCGACCTGGCGGGCGCCGCCGGCGATGCCGGCCAGCGAGTTCGCCACCGCCATGCCGAGGTCGTTATGGCAGTGGACCGAGAAGATCGCCTTGTCGGAGTTCGGCACCCGCTCGATCAGCGTCCTCATGAAGTGGGTGTATTCCTCCGGCACGGTATAGCCGACGGTATCGGGAATGTTCACCGTGGTGGCGCCGGCCTTGATGACGGCCTCGACGATGCGGCAGAGGAAATCCATCTCGCTGCGGGTGCCGTCCTCGGCCGACCATTCGACGTCGTCGATCTGGTTGCGGGCGCGGGTGACGTTGGCGATCGAAAGCTCGACCACCTGCTCCGGTGTCATGTTCAGCTTGACGCGCATGTGCAGCGGCGAGGTCGCGATCACGGTGTGGACGCGGCCGCGTTTTGCGAACTTCACCGCCTCGGCGCAGCGGTCGATGTCCTTGGGATGCGCCCGCGACAGGCCGGCGATGACGGCGTTCTTGGAGCGGCGGGCGATCTCGCTGACCGCCTGAAAATCGCCTTCCGAGGTGATCGGGAAACCGGCCTCGATGACGTCGACACCCATGTCGTCGAGCATTTCGGCGACCTCGAGCTTTTCCTCGAACGTCATGGTCGCGCCCGGGCACTGCTCGCCGTCACGCAGGGTGGTGTCGAAAATGATGACGCGGTCCTTCTCGGACTTGTTGGCGGTGGTCATGTTCTGAATTCCTTTTGGGTAGTAGCGCCGCCTCTCATGGGCGCTGAAGGGTCTGGTGATCTCGCGCGAACCCCTGAGTGCCCAGGCGCAAACGCCCAGACGGCCCTCAGGGGCCGATAAGAAGCAGAAGCCCGCCAAGAAGCAGGGTGGGCGCGGACGCAGCCGGGCGAACAGGGGCAGCCTTGGCCGCTCCACCCCGAACTCCATGCTTTTGGCTGCGAATCAGCATTGCCAGACCCTTTTGGACGCTCAAATCTCGGCTAAAACCGTTGACGGTTCGTTGCCGGGACGCCGTTCCGGGGTTGTTCTAGACGAGAATGTTGGCCGGCCGCAATGCCAAAAGAGGGTCAGAATAGGTGACCTAATGGCCAAGGATACGGGGCTGCGGTCAGGCATCCGGAAGCACTTTCCGACGTTACCAACCTGTAGCGTCAGGTGAGCAACACATGGGCGTTGAGACCGAAATCAAGTTCCGTATGCCTAGGCGCAATCTCGGGTCCAGTCCCAGATTGACCGTGCCCGGCTGCAAAATCGGCAAGCGCTCGGAGAGCGATCTGCTGTCGACCTATTTCGACACGCGGAAACACAAGCTGAAACGGCGCGGACTTCTGCTCCGGGTCCGGCAATCGGGCGGCAAGCACGTACAAACGATCAAGCAGACGTCCGGCGCACAGTTCGGCCGCGGCGAGTGGGAAACCGAAATAGGAGGTCGCACTCCCGATCTCGACGGGGCGAACGGTACGCCGCTGGAACGGTTGGCCTCGAAAAAGCTGCGCCGCAAGCTGAAGCCGATCTTCGAGACCTCGGTGCATCGCATCACCATGCCGGTCCGCACCAAACGGAGCGAACTGGAACTAGCCATTGATCACGGCAGGATTGTCGCGGCCGAGCACACAGGACGCATCGAGGAGGTTGAAGTCGAATTGAAAAGCGGTCCAGCGAGCGATCTGTTTCGCGTCGCGAAGGCGCTGGAGCGAAAGCTCGGGGCCGAGCTTTGTTTGAGAGCGAAGGCAGACCAGGGCTACGATCTCGTCAACGGCAAGCGCGCTCAAGCTGTTTTCGCCGAGCCAATCGAGCTTGGAAAGCGAATGACCGCCATCGAGGGTTTCCGGACCATCGCCCGCTCCGCCCTTCGCCATTTTTCGGGAAACGCTCATGCCGTCCGCAGCCTTGATCCGGAAGGCGTGCATCAAATGCGCGTAGGCTTGCGCCGCTTGCGCGCGGCCATCTCGCTGTTTTCGAAGATGCTGCCCGAGACGAAAACCGAAAAGATCAAGACAGAACTCAGGTGGCTGACAAACGAACTCGCCCGCGCGCGCGAGCTCGACGTCTTCCTGGAGGACAAGGTTGGCCCTGTCGCCCGCGAAATAACACCGCGCCGGGGCGGCAAAGCCATCGCCAGGCAGTTTGCCGAGAAACGCACCGAGGCGCTCGCGCAGGCCAGGAAGGCTGTCGATTCGCCGCGATGCCGTGCGCTGCTGGTCGATGTGCTCGAGTGGATCGAGGCGCAACGCGGCCGGACAGATGCCGCAAACAGTGAACTTGGCAAGTTCGCCGCGGAGTTGCTGGAGCGGCGCTTGAGGAAGGCACACAAGGACGCAGGCAAGCTGCAGGAGATGACGGCGCCCGAGCGGCACAAATTCCGGATCAGGATGAAGAAGCTCAGATACGCGGCCGAATTTTTCGAAAGCCTTTTCCGCAGCAGGCGCGATCGAAAGGTGCTCGCGCGTCTGTCGAAACATGCGAAGAAGATCCAGGATTCCCTGGGCTCGCTGAACGACTTCATTGCGGATCGAAAGATGGCGGCGGAAGCGGCACTAAAGGCGCCACCGCAAGACAGGCGCGCCCGCGCCTATGTTTCCGGCATCATCGTTGGCCGCGAGGATGAGCAGGCAAGGCCGCTCATGAAAGCGGCCGCAAAGGAACTGCGTGCACTTCGCCATCTTTCCGGACCTGGCTGATACTATTGTCACCGGGCGCCCGATGACAGGCTCCGCGTGCCCACCATGCCGCCCGGGTATATGGCACCAGACAATCCGCGCGTCACCGGCCAACAAATTATCTTACGGCAGCGACCCTCTCAGGTCTGCGACACCGATATCCAGGGCAACTCGGCCACCGTTTTCAGGGGTTGCGCGCGTGCGGACTTCACTGCGTTCGGACGCAGTGAAGACTCCGCCACCATTTTCAGCCGGTCCGACACTTTGAACGACGATCGCGCCAAGCACGAGCAGTGCGACCATAATCAGCCCACTCAGGGCCGGAGTTAGACATAGATTGGACCCAAAGCGCATCATCGCTACACCCATGCGCATCGCCCGCGGCCCGCTACAACAGGCGTCGTTGAGTCGTTAGGCGATTTGGTGACGTGGCTGTGGCGATCCGGCGTTCATTCTTGTGCACACTGTACAACGGACGCGCTCGGACAGCCAGGATGAGGCGCGTCCTGCGCCGACGGCAGTTCTGCCGGGAGTGTGGCCTAAGGAATTCGCACCGTGTACCGAGCCAGCAAATATCGGCGAGCGGCGCGCCCGCCGTCGCTACCCGACCCGCATGCGTTGCTCAATATTGGCCGCCGGCCCCCCCGCGCGGACATTGCGAGTGCCGGATGAATGGGTTTGTGAGCCCGCGCCCGCGATACTTTTCCACGGACTGATGGTTTCGACGATGATATTAATACCGGCTAACGCGCTGTCGATTTGGCGCTGCACGTTGTTGACCTCCGACTTCAGGAATTCTTGCATTTTTTGCAGCTCGGAAACCAATCCCTGAAGTTCGTCTATCGAATTTGATGTCAACCGGGCGACGGAAGAGCTGATTCGTTCGGCGCTGACCTCCAGCGAACCAGAGGTTTTCGACTTCTCTTGCGTTTCCGATTTGCTGAGTTGTGTCGCCAAAGCCGATTCCGCCGGAGGCGTTTTTTCATCGGGTGCGGCAGACGTTGGGGTGTCCATCAGCTTCTCCCTTGGTGCGGGTTTGTCGCGTCACCAATCCCGAACCCAATTGGTTAATAATTCGTTTACAACGGTCCCGGTTGGTTAATATTTGTTTACGGAACTGTCTTGCCCTGGCGCGTGCTGGCGAAACCGGCCGATCCAGAATTTGTAGGTGGATAAAGCGCAGCGTGCCCCACCATTCCGCCGCGTACTCGGCACCGATGGTGGGCACGGCGCAAGTGCGCCCAACCCTACTTCGCTTTCTCCTCCGCCAGCAGCGCGTCCCGCACTTTGGCGAAGTCGCTGCGGTCGGCCTTGTCGACTTTTGGAAAATGCAGATCGAGGCTGTCGAGCGCGGCCACGATGGCCGAGCCGATCACCACGCGGGCGAACCATTTATGGTCGGCGGGGACCACGATCCAGGGCGCCGCCTGCGACGCGGTGTGATGGATCATGTCCTGGTAGGCGGCCTGGTATTTCGCCCACAGCTTGCGCTCGCCGACATCGGCCATCGAGAACTTCCAGTTCTTGGCGGGGTCCTCCAGCCGCTCGAGAAAGCGTTCGCGCTGTTCCCCCTTGGAGACGTTGAGAAAGAATTTCAGGATCACGGTGCCGTTGCGCGCGAGATAGCGCTCCATCGCGGAAATGTCCTCGAAGCGCTCCTTCCAGATATCCTTGATCACCAACTGCTGCGGGATCTTTTGCCTGGCGAGAATTTCCGTGTGGACCCGCACTACCAGGCATTCCTCGTAGTAGGAGCGGTTGAAGATGCCGATCCGGCCACGCTCGGGCAGCGCGATCATGCTGCGCCACAAAAAGTCGTGATCGAGTTCTTTGGTCGACGGCTGCTTGAACGAAGTGACCTCGCAGCCCTGCGGGTTGACGCCTTCGAACACGCTCTTGATCGCACTGTCCTTGCCGGCCGCGTCCATGCCCTGGAAGATCAGCAGCAGCGACCAGCGGTCCTGGGCGTAGAGTTTTTCCTGAAAATCGTTCAGCCGCTTACGGTTGGCCTCGATAATCCTGGTCGCCTGCTCCTTGTCGAGGGTGCCCTTCTCGTTGGTCTTGTGCGACTTGAGATGAAATTCGCCCGAGCCATCGTAACGGAACGGGGCGACATAGGGCTTCAATTCATCGGCGAGGGCTTGCGAGGATTTCTTGCTCATTTCGTCCCGGAGGGCTTGGGTTGCGTCTTCAGTCTGTCGAGGACGCTACCAAGAATGCCCTTGGGAAGGAATATGATGAAGATGACGAGCAGGAGGCCGTAGACCAGATTGTCCCAACCGACCGCCTTGGTCCCGAAGCCGATGCGCAGCCCTTCGGCGAGCAGGATGGTGATAATGGCGCCGACGGTCGGCCCGAGCGAAACGTAAAGCCCGCCGACGATCACGGCGAACACCATCTGCAGCGACACCGCAATGCCGCTGACGGTGTCGGGCGAGATGAACATCTGGTACTGGCAATAGAGCGCGCCCGCCAGCGCGGTCATCAGCGCCGAGATCAGCGTGATCTTGAGTTTTTCGGCCGTCACGTTGACGCCGGCCGCGGCGGCGGCGTCCTCGTCTGCCGAGATCGCCTCCATGGCGTAGCGGCTCATGCTGCGGTCGACCCAGCGCCAGATAAAAAGGCCGAGCACCCAGACGGCGAGCGCGATCAGATACCATGTCGTCTTGTCGTCGAACTGCAGCGCCATCAGCCCGTGACCGCTGGGCGCGCGGTTCGGCGTATAGCCGAGCGAGCCGCCGGTGTAGTCGCGCGTGGCGGTAATGACCTGTAGCACGATGCCCGATAACGCCAGCGTCACCAGCACGAAATAATGCCCGGTGATGCGGAAGCGAAAACAGGGATAGGCGACGATCAGCGCCAGCACGCCAGCCGCCATCATGCTGATCGGAATGCCGATCCATGGCGAGATGCCGAGATGGTTCCAGAGCAGCGCGGTGATGTAGGCGCCGACGCCCATGAAGCCGCCATGGCCGAGCGACACCAGGCCGAAGCGGCCCATGATCGACCACGCGGTGTAGGCGAACGACCAGATCAGGATCAGCACCAGGATGTGCAGGTGATAGGGCTCACGATAGACAAAGGGCAGCGCGATCAGCGCTGCGAGGCCGACGCCCCAGGCGGCATGACGGGAATTCACGAGCGCCTCGCCAGAAGGCCCGCGGGCCGGATGAACATCATGACGATGAAGAAGGCGAACGCCAGCACGTAACCCCATTCGAGGTCCGAGTACAGGCCGCCTAGCGAAATGATCTGGGCGAACACGAACGCCGCGATGAAACCGCCGACGAAATTGCCGAGCCCGCCGAGCACGCAGATCAGGAAGGTGATCGGCCCGAACGACAGCCCGACGAACGGATGCACGTCATATTGCAGCACCAGCAGGCAGGCGGCGAGGCCGGCCAGCGCGCCGCCGAGCGCCGAGGTGATGAGATAGATGCGCTTGGTATCGACGCCCATCAGCGACATGATCTGGCGGTCCTGCGCAACGGCGCGGATCGCCGTGCCGGTATAGGTGCGCTTCATAAAGAAGTAGATCGCCAGCATGCCGAGCAAGGCGGCGACGAAGGCCAGCAGCCGCGAATAGCTGAAATGCATGTCGCCGATCGCCAGCACCGGCAGGCGGATGCCGAGATTGCGGAAGTCGATACCGAAGGCGACGGTGGCAAAGCTCTGAAGGATGAACAGCACGCCGCCGGTGGCAAGCAGTTGGTTGATCGGTGGCGCGGTGAGTAGCGGCTGGATGACGAGGTAATGCAGCGCCGCGCCGAGGGCTGCGACCAGCAGGATAGCAATTGGAGCCGCGACCCAATACGGCAGGCCGAACACCTGGACCATGTAGTACATGCCGTACATGCCGATCATGACCAGTTCCGCGTAGCAGATCCAGGTGACGTCGATGACGCCGAAGATCAGGTTGAGCCCGAGCGCCAGCAACGCCAGCACGCCGCCGAGCAGGATGCCGTTGACCACGGCTTCCAGCAGATAAATGTCGAAGGTGTCGAGGAATGCCTGCATTTACTAGACCCCGAGATACGCTTGCTTGATGGTGTCGGTCGACAGCATCTCTTCCGACGTGCCGGACGCGCGGATGGTGCCAGCCTCCAGCAGATACGCACGATCGACCACTTTCAGCACCTGCTGCACGTTCTGCTCGACGATCAGAACCGTCAGCCCGCCCGCGCGAATTCGCTTCACTAGCTCGAACACCTGCTGCACCACGACAGGCGCAAGCCCTGCCGAGGGTTCGTCGAGCAGGAGCAATTTCGGATCGGACATCAGCGCGCGGCCGATCGCGCACATCTGTTGCTCGCCGCCCGACATGGTGCCGGCCATCTGGCCGCGCCGTTCCTTCATGCGCGGGAACAGGTCGAACACGAACTCCAGCCGCTCGGCATATTTGGCGCGCGCGCCCGGCATGTAGGCGCCCATCTTCAGATTGTCGTCGACGGTGAGCCGCGGAAACAGCCGGCGGTTCTCCGGCACGTGCGCGATGCCAAGATCGACGATGCGATGCGCCGGCGTCGCTACGACGTCCTGGCCTTCCATCGCGATCGAACCTTTGATGGGCCGGATCAGGCCGGAGATCACGCGCATCAAGGTGGTCTTGCCGGCGCCGTTCGGGCCGATCACCCCGACCGCCTCGCCCGCTTTGACGTCGAGATTGATGCCGAACAATGCCTGGAAGCTGCCGTAACCCGCATCGAGCGATCTGAGTTCGAGCATTCTTACACCCCTGCCCGCCGGCGCGCTTCCGCCGCCGCGGCCTGGCTCGAATCCGCGTCGGTGCCGAGATAGACCTCGATCACCCTTGGATCGCTGGCCACCGCGCTCGGCAAGCCTTCGGAAATCTTCTCGCCGTGATCGAGCACCATCACGCGGTCGACCACCCGCATCAGCACGCCCATGATGTGCTCGACCCAGATGATGGTGATGCCGAGTTCGTCGCGGATCTTGCGCAGCATGTCGGCGGCCTGGTCCATCTCGTGCTCGTCGAGCCCGCCGAGGCTTTCGTCGGCGAGCAGAAGTTTCGGCCCCGTGGCGAGCGCCTTGGCGAGTTCGAGTTTTTTCAGGCCGGCGGCACCTAAGCCATCGACGCCAGCGTGACGGTTCGTCGGCAGGCCGACCATGGCGAGCGCGCGTTCGGCGGCCTCGTCCGCCCTGGCGCGGCTATGGCTGCCCTGGCCGTAATAGCCGGCGAGCGCCACGTTCTCGAATATCGTGAGCCGGTGAAACGGACGCGGGATCTGGAAGGTGCGGCCGATGCCGCTGTTGATGATGCGATGCGGCGCCTTGCCGGCGATCTCGGCGCCGTCGAACAGGATCGATCCCGCCGTCGGGATCAGCGTGCCCGACAGCATGTTGAAGATCGTGCTCTTGCCGGAGCCGTTCGGGCCGATCAGGCCGAGAATCTCGCCCTGCTCGACCCGGAACGACACGTTGTTCACCGCAGTGAAGCCACCAAAACGCTTCACCAAGCCTTCTACCGTCAGCACGCCAGAACCTCCGCTAGCCGTTTGCCCGGCTCTTACTGGTTGCTGAACGTCGTTCCTTTCGGCAGCGGTAGCACGGCCTCGCGCTGCGCCTGACTCTTCGGCCACACTACATATGACTTGTCGTCGACATACTGGATGACCACCGGGAACGAGCGTTCGTTCTGACCGGCCATCCGGGTGCCCTCGCCGTGGAACTTGACGCCGAAGCCCAGCATGGTGCCGCCTTCGGGAATATCGGTCTCGAGCGCGGCCTTGCGCAGCGCATCGGGATCGACGCCGCCATATTTCTTGATGGCGCGCGGCAGCACCTCGGTCAGGAACAGGTAGGTGTTGGACGCCGCCATGCCGACATGCGCGGAGCGAATCGCAACGCCCGGCTTGGCCTTGTCGAACTCCTCGCCGACCATCTTGATGACCGGCGGCAATTTCGGATCCATCGATTTCTGGTTGGCGAGCCAGATCGAGATCGGATCGGTGTTGAAGACGTAATTGACGTCGCCGCCCAGACCTTCCTTCAGCTTCTCGTAGACGCCATAGCCCGCGCCGTGACCGACCAGCGCTGCGAATTTCAGGCCCTGCTCGCGCGCCTGACGGCCGAACAGAGTGATGTCCGGATTGTAGCCGGTGTGGAAGACCACGTCGGGCCGGGCGCGCTTCAGTTTCGTCACCAGCGCGGAAAGATCGGGCGCGGTGGCGGCGTAGCCTTCCTTCAGCACGATGTTGAAGCCGGCCTTCTTGGCGCCGGCCTCGTTGCCCTTCGAGACGTCGACGCCGTAGGCGCCGTCCTCATGGATGATGGCGACGCGCAGATCCTTCGGCTCCTTGCCGAGCTTCGCTTTCGAGTTCTGGGCGATGAAATCCATCGTCATCAGCCCGAACTGGTCGCCCGAGGCCTGCGGACGGAATACGTATTTGAAGTTCTTGTTGTCGAGCACAGCGGAAGAAATGCAGGTGGTGATCCACATGAACTTCTTGAGCTGCTCAACCCGCGCGGCGACCGGCACGCATTGCGCCGACGAATAGAAGCCGAGCAGCATGTCGACCTTTTCCTGCTCGATCAGCCGCACCGCCTCGTTGATCGCGACATCAGGCTTGCTCTGGGCGTCGGCATAAACCGCTTCGACCTTGTAACCCTCGACGCCGGTCTTGGCGTACTGGTCGAGCATGATCTTGGCGCCGATATATTGCAGCTCCGAGCCGCCGCCGGCGAGCGGGCCGGTCAGGTCGTAGATGACGCCGATCTTGATTTTCTTTTCCTGGGCTTCGGCGGTCTCCGCCATCCCCAGCACCGCGATTGCGGCAGACAGCCCGACGAGAAGGCGTGCAGCTTTGCGCCCCGGCATGGAATCCTCCCTGGATTATTTTTTGTGCACTGCGACTTTTCTTGTTCTGGTTGGCGCCTATCACATTGATAGCGCGACCAGATGTCAAGCGCATTACTTGGTCAAGGCTTGGAAGCGAGCTGCGCCTCGATGAATGCCGTGACAAAACGCGGCATTGCCGAACTGAGATCGCGCGCGCTGCGCACGAGGTGAATGGCCGACAGTTCCGGCTGATGCTGCGAGGCCAGATTGCGCTCGATCCGCTCGCGCAGCACTTCGCCTGCCATGTCGACGCGCAGGATGCGGATCATCGCGAGCGCGGGCCCGGTGTAGACGCAGTGCCAATGCGGCTCGCTCTGGTATTCGCCCGGGGCAAGGCCGGTCTCTTCCTCGACCTCGCGCGTCACGCTGCCGGAAATATCGACCGCGCCGTCCCTGATGTCGTCGAGATCGGGCGTGCCTGACGGAAAATAGATGCGTCCCGCGTTGGCCGTGTGCTGGCCCATTTCGCCGAGCACGAAGGCGCCGTCGGCGCAGAGCAGCGCGCCCATGCCGAAACCGTTGAACACGCTCGCGTCGGGAAAACCCCAGTCGCGCCACGCCAGAAAACTGGCGAAATCGGTTTCGAAATAGCCGGCGCTGAAGCGATCGCCGGAGAACACCGGCTTGCGCCCGAGCAGCACACGGCCATTCCACAGTTGCGGCCTTTCGCGCTGCTTTTCGGCAAAATGTGCATCGATCGCCGCGCGCCGCGCCTCCGCGAACGGCCACGCCCACGCTTCGACCACAAGATCGAGCGTGCTGACGCGATGAATGGCCGGAGGCCTCGTGCCACTCATCGCTTCACGTCGCTCGATTTCACGCCGATCCTATTCCTTCTTCACTTCGGATTGGCACCCGTGGTCTTCTTGGCCTGCTCGACATATTTGTTGGTGTACGTCTTGGTCACGTCGATATTGGCCTTGGCGATCTCCGGCGAGCCCTCGCTGAACACCGCGAGCACCGCGTCGGCGCCCTTCGGATCCATCAAGCCGGTTTGCGAGTACATCGGGATCGTGTTCTTCAGCGCGGCCAGATAAAGCGCCTTGTCCTTGCCGACCATTCCCTCCGGCATCTTCGCCATGATCTCTTCCGGCGAATGCGAATGGATCCAGTTGAGCGTGTTGACGATCGCGTTGGTAAGTGCCTGCACTTCCTTCTCGTGCGACTTGATCCAGGCCGTCGTGGTGTAGAGCGCGCCACCCGGATACTCGCCGCCGAACACTGCCAGCGTGTCCTTTTGCGTGCGGGTGTCGGCCAGTATCTTCAAATCCGGATAGCTGCCCTGCAAAACGGTGACAGAGGGATCGAGCATCACGGCGGCATCGATCTGGCCCTGCTGCATCGCCGCCACCGCGGTGGCGCCGAGGCCGACACCGATCACCGCGGCGCTGGTCGGATCGAGGCCGTTCTTCTTCAACAGGTATTTCAGGAAGAAGTCGGTCGAGGAGCCGGGCGCGCTGACGCCGACCTTCTTGCCGGCCAGATCCTTGATCGACTTGATCTCATTGGTGCGCGCGGGTGATACCACCAGCACCAGGCCCGGGTAGCGGTCATAGATCACGAAGGACTGCAATTCCTGCTTCTTGGCGGCCAGGTTGACGCAATGATCGAAATAGCCCGACACCACGTCGGCGCTGCCGCCGAGCACGGCTTTCAGCGCGTCCGAACCGCCCTTGAGGTCGACCAGCTCGACGGCCACGCCGGCTTTTTCATATTCGCCGAGCTGTTTTGCCAGCACGGTCGGCAGATAGCACAGGCAGGCGCCGCCGCCGACCGCCACCGTGACCTTGCTTTGCGCTGCGGCAATTCCCGAGGTCAGTGTGAGCGCCAGCAGCGAAGCGGCCAGCCGGCCGAACAGTTTCTTCATGGGTTCCTCCATTCGTTGGCGGCAAGATAGAGCAGTGCGCGGGAGTTGAGAAGGCTGCCCCTGATGATATGACAATGCTGAATTGAGAGTGCCGGCTCCCGTCACGTCATTACGAGGAGCGACAGCGACGAAGCAATCCATGTCTCCGCGTGCGGCACGATGGATTGCTTCGCTTCGCTCGCAATGACGACGAGGCAATGACGCAAATTCGTAGGGTAGGCAAAGGCACGCAGTGCCGTGCCCGCCATGCAGCGTAATCGTGGGGTGTAGATGGTGGGCACGCTTCGCTTTGCCCACCTACGGTTCCAGTACACTGGAGGATTACATGGCAACAGGGAAAACATACAAGTCATTTCGGTACAGCAATAACCTGGTCTGGGACACCGCTCGCCGCGGCCGAACATCCGCACCCGACAAGCCCGACATCGAGATCGGCAGTCCTCCTGAATTCAAGGGAGACCTGGGCGTCTGGGCTCCCGAAGAAATGCTGGTCGCCGCGCTGAATGCTTGCATGATGCTGACGTTTGTATCGTTCGCCCAAAGTAGGAGGCTGGAGTTTGTGGCCTATGAAAGCTCAGCGGAAGGCTTGCTGGCGAACGTCGACGGCAAATATCGGATTGTTGAAGTCAGCGTTCAGCCAACCCTGGTCTTGAAAAGCCAGGCTGATATCGCGGCCGCCCGAACAATCATGGCCGAGGTAAAGGAAAACTGCTTCATTTCCAACTCGATTACCGCTGACGTGAAACTTGCGCCGCAGTTTAAGCTGGCATCCGATGTCGCCATCTAGTGTGGCCTTCGTCCGCCGGCCGCCAGACCGGTGGACAAAGGCGCGTCGCGCCGTGCCCACCATCCATCCCGCATCGCGATCCTAATGGTGGGCACGCTGAGCCTGTCATCGGGGCGCGCATTCGCGCGCCCCATTGGCTTTGTCCTCCCTACGGGTTTTGGAACGAAGACCTACCCTCGCCCCTCCGCCGCTACCGGACGCCACACCAGCAGCCGGCGCTCGACCAGCGTTACGCCCATGTCGATCAAAATGACGAAAGCCGACAGCACGAACATGCCGGCGAACACGCCGGCGACGTCGAACACGCCTTCGGCCTGCTGGATCAGGTAGCCGAGCCCGGCGGCAGAACCCAGATATTCGCCGACCACGGCGCCGACCACAGCAAAGCCCACGGACGTGTGCAGCGAGGAGAACATCCAGGACAGCGCCGAGGGCCAATAGACGTGCCGCATTAATTGCCGCTCGTTCATGCCGAGCATGCGGCCGTTGTCGAGCACGGTGTTGGAGACTTCCTTGACGCCCTGATAGACGTTGAAGAACACGATGAAGAACACCAGCGTGACGCCGAGCGCGACCTTGGACCAGATGCCGAGCCCCAGCCACAGCGTGAAGATCGGCGCCAGCACCACGCGCGGCAGCGCGTTGATCATTTTCACGTAGGGATCGAACACCGCGGCGACGCGCGGCTGGCGTGCGAACCAGAAGCCGACGAGGACGCCGGCGACCGAGCCGATCACGAAGGCGAGGATGGATTCCCACAGCGTAATGATAAGGTGTTTCCAGATCACGCCGCTCGAGAACCATTTGACAATCTGGCTGCCGACATCGATAGGGTTGGAAAAGAAAAACGGCGGCAGCAGGACTTTTCCGAACACCGGCACGGTGGTGAGGAACTGCCATACCGCCAGCGCGACGACGGCGACCAGCAATTGCAATAGGAGCAGCGTCGAACGGGACATCAGCCAACTCCTGCCGCTTGGGTGGATTGCACGTAACCCTTCATCACTTCGTCCTTCAGCACGCCCCAGATCTCCCGGTGCAGTTCGTGAAAGTCCTTTTCCATGCGGACTTCCGAAATATCGCGCGGACGCGGCAGCTTTACGCGCCAGTCACCGATGATGCGCGCGCTAGGCCCTGCCGACATGATCACGACGCGGTCGGCCAGCGCGATCGCCTCTTCGAGATCGTGGGTCACGAACAGCACCGCCTTGCGGTCGGCATTCCACAATTCGAGCAGCAGGTTGCCCATGATCTGCCGGGTCTGGGCGTCAAGCGGGCCGAACGGCTCGTCCATCAGCAATATTTTTGGATCGCGAATCAAAACCTGCGCCAGGCCGACGCGCTTGCGCTGTCCGCCGGACAGCATGTGCGGATAGCGGTTGCCGAAAGCACCCAACCCCACGGATTTGAGCCAGCCCTGCGCGCGCTGCAGCGCCTGTTCGCGCGGCGCGCCCTTGATCTCGAGTCCAATGGCGACATTGTCGAGCGCGGTCTTCCATGGAAACAGCGCATCGGCCTGAAAGAGATAGCCGGCATCGCGATTCAGCCCGGCAAGCGGCTGGTCGAAGATATTGACCGATCCCGACGCCGGCTTCAGCAACCCTGCAGCGACATTGAGCAGCGTCGATTTTCCGCATCCCGTCGGCCCGACAATGGCGACGAATTCGCCGTGGGCCACCGAGAGGCTGGCCTGTTCCACCGCCGTATAGACGCGATCCCCGGCCACGCGAAATGCCACCGTCGCGTCTTCAAGCGCGATTGCCGTCGGCTGTGCCGTATCCGCCATGTTTCTCCCCAAACGTTTGGAGGGATGCCTTAGCGGTTACGACAGACAAGTTCAACGCGGCGCCGTGACATGGTAGTTGATCTCTACCCTCCCCTCGAAGGGGAGGGTCGGCTCGCATGGAGCGCCGCGACATGCGAGACGGGGCGGGGTGATCTCTCAACTCGGGCACTGTTCGAGTGGAGAGACCGTCAGCCCACCCCGCCGCTCCCTTCGGTCGCGTCGACCCTCCCCCTCCAGGGGAGGGTGAAGGATTCGAGACTGCATGAGCCCTCCCCTGATCGCCTACAGCCATGTCAGCAAGACGTTTGACGGCGGCCGCATCATCGCCGTCGACGACGTCTCGCTCGATGTCGCCGAGGGCGAGCTCCTTGCGATCGTCGGCGGCTCGGGTTCGGGCAAGACCACGCTGTTGCGGCTCGCCAACCGGCTGATCGAGGCCGATAGCGGCAGCATCACGGTCGAAGGCGAAGACGTGCGCAACGTCGACCCGATCCTGCTGCGGCGGCGGATCGGCTATGTCTTTCAGAGCGGCGGGCTGTTTCCGCATCTGACCGTCGCCGGCAATGTCGGCATAACGCCGAAGCTGCTTGGCACGCCGATTGCGGAGATTTCGGCACGCGTGGACGAGCTGCTCGACCTGGTGCGGCTCGACCGCGCGCCATACCGGGACCGCCTGCCGCATGAACTCTCCGGCGGCGAGCGCCAGCGCGTCGGCGTGGCGCGGGCGCTCGCCGCGCGGCCGCGCATCATGCTGATGGACGAGCCGTTCGGCGCGCTCGATCCCTTAACCCGCGACGCGCTCGGCGACGATTTTCGCGAACTGCACAGTAAACTCGGCCTGACCACGGTCATGATCACCCATGACATGAGCGAAGCGATCCTGCTCGCCGACCGCATCGCCGTGATGCGCGGCGGAAGAGTGCTGGCGCAGGGCACGCCGGCCGAGCTTTCCGAAAGCGGCGACGTTTACGTCGGCGAACTCCTGCGCACGCCGCGCCGGCAGGCCGAGCGGCTGGGCGCGTTGCTGCCTCGCGAAGGTGCGGCATGAGCCTCTTCGCCGATCCACGCTGGGGCGAGGCGCTGGGCCACTTGCCCGACTATCTCGGCAATCACGTCCGCGTCAGCGTCGCCGCGCTGGCGCTTGGCTTACTCGTCAGCCTGCCGCTTGCGATCATCTCGCGCCGCCAGCCGGTGCTGCGCGGGGTGCTGCTCGGGCTTGCCAGCGTCGTGCAGACGGTGCCGGGGCTGGCGCTGCTCGCCCTGTTCTATCCGCTTCTCTTAGCGCTCGCGGCGTTGTCGCTGTCGTGGTTCGGCGTCAGTTTTTCCGCGTTCGGATTTTTGCCCGCGGTGCTGGCGCTGGCGCTCTATTCGATGCTGCCGGTGCTGCGCAACACCATCACCGGGCTGCAGGGCGTCGACGCCGCGATCCTGGAAGCGGCGCAGGGCGTCGGCATGACGCCGCGGCAATCGCTGTTCACGGTGGAGTTGCCGCTGGCGCTGCCCGTCATGATGGCAGGCATCCGCACTTCGGCCGTCTGGGTGATCGGCACCGCGACGCTGTCGACGCCGATCGGCCAGACCAGCCTCGGCAATTACATCTTTGCCGGGTTGCAGACCCAGAACTGGGTGTTCGTGCTGTTCGGCTGCCTGGCCGCCGCGGTGCTGGCACTCGCGGTCGATCAGCTACTGGCGCTGATCGAAAACGGCTTGCGTCACCGCAGCCGCCTGCGTGCGGCGCTTGGCGGCGCCGGCATCGCGGCGCTGGTCGTTGCAACGCTGGTACCGACGATGATGCGCGCGCAGACGAATTACGTCATCGGCGCCAAGACCTTCACCGAGCAATATGTGCTGTCGGCCTTGATGGCGCAGCGACTGAAGACCGCCGGCCTTTCGGCGACCACGCGCGAAGGCCTCGGCTCCAACGTGATCTTCGAGGCGCTCGCTTCGAACGATATCGACGTCTACATCGACTATTCCGGCACGCTGTGGGCCAACCAGTTTCACCGCACCGACATCAGGCCGCGGCAGGAGCTATTGGCCGAACTGAAGACGATGCTGGCGAAGCAGAACATCACACTATCAGGCGAGCTCGGCTTCGAGAACGCCTATGCGCTGGTGATGCCGCGCAAGCGCGCCGAGCAGTTGGGCATCCGCACCGTCGCCGACCTCGCCTCGCGCGCCGCCAACATGTCGATCGCCGGCGACTACGAGTTCTTCTCGCGGCCCGAATGGGCGGCGTTGCGGCGCGCCTACGGCCTGTCGTTCCGGGGGCAGCGGCAGATGCAGCCCGACTTCATGTATGCGGCGGTCGCCTCCGGCGAAGTGGATGTGATCGCCGGCTACACCAGCGACGGGCTGATCGCGAAATACGACCTGGTGGCGCTCGGCGATCCCAGGCGTGCAATTCCGCCCTACGATGCGATCGTGCTGTTGGCGCCGAAGCGAGCCAATGACGAGGCCTTGCGCAAGGCGCTGGCGCCACTGCTCGGCAGCATCGATATAGCCACGATGCGCGAGGCGAATTTGCGCGCGGCCAGCAATGACGCGGCGAGCTCGCCGGACGCGGTGGCGCGCTGGCTGTGGGAGAAGGTGGGGAAGAAGTAGGACGACCTCTCCGTCGTTATTGCGAGCTCTCGTAGGGTGGGCAAAGCGAAGCGTGCCCACCCTCCTTTCAGACTATGTAAGGTTGCACTATGATACGGCATGCCGCGATACATTCGTGCCAAGGGCAGTATTTTCTTTTTCACCGTTGTCCTCGCGCAGCGGCCGAGCGGTGGCGATTTGCGCGACATCAAGGGCTCCTTCGGCGAATAGATGGTGGGCACGCTGCGCTTTGCCCACCCTACGAGATCTCGCTAATGGAACGACATCAAAGCCCCTTGATCATTCCGGCGTCGATCAGCAGGCGGTTGAACCGGCGCGCCTCCGCGCCCTTTCTGCAATCGTAGAACGCTCCCTTGCAGCGGAGCATGATGCGCTTCTGCTCGGCAAACGAGGGATCCAGCGGGATGCCGGCGGCTTCCTGCAGCACGAGGGGGATGTACGCCGCATCGAGCGTTTCGAGCGCCGACGACAGGCTGGAGGGTGAGTAATTGATGCCGTCGATGGCATAGTAGGTGGAAAAGTAGCGAGGATCGGCGGCCATCACTCGTTTCGCCAGCGTCGCCTGATCGATCCCTGGCTCCAGCATCTTTTGCGAGATCGCCGGCTGGTGATCGCCGAAACGCAGCACCAGGAACGACTCGTCGGGATAGTCGCGCTTCAGCCGTTCGGTGAATTCGCGATAGTCGTTGGCCGTCATGGTCTGGCGGCGAATGTATTCATCGACCTCCGCCGTGTTGCCCGGCGGCGTCCAGCCCGGAGGGGTCAGATCGGGCCGGTAGACGTCGGTCCAGGGAAAATGGTTGGCCGTCAGGTAGACGAACATGAAGACCGGCGCCTGCTGAGGCTGCTCGCGCGCAAATACCTTTAGCGCCTGATCGAAATAGAACTTGTCGGGCTGCATGTCCTGGTTCACGCCCATATCCGCCATGTCGACGAAATGGCCGACGCCGGCTCCCTTCTGGAAGGAGCGCGCGCCAAGGAAGTTGCCATAGGTCGGATAGAGCGAGAAGGTCTTGTACCCGCAGCTTTGCAGCGCCTGTGGCAGTCCACGCGTCACGCGGCCCGCGGTTATCCTCGTCACGTAGAACTTGAGATCGCCGAACGACCGCGCCGACAGGCCCGTCAGCACGTTGAACTCGGTGTACCAGGTCGGACCGCCGGTCGCCTCCGCCATCATGGTGCGCTGCTTGCCGTCGATGGACTTGAAGTAGTCGGTGTACCCAGCCGGCACCTTGATGCCGGGCGCGGACGTGACGTCGAAGCTCGACTCGTCGAGCAGCATGATGATGTGCGGCCGCTTTGCGTTGGCATCGCAGGCAGCGTCAGGCGGCAGCGCCGAAAGGCCGGCGGCGCGCGCTTCCCGTGCCAGGCGAAGCGGGGCGTTTGCCGGCGGATCGGCGTCGATCCATCCGGTCGATGCCAGCCGCGACACCGCCACCACGCCCGAGCGCGCGAGATTGGAAATATGGTTGATGCCCTGGAACGGCTCCCACGGCTGCTCGGGCCATGCGACCGACATCGCCGATATCGATGCAATGCTCGCGGCCAGACCGATCAACGCCAGGCGGCGCCGCACCCGGAACGGATCGAAACGCCAGATCAGCCATAACAACGGAACCGCGACGATCCCCGTCACGATCAACTGCGTCTGCAATCGCGGAAACACCGAGAGCAGAAACGAAAACGTATCACGGTCGATGATCAGGAAATCGAGGAACGTCAGCGAGAGCTGCAGGATGCCGAATTTGAAACGCGACAGCGCGATCAGCAACACGATGAGGGCGAGCGCAATCGCCGCGCAGACGCCGGGCCGCGGCAGCACCAGCAGCAGGAGGCAATTGACGAACACCCATGCCAGCAAGGACAGCGTGATCGCAAACGGCCCATACTCGCTCGTCAGCAGCACCGCCAGGGCCGCCAGGTGAACCGCCACGATCACGCCGGCCAGAGCAAAGAACCGGGCGCCGCGCGATCCTGCGCGGATGTCTTTGCTCCTTCCGGGCTCAGCAACGGCTGACATGTCTCGTCCCTAAAGGCCCTTGATGAATCCTGCCTCGATCAACAACCGGTTGAACCGGCGGGCTTCCGCGCCGTCCTTGCAGGCGTAGAATACACCCTTGCAGCGGAGCATGATGTTCTTTTGCTCCTCGAACGAGGGGTCGAGCGGAATGCCGGCGGCCTCCTGGATCACCAGCGGCAGGTACGGCGCGTCGATCGTATCCATGACCGCGGAACTCTTCACCGGCTCGAAATTGATGGCGTCGATCGCATAGTAAGTGGTGAAGTAGCGCGGGTCGTAGGTGTCGAACTTGCGGGCGAGCTTGGCTTCATCCAGACCGGGGTCCAGCAGGTTCGACGAGAACTCCGGCTGGTGGTCGCCGTAACGAACGATCAGGAACGGCTGCGCGGGGAACTTCTTTTTCAGGCTGGCCACGAACGCCGCATAATGGCCGGCGCTCATCGCCTGACGGCGCAGATATTCGTCGACCACGGGCTCGTTGCCCAATTGGCGCCAGGACGGCAGCAGGTCGGGGCGGAATTTGGTTTCCCAGGGGAAGTGGTTGGCGGCGAGATAGACGAAGGCGAACAGCGGCGTCTTGGCCGGCTGTTCGGCGATCAGATTCAGCGCCTTGTCGTAGAAGAAGCTGTCGGGCTCGATGCCCTTGGCGCCGAGAGCGCGCGCGTCATAGAAGTGCTGGATGCCCGTGGAGGTCTGGAAGCCGCGCGCGCTCATGAAGGCGCCATAGGCCGGATAGAGCGAGATGGTGTTGTAGCCGCAACGGCGCAGCGCCAGCGGCAATCCGCGCTCGACCCGGCCAGACGCGATGCGGGTGACGAAATAGGAGAAGCGGCCGAACGACCGCGACGACAGGCCGGCGAGCACGTTGTACTCGGCCATCCAGCTTGCGCCGCCGCTGCTCTCGGCCATGAACTTGCGCTCGCGGCCGTCAAAGGATTTGAAATGGCTGCCATAGCCCGGCGGCACCTTGACGCCGGCGGCCTGGCGGATGTCGAAGCTCGACTCGTCATGGATCATGATGATGTGCGGGCGGCGGCCGGCCACATGACAGGAATCGACCAGCGGCACCTTCAGCCGCTCGGCGGTCACGGCTTCCGATTCCATGAAACCGTAATTGACGAAGTCCGAAACCGCCGTCACGCCCGAGCGGGCGAATTTGGAGAGATAGCCGTCGTCGTAATAGCCGCGCCAGGCTTCATCGGGCCAGACGACGGAATAACCGGTCAGGCTTGCGAGACAGGCCAGCAGGCCGGCAGTGGCCGGCAGGCGGCGAATGCGGAACGGATCGAGCCACCACAGCGCATACATCAGCGGCAGGATGACGAGGGATGCGCCGACCACGCTCCAGCGCAGGTTCGGAAAGATCGTAAACAAATAGGCCGCGGTGTCGCGGTCGATCACCATCAGGTCGACGAAGTTCGCGGTCATCTGCGCGACGTCGTGCTTGAGCCGCGACAGCAGCACCAGGAGCACGACCAGCGTGAGCGACAGCGCGCCCGACAGAGCCGGACGCCGCAGCAGCGCAATAAACAGGAAGTTCAGGATTCCCCACGCCAGGGCAAAAGCCATGCGGCCGCCGAAATCGCTTTCGGTGTGCAGCAGAATCGCCAGCGCCGCCATGTGCGGTGCAGCGACGGCCGAAAGCCGCCAGAGGCCGATGGCGGCAAGGCCGGCGACAAGGGTGGCGGCGGAGGGCCCTGGATTTGGCGCGGGCGCCATGGGAGGAACGCAACATGACCCGGCGCAATACAAAGCCTTGGCTGGCGACGACCAGGAGACGCACGACCCATCCGGAACCTGTGTCGTGTCACAAAAACGTAGTGGAATCGTCATGAACAGGCAATGAATTTGCCTCTTCGGCAATTACGGGGTGTCATTCCGGGGCGCGAAGCGAACTACGATGCGCAATTGCACATCGGAGAATCTCGAGATTCCGGGTTCGTGTCTTCGACGCGCCCCGGAATGACGTGTCAAGATTTCGCAATCCCCTCGATGAAAAGATCCAGCACCGCCTCGGCGGTCCGCTCGGCCTCGGGGCCGGCCACGCCCCAGCGTGGAAAATGGCCGTCGATATTCATCCGGGCAAAACCATAGACCAGCGCCCGGCCGGCGATCTGAACCTGCTTGAGGTCGGCGCTGCGGAGCTGGCCCGCCGCAAAGGCTTCGGCCAGCGTTTGCTCGGTCAGCGCGATCAGCTCGGCATTGTCGCCGGAGACGGCGACCGCCCGGTCGTGGTCGAACAAGCGACGGCTGGAAATGATTTCGAAATGGGTCGGGTTGCGCATCGCCCAGCGCAGGTACGCGAGCCCGAGGCAGCGAAAGCGGCCGAGCGGATCATCGCCCGGCGCCGTCGCAAGAGCCGCCTCGATCTCGGCACGGAACCGACGCTGCGCCTCCTCCGCCACCGCCTGGATCAGGGCGTCGCGGCTGGGAAAATGCCGGAACGGCGCCCCGGGCGACACGCCGGCCCGGCGGGCGGCCTCCCGGACGCTCACCGCCTCCGCCCCGCCCTCGCCGGCCAGTTGCAGCGCGGCCTCGATCAGGACACGCCGGAGGTCGCCGTGGTGGTAGGATTTTGGCGCCGTTGCCCGGGAGGCGCGGCGGCGGGGCTTGGTGGTAGATTTCGCGGCAGATGCCTTGGCTGACGGACGCATGCCTTCACCTACCATCACCAGGTCGTGAATGTAAGCACTGATTACACGGATTGACCTGATCTGCACGGCAAATGTAACTGGTGATTACATTAGCAGCCGCCACGCAAACCAGGGGAGCAAATACATGCCGACGCAAAAATGGTTCGAAGGCTGGCGGCTGTTCGCCCTGCTCGCGCTGACGCTGCTGGCCATGAGCATCTGGATCGCCGGCATGCGGGGCTTCGAGGTCGAGGGCGTGCGCATGGTGATCCGCTTTACCGCGCGGACCTCGCTTGCGTTGTTCTGCCTCGCCTTCTCGGCCGCAGCCCTGGCGCTGTTATGGCCGAACGCGTGGACGCGATGGCTGCGCCGCAACCGCCGCTATCTCGGCGTCAGCTTCGCGGCCTCGCACGCCATCCACGCTGTAGCCATCCTGGCCTTCGCCGTGATGGATCCGGCGGGCTATGCGGCGGCGACCTCGATCGCGTCCTACATCTTCGGCGGCATCGGCTATGCCTTCATCGTCGCGATGACTGCGACCTCGTTCGACCGCACTGCGGCTGCGATCGGCGCACGCGCCTGGCGCCGGCTGCATCTCGCGGGCGGCTACTATCTGCTGTTCCAGTTCATGGTGTCGTTCGGCAAGCGAATCCCGGGTATGCCGCCCTACGCGCTGTTCCTGATTCCATTAGTGGCGGTGTTCGCGCTCCGGATGATCGCGATGGCACCGCGAGCCCAGGCGCCGGCACGGGTAGGATAATCTAGTCGCCGGCCAGCAGATGATATTTCCGCCCAAGCCGGCGGTGCACGGACATCACGGCGCGGTCGACGTCGCTGATCAGGCTGTCACCGAGAACGACGTTGGGGATTTCCCAGTTCCGCCCTTCACGGATGTTGGGAAGCGCGCGCACGGCGGGGACGGACGCCGTTTCGCATCCCGGTTGGCTGCGAAGCGCCGCGTCGGCGATTTGCGTCAGCTCGGCGCTGCTCTTTCCCGTCGTCACTGGTGGCCGGTACCTTTGCTCATCCCCGCGGCATCAGCCCGAGGCGCTTGGCGATGATCCGGTCGAGGGTGCGCTTGGGCAACACCGCCGCCATGAACTGCTGCATCGGATCCGGCGCGATGACGTAGCGCACCTTGGGATTGGGTCGCGTCAACGCCTCGAACACCTTCTCGGCGATCTGTTCGGGCGGCAATCCGTTCGCGCCGAGCTGTAGCATGAAGGCGCGGATTTTCTCGAGCGCCGGGAAATACGGCGAGTTCTTGTAGGCGGAGATATCGACCTCCTCAGCCTTGCTCCAGATCGGCGTCTTGACCGCGCCCGGTGCGACGATGATGACGTCGATCCCGAACAGCATCAGTTCGCGGCGCAGGCTCTCCGACAGCCCCTCGATGGCGTGCTTGGAGGCGGAATAGGCCGAGGTCATCGGGTTGCCGTTCTTGCCGGCAACCGAGGAGATCATCACGATCCGCCCCTTCGGCCCCTTCAGGGCCGGATCGGAGCCGAGCAACGGCCCGAATGCCTGGGTCGCGATGATCGGCCCGATGAAATTGACCTCCATCTGGCGGCGGAATTCGCCGGCCGCGAGTTCGAGCACGGGGCCTGCAACCGCGATGCCAGCATTGTTGACGAGGCCGGCGAGCGTTTCGCCGTCGAGCTCGGCGCGAACCTCGCGCGCCGCCGCCAGCACCGCGGCTTCATCCGTGACATCGAAGATGAGCGGCGTGAAGTTCGCCCCGAACTCAGCCCTGAGGCGGTCGGCGTCGGCCTGCCTGCGCACGCTGCCGAACACCCGGAAGCCGCGGTCGAGCAAGAGCTTCGCGCTGGCCCAGCCGATGCCGGTGGACGCGCCGGTTATGACAACAGATCTCATGGTAACCAGGCCCTTGTCAGAGGTTTAATGAAGTTCGTCGTGAAGGAATGCTTAAGCGCCGGCTTCGTGAGCTTCCTCCGCGGATGCAGCCAGCCTTGACGGCGTCTTGTTCGGCAGATTGCGATTCGAATTTTCCCGGGAACGGTTTGGTGAGGATAGCAGCCGGACCGGAATACCGGAAGCGGCGACAGATCGCCGATCCGCTTCGACTCGGCGATTTATCGCATGAAATCCCGGCATACGTGCCGATCGATTGGTAAAGCAATTCAGAACGCGGAATTTGCAATGCATGGCCTGTTTCGACATTGGAATGTCCGCAATGACCGCGACCGATGCATTGCCCGATTCAAATGCAAGCCGTTCTGTAATTCTCCGAGGTTCCGCCTTTAACGTGAGTGTAAGGCCCGGCTTGTCATTGTGCGCGCCAACCCTTCAACAACAGACAGGCTGCCCACAATGGTGCAACAGCCGGCGCACTCGATCATTGCCGAACTTGAAGACGCCGTCAGAGGCGGGTCATCCGCGAAGCGGGTGGAAACCCTGCGGCAGGTCACCGATCTCTTCCTCCATGACGGAGAACGCCTCAGCGACGACCAGGTCAAGGTCTTCGACGACGTGCTCTGCCTTCTGATCGCGCGCGTCGAGACGCGGGCGAAGGCCGAACTTTCCAAGCGGCTGGCGCCGCTCGACTACGCCCCGTTCGAGGTCATCCAGCATCTCGCGTGGGACGACGAGATCGAGGTCGCCGGCAATGTGCTGACCCATTCCAGCCGGCTCGGCACCGACGTGCTGGTCGAAATCGCCAGCAGCAAGGGGCAGGATCACCTGCTCGCCATTTCCGGCCGCGCCGAACTGCCCGCGGCCGTGACCGACGTCATCGTCGACCGCGGCGAAGGCCAGGTGATCCGCAAGCTCGCCAACAATGCCGGCGCCAGGTTTTCCGATCAGGGTTATTCCACCATCGTCGCCCGCGCCGGTGCCGACGAGGAGCTGGTCGAAATCCTCGGCCTTCGCGCCGATTTCCCGGCCAAGTTCATGGGCGACCTGTTGCGACGCGCCAAGGAGACCGTTCGCGCGCGGCTTCTGGCCATCGCGCCGGCCGCGGTCCAGGAAGAGATCAAGCGGGTCCTTAACGAGATCGCTCGCGAGCCACAGCCCCCGAGCCGCAGCTTCGGCGTCGCCGAGGAACTGGTGAAGCTGATGAAGGGATTGAACGAGCTCGACGACGCGGCGGTGTACAAATTCGCGGAGTCGAACAAGTTCGACGAAGTGACGGTCGCGCTCGCCGTCCTCAACGACATGCCAGTCGAGATGACGGCCAGGCTGATGGAAGGCTCCCGCGCCGACCTGATCCTGATTCCCTGCCGCTCGGCGCGGCTGAACTGGCCGACGGTCGAGTCGATCCTGCGCAACCGGCCCGGTCGTCCGATCAGCGAGCAGACGCTCGAGGTCGCGGAGCGCGACTACCGGAAGCTATCGATGGAAACGGCCCAGCGCACCGTGCGCTTCTGGCAGTTGCACAACAGGATCGAGAAAGAACCGATCATCCGGACAAATTGAACGGCGACGTGGTCACGGCGCTGGGCCTGGGTTAAGGCGCATCGCCCGCAGACCTCGCTTCTAGGCGGGTGTCCGCGCCCGCGGCATGAGATCAGATCACAGACCATCCAGCGCGCGATCCAGCCAGCCATCGGCGCTGCCTCTGACCCATTCAAAGCCGAGCCGCCGGGTCAGATCGACCCCCTCGGGGCGAAGCATCCGCACCTCGGGGTGTTCGAAACTGTCCGGCATCAGACAGAACCCGATGCCGGCCGCCACCATCGCGAGCGCCCGCGCATCGCTGTCCGTCTGGGCGACGACTCTCGGCCGCACCTTCCACGCATCGAGAATCCGCGACGCCGCCTGCAATTGCTCGCAGTGCACGCGCACGATCAGGGGCTGGCCCGCCAATATCTCCGGAGAGACCGGCCCGCGGGGGAACGAGCGGGCGGAAACGGCCAGCGCCTGCCGGTCTGCCGCCAGCTCGACCTGCCGGTGGCCGCGTGCGGCCGATCCCAGCGCGGTGAGGATGACGTCGCAACGGCCGTTGGCAAGCCGCTGCCGCAACTTGGGAAGCGGTGCATCCTCGCTCCGCCACGACCGCGCCGGCTCGATCGCCCGCAGCCGCTCAATGCATTGGGCCACGAAAGCCGGAGCAATCGTCGGCAGAATTCCAAGCCGCAGCGGCCTGCCCGACGGCTTGCCGCCGGACGCCGTCTTGAGTCGTTCGGTCTGGCGCAGAATCGACCGCGAAGTCTCCAGCACCTCCTCGCCGCGCGGCGTGAGCCTGACGCCACGCGCATGACGCTCCAGCAGTGCGAATCCCAGCTCGGCTTCGAGGGAAGCGATCGCGGCCGACAGCGTCGGCTGCGTGACGAAGGCACGGCGCGCGCCGGCGCTGAAGCTGCCCGCCTCGGCAACCGCCACGAAATACCTGATCTGCTTGAAGTCCATCCATAGAGAATATCTATGGTTTGATATCGGAGCAATCGGGATTGCCTAAGCCTCTTCCCGGTCCAAGCATGCGCCCCTGTCAATAGCCGGGAGAGAGCCACGCACCATGCAAAAACAGCCGATGACGCCTGATGCGATCCGCGACCTGGTCGAACGGGTCACCTCCGCCCCCGGCTACACCCGGTCCGTCGGCACGAGGGTCGAGAGCGCGGAAGCGGGCCGTGTGGTGATGTCGCTCGCGAAGAATGACGGTCTGCTCCAGGCCAACGGCTTCTTCCATGGCGGGGTCATCGCCGGGCTGGCGGACCATGCCGGCGGCGGCGCGGTGAGCACGGCGATGCCATCGGGCCGCTTCGCGGTAACGGTGAACCTGCAAGTCAGCTTCCTCGCGCCGGCGAAAGGCCAGTCGCTGATCGCTCGCGCCCGCGCAATTCAGGTCGGCAGCACGATCGGCGTGGCGCATGTCGACGTGGCTTCCGTGGCCGATGGCGTGGAGACGCCTTGTGCAGTGGCGATCGTCACGCTTCGCGGCGTCGACTTCCCCGCCAAATAAAAGCCACGCCAGGCTGGAGACTGCGGCGCGTTCCGACCGCTTTGCAAGGCGATGCAAGGCCACGTGCGGCTTGCTGATCCAGCACATGAGACGTTCGGAATGGCGAAAGCCGATATTGGCTCCACCGTTATTGCGAAATGCGGGTTTCGTTTAACGGACGAGAATGCACATTAAGCGACCGGTCTTCGACTCGGTAAACGCTCATCTTTCCGTCGCTAACGCAATTGTTGAATTGCTTCGCACCAAGAATGTGCATGAAGCGTCAGTTCTTCGTTTCCGCTCGGCTGGCGCGCGTCGGGCGACGCGTTGAAGAATGTGCTTGAACCATCAATCCTTCAAAGAAACGGCGAGACCGCTGTTGCGATCACGCCGGATATTGCCGAGCAAGGCTTAAGATTTGGTGTCGTGGTACCGTAGGTACCCTAGGGTGGGCAAAGGCGTTTTGCGCCGTGCCCACCATCTCTCCACGGGAGTCAACGTAAGTGGTGGGCACGCTGCGCTTTGCCCACGCTGATCGAAGCGTCCCGCCTCAGTTCTTGGTCTTGTCGACCAACGCGCCCTTCTTGATCCACGGCATCATGTCGCGGAGCTTGGCGCCGACTTCCTCGATCGGATGCTGGGCGAGCTTGGCGCGGGTCGCCTTGAACGAGGTCTGGTTGACCTTGTTCTCCAGCATCCAGTCGCGGGCGAACTTGCCGCCCTGGATGTCGGCGAGAACGCGCTTCATCTCGGCCTTGGTCTCCGCAGTGACGATGCGCGGGCCGGTGACGTATTCGCCGTATTCGGCGGTGTTGGAGATCGAGTAGTTCATGTTGGCGATGCCGCCTTCATAGATCAGGTCGACGATCAGCTTCACCTCGTGCAGGCACTCGAAATAGGCCATCTCGGGCGCGTAGCCAGCTTCCACCAGCGTCTCGTAGCCGCCCTTGATCAGTTCGACCAGGCCGCCGCAGAGCACCACCTGCTCGCCGAACAGGTCGGTCTCGCACTCTTCCTTGAAGGTGGTCTCGATGATGCCGGCCCGGCCGCCGCCGATCGCGGAGGCGTAGCTGAGGCCGAGGTCATGGGCATTGCCGGAAACGTCCTTGGCGATCGCGATCAGGCAGGGCACGC
The DNA here is from genome assembly GCF_001693385.1 of Bradyrhizobium icense. Lineage (NCBI taxonomy): Bacteria > Pseudomonadati > Pseudomonadota > Alphaproteobacteria > Hyphomicrobiales > Nitrobacteraceae > Bradyrhizobium > Bradyrhizobium icense. The sequence continues at coordinate 6,729,376 of NZ_CP016428.1, forward strand.
CGCCGCCGCGCTGATATTCCGAGCGGACGGTATGGCCGGGGCCCTTCGGCGCGATCATCAGCACGTCGAGATCGGCGCGGGGATCGAGCAGGTTGAAATGGACGTTGAGGCCATGCGCGAACACCAGCGCCGCGCCCTTCTTCATGTTGTCATGCAGGTGCTCGCGGTAGATGTCGCCCTGCAGTTCGTCCGGGGTCAGCATCATCACGAGGTCGGCCCATTTGGCGGCCTCGGCGACTTCCAGCACCTTGAAGCCGGCGGTTTCCGCCTTCTTGGCCGAGGCCGAGCCCTTGCGGAGCGCAATCGCCACTTCCTTGACGCCGGAGTCCTTCAAATTCAGCGCATGGGCATGGCCCTGGCTGCCGTAGCCGACGATGGCGACCTTCTTGCCCTTGATCAGGTTCAGGTCGGCGTCGCGATCGTAATAAACACGCATGGTCGTTTCCTCAATCGATGGCCAAAAAGGGCCGGTTAATCAGGCATTTGGACAGGTGGGACCGCCGGTCGCCCGCGAATTTCCGGCGTTGTCTAGAGCATTTTCCCTCGAAGGGGAAACCCGTTTATGCATGGCCCGGTGCGGCATCATGCGTCCATGAAGACCGGATAGAGCGAGGCCAATAGCAGTACCGCCATGACGATGTTGAAGGCACGCACTGCGCGCCGGGAGGTCAGGATCGGTCGCAGCGCAGTGCCGAACAGGGCCCAGGCGGTGCAGGACAGGATGCCCAGAATCAGGCTGAGGCCCACCTGGATCGCGATGTTCCAGGGGTAGGCGGCGATCGCCGCATAGGCAGTGATCGTGCCGATCACCATGACCCAGCCCTTGGCGTTGACCCACTGGAACATGGCCGCGCCCCAGAACGTCATCGGGCGGCCCCGGCTGTCCTTATCCGCGGACGGCGGCTCGGACATCGCAATCGCCCAGGCCAGATAGATCAGGTAGGCCACACCGGCATATTTCAGGATGGTCTGCAGCACCGGATAGGCAATGAAAATCGTCCCAAGGCCCAGCCCCACCGCGCCGACCATGAAGGCAAAGCCGACCGTGATTCCCATGATGTGCGGGATGGTCGGGCGGAAGCCGTAAGTGAGCCCCGACGACAGCAGCATGATGTTGTTCGGCCCCGGCGTGAAGAACATCACGGTGGCGAACATCACGAAGGCGATCAAAAGCGAGTGCGACATCGGGGGGCCTCATGCGATCTTTGGCAGAACTTGTTCTTCTGAAGCCTTGGTAGGTTTGAACAACAGCATGACGGCGATGCCCCCCACCACAGTGATCATGCCGGCGAGCCGCAGCGGCCCAAAAGTTTCGCCGAACACCACGCTCGATGCCGCGGAACCGACGAACGGCACTAAAAGCGCGAACGGCACCACCTGCGCCGCCGGGTAATCCCGCAGCAGCCGGCCCCACAGCCAGTAGGCAATGCTGGTGGAGACGCCGCCGAGGCCAATCATGCACAGCAAGCCGGTCAGAGACATATGGGTCAGCGCATGCCAGGTCGGCTGCGGACCGTTGCTGACCAGCGTCAGCGCAAACAGCGGAACTGCCGCGACCAGACACAGCCACGCGAACAGATCGAACATCGGCACGCCCTGCGCACTTCGCAGCAGCAGATTGCCGGCGGCGAAGCTGAGCGGGGAGATCATCAATATCGCGAAGGCGCTGACGCTGAAATCGTAGCCGACGGTGCCGCAGATCATCAGCAGGCCTGCGGTGGCGATAGCAATGCCGACTGTCTGCCACAGGCTCGGCCGCTCGCGGAACAGAAGCGCGGCGAAGCCGATCGTGAACAGCGCCTGGCTCTGCACGATCACGCTGGAAAGACCGACGGGAACGCCGTGGGCAATGGCAAACGCCTGGGCAAGAAACTGGCCGAGAAACAGCGTGAAGCTGATCGAGACCAGCACCGACCATGAAACCTTCGGCCGCGCCACGAACAGGCAGGGCAAGGCTGCGATGGAAAACCGCAGCGTCGTCATCAATTCCGGCGAAAACTCGTTGAGCGCGATCCGGCTGGCCACGAAAGCAAGGCCCCAGATCACCGCCACCAGCGCGGCGATGCAGACATCGGCCGGTTTCATTTTTTTCTAGCTCTGTTGATCCGGCTTTGGTTTGCGCAGGAGATAGGTACCGTGCAGCGGCGCGTGATAGTCGACCGATTCCAGCGTGAAGCCGATGTCGGTCAGCATGCGCTCGATCACCCAACCGAAGGTCGAGTATTCGTCGCGCATGTGGGTGACTACGCCTTCGCGCTGGAAATCGTGGTTCTTGATGGTGAAATCCGCCCATTGGTCGACATCGCGCTCGGTGCCGTCGGGCATGCTGACGAACACGATGTCGCGCAAATAGAAATTCGCGCCGGGCTTCAGCGCGGCATAGATCCTTGCCAGCGCCACCGCCTTCCAGAAATCAGGCAGGTGATGCAGAGTGAATTCGCTGACGATCAAATCATAGGAATTCGGCTGGTAGGCGAAGCTCAAGAGACCGGCCGGCTGGGTACGGATTGCCGCCTTTCGGTCGCGCGCGTAGATGTCGGCGAGCGCCAGCATCGCCGGCGAAATGTCGATGGCATCGACCTCGGCCCCGATCAGCGCCGCCTCGCAGGCCAGTACGCCATTGCCGCAACCGATGTCGGCCACGCGCCAGCCGCGCTGTACGCCGAGCATGGTGAGCGCGGCACGCGCCCGCTCGTCGCTGTCGTCGTGCCGGTCGTAGATCGAGGCGACCGCGGAATCTAGCCCGAGCCGCCGCCTTTGAGTGTAATACCAGTCACGCGCCAGCATGTTCACATCCCCTCAGGCCCACGCCCGATCGCGGCAACGCCGGTGCGCGACACTTCGACAAGGCCGAGCGGGCGCATCAGGTCGATAAATTGACTGATCTTGGATGAATTGCCTGTGATCTCGAACACAAAACTCTCGGTCGTGGCGTCTATCACGCGGGCACGGAATGCATCCGCCAGCCGCAGCGCCTCGACCCGGCTGTCGCCACGGCCACGCACTTTCACCATGGCGAGCTCCCGCTCGATGGAACGGCCGGTGATCGTCATGTCGACGACGCGGTAGACCGGGATCATGCGATCGAGCTGGTGCTTGATCTGCTCGATCACCATCGGCGTACCCGTCGTGACGATGGTGATGCGCGAGAGATGTTTCTGGCTCTCGGTCTCGGAGACGGTGAGACTGTCGATGTTGTAACCGCGCCCCGAAAACAGGCCGATCACGCGCGCGAGCACGCCGGGCTCGTTCTGCACCAGCACCGAAAGCGTGTGCGTCTCGTTGGGATCGTGGCGATCTTCCAGGAAGTAGGCGGATGCGGGCTGGTTCATTGTCGTCCCCTTGTCTTCTCTATTGTCATGCCCGCGCAGGCGGGCATCCAGTAATCGCCGGCGCCTGCGATTGATCGCAAGGCCGCGGCGTACTGGATCGTCCGGTCAAGCCGGACGATGACAGCAAATTCTTGGCTAGTGTTCGCGGCATTACGCCATTGCCCTTTCACCAGGGGCGGCAGCATCCGTCCCGACCCATTTGCGGAACAGATCGAAATCGATATTGCCGCCGCTCAAGATCAAACCGACGCGCTTGCCTGCGAGCTTGTTCTTTTCCTGCAGCGCCGCGGCGAGCGGGGCCGCGCCTGCACCTTCGGCAAGGTTGTGCGTGTCGGTCCAGTAGGCGCGAACGGCGGCGGCGACCTCGTCATCCGTGACCTGCACGATGCGCGAGGCACCTTTGCGGATGACGGCGAGGGCCTCGGCAACGGGAACGCGGGTTGCCATGCCGTCGGCCAGCGTGTTGCTGGTTTCCGTCGTCACCACCATGCCGGCCGCAAATGACAGCGCGTAAGACGGCGCTTCGGTTGACTGCACGCCGACGATTTCCGTCTTAGCCCCCAAGAGATCACGCGCCATGATGCAGCCGCAGATCCCGGAGCCCTGCCCGATCGGCACATAGAGCACATCGAGGTCGGGCGCCGCGCGCAGGAGTTCGAGCGCGTAGGTCGCCACGCCAAGCACGAGGTCGGGATGGAACGACGGCACCATGTGCAGACCGTCGAACTGGGCGCGACGCTGGGCTTCTTCGGCCGCCGCCTGAAAATCCTCGCCATGTTCGACGAGGTCAGCGCCGAACGCGCGCATGGCGCGGTTCTTCTCGACCGAATTGCCTCGCGGCACATAGATCACGGCTGGAACGCCGTGACGACTGGCCGCAAACGCCAGGCTCTGGCCGTGATTGCCGCGGGTTGCGGAAATGATCCCGGGCGTATTCGGCCGTTCGCGCTTCAGCCGCTCCAGATAGACCAGCCCACCCCGCACCTTGAAGGCGCCGATTGGCGTGTGGTTCTCATGCTTGACGATGACGCGCGTACCCATCCGATCGGCAAGCAGTGGCCAGGCATGCGCCGGCGTCGGAGGCACTGCCTGCCCCACGATCTCGTGCGCACGTTCGAGTTCTCTGAGGTCAAACATTTTGGTCTTCCGTCGATCTTCCCTCGTTGTTGTCATCCCCGCGAAGGCGGGGATCCAGTATTCCAGAGGCGCCCGAGAGTAATGGAGACGTCGCGGCGTACTGGATCGCCCGGTCAAGCCGGGCGATGACAGCGGAGTTTTTGTCTCGCGTTCTCATACCGAATCTTGTCTCGCATCCTCACACCAGCGCCTTGCCGCCGGCAAACGCCGCGGCGGTGGCCTCGTCGGTGGCTTCCACCGGCAGCAGCATTTCGTTGTGCGCCTTGCCGGACGGAATCATCGGGAAGCAGTTTTCCAGTGCGGCGACACGGCAATCGAACAGCACCGGGCGCTTGACCTTGATCATTTCCTTGAGCGCGCCGTCGAGATCAGAGGGCTTGATCGCCTGCAGGCCGACGCATCCGAAGGCGTCGGCGAGCTTGACGAAATCCGGCAGCGCCTCGGAGTAGGAATGCGACAGCCGGTTGCCGTGCAGGAGCTGCTGCCACTGCCGCACCATGCCCATGTACTGGTTGTTCAGGATGAAGATCTTGATCGGCAGTTCATACTGAACCGCCGTCGACATCTCCTGCATCGTCATCTGCACCGAGGCATCGCCGGCAATGTCGATCACGAGGCTGTCGGGATGCGCCACCTGCACGCCGAGCGCAGCCGGCAGGCCGTAACCCATGGTGCCGAGACCGCCCGACGTCATCCAGCGATGCGGCTCCTCGAAGCCGAAGAACTGCGCGGCCCACATCTGGTGCTGGCCGACTTCGGTGGTGATGTAGGTGTCATGGCCGCGCGTAGCCGCGAACAATCGTTCGATGGCGTATTGCGGCAGGATCACGTCATTGCTCTTCTTGTAGGCGAGCGAATTGCGCGCGCGCCAGGTGGCAATCTCCTGCCACCAGCTCTTGATGTCGGGCTTCTTCGCTTCCGCCTTGAACACCTGCAGCAAATCGCCGAGCACGTTGCCGGCATCGCCGATGATCGGCACGTCGACATGGATGTTCTTGTTGATCGAGGACGGATCGATGTCGATGTGGATCTTCTTCGAGCCCGGCGAGAACGCATCGACGCGGCCGGTGATGCGGTCGTCGAAGCGCGCGCCGACGCACAGCATGACGTCGCAACCATGCATCGCCATGTTGGCCTCGTAGGTGCCGTGCATGCCGAGCATGCCGAGCCAGTTCTTCCCCGTGGCCGGGTAAGCGCCGAGGCCCATCAGGGTCGAGGTGATCGGAAAGCCTGTGACCTCAACCAGCTCACGCAGCAGCTTCGAGGCTTCGATTCCGGAATTGATGACGCCGCCGCCGGAATAGATCACCGGACGCTTGGCAGACGCGAGCAGCGCGACGGCCTTGCGGATCTGCGCGGCGTCGCCTTTGACCCGCGGCGTGTAGGAGACATGGACGTCGGACTTGCGCGGCGGATGGTAGGTGCCGGTCGCGAACTGCACATCCTTGGGCACGTCGACCAGCACGGGGCCGGGTCGGCCCGTGGTCGCCACGTAAAACGCCTCGTGCAGCACTTTCGCCAGGTCGTTGACGTCGCGCACCAGCCAGTTGTGCTTGGTGCACGGACGGGTGATGCCGACGGTGTCGCATTCCTGGAACGCGTCGTTGCCGATCAAGTGCGTGGGGACCTGGCCGGTGATACAGACCAGCGGAATCGAATCCATCAGCGCGTCCGTCAGCGGCGTCACCATGTTGGTGGCGCCGGGACCCGACGTCACCAGCACCACACCCGGCTTGCCGGTCGAACGCGCATAGCCCTCGGCCGCATGGCCGGCGCCCTGCTCGTGGCGCACCAGGATGTGCTCGACCTCGCTCTGCTGGAAAATCTCGTCATAGATCGGAAGCACCGCGCCGCCGGGATAGCCGAAGATGTGCTGGACGCCGTGATCGATGAGCGCGCGCACGATCATCGCGGCGCCGGTCATCTGATTGGGGTCGTGGCTCTGGTCGGTCATGGTCTGCTCCGGATGCGCTTGTTGCGCGGCTTCTTTCGGTTGTCTGTTTTGGGAAATAAAAAAGGGCCCGAGAGGCCCCATGCACACCGCCTGAATTTGGATGGCCGCTAGCCACCCCCGGCGGTGTGCCTGGGTACGACGACGATAAGGAGTTTGGTAATAATGTTACGCATTTTGCGGCTCGGACTTCCCAAAGGTTGCGCGGGTTATACCGTTCGGCCCCCGGAAGTCAAGGGACGCACGCTTTCGGCGCGATTTAGGCAGTGTAGCGGTGTTCCGGGCGTTCGGCGAGGGGGAATTTTTGGTTCCAGCTATGCGGCGTTGTTACTCCGAGGTCATTCCGGGATGGTCCGAAGGACCAGACCTCAGGTGCGCAATTGCGCAACGGGGAATCTCGAGATTCTCAGATGTGCAGTTGCACATTTCAGTTCGCTTCGCGCCCCGGAATGACTCAAACGACCCACCTCCTCGCCGCCTCCGGCGTCACCCATTCGAACTCCGGCAATTGATGCCGGAACCAGGTGAATTGCCGCTTGGCGTAATGGCGGGTATCGGCGCGGCCGATTTCGGCGGCCTCCTCGCGCGTGATTTCACCCCTGAGGTGCCGCATCAGCGCCGGCACGCCATGGGCCTTCATTGCCGGCAGCAGGGAATCGAGCTTTCGCGCGGCGAGCGCTGCGACCTCCTCCAGCGCACCCGCGGCCAGCATCGCGTCGAACCGCGCATCGATCCGCGCATAAAGCTGGTCGCGGTCGGGCGCGAGAAACAGTGCAGTGAATTCGCCTCGAGGGAGCAGCGGCGGCAGGCCTTCGCGATGCCAGTCCGGCAGTGTGCGTCCTGTAGCTTCCACGACTTCCAGCGCGCGGGCAATCCGGGTGCGGTCGCGCGGCTTCAACCGCGCGGCGGAGACGGGATCGCGCCGCGCCAATTCAGCGTGCAACGGCTCGACGCCATCGCATTCCAGCCGGGCACGTACGGCTTCGCGCACCTCGGCCGGGATCGGCGGCACCGCGGAGAGACCGCGCGTCAGCGCCTTGAAGTAGAGGCCGGAGCCGCCGACCAAGATCGGCAGCCGGTCTTCCGCGCGCGCCTCCGCCAGCACCTTTCCGGCGTCCGCCACCCACGCTCCGGCCGAGAAATTGACCGATGCGTCGACATGGCCATAGAGCCGGTGCGGCACCCGCGCCTCCTCCTCCGGCGTCGGCCGCGCCGTGATGATGCGGAGATCGCTATAGACCTGCATGGAATCGGTGTTGATGACGACGCCGCCGGTCCTTTGCGCCAATTCGAGCGCCAGGGCCGACTTGCCGCTGGCGGTCGGCCCTGCGATAAGCACGGCCTTGCTCAAATCTAGCTGATACGCCTGCATGTCCCTGGTCGCCACCCTCATCTGCAATCCGGCCAACCCTGCGCTCGACTCCACCATCGTCGACGGCGCGCTGGCTGTTCTCCCCTCGCCGGGAACGGCACAATGGCTGTTCGACGAAGTGGCAGTCGACATTCCCTTCGACAGCCAGGTCAAGAGCCCGGACGGAATCAAGGCGATCGAAACCCGCCTGCAACGGGCGCGCGGCGACCTGCCGATCGACATTGTCGTGCAGCCTGCCGCGTTCAGGCGCAAGAAGCTTTTTCTCGCCGACATGGACTCCACCATGATCGGCCAGGAATGCATCGACGAGCTGGCGGACTTCGCCGGGCTGAAGGCCCACGTCGCAGGCATCACCGAGCGCGCGATGCGCGGCGAGATCGAGTTCGAGCCGGCGCTGCGCGAGCGTGTCGCGCTCCTGAAGGACCTGCCGGTCAGCGTGGTCGATGAAGTCCTGGCAAAGCGCATCACGCCGACGCCGGGAGGCCGCGAACTGGTTGCCACCATGCGCGCCAACGGCGCCTGGACCTGCCTGATCTCCGGCGGCTTCACGCTGTTCACGCATGCGGTCGCGGCCAGGATCGGCTTCCAGGAGAACCGCGCCAACGAGCTGGAGGTTCTCGACGGCAAATTCACCGGCGAAGTGGCCGAGCCCATCCTCGGCCGCGCCGCCAAGCTTGCGACGCTGATCGAGCTGCGCGAATCCTTCGACCTCGACGAGATCGATACGCTGGTGACCGGCGACGGCGCCAACGATCTCGGCATGATCCAGGCGGCGGGGCTCGGGGTCGCCTATCACGCCAAGCCCGCGGTGGCCGCCGCCGCGGCTGCGCGGATCGACTATGGCGACCTCACCGCGCTGCTATATGCGCAAGGGTATCGGCGCGAGGAATTTGTGGGGGGATAACGAGTGGCGTCGTCGCATGCGAACGCAGGGACCCAAACGCCGCGGCCCGTCCATGATGCGATGGGGCCAGTTGCCTTACATGCAATCCGCGCTGGTGGTTATGGGTCCCTGCGTTCGCAGGGACGACGGCGTTGTTTGGGACGACCTTCAATGATCCCGTCGTTAATTACTGCACGCTGAGCGCGACAAAGCGCAATTCGCCCTCGCCATTCGACACCAGCAGCAGCACCGATTTCTTGCCGTCCTTCTTGAGCTGATCGACGCGCTTCTTGATGTCGGCAGCGCTCGCGACCGCTTCCTGCGCCACCTCGACGATGACGTCGCCGGCGGAGAGCCGCTTTTCGGCGGCGTCGGAGGAGCCGTCGACACCGGTGATGATCACGCCTTTGACGCTCTCCTTGACCTTGTACTTCGTACGCAGGTCCTTGCTCAGGGCGGCCAGATCGAGGCCGAGCGCCTTTTGCGTCACCGGCTTCTCGACAGGATCTTCCTTGGTCTTGGCGGCGGCCTGCTGCACCTTTTCAGTATCCTCGAGGCGGCCGAGCGTGACCTTGCGGGTTTCCTCGTTACCCTTGCGGATGATGACGACCTCGACTTCCTTGCCGACCGCGGTGTCGGCGACGACGCGCGAAAGATCCTTCGGGTCCTTGACGTCCTTGCCGTCGAACTTGACGACGACATCGCCAGGCTCGATGCCGGCGGGCTTGGCCGGCCCCTTGTCGTCGACGCCGGCAACCAGCGCGCCGCGGGCAGGCTTGATGCTGAGGCTTTCAGCGATCTCCTCGGTGACCTGCTGGATCCGCACGCCGAGCCAGCCACGGCGCAATTCGCCGAACTGCTGGAGCTGATCGACCACGCGGGCCACCGTCTTCGACGGAACCGCGAAGCCGAGGCCGATCGAACCGCCGGTCGGCGAGATGATCAGCGTGTTGACGCCCACCACTTCGCCTTCGAGATTGAACAGCGGACCGCCGGAATTGCCGCGGTTGATGGAGGCATCGGTCTGAATGTAGCTGTCGTACGGCCCCTGGCTGATGTCGCGGTTGCGCGCCGACACGATACCGGCCGTGACCGAGCCACCGAGGCTGAACGGATTGCCGATCGCAATCACCCATTCGCCGAGCCGCAGCTTGTCGGAATCGCCGAACTTCACCGCGGTCACCGGCTTCACCGGCTTGAACTTCAAGACCGCAATGTCGGTCTTCTTGTCGACGCCGACCAGTTCGGCCTTGATCTTGGTACCGTCGTTCATGATCAAGTTGATCTCGTCGGCATCCGCGATGACGTGATTGTTGGTGACGACGACGCCAGCGGCATCGACGATGAAACCGGAGCCGAGCGAATTGGTCTTGCGCGGCGGGTGCATTTCGCCGCTCTTGTCGCCGCCCTTGGGCAGGCCGCCGCGCCGGTTCTTGAAGAAGTCGTCAAAAAATTCCTCGAACGGCGAGCCCGGCGGCAATTGCGGCATCGCATCCTTTCCGCCCTTGACCTCCACGCTCTGCGAGGTCGAAATATTGACGACGGACTCGATTACCTTCTCGGCAATGTCGGCGATACCATCCGGCCCGCGCGCACTGGCCGGCACTGAAGCCAGCATGCTGACGGCACCGAACGAGATCGCAATCCCCATCAGGCGCAGGCGGCTTTTCAAGGCGGGTCTGGCACCGGTCATGTCGGCTCGTCTCCAAAGGCTCAAATTTGCGCCCACAGTGCGCCCGAACGGGTCCTGGGCGCAAGCATCTGCGCCGGACATTCCGGCGAAAAACGGGTCGCCGGCGGCTCACGATTTCGTTGGCGCCAGAGATAGTTGCGGCCGTTGATTACCGTCATTCCGGGGCGCGAAGCGACCCCCAATGTGCAAATTGCGCATTGTGGAAGCTCGAAATTCTCAGGTGCGCAATTGCGCACCGTAGTTCGCGCTTCGCGTGCCCCGGAAATGACGGTGGCCGGAACCTACCGCCGCACGAACCAGATCAGAAGCAGGCCGACGACCGCCGAAACGATGCCGACGATCCGCAAAATATTGTCCGGCGTCACCAGCGCGCTCTTCATCGCCCGGCGCATCCAGGCCGGGCTGGCTGCGAACATCAGGCCTTCGAGCACAAAGAGGATGCCCACACCGATGAGGAAGTCGGCGAACGCAATGGACCTCATCGGATGGCATCCCCCCGCTACTCAAGCGCCTTTTTGTTTTTGTGCCGGCGAAGCGGCCCCCGCTTCGCCGAAACTTGTGTACCGCGGCCGGCCGTTTAAGGCTTCGGCGCTGCGGCCGCCGCAGCGGCCGCCGGCGGATGGCCCGACGGATTGGCGAAAAAGCGGAAGAACTCGGAATCCGGCCGCAGCAGGAACCGGGTGTCGTTGCTGCGCAGCCCGGTCTCGTAGGCCGACATCGAACGGTAGAAGGCGAAGAAATCCGCATCCCGGCCATAGGCTTCAGCGAACAGCCGGTTCCGTTCCGCGTCGCCGACGCCGCGCGTCTGCTCGGCGGTCGAATTGGCTTCGGCGACGATCACGGTCGCCTCGCGATCGGCCTTGGAGCGGATCTCCTGTGCCTTCTGGCCGCCCTGGGCGCGGAACTCGGCGGCCTCGCGCTGCCGTTCGGTCTGCATCCGCTGATAGACCGCCTGGCTGTTCTGCTCCGGCAGATCGGCACGGCGGATGCGGACGTCGGCCACCTGGATGCCGTACTGATCAGCCTCCCGATCGAGCTGGTCGCGGATCCGCGTCATCAGCGTCTCGCGTTCATCGCGAACCACGGTAATGAAGTTGACCTCACCCAGAACGCGGCGCAGCGCCGCGTTCAACAGCGTCGTAAGCTGGATGTTGGCGGCCTGGATCGTGCCGATGCTCTGATAGAAGCGCAGCGGGTCCTTGATGCGATAGCGAGCGAACGCGTCGACCACCAGCCGCTTCTGATCCGACGCGATCACTTCCTGCGACGGATTTTCCAGGTCGAGGATTCGCTTGTCGATCGTAATCACCGTGTCGATGAACGGCGCCTTGAAGTTCAGGCCGGGATCGGTGACGACGCGCACCGGCTCGCCGAGCCGTACCACGAGTACCTGTTCGGTCTGAGCGACCGTAAAGACCGAGCTGTAGCCGACAATGATGACGACGAGCAGCAGGATCAGGGCAGTAACGCCTGCAACCGGGGATCTCATCGGGAGCCCCCCTGCTGCGGCTGGCTCGTGGAGGGCGATGCCGGCGGACGCCGCGGCGTCAATTCGCTAAGCGGCAGATACGGCACGATGCTCTGAGCCGAACCCGAATTGCCGCCGTCATAGACCAGCTTCTCGGAACCGCCGAGGATTCGCTCCATCGTCTCCAGATAGATTCGCTGCCGCGTCACGTCGGGGGCCTTCCTGTATTCGTCGTAAACCTTCTCGAAGCGCGCGCTCTGGCCCTTGGCCTCGGCGACCGCCTGCTCCCTGTAACCTTCCGCGACCTGCAGGATCTGCGCGGCACGGCCGCGCGCTTCGGGGATGATGCGGTTGGCATAGGTCTGCGCCTCGTTCTGCAGGCGCTCGGAGTCGGCACGCGCGGCTTGCACGTCACGGAACGCGTCGATGACCTGCGCGGGCGGATCGACCTTCTGCATCTGCACCTGCGTGATCAGAACCCCCGCGCCGTAAAAGTCGAGCGTCCTCTGCATCAGTTCCTGCACGCCCGCTTCCGTCGTGGTGCGGGCGCCAGTCAGGATCGGCTGGATGAAGGAGCGGCCGATCACCTCGCGCATCGCGCTTTCGGCCACCGCCTTCACAGTGCCTTCGGGGTTCTGGATGTTGAAGAGGAAGTTACCGACGCCATCGGGCTTGATCCGCCACAATACCGCGAAGTCGACGTCGACGATGTTTTCGTCGCCGGTCAGCATCAGGCTCTCTTCCGGCACGTCCCGCATGGTGCGGCCGCGCCGTGCCGGATCCTCGATCAGCTGCATGCCGATCGAGATGGTGGAGACGCGCAACGCCTTCGGCAGCAGCACCGTCTCGATCGGATAGGGCAGATGATAGTTCAGGCCGGGCTGCACGGTGCGCACATGCTTGCCGAAGCGCAGCACGACGCCGAGCTCTTCCGACTGCACGCGGAAGAATCCGGACAACCCCCAGATCACCAGCGCGCCGGCCAGCACCAGCGCGATGCCCATGCCGCTGAAATGGCCGCCCGGCAGAAGCTGCTGCAGCTTGTCCTGGCCGCGTCGCAGAAGGTCTTCCAGATCAGGTGGCCTCGGCCCGGCCGATTGCGGACCGCCACCCCACGGCCCCTTCGGACCCTGGCCCCACGGACCCCCGCCTTGATTCTTCCACGGCATATAAACTCTCCTCTGCGCGGGGAACGGGCCCGCCTGCTCGGCGGTCGGCCTTGAGCCTCGCATATCCGCCCGGCTTTATAGGGGACCGCTAGGTCCCTTACAACGCAAGCTTCCTGCTCGAAGCAGCTATGCCTGACGCCATAATTGTCAATGTAAACCTTGGTTAGCGAGGTTAACTCTGTTGGCGCCGACGAAATGTCACATAGGAGAAATCGGCGCTGTCGTCCGGACCGGCCGGATTCCGCGCGCGAGTGACCTCTTGCCATACGGCCAAATCGACCGCCGGGAAACGCGTGTCGCCGTCGGGCCGGTCATGAACCTCGGTAATCTCCAGGCGGTCGGCGCTGTCCATCCATTGCGCGTAGATTTCGGCGCCGCCGATCACGGCGATCTCAGTGGCGAAACGTCGCAGCGCATCGCCGGTGGCGATCGCCTTCGCATCGGTGAAGGAATGGGTAACCACCACGCCATCGGCGCGAAAACCGCCATCGCGGGTGACGACGATATTGGTCCGCCCGGGAAGCGGCCGGCCGATCGAGACGAAGGTCTTGCGGCCCATCACCACGGGCTTTCCCGTCGTCAGCGCCCTGAAGCGCGCCATGTCGGATTTCAGCCGCCAGGGAATGGCGCCACCTGCCCCGATCACGCCGTTCTCCGCGACCGCGACGATGAGTACGATTTCCATTACCGCGTCCCTTGCGCCAGCGCCGCGAGCGCCGGACCGCCGACCCGGCACACGGTCCATTCGTCCATCAAGACCGCACCGAGCGACTTATAGAATTCAATCGACGGCGTATTCCAGTCGAGGACCGCCCACTGCAAGCGCGACCAGCCGTTCGCTACGCATTCCCTCGCGAGATGCACCAGGAGCGCCTTGCCGATCCCCTTGCCGCGCAGCGCCGGGCGGACGAACAGATCTTCCAGATAGATGCCGGAGCGGCCGCTGAAGGTCGAGAAATTGACGAACCAGACCGCGAAGCCGGCCGGCTCGCCGCCCCACTCGGCGATCTCGCAGAACAATCGCGGATTGGCGCCGAACAGCGCCGCATCGATGCCCGCTTCGGTCGCTTCGACTTCGTGGAGCAGTTTTTCGTATTCGGCGAGTTCGCGAACGAAGGACAGGACAAGTCCCGCTTCGCCCGGGCGTGCGCGGCGGATCGTCAGGGACATCAGATGCTCACACCGCTCGTCATACAGCCACTTCGGCCTTGATGTGCGGGTGCGGATCGTAGCCTTCGAGCGCGAAATCCTCGTAGCGGTAGGCGAAGATATCGTTCACGTCAGGATTGATCTTCATGACCGGCAACGGCCGCGTCGGCCGTGTCAGTTGCAGCCGGGCCTGCTCGAGGTGGTTGGAGTAGAGATGCGCATCGCCGAGCGAATGCACGAAATCGCCGGGCTTCAATCCCGTCACCTGCGCCACCATTATCGTCAGCAACGAATAGGAAGCGATGTTGAAGGGCACGCCGAGGAACACGTCGGCCGAGCGCTGATAGAGCTGGCACGACAATTTGCCGTTCGCGACGTAGAACTGGAACAGGCAATGACAAGGCGGCAGCGCCATCTTGTCGACGTCGGCTGGGTTCCAGGCGGTCACGATCAACCGCCGTGAATCCGGGTTGCGCCTGATCATGTCGATGACGTTGGAAATCTGGTCGATGCTGCGCCCGTCCGGCGCCGGCCATGAGCGCCACTGCGATCCATAAACCGGGCCGAGATCGCCGTTGGCGTCGGCCCATTCATCCCAGATCGAAACGCCGTTATCCCTGAGGTATTTGATGTTGGTGTCGCCGGCCAGGAACCAGAGCAATTCATGCACGATCGCCTTCAGCGGCAGCCGCTTGGTGGTCAGCATTGGAAAGCCGGCCGAGAGATTGAACCGCATCTGATGACCGAAGATCGACAGCGTACCGGTGCCGGTGCGGTCGTGCTTCTCCGCGCCGTCGCTAAGGATACGTTCGAGCAGGTCGTGGTACTGGTTCATGGCTGGTGCTTCAGGCCTCTTCGGAACGGCGAATTTAGCGGCCGGGACATCCGATCGACACGCCGATTCGGCGTCCAACATCAATTATACCCGGAAAAATGATCGCTCCCCGAACAAACGACAAGGGGCGGAACCCGCGTTCCGCCCCTCACCTATCCGTCTGACAGGGATCAATTCACCGGCTTGACCACCGGTGTCCACTTCGCGATTTCGCTCTTCACCAGCGTTCCCAGCGCCGTCGGCGTGCGATCGGCGGCAGGCGGTATGACGCTGCCGAGTTCGAGCAGGCGCTTGCGTACATTCTCGTCGTCGAGCGCCTTGACCACCGCGGCGTTCAACTTGGCAACGACATCCGGGGGCGTTCCCTTGGGCGCGAAGATCGCGTTCCATGCCTGGGCCTGGAAGGCCGGCAGGCCGGCCTCGGCGGTGGTGGGAACATTCGGCAATGACGGGTTACGCTCCGGCGTCGCCACGGCATAGGCCTTGATGGTACCGCCGTTGATCTGCGGCACGGCATTGACGATCTGGTCGCACATGTAATCGACCTGCCCGGCCACCAGCGCGTTCATCGCAGGACCGGTGCCGTTGAAGGGAACGCCGATCGGCTTGACGCCGAGCACGGAGTTCAACAGTTCGCAGGATACGTTCGAGACCGAGCCGATGCCGGCATGCGCCGCGTTGACCTTGGTCTCATTCGCCTTGACGTAGGCGGTGAATTCCTTGAGGTCCTTCGGCGGCAGATCCTTGCGCGCCAGGATCAGGATCGGCGTACCGGCGAGCAGGCCGACCGGCTCAAAATCCTTTTCCGGGTGATAGGCGAGCTTGGGATAAAGCGGCACGGAAGCCGCATGCGTGCCCATATGCCCCGTGATCAGCGTATAGCCGTCATTGGCGGCCCGCGCGGCGCGGGTGGTGGCGGTGGTGCCGCCGGCGCCGACCACGTTTTCGATGATGATGGTTTGACCGAGCGTCTGCGCCATATGGCCGGTGACGATGCGCGCGATGACATCCGTCGGTCCGCCCGCCGCGAACGGCACGATCATGGTGATATTGCGCGTCGGATAGGCTTGTGCCAGCGCCTGCGTCGAAGACAAGACCAGCCCGGCAAGCACTGCCAGAAAACCGCTCGCGAGCGAGCGACCGTACCAATTCATTTTGATCTCCTGAAATCCGTTACAATGCCGAGCCCGCCGGTCGGCATTTTCCATGGCATAGAAAATTAACCCGAAGTCGACCAGACTTCGGGCTGCGGCGCACCGACGCAGGTCAGTTCTCCGATTCGACAAACACCTCGTCACGCTTCTTGCGCAGCGTTGGAAGCACCGTAAGGATCAGCAACGCTGCGGCAATCGCCATCAGCACCGCCGACAGCGGACGCGTCACGAAGACTGACCAGTCGCCGCGCGAGATCAACAGCGCCCGACGCAGGTTCTCTTCCATCAGCGGTCCAAGCACCATGCCGAGCAGCAAGGGCGCCGGCTCGAAGTCGTGCTTGATCAGCCAGTAGCCGACCAACCCGAACGCACCTGCAAGCATGACGTCGGTCGGGGCGTTGTTCACCGAGTAGATGCCAATGGAGCAGAAGACCACGATGGACGGAAACATCAGGCGGTACGGCACGCGCAGGAGCCGCACCCATATCCCGACCAGCGGAAGGTTGATGATCAGCAGCATGAGGTTGCCGACCCACATCGAAGCGATCATGCCCCACACCAGATCGGGTTGCTTCTGCATCACCTGGGGGCCTGGCACGATGCCGTGAATGGTCATCGCGCCGACCATCAGCGCCATCACCGCGTTCGGCGGAATGCCGAGCGTGAGTAGCGGGATGAAGGAGGTCTGGGCCGCGGCATTGTTGGCACTCTCGGGTGCTGCAACGCCCCGGATCTCGCCATGACCGAACTTCGAGGGATCTTTCGCGATCTTCTTCTCGAGCGTGTAGGCCGCGAACGATGCGATCACGGCGCCGCCGCCTGGCAGAATGCCGAGGATCGATCCGAGGACGGTACCGCGCCCCACCGCGGGCGCCGAATCCTTGAGATCCTTCGCCGTCGGCATCAGGCCCGAAACCTTCTCCTGGACCAGCTTGCGATCGGTTTCGCCGCCGGCGTCGAGATTGCGAATGATCTCAGCAAAGCCGAACAGTCCCATCGCCAGCGTGGCAAAACCAAGACCGTCAGCCAGTTCGGGAATGTTGAAGGCCATGCGGGACGCACCGGTCTCGATGTCGGACCCGACCATGGAAAGCAGCAGGCCGAGCACGATCATCGCGATCGCCTTCAGCACGGAGCCTTTCGCGAGCACGACCGCGAAGATCAGGCCGAGCACCATCAGCGAGAAGTATTCGGCAGGTCCGAACGCCAGCGCCACCCTGGTGAGCGGCGCACCCAGCAGCGCAATCAGCACGGTCGCGACGCAGCCGGCGAAGAACGATCCGATCGCGGCGATCGCGAGCGCCGGGCCGGCGCGGCCTTTCTTCGCCATCTGGAAGCCATCGAGCGCGGTGACCACCGAGCCGGCCTCACCTGGAATATTGACCAGGATCGACGTGGTCGAGCCACCATATTGCGCACCGTAATAGATGCCAGCCAGCATGATCAGCGCGCCCACCGGCGGCAGGCCGAACGTGATCGGAAGCAGCATGGCGACGGTGGCGATGGTGCCGATGCCCGGCAGCACGCCGACCAGCGTACCGACCAGAGCGCCGATCAGACACAGCAGAATATTGACCGGGATCGGAATGGAAGCTCCGCCAAGAAAGGCGGGTGTCCACTGCACGAACTGGAAAACGACGCCGAAGCCGAGCCCAAGATTTGTAAAGATATCTCCCATCGCGCCCTCAACGGATCATGAAAGTCGGCAGGAGCTGCAAAGGCAGGCCGAGCGCATACGGAAACAACAGGGCGCAAAACGTCGTCAGGCAGACGGCAACGATCAACGTTTCCGTCCATCGCGTTTCCGGTGTCCCGCATGCCGCGATCAGGAAGCTCGCCATAGCGGCAAAGATCATTCCCATCGGCCGGATCGTGAAGGCAAACGTCAAGATCGCAACCGTAACGAAAAAGGGTCCCCGCCAATGGTATTTCGCGAGATGGGGACCTTCGGTGACGACGCCGACGACGGCGATGAGAGCGCCCAGGCCAAACAGCAGAAATGCAAACATCCGCGGCGCGGTGCCGGCGCCGAATGAAAATCCGCGCATTCCCTGCAGGTCGCTCGACGCCCAAAGCGCGAACGCGGCGATCGCCATCAAGGCAATTCCGCCGACGAATTCCTGCGGGTTGCGAACCCATTTCGGCATGATGGATTTGACCGGCGCATGGCCCGGCGTAGCGTTCATGGATACCTCCTCCCCACGAGAGGCTTCTCTCCCGTTTGCTTGGATAACCTGGATACTTGTCCCGGAAACTGCCTAGCGACTTTCCTCAGACAACGCCAGCAAAACCCAAAACACTCCAGCGCCGAAAGTAAACGGAGCGGTCAAGGCCGCCATCAACCCCTTAAAGGGCACAGAGATCGCAACTTTTCCGGTTGACGCGCTGCAACACACGCGAGCGAATTGCCGATCACGTCACGAACCGCGCATTTCGGCCCCGGGGCGGGCGGTGGGTGGCGGCGAATTGCGCGTTGTTTATGCATGAACGTGAACGGCACATCTTTGGAATCGTCGAATCCGTGACGAAACCGCAACTGGGCGATAGCAAACCGAAAGTCGGGGCCACGTTCCCCTCCCGTTTAGCGCCATTGGCCCTGTTTTTCTCCCAGCTTGCCCCCTATATTGGGGATGCCGGTTCGCCGGCTATGGAAATAAATGACCGTCGCAATAAACCATTCGGACCCGGGGGCAGTACCCGGCGCCTCCACCCAAGTCCACCCTCTCGTGGTGGGTTTCGGCGGGGGCGAACCAGGATCGACGAGGGCGTAAAGGACGAGTTTTTTCCCGGTATTGTTCCGCCGTTATCGGGCTATGCAATAGTTGCAAACGACAACTATGCTCCGGTTGCTCAGGCTGCGTAACGCAGTTTGAAAGACCAATCTAAAGTCCTAGCGGGTTAAGCTCCGCTAGGCGGGGTTCGGAGGCACCTGGCAACAGAAGCCTCCACTTATTCTTTTCATTTCCGGCCGACGGAGCCGTTGCTGCAATTCCATCCGTCGCGCCTGCTGACCTGCGGCTCCCGCCGGGGTAGCATGGGGACAAAGGGGCGAGTCGGGGGACCGGCGGCCATAAAACCTGACAGGACGACCATGGCGACCGATCACATCCGTTATGACGTGCTGGCGCGCGACGCGCTGCGCGGAGTGCTGCGCCGGGTGCTGGCTGACGCAGCCGAACACGGCCTGCCCGGCGAGCATCATTTCTTCATCACCTTCCTGTCCACCGCCGACGGCGTGAAGCTGTCACCGCGGCTCCTGGCGCAGTATCCGGAAGAGATGACGATCATCCTGCAGCATCAGTTCTGGGATCTGGTAGTGACGGAGGATCGTTTCGAGGTCGGCCTGTCGTTCGGCGGCATTCCCGAGCGGCTGGTGGTGCCGTTCGCGGCGATCAAGAGCTTCCTCGATCCGTCGGTACAGTTCGGCCTGCAGTTCGAGCCGTCGGAAACGGCGGCAGAGGCGCCGGCGGCGAAGCTGCCGGCGGTTTCCGCGCCATCCGCCCTGCCCGTCGCCGCGCCGGAGCCCGCCGCGGAAACCAAGGACGAGCCTGCGAAGACGAGCGAAGGCGCGGAAGTGGTGCGGCTGGATCGTTTCCGCAAGAAATAATCTAAGCGCGAGAAAATCCACGACGCTGTAATGTCCGTTCCGCCCTTTCACGGCGCAACGGACATTACGCATGGCTCGATCAATAACATCTGGAAACAAATCTACCCGCAGCGAGACCGACAGCTTCGGTCCGATCGACGTTCCCGCTGACCGCTATTGGGGCGCGCAGACGGAGCGCTCGCGGCAGAATTTCAAGATCGGCCAGGACCGCATGCCGATTGCGGTCGTCCATGCGCTCGGTCTCGTCAAGCTCGCCGCCGCCCAAACCAACCGGGAACTCGGACTGCTTGATGCACGCAGAGCCGGCGCCATCATCCGCGCGGCACGCGAGGTGATCGAAGGCAAGCTCGACGATCACTTTCCCCTCGTCGTCTGGCAGACCGGCTC
The DNA here is from genome assembly GCF_001693385.1 of Bradyrhizobium icense. Classification (NCBI taxonomy): domain Bacteria; kingdom Pseudomonadati; phylum Pseudomonadota; class Alphaproteobacteria; order Hyphomicrobiales; family Nitrobacteraceae; genus Bradyrhizobium; species Bradyrhizobium icense. The sequence goes on from NZ_CP016428.1 coordinate 6,749,513, forward strand.
CGGCACCCAGACCAACATGAACCTCAACGAGGTGATCGCCAACCGCGCCAACCAGATGCTCGGCGGCGAGCTCGGCGCCAAGAAACCGGTTCATCCCAACGACCACGTCAACATGAGTCAGTCGTCGAACGATTCATTTCCAACGGCGATGCATATCGCCGCCGCCGGACGGATCGTCGCCGACCTGATTCCGGCGCTCGACGGATTGCATCGCGAATTGCGCAAGAAGGAAAAGGCGTTCGCAAAGATCGTCAAGATCGGGCGAACCCATACCCAGGACGCAACGCCATTGACGCTGGGACAGGAATTTTCAGGCTACGCCGCGCAGGTCGAGAGCGGGATCGCGCGGCTGCGAACCGCAGTGAAGGAGCTGTTCCCGCTGGCGCAGGGCGGCACTGCGGTTGGAACCGGTCTCAACTCAAAGCCGAAATTTGCAAAGCTGTTCGCCAGGCATGTCGCGAACATCGCAAAACTGCCCTTCACCAGCGCGCCCAACAAATTCGAGGCGCTGGCTTCCAATGACGCCTATGTGCTGGTGCACGGCGCGATCAACTCCGTGGCGACCGGCCTGTTCAAGATCGCCAATGACATTCGCCTGTTGGGTTCTGGCCCGCGTTCCGGTCTCGGAGAATTGATCCTGCCGGAAAACGAACCGGGCTCTTCGATCATGCCCGGCAAGGTCAACCCGACCCAGTGCGAAGCGATGACCATGGTCTGCTGTCAGGTGTTCGGCAACCAGACCGCCGTCACCGTCGCCGGCAGCCAGGGGCATTTCGAATTGAATGTTTACAAACCCGTATTGGCATATTGTATGATGCATTCCATTCAACTGCTATCGGACGCGGCGCGCTCGTTCACCGAACATTGCGTGGTGGGCATCCGCGCCGACGAAAAGCGAATCCGCGAATTAATGGAGCGCTCGCTGATGCTGGTCACTGCACTGGCTCCCAAGATCGGATACGACAACGCGGCGAAGGTCGCCAAATCGGCGCACGCACGCGGGACAACGTTGAAGGAAGAGGCCGTGCGCCTCGGATTTGTGAACGCCGCCGAATTCGAACGACTGGTGCAGCCGGACAAAATGACACACCCGGGCTGATCGCCACTGCCGCCCCCGGGAAACTACGGATGAGAGAATAAATTATGGATCATGCCCGAAGAATGAGGTGATCATCTATCGCGGTTGCGTTGACGCATGGTAGGAGCAGGAATTATTCGGTTTTCGCAGAGCGGAATTTATTTTTTGATGCTATCAGGGACGGCTACACGGGGATTCCCAATGACCATCCAATTTGCTTGCGTACGACGCGACGTTTTTCTGCCCCATGAATCATCATGTCTTCAAGCCGCCGGATAATGGAGGCGAGCATGGGAGACGTGATCAATCTGAAGCGATTCAAGAAGCGTACCGAACGGGAACAATCGGCAAGGCAAGCCGATGCCAACCGCGCACGCTTTGGCCGGACCAAGGTCGAACGCGTGCTCGATGAACGTCGCAAGGATCGCGCCGGCAATCTTCTGGACCAGCACAAGCTCGAGGACGGAGACGCATCATGAAGTCGCCCGTCGTCAAACGCTCGATCGTCGTTGCCGGTCACAAGACCAGCGTCAGCCTCGAGGAGGCTTTCTGGAACGGGATGAAGGAAATCTCGGGCCTGCGGAACATGACGCTGTCCGAACTGGTCGGCGAGATCGACAGCAATCGCCAGCAGGGAAACTTGTCCTCGGCGATCCGTCTCTTCGTGCTCGACTATTTCCGTACCCGCGCCATGCCTGCCGCCGCGCCGGACGCGCCGCGGCCACAGGCCTAAGCAACGATCAGGCGAGCGCGCCCAACCGCGCCCGCCCTGTTACGTCAGAACCTCAATAAACGAGTCCGGTGCCGGGCGGCTTTTCGAGGGCCGCGGCCAGCGACTTATATTCTTCGCAAGCCGTGCCGCAAATCGCGGCAATTCGCGTCAGATGGTACGACGCCTGGTCGCGGTTGCCCTGCTCGATCTGCCACAGGCCGTAATACTGCCAGGTCAGCACGTGGCTCGGATCCGCCTTCAACGCGCGCTCGTACCAAACTTGCGACAGGCTGTAATCGCCGAGCTTGCGATAGGAATAGCCGATCAAATTGGCGACGTCAGCGTTGTCGTCACGGCCGAGCGCCTTTAGCTGCTCGATGGCACCAGCATAATCGTTGCGCTCATAGATCGTCGCATGCGCGGCACGGTACGCTTTCCGGAACGCATCATCGTCGGCGTTCGACTGTTTGGGGGCCTTCTTCTTGGACTTGGAAGTGGACTTGGGTGCAGACCGGGTGTCCGGTGGCGGCGGGTTCGCCGAAGGCGGGTCACCACCGCCTCCCGCGGCAAAGGCCGGAACGGATGGCGGCGAAGCGATCAGAGCCATCGAAAACATGACCAGCATTGCAAACTTGATAGCCGACTTCATCATGCGAACCTCCGGTTTTCCTGCGTGAGCGAATCCACGGTCCAGCCGGAGGTAGAGACCCCGCCGCGCGTGGAGTATTCCCGCTGATCGCTCGGGAAGCGCGCCTTGCAGCAAGCTGGACGAATGACGGCAATGCGTATCTAATGGACGGTGGTTGCGGTTCCCTGCAAAAGCGGCGGGCGGAACCGACGACGACCGGCTCAAGAGACCGTCGAGAAACCCTGGAGAGAGAAATGGACATCGCAACGCTGACCGCGCCTCGCGACATCAGTCCATTTTCGGAAGCCCTCCATGCCTGCCTTTCTCGTTCTGGATTCCATCTCCCTCGCCACGCCTGACGGACGCCCGCTGTTCGACGGATTGACGCTCGCCATAGGGCGCGAGCGCACCGGCCTTGTCGGCCGCAACGGCTCCGGCAAATCCTCATTGCTGCGCCTGATCGCGGGCGAGATCGAGCCTGCCGGCGGATCGCTGCAACGCATCGGTTCAATCGGCATGCTCGCGCAACTGACCGATGAACGGCTGACGGTCGGCGAGGCGCTCGGCGTGACGAGCAGTCTCGCCCGCCTGCGCCGGCTCGAATGCGGCGAAGGATCGCTTGATGACGCGACGGAAGCGGATTGGACGCTGCAAGCGCGGATACAGGCGGCACTGGTCGAAGCCGGACTGCCGTCATTGCCGCTGGATCGCCCGATCGCCTCGTTGAGCGGCGGCGAGCGAACGCGGGTGGCGCTGGCGCGGCTTTTGATCGAGGCACCGGACGTTCTGCTATTGGACGAGCCGACCAACAATCTCGATACCGACGGAAGGCAGGCCGTGGCGCAGTTGCTCGAACGCTGGCATGGCGGCGTCCTCGTTGCCAGCCACGACCGCACGCTGCTCGAACGCATCGACCGCATCGTCGAACTGACGCCGGTCGGCGTCACCCTGTTCGGCGGCGCGTGGCCGGAGTTTGCGAAGGCGCGTGAGGCGGCGCGCGCCCGCGCCGCCGATGACCTCGACCGCGCCGCGGATGCCTTACGCAATACCGAGCGCGCGCTGCAGAAGGCGCGGGAGAAGAAGGCACGCCGCGACAAGGCCGGCCGCGCCTGGCGCGCCAAGGGCATCGAGGACAAGATGTTCATGGACCGCGAGAAGGAGCGCGCCGAGAACAGCGCCGCGCGCGAAAGCGGGCTCGCCGGCCGCCTGCTCGGCGAGCGCACCGAGGCGCTGGAAATGGCCAAGGCCCATGTCGAGATCCTGACGCCGCTGTCGATCGATCTGCCGCGCACCCATCTGCCCGGCAGCCGCGAACTCGTCGCTTTCAGGGACGTGGTGATGGCTTTTGCGGAACGTCATCTGTTCGGACCGCTGTCGTTCGAGGTTCGCGGACCCGAGCGGATCGCCATTCGCGGCGCAAACGGTTCTGGCAAGACCACCTTGTTCTGCCTGCTCAGCGGTGAGTTGAAACCTGCGAGCGGCGATATCAGCCGCCTCACCGACCGCATTGCCGTACTCGATCAGCATGTCGGCCTGCTCGATCCTGGCTTAAGCATTCTCGACAATCTGCGTCGCCTCAATCCGGAGCTCTCGGCCAACGCGGCGCACGCTGCCCTGGCGCGGTTTGCGTTCCGTAACAAGGCGGCGCTGCAGATCGCGGCGACGCTGAGCGGCGGCGAGCGGCTGCGCGCGGGCCTCGCCTGCGTGTTCGCACGCCCGCAGCCGCCTTTCCTCCTGCTGCTGGACGAGCCGACCAACCATCTCGATCTCGCCTCGATCGAGGAACTGGAAGGTGCGCTGAAAGGATTCGATGGCGCGCTGATCGTGGTCAGTCACGACGAGGCTTTTTTGCGCGCGATCGGGATCGAAAAGGAGATCGTGCTCGGCTAGGCCGTGTACTCATCTGTGGACGCCCCGCGAGATGCAAGCGGTTTTTGAAGAAGATTGGCGCGTAGTCGGATGCTGCCATCTGTCCGGCCTCTGATGCAGCGATGGAGCTGCGGGCCCGTATGGGAGTTCGCGGACCGGAACCAAATCATAAATACGTGCTCCAGGCACGATGAGTACATCTGGTTCTTCCGGCCCCGTCTCGCCGACTGTTGCGCCATACCCTCCTTCGACCGACTACATCTCTGACGACCTCAGGCCCACCAGGCTTACGCCTTGGCGGCGACCGGAGCTCTGTAGTTTTCCTGCTTTACAAGTAGTGCCCAGACAATCCGCGCCATCTTGTTGGCGAGCGCGACGGTTACCAGCATGCGTGGTTTGCGAGCCAGCATCTGTTCGAGCCACGAACCCTTTGGTGCGCCCCGTTTGCTTGCCTGCTGCACGACGGCGCTGCTGCCGATGATGAGGAGGCGCCTGAGCGTGCGCTCACCCATTTTGGATGTCGCACCGAGCTTCTGCTTGCCGCCTGTCGATCTTTGAAGAGGCGTAAGACCCAGCCAGGCGGCAAAGTCCCGGCCCTTGGCAAAGGTCTCGGCCGGCGGTGCTAGAGCGGTGATAGCGGTAGCGGAGATTGGGCCAATGCCGGGAATGGTCATCAGCCTTCGCGATACTTCGTCCTCGCGGGCACGTCGGGCGATCTCCTTGTCGAGATCCGCGATCTTGCCATTGAGGCCGGCGAGCAGGTCTAACATCACTCGGAACATGGTGTGGGCCGCTTCTGGAAGCGAGCTGCTCGCTCTTCACGGCCACGAACCGCATGCTCGGCCGCTGCGCTGCCTCGCAGATCGCCTCGGCATCGATCGCGTCGTTCTTTTGCCGCTTCACGAACGGTTTTACATAGGCGGGCGGGATCAGCCGAACTTCATGGCCGAGTTGGGTGAGCTGACGGGCCCAGTGATGTGCTCCGCCACATGCCTCCAGCGCTACCGTGCAACTCGGCTGGGCTGCGAAGAAATCCAGCAGCTTTCCTCGGCTGATCCGCTTGCTGAATATCGCTCGACCCCGCTCATCCGCTCCGTGCGCGTGAAAAACATGCTTGGCGATATCCAGACCGATTATGATAACCTCTGACACGGACGCCTCCCTTAAGTGGTGCTCAACATCTCCACTTTGGCACATCGATGCCGTCGGCGGGGCGTCCACCCCATCATGAAAGCCGGTGGCGCGAGGTACGGAGCAGTTTCTGCTGTGTCTCTAAAGCGACGCGGCTACTGCACGGCAGCGAAATGACGCAAAGGGCCACAAGCTGACTATCACTGCCCTCCGCCTCAATGAAGTTGCTTCATCTGTTGCAGAAGCTCGTCCACCAAAAACGGCTTGATCAAGACCGAAATATGGTGTGCGGCAATCGCCTCGACAGTTTCCGACCTGATGTCACCCGTCATGACAATGGCGGGAACATTCCAGCCGAGAGCGGTACGCAAGGCCTTTATGCTCTGAACACCGTCGATTGTACCACGGAGGTTGTAGTCAGATAATACCAAATCAGGACGAAAGTGCCGGTGATTGACTAGAGCGAGTGCCTCGTCGCCCGTCGCAACCACAACCGCGCCAATTCCTTTGAGTTTCAGAAATCTGATCACCGCGGTCCGTACAGAGGTCTCGTCCTCAATGACGAGAACGTTGCGGGCCAACAAGTCAACGTCATTCACCGAGCTCCGCAGCCGGTCGGGCGCATTGACGCGTATTTGCGCCCGCGGGACCTCGATGGAGAAGCACGTGCCCTTGCCAGGCGTGGAGTGCACATCGACTCGATGGTCCAGCAAGTTTCCCAGTCGCTTGACGATCGCGAGACCTAGTCCGAAACCGCCGCGCCGTATGCCCTCTGCGCCCTGATAATATTCTTCAAAGATGTAGGGCAGCTGATCTTGTGTGATCCCGACGCCACTGTCCCAAACTTCGATACGAACGTTGTCGCCGCCGCGCCGGCAGCCCAGCAGGACTTTCCCACCATAGGTGTACCGGATCGCATTCGACAGCAGGTTTCGAAGCATCTCCTCCAACATGCGCTTGTCACTGTGGACCATGACTCCGGAACGCGCCAGACGCCATCGTAAGCCTTTTTCTCCGACCGGGCGGTCAAAGTCGGTTGCAACCGAATCGAATATCTCGTTGAGTGCAAACTCGCTCTTCGACGGAACGAGATTTCCGGATTCGAGCTGATTGACGTCGAGAAGGCTCGACAACATGCTGGACATGGTGTCGAGCGAATGCCCCATGTCGGCGACAAGCTTGCGCCCCTCGCCATGTGGATGATGCTGCTCAAGTGAACCCTGAAGGAATCTCAAGGTTTGAAGCGGCTGTCGCAGATCGTGACTTGCCGCGGCGAGAAAACTGGATTTGGCGCGATCGGCCAATTCTGCTGACTTTCGCGCCCGCGAAATCCCCTGTTCGAACCGCTTGCGCGCGGTGATATCAGTCGTCAGGCCGTGAATGCGGGTGGGCTTTCCGGCCGAGTTGAACTGCGTGACGGCAATTTGCTCGAGCCACGCTTCGCCAGCGCCATCGGGGCGCAGGTACCGGAACGTCACCGCATGCGAGGGCTTGTCGGGATGAGCGCGATTTACGCATTCCATCACCTGGGCGCGATCATCCGGATGGATTTGCCCGAGCCACGCAGCACTGTCGAGCGGCTGGCTCGATTTAAGGCCGAGGATTTGCTCAGCGTTTTGACTGTGGCGTACCTGGTCCGCCGCGACATTCCAATCGAACGCCATGACACCGCCGGCCCGAAGCGCCTCCTCGAGCCGATGTTCCCTCTCCAGAATGGTGCTCTCGTGAAGCCTCCGCTCGCTAAAGAGCGCCGCAAGGACGAGCGCGCCGAACGAGGTGGCCAGAATCGCTGCTTGAGCGGACAAGATGCGTTCTTCGATCGGCAAACTTGGGTCGCCAAAAATGCCAACGGTAAAGGTCGTCGTCCAGACAATCGTGATGGCGAACATGAAAGTTGCTGCTGCGGTAAAGGCTGGTCGAAAACGAGCAGCAATCCAGACGAGCAGTGGGCTCAGCGCAGCGATCGCCAACTCAAAGGTCCAAGGCTGGTTCGGCAAGAAGACCATGCCCGCGCACAAGATAGCGGCCACTGTAAGCGCCAAAGCTCCTTCCCCGCGTTCGCGTCGTGTCGGAAAGTCACGCATCAACGACCCAAGCCCGATCGCTAGTGGTGCGACGCTGATGGTGCCAAGCGCGTCAGACGTGAGCCAGTGAAGCCAGATGGTCAGAATGGGCGCAGTCGAACTGTGGAACAAGACGAACCCGAGCGTGCCGACAACCCCTGAGATGGACGTTCCCGCAATCGTGACTGCGAAAAAGCCTATCACACGCCGCAGCTGGTTCAGCTCAAATGGCGAGCCGTAAATGCGTTCGATCAAGCCTGCTACGACAACAGCCTCACCGGCATTTGCCACCGCGGAGAAGATAGAGAGACCAAGATTGCGATCGCCAAGCAGATTGGCCGTTAACGTCGCTCCCATCACCCCGACGACAACCGGCCATCGCGCAGCAGAACCGACGCCGATCAAAATGCCGGAAGCCACCCCTGCAGCCGGCCAAAACACGGCAACGCCGTCAGGCTTTGCGAGCAAGGCAAGGCTTAAGCGCGCTGCCAGGAAATAGGCAATGGCCACGCCGAAAGTGGCAATTGCGAAAATGGCCCATGATGGCCGAGCTGTAGGCTGGCGCGCCGGCGACCAAATTCGTTCTAGTAACAGAACCACGGCCGATCTGCTTATTGGCTAAGGATGTGCAATCCTACCAATCAGGTCACGCCCCCGGCAACGTGGATTTCCGCGCTCTATCTGTCGCTGGCCCAGTTCCAATAGGCCGGCACGGCGACGGTTTGAAGGATGGGGAGGACTTCGATCATCATGACTGCTGTGGGTCATTTCGACCGAGTCTGCGGGCGCTCCCTACCATTTGACGTCTGCTTTGTCTCAGAAGCGACCGGCGGCCTGTGGCTGTGCGCTGACGAGTCCACGCCCTACTAGTTGGATCGCTGCGGCGGATTGGCGACCTGCGGCGTCAGCGCCAGCGGTGGACGCGGCGGCTTCGGTCTGGCGGCGCCTGGCGCGGGCCTCACATCGATCGGCGGCGGCAGCGGCGCAACCTGCGGCGCGCCTGCGACGGGCGCGGGCGGAGCGTTGACGGTCGGAGGACGCGGCGCCGCCGCCTTCTTCGCCGGAGGACGCCGCGGGGCGCCCTTCTGCGCCGCCGGCGCTGGCGGCGTCGCCTCCGGAATCGGCAATTGTCCATCCGCGGGCAGCACGATCGGCGGCGGCGCCGCCGGCGGCGACTCGCCACGCTCGATAGCATCGAGCCTTTTCGTTTCGTGATCGATCGCGCGGACCGCCAGCCACGAAGACAGAGGGGCAACGTCGACGCTGCGGCTCAGCGCGTCGGGCGTGCCCACGGCAAGCAGTTGAATTTCCGGACGCCCGGTCGTCATCGTGAGCGAAAGCGCGGTGCGGATATCGGCCTGATCGGCGGCAATATCATAGCCGCCTGAGACGGTGGCCCGCACGCCATTGCCATCGAGCGTCGTTGCGCCCACGCGAAGCCGGCCGTCCCTGATGGTGAACGGGATTTGTGCCGAAGGCACCGCAAGCACGCCGGCCGGAAGAGCGGATTCGACGATCTGCTTCAACCGGACGTCGTCCTTGGCCTGTCCGCTGTCATTGGCGCGGACCGCGACTTCGAAGGCGCGCGGATCGAGGCCTGAGATTCTCGCCGCTTCCAGCGTCAGCGTTCCGCTGCCGGACAGCGCGCCCGCCAGCGCCGAGGCGCTGCGGCCCTGGCCCGTCAGCGACATCTGCATCGAAGCGCGGCCGGCAGGCATCGCGAGATTGCGATAACGCAGCGCCGGGCCGTCAACACCAGAGAGCTGGACGCTCGCATTCACCGCAATTCCGTTCGCGCCCGGCTTCGCGTCCACGCTTGCGGTAACATCGCCGCCGCCGATCTTGCCTTTGATGTCCTCGAAGGTCAGCGACTGGCCGTCGCTCTTGACCACCCCACTCACCGGCTGCAATTCGCTTCCGCCCGGAAGCAGGCCGCGGAGCGCCTGAAACGCGATCCTGCCGCGCCAGCCTTTCGCGAGCCCGGCGCCGAGCGGCTCGGCGGCGTCGTGTCCGGCCGCGCCGACCGCCAGGGCAAAGGCTGGCGCCACCGCGACCTGCTCGGCGCCGATTTCACCCTCGATCTCCTTCTCCTCGCCAAGCGTCACCGCCACGCGGCCGCGCAGGCGCGAACCGCCGATGCTGCTGTCGAGATCGTCGAAGGTCAGCCGGTTGCCGGCGAGCTGCACGCGCGAGGAAAGGCCGATGTTCTGCGCCAGTGTATCCCCCGGTTTGAGATCGAGCAGCGGTCCGAAATCGGCGCTGCGAACTTTCAGGCCGAGAACTGCCGTCGGCTCCTGCGCCCATGGTTCGGCGGAGCCTTCCGCTTCGGCCTCGAGTCCCCCCATTCCCGAGATCTTTGCCTTGAGCCGCAACGGCGCACCCCACGCGCCCGTCGCGGTGCCCTCGAATTGCACGGGACCATCCTCCGCCGTGACCACGCGATCGAGGCCGAGCAAGACAAGCAAGGCGCGGCCTTGCTTGGACGATAATTTCGAATCGACCCAGACCTCGCTGCGCTGGAGCGCGGCGAGATCGATGCCCTGGATCGCCGCGGCGGCAGGTCTGGCGGTGATCGTGCTGGTGCCCTTGAGCAGCGGCGAGTCGAGGTCGGCCGTGGCGCGCGCCAGGACGCGATCGGACGGCCCGGCATTTTTGGTAAGGTCGAGCGCCAGTTTCAGCCGCGCCGGACCCGGGCTCGTCCCCATCGCATTGAGCCGCGCGGCCAACGGCGGTGAAAAGGGAACGATCAGGCTGGTCAGCCGGCCGAGCGAGGCGGCGCTCGAATTGAGCGCGAACCATCCGGTCGCGTTGACGCGGTCGAAATTGCCCGCGCCGTCCAGCGTCACGTTTTCAAGCTCGCCGATCTTCAACTGCTCGAGCGATATCTTCGCCGGCGAGTAAGCCAGCCTGGCGAGCAGCGGAGACAACTCCTGGCCGGCGAAGGTGGCGCGGCCGATATCGAGCGAAAGTTTTCCCTCGTCCGGCCACTCGCCTTGCGGGCCCGCAAGCGACCGCACAAAGGCCGTGGCGGCATCGAGATCGAGACGCGCCGCCTTCAGCTCCGCATCGATCCGGGAGCCGTGATCGGCCTGCCGGTGCGACACCGCCACCCGCCCCTCCACCGTGCCGCCATCGATATCGGCCTTCATGGTGTCGATGGCAAAGCCTTGGGGCGCCACGGTGATGTCGCCGCGCAGGCGAAGCGGCTTCTGGCTGCGATAGGTGCCGTCGCCGCGGCCCTGCAGCCAGGTCAAGAGCGCGTCCGGATCGGAGGAATCGACGCTGAGCGCGGCCTTGAATCGGTCCGGCACAGCGCTCTTCGCTGCAGCCTCGCTGAGCGAAACCCTGGTCGCGCCGGGCGCGCGGAACTCCAGCCTGTGGACGCGCCAGGACTTGGCATCGCCCTCAAGTTCGGCAGCGATGTCCTGCAAGGGGCGTCCGCCGAGTATGACCTGCTCGGAAGCGAGTTCGATCTGCGCGGGGATCGGCAGATGCGGAACGACCGATGTGAGCGCCCGCAGCGCCGGTAAGGCGCGCACCGGTTCAGAGGCATTGTCCTTGGTAACGAACCTGTCGGCATCGAGCTGACGCGCCGACAACGCCGCGCGCAACTGCGGCGTCGCACCGAAACGAATGTCGCCGCTGCCGGCAAGCTTCAGCCCGCGCTCCTCGGCGCCATAGGTCACCTCGACCTGTTCAAGCCGCGCCGCCGAATAGTCGGACTTGACCCTCGCCGCGATACGCCACGGTGGATCGTTGCCCTTGCCCTTCTGGCCGGGAGGAGCGACGAGCGTTATCGCACCTTCAAACCGCGGCGCGCGGGAATCGAAGTTCAGCGTGCCATCGAGATCGATGGCGAGCGAACGCTGGCCCGGATCGATATTGAGATGAACGCGGGTGCCGTTGCCGTCGGGGCCCTGCCCCGACGAGACGCGAAACGGATAGCGCGTGCCCGACAGCATGAAATTGCCGTCGCCGCGGATCGAACCGGCCAGCGAACGCACGTCGCCGCTGAACGCGATGTCGTTCAGTTCGAGCGTAGAGCGGCTGGCCGCGTCATGCAGGGCGATGCGGCCGGTGAGATTGAGCCGATCGATCGCCAGTGAACCCAGATTGAACGTCCCGGTCGATGCCGGCCAGTCGATCCGTCCTCTGGAATCGAGACCGAGATCGAGCGACATGCGGTTGATCGTCAGTTCGGTGGCGCGCACCTCGCCGCGCATCAGCGAGCCGAGGCTGAATTCCACGTCGAGCTTGTCGGCGCGAACCTTGCCGAGATCGTTGACGCCGCCGACCACGACCGAGTGCAGTTGCAGCGACGGCGCCGGCAGCAGGCGCGCGTCGAGCTTGCCGCCGACGCGGACCGGCGCGCCGATGATCCGGCTCGCCTCAGCCTCAAATTGCGGCCGGAACTGGTTCCAGTCGATGAAATACGGCCCGACCAGCGCGGCAACCAGCGCTAAGATGAAGGCGATTGCCAGGCCGAGCAGCGTCGTCTGCACGGTGCTTCCCCTTGAACCGCTCCGGCGCTGGCCGCGCGCCATGCCGGACCCGGACCCGGAGCTGCCCGGAATATAGAGAGAAGTGTGGCGAAGTCACAGCGGCATCCTGACAGGAGCCATTGCCCGGGCTCTGTCCACCAATCTGGGCCGCCGCAGGCGCTACCAGCTTGCCGGCAGGCGCTTCAGCCCACGCAGCACGAAGGTCGGCCGCCATTCCGCATTGACGGCGTCATCGAGCCGCAGGTCCGGGATCCGCCGAAGCAGGGTCGAGATCGCGATCTCGGCCTCGATCCGCGCCAGTTGGGCCCCGAGGCAGAAATGGATGCCGCCGCCGAACGATAGCGGCTTCACGTTGGGCCGGGTGATATCCAGCCGCTCCGGGTTATCAGGATAGACCGCCGGGTCGTGATTGGCCGAGCCGAGCAGGCACAGCACGCTCTCGCCCTTCGGAATGCGCTTTCCGCCGAGATCGTCGATGTCTTCCAGCGCCACCCGGCCGGTCAACTGCACCGAGGAATCGTAGCGCAGGAATTCCTCGATGGCGTTGGTGATGAGCTCGGGTCTCGCCTTGAGCAGCGCGAGCTGATCGGGATTGCGGTGCAGTGACAGGAGGCCGTTGCCGATCAGGTTGACGGTGGTCTCATGACCGGCGCCGAACAGCAGGATGATATTGGCGGTCAGCTCCTCGTTGGTGAGCTTGCTGCCGTCCTCCTCGGCCTGCACCAGTTGGGTGATCAGGTCGTTGCCTGGGCTCTTTCGCCTGAGATCGAACAATTGCTGGAAATACATCGCTGCCAGCGCGTTGCTGGCGTTACCCTGCTTGATCTCCTCCGGCGACAGCGGCACCGGATCGAGCAGGCGTCCGCCGTCGCGGGAGCCGGTATAGAACGCCTCGCGGTGGTCTTCGGGGATCCCGAGCATATCGCAGATGATAGTGACCGGCAGGCGGAACGCGAAATCCTCGATCAGGTCCATCTTGCCCTGCGGGATGATGCGGTCGAGCGTGTCGTCGACCACCTGCTGGATGCGCGGGCGCATGTCCTCGACCCGGCGCGCGGTAAAAGCCTTCACCACCAGCCCGCGCAGACGGGTGTGGTCCGGCGGGTCCTGCTGCAGCATCCAGTGGCTCATGCTGCGGAACACCGGCTCGTCCATGATCTTCGGGCCGTAGCGACGGATGGTGCGCTCGACATAGTCCTTGCCGAACCGCTTGTCGCGCATGACGAGGCTGACCTCGGCGTGGCGGCTTGCGACATACATGCCGAGCGGCGTCAGATGCACGGGATCGGTGGTGCGCATCCGCTCGTAGTGCGGGTAGGGGTTGCGAATGAATTCCGGGGCCAGCGGATTGAACAATGGCGCGCTGCTGGCAGGCTGAACATGCTCGTTCATGGTGACCTCATGCTGGCTATGCGCCATTCAGCGCGTTTTCCCCCGGGGCCGATTGAGACAAACTCGATACATTATTGTATTGAGTTGCATTCTCGCCTAAACTGGGCAGATGTCAAGAGTGCGAACCAGACCCACAAGGGACGATACCCGCGAAAAGCTGTTCGAGGCGGCGGCGCGCGTGTTCGAGGAACAGGGGATTGGCGGCGCCAGCATCGAGGCGATTGCGGCGGCGGCCGGCTTCACGCGGGGGGCATTTTATTCGAACTTCAAGAGCAAGGACGAGCTGATCATCGCCATGCTCGAGGATCACGTCGAGCAATCCATGAGGCGCATCCGCGATCTGCTCGAGCGGCATAAAAGCCTTGCCGATTTCATCGACGCGCTGAAGACCATGGACCGAAGCCAGCAGGATCCGCTCGGCCGCTCTCCCCTGCTGCACATGGAAATGATTCTGTTCGTGGCGCGCGCCGAAAAGCGCCGGCCTGAACTCGCCAAGCGGCTGCGCGCACGAAAAAAGCTGGTCACCGATATCATCGAGACCACGGCCAGGAACAGCGGCAGGACGACCATTCTCAATCCGACATGGGCCGGTGCGCTGGTGCTGGCGCTGGAGGATGGTTTTCGCCTGCACCGCCTGATCGATCCAGAGACCACGCCGCCCGACAGCTTTTTTCGCGCCATCGGCGACCTGCAGCGGGCGATGGGAATTTCATCGGCGTGAGGCGGAATGTCTTTCTCGCCGGAACGCGTCGCAAATGCTACCCTGCGCGAATGATCGCGACGCCAACACCGGACATTCGACACATTCTGCGTGCTAAACCGATGCGTCGCTTCGCTGCATCCGGATGGTCGCACCTGAATTACCTGATCCTGATTTCGCTGTGTTTTGCTACCGCGATCGGCGCCAAGGCCGAGGAAGTCATTTCGCTCGCGCTGCCTGTCAAATGTCAGCCGGGCCTGACCTGCTTCCTTCAAAACTACGTCGATCACGACGTGTCGGACAAGGCCCGCGACTATCGCTGCGGCGGGCGCAGCTATGACGGTCATGACGGCACCGACATCAGGATTCCGAACCTGGAAATGCAAAGACAGGGAATAGCGGTGCTTGCCGCGGCGCCGGGACGCGTCATCGGAACGCGAAACGATATGGAAGATGTCTCGGTTAGGACCGCGGGCAAGGCCGCGATCGCCGGGAAGGAATGCGGCAACGGCGCAGTCATCGAACACGAGGGTGGCTGGCGCACGCAATATTGCCACATGGCCAAGGGCAGCGTTCGGATCAACGCCGGCGATCAAGTCACGACGGGGCAGCCGATCGGCCTGGTCGGACTATCCGGCGACACCGAATTCTTCCATCTTCATTTCACGGTGCGGCATCGCGGAAAGATCGTGGATCCCTTTGCCTATGGTGCGGCCGAGAATTCCTGCGGCGGCGGCCGATCGATCTGGGCCGCTTCGCTCGGCGAACAGATGCAATACCGGCCCCGCGAAATCATCGATTACGGCTTTGCCGGCATCGCCCCGACGATGGAGCTGGTCGAGTCCGGAGAAATCGGCAAATATTCCGTCTCCTCCGCTTCGGACGCACTCGTCGCTTATGTGAGAGCCATAGGTTTACAGGCCGGCGACCAGCTATCCCTCGCGGTGCAAGGCCCGGGCGGCGTTTCTCTCTCGGCCACCGGCCTTCCCGCCCTCGACCGCGACAAGGCACAATTCCTTGTCATCGCCGGAAAGAAGCGCACGGAGGCAACGTGGCCCGCCGGCCGCTACACCGCGACGTATCGCGTGACCAGGGACGGTGCGGAAGTGTTGCGCAAAACGTTCGACGTTGAGCCGCGCCTGCGATGAGCCGTACCTCCAGTTGCGGCTACGCCTGGTCGTGCTTGAATGGCGCCTTGTGCATTTGTCCCGCGACCGCCCTCACCTTGCGCGGCGATGCCTGCCAGATCGCCACGGCCGACAGGATGCTGACGGCAATGCCGATCGCAAAGGCGAGCGTATAGCTGCCTGAAAGGTCGTACAGCAGCCCGGTCGCCCATGGGCCAGCCGCGCCGCCGGCCAGCGCCGCCAGCATAATGGTGCCGAAGATGCTGCCGTATTGCTTGCCCTGAAAGATTTCCAACACCACCGCGCCCATGATCGACGTCAGGCCATAGCCAAGCGCGCCTTGCGTGAAGATCATGAGATAGACCAGCGGTAATGCCGGTGCGAACTTCAAGGCGATCAGCGCCGCAAAGCAGATTGCAAAGCCAGCGCAACTGATCGCCCAGATCCATTCGCGCCCGATCCGATCGGAGAGATGCCCGAGCCAGACCTGGCCGGGGATGCCGAGCAGGCTGACGACGCCGAGCGCCCACACCGCGACGTTGGCGCTGAAGCCGATGTCGAGCAGGTACTTGGTCTGATGCACCTGCACCGCGTACCAGATGTAGAGGCCACAGAAATAGCCGAGTGCGATCCACCAGAATCGCGCGGTACGCAACGCGCGGCGCAGCGTCCAGTCGGTGGCGGCCCAGATGGGATCGACGACGTTCGAGCGAGGCGCGGCCGATGTCGCCGACGGCGCGGCGTCGCCATCTGGCAACAGCCCGATATCCTCCGGTCGCTTTCGCAGCAGGAGATTGATCGGCGCGAGCACGGCGAAGACCAAAATGCCCATCGCGGTACAGGCGGTGCGCCAGCCGGTCTGCTCGATCATGTGCTGCACCCACGGCAGCAAGGTCACCGAGCCGATGCCGACGCCGGCAAAGGCGAGCCCCATGGCGAGCCCGCGGCGGCGAATGAACCAGTTCGGCAGAAACAGCGATTGGCCGGAATAGCCGAGGCACACGCTGCCCGCGCCGACCAGCACGCCAATGGTGAGATAGAGATGCCAGGGCTGCGTCGTCAGCGGCGCGAGCAACAGCCCACCGCCCATCAGCGCGACGCCGAGCTCCATCACCGCGCGCGGCCCGAGGCGATCCATCATGCGCCCGATCAGCGGGCTGACGCCGCCGGAAACCACGAAGCCGAACGAAAACGCGCCCGCGGTGACGCCGCGATCCCATCCGAACTCGGAAATGATCGGCGGAAAGAACAGCGAGAACGCCGTCCGCGCATTGACCCCGATCGCCATGGTCACGAAGGTCACCACGACGATCAGCCAGCCGTAGAAGAAGGGAAGATGCATGGGGTTACAATCAGGTTGGTCGCTCTGACCGGGCGCAATCAACGCTTACGCCGTCATCGGAAGAACGTTGGTGACCCGGCTAGCTGCCTAGCGCGATCATGATTCGACGCGAAGAGCGATCACAATCTTATATTCGAACGAGCCCATTGTTTAAGTGTGTCCAGGACCTCGATTTCCGGCAAATCAAATATTTCCTGACGGGACGAAATTCCGATCGGATCTATTTCCTGGGTCTCCTTGAAAAGGAAGGCAGCCAAAAAATCCAGACCCAATTTGCGGAGACAAACGCCTGCCATGTATCGGCCGACTGAGCTCGCCGGCGGACCCAACATCGCTGCAACGATATATTCTTCGGCGGCCCGCTGCCAATTTTCCTGAAGATAATGTACCTGACCAAGCTCGACCCAGGCTTTTGAATCGAACGGATCTACGCGCGTTAGTTCGACCGCCCTCAATGCTGCCAGATCAAGATCATTCAGCCAAAGCGCCTCCTTCGTTCGACTTTCCAAAACGGCGTGCAGGTTTTCTCGATAAAGGATCTCATCCGCCGCGGTCGTCGGCGCGAGGTCCCGCGCACGGCGTTCCGCCATGTCCATCGTCCTGATCATCAATTCCCTGTCGCCGGCAGCTTGAGGAAGGAAGCCCATTCCGCGATGAAATCTGCTTTCAAACAATTGTGCAGTAAATGCATTCTCGTCGTCCTTCACGGCGGCAAAGGCAATTTCCAGCCGCTTGCTCCAATCGTCGAGCTCAGCGAGGGACGCGCGGGCCTTGGCTTTCTGAACGAAGACCATTGCTGTTGCATTGAATCTTACCGGCCCGTCGCTTCGATCATCGACAGCGATGTTCTCAAAAGCTGCCATGATTTCAGATTCATAACCCGATCTTCGCCTTGGCAATTCGTGCATGAACTTCGCCGACGCGCGGCAGAATACGAGTTGTGCAATAGAAGGATCGGAATCGCCTCCGCCGGGCCAATCCTGAGGGATGAGCTTGAGCAACAGCTCGTAGAAGCACATCGAATGAAGCAGTACCGCCAGCCGGTATTTGCGCGCAGACGAAAGTTTTGGCCAAAGCTCAAGATCGTGGCAAAGCTTGCGCCACCGATCGGTCCGCAGATCCTCGGCGAGGTCGCGGGGATCGCTGACTGCATAAGGCGCGCCGGCCTGCTCCGCGAGCTGCACGCGGAAGCCGGGAGATAATGCACGCTGCGGAAGGAAGATAGGGCCGTCCGGATCGGCATAGGCCTGCCAACCGGCCTCGATAGACTTGGCATGGGTGGGCCCGGCTTGGCACGGGCCCAGGTCAAGATACGGACGAAGCAGCCAGGTCGAAAAACGAGAGTCGAGACTGTCGCCGAGAGCCGGGTTAGCCAAATCGTGCATGCAAGAGACCGCCGCAGGCGGCACTCACATAGTCGCCGCTCTTCTTTTTCTTCTTTAGCCAGGCATGGTAGTCGGCATTCAGCTTCTCAAACTCAGCGGCAAACTCCGGGACTTCCTTCCTGAAATGCTTAATCGCCGGTTCGAGCGCCTTATACATGTGACATATCGGGGTGGCTTCGTAGATCTTGTCCTTGGTTCTGACACCGCGTATCAGAACCGCGATCGACTCCCATGTGACGATGAGGAGTTGAGCTGCCGCTCGCCCCTCGCTGGTCGATTCCGGACCGACTAGACCTTCGGCGCCGCCAAGATCGCGGCGCATCACCTCCGCCGCATAGTAGTTGGAGTCGCTTCGCATTCTTTCGATACCAAGCAGAAGCTCATTCTGATCCATGGGTGCCCCCGTTGCTTTGTACGAATGCCAAGCGCAAACGAAATCTATCCCGACATCTACAGCTTCACAAGCTCACCCCCAGAAACGCATCTCCATCGCGTCTGCCAGTGAATTGGAGATGCTGCGGTGGTGCTCTGCATTCGACTTCTGATGGCTAAGATCGAACACGTTGGCCAGCCCCTTATGGCAGTTCGCTTGTAGCGGCCGCATGCCTAATTCCTCAGCAAGCGTTAGGCCTTGAGTAAGCCAACTCTTCGCATCATCTAGGTTTCCCCGATACAGATCCACCTCGCCCAGCATCCGCAGCGAATAAGCCTCGTTTGCCCGCTCCTCATGTTTGCGGGCCAGTTCGAGCCCACGCGTGGCCGCCTTTAGCGCCTCGCCCTCCCGACCGAGTGAAAGGTAAGCCTCGCTGACGTAAGCCAAACGCAGCGAGTGACGGGCGACGAACCCCTTTGACTCCGCGACCTCGATACTCTGCTCCAGAATTGGAATCCCCTCGTTCGCCCGGCCGGCTAGAGCAAGGGCGTAACCAAAATGCAATGCAACGTAGGCAAAGCCGACGGGACTATCTGCAAACGCGCCGGCTGCCAGCGCGCGTTCGAACGAGCGTAGGGCGCGTCGCAAATTCCCCTGTCGCAAGGCGACGACACCGAGACCGAGATGCGCATAACCGCAACTGAAGGGATGACGGGCATTTTCGGCGATGCGAAGGGCATCTTCGCCGATATTGAAGGCTTCGGAAAATTGTCCGGTATCGGCCAAGCCCCATGCGATAAAGCTACGCGAGAACGCGGCGGGCAGGACAAACATCCCGAAGCGCTGGCTCGCCAGGCTGCCTTCCAACTGGGCAGCATTCCAACCGAAATGTTCGCGAGCCTTCTTGTAGTCTCCGCGGGTGTGGTGCGCCAATCCGAGCGGCAAATTGGTCACGACCTGGAGAGGCAAATCCGACTCCGCGGCGGCAAGAGCCCGCTCTCCAGCCTCGATCGACTCCCTGTATCGACCCAGCATCCAGAATTGTTCGGTCAAATAGGACTGCACCCATCCGTTGCGCTGCCTGTCTCCGATCCGATCCGCCAGTTGTTCAGCTTCGCGCAGACGAGAAGCGATTCGGTTGCGATCTCCGAGCGGTTGCAGCACATTGCGAATGTCGAATCGGATATCGATCGACTTCTGGATGGTCTCCCTGCTTTGCGGCAATCCAGCCAGCGCGTCGAGCGCTTGCTCGAAGAGTATTACAGCTTCAGGATAAGCTTCTCGATCCGCAGCCTTCGTTCCCGCTTGGCGCAGATACGTTACTGCCTTCTCCTGAAGCCCGCCACGTAGCGCATGATCTGCCAGGCGCTCAACATGCTCGCCTATGCGGCCAGCATAAATCCTTTCTATCGCAAGAACGACGCGCTGATGAATGTCGCGGCGCCTCTCGCTGCGCAGGCCTCCGTAGGCGACATCGTGGGTGAGAGCGTGCTTGAAGGAAAATTGAAGATCAGGAAACAACTGGGTGGGAAACACAAATTCGGCCGTCTGCAAATTGTTGAGGACTCCCCGGAGTTCGCTGTCGGGAAGACTACTTATTTCTTTCAGCAGCGAGAACGGAACGTCGTGTCCAATGACCGCCGCTTCCTGCAGCAACCTCTTCTCGGCTTTTGCCAGCGCATCGATACGCGCGGCTAGAACGGCCTGTACGGTAGGTGGTATTTCGTTTCCCGAAATAGCCTTAACCATCCTGTAGTTCTGTCGCGATCCCTCTAGAAGCTTTCGATCTACCAGCGTTCGAACGAGTTCTTCTACGAAGAATGGATTCCCGCCAGCACGATCAAGGACAAAGCTTTTTACGCTTTCGAGTGCCGGATCAGATCCCAGAAGCGAGTGCAGAAGCGTGGTGAGGCTTGTGCTCTGAAGAGGTTCAAGACGCAGGTTGCGGTAATTCGGCCGTCCCTTCCACCCGTCATCGAATTCCGGACGGTAGGTTACCAATAGCAACAAGCGCGC
This sequence comes from Bradyrhizobium icense, assembly GCF_001693385.1. NCBI lineage: Bacteria > Pseudomonadati > Pseudomonadota > Alphaproteobacteria > Hyphomicrobiales > Nitrobacteraceae > Bradyrhizobium > Bradyrhizobium icense. The sequence continues at coordinate 6,769,831 of NZ_CP016428.1, forward strand.
ATCGCTTGCATTGACGACGATTTCGTTCAAAAGGCCCAAGGTAAGAGAGTCGTTCCAGTGCAGATCCTCGAAAACTGCCACGACGGGCTGCACGTTGTTTTCACGTAACAGCAATCTGGTAATTGCCTGGTAAGTGTGCTGTCGGTGCTGGAGCGGATCCAGCGCTTGGAATGGATGACCTGCATCCAATGCGTCCAACAAATCCAGCAACGGCGGGATAACGTCCTGCAGCGAGGGATCGAGTGCCAGAATCTTTTCTGTCACCTTCTCGCGGATCGACTTGGCGTTGTCGCGCTGACTGATCTTGAAATAATAGTGCCGGAGCAATTCGATCACCGGCAGATACGATGCCGCATGGCCGTATGAAGCCGAATTTGTTTCGAGAACCAGGCAGTCTTCGGTCCGGGATGAATGAACAAATTCATGAACCAGGCGAGATTTGCCCATTCCCGGCTCTCCGACGACTGCCACGACTTGGCCATGACCGCCACGGGCGTGATCCAGCGCCTGGGTGAGTCGCTGAATTTCCAGTTCGCGACCGACAAAGGGCGTCAACCCGCGCGAGGCGGCGGCCTGCAATTTTGTCCGCTCGAAGCCGCCTTCGGTGATCTCGAAGACTTCAACCGATTGCGCAAGCCCTTTTATCGTCATTTCGCCGAGCGACTTGGCTTCGACGTATCCCTCAACGAGCCGAATGGTATCGGCCGCGGCGAGCACAGAGCCCGGCATCGCCATTTGTTCCATGCGGGATGCCAGATGGGCCGTCTGTCCGACGACCGTGTAGTCCATGTAGAGATCGTTGTTGATTGAGGAGACGACAATCTCTCCGGAGTTGATACCGACGCGGATCGTGATTGGTGCTCCGTGAACGCGGCGGATCTCTTCCGCATAGCGGGCAATCGTCTGCTGCATTCTGAGGGCTGCATAACATGCGCGCACCGCATGATCTTCATGCGCGAGCGGGGCTCCGAACAGCGCCATGATGCCGTCCCCCATGACCCTGTTCACCATACCTTCATAATGATGGACGGCTTCGAGCATGTGATCGAGAACGGGATCGAGGAGCTTCTGTGCTTCCTCAGGGTCGCGATCTGCTATTATTCTGAGAGATCCGACGATGTCGGCAAACAGCACGGTGACTTGTTTGCGTTCCCCCTCAAGATCGCGTTTCGTCGTCATTATCCTGACGGCGAGATGTTTTGGAGTATAGTTGTCAGGTGACAAGAAGCGGTTTACCGCTCGATGTTCTTCGCCAAGTCCGATTGGATGGGCGCATTGGGAACAGAATTTGGCTCCCGATGACACGAAGCTACCACAATGAGGACAGCCGCGCTCGAAAGGAGCGGCACACTGCTCGCAGAACTTCGCTTCAGGCCGATTGTCGTGTTCGCACCTGGGACACTTCATCTGAACCGTCAGTTAAGCGGTTAGTATGCGACGTGATATCCTACTTCGCCAAACCGCATACAACAACCGGGAAGCGAGATCGCATGCGCTTGCTGACTGTATTGCGACTGGTAGGTCCTCTCCCAGCTTACAGGCCGCTCCTGCCGACCCGTGCACGTTGAGTGATAACACGAATGCTATCTTAACGGTTAAGAACTCCGCCGCTTCCAGCGCTGGGCATTGACCGCGCCGACCGGCACGTCGCCCGCAACAATGGCTTCGACCTGCCGCACCGTCTCCAGAGACTGGCTCTCGATCGCCGGCGGGGTCAGGCCGCCGATATGCGGGGTGGCGATGACGTTCGGCAAGCTTGCGAGCTCCGGCGATGGCATCTGGTCCAGTGCGCGGCCGACATCCATTGCGGCGCCGGCGATGCGGTTCTCGCGGAGCGCCGCTGCCAAAGCTGCCTCGTCGACGAGGTTGCCGCGCGACAGGTTGATGAAGAAGGCGTGCGGCTGCATGCGGGCCAGCGCCGCCTGCCCGATCAGATTTTCGGTCTGCTCGTTGGCGACCGCCAGGCAGACGACATAGTCGGAACGATCAAGCAGTTCGTCGAGCGGCACATGCCGGATCGCGGCGTCGCTCACCGTCGCAAAGGGATCGGCGACCATGATCTCCATGCCGAGCACCTTGGCGATATCAGCCAGGTAACGGCCGATGCTGCCATAGCCGATGATGCCGAGGCGGCTGCCGGCCAGTTGCCGGCCCATGATGATCTCAGGCTTGCGCCCGGCATGGTAGTCGGCGGTCGCGCGTGACACGCCGCGCGACAGATCGACCATGAAGCCGAGCGCGAGTTCGGCAACCGATTGAACGAAGCCGGGTCCCGCCCGCGTGACCAGAACGCCGGAGGCCGAAGCAGCGTCAACGTCGATGTTGCGGATGTCGACGGCGCAGCGAACGAAGGCGCGCAATCGTGGCAGCGCCGGAAATATCTCGCCCGGGCCCGCGGTGAGCCGGTCGGCCACGATGATGTCGACATCGCGGGCCGCCGCGATCAGGCCGGCGGCGTCGAGCGCATCGCCAGCTTCATGCAGCTTCACCTGCGCGATGGCTTGCAGCCCGTTGAGGCTGCGCGCGCCGTAATACTGGGCGCGGGACTGCGGCGTATGGGTCAGGAGGACTTTCAACGCGGAACGGCTTCCTATCGATCGCCGGCCAATGCAGCGCCCAAGGCCGGCCCATCTATCGCCAAATCGCCCTCGCGGGCAAGGCGGCGGGACCGCGTTGGACTACTTGGACCGGGCGATCGTCGTTCCGTCCCAATCTTCGCCGGCCGGGTTTTCGAGCTGCTGCCTGCAGCGTTCGATCATCGTCGTCGACGCTGCATCGTGCTCGCGGATTTCCAGCACCTTCTCGAACGCGCCGATCGCAGCCCGGAAGTCCCGCGCACGCCAGGCGGCCAGGCCGGCCTCGTATGAAGCCACCCAGGCGGGTGCGCCGACATCGTCGGCCATATCGAGCAATTCATAAATCTGCAATCCACCCGCACGGCCATAGACCGCCAGCCGGTCGAGTTCGCGAACCACGACGCGGTCGCCGGCGAGCCTTCGCGTTTCGGGGCCGATGATGATCGTGGAGCCGTAGGTCTTGTTGGTGCTCTCCAGCCGGCTCGCAATATTCACGGCATCGCCGATCACCGTGTAGTTCAGCCGCACCTCGGATCCGATGTTGCCGACCAGCATGTCGCCGGAGTTGATGCCAATGCGGATCCTGACCGGCTGGCCGTGGTCGTCGATGAGACCCGCCTCTTCCACCGCGCGCCGGCACGCCAAGGCCGCCCGGCAGCAATCGACGGCATGATCGGGATTGGGCACCGGCGCACCCCAGAACGCCATCACGGCATCGCCGATGAATTTGTCGATGGTGCCGTTCTGGTTTTGAATCTGCAGCGAGACGCAATCGAAATAGCGCGACAGCAGCGGGATGATGCGGTCGCCAAGCCGCTCCGACATGCCGGTGAAGCCGGCGAGATCGATGAACATCACGCTCATCGGCCGCACCGCGCCGCCAAGCCGCGCGCCGTTGCCGTCGCTGATCAGCCGCTTCACGAGGTCGGCGGGGATGTATTTGCGGAACGCGGCAAGCCCCTGCGCCATGTCGCCGATGGCACCCGAAAGATTCCCGATCTCGGTCAGCCGCGACGGATGCCGCCGCACCTTGTCGAGGTCAAAACGCTCGACATGCCTGATCTCGTTGACCACCTTGATCAGGGGAGCGGCGATCAGGCGCTGGGCAAGCCATGCCGACAGCACGCCAGCGAGAACGATCAAGACCGCAAGCCCGATCAGCAAATTCCGGATCGTCATCTGCACCGGTCCGAGAAATTCCGATTCCGGCACCACCGTCACCAGCGACCAGCCCGGAAACGAAATCGGCGTGATCACCGCCTGATAGGCCTTGCCGTCCCGCGTCACCGTCGTATTGAACGGCTGCCCCTCGCCGGGTTCGTAGGCGCTGCCGGCGTTTCGGATCGCATCGACCGCGACCGGAAACAGCGGATGATCGGTCTTCAGCGCCACCAGTTCGCTGGCATCGGGATCGGGCGAGGCCACCACCTTGCCGTCCCGCTCGAGAATGAAAGCGCCCGCCGACTTGCCGACCGTGAGCTGCGACAGGAAATTCGAGACGCGAGTCAGCTCGATGATGATCGCAACGACGCCGGCCGGTTTGCGATCGATTTCGATCGGGGCCGAAAAGGCCGCCGCCAGCCGCTCCCCGCGCGGATGCGTCGTCAGCGTCGACCAGTGTTCGTCGTTGGTCTCTTTGGCGACCCGAAACCATTCCTGCTCCGTCACGGAATAGTCGGTGTCTTCGAACCAGCTCCCCTTGAGCCGAAGATCGTTGCCGACGAGTTCGTAGCGATTGATGCGCAAATTGCGGTCGGGCGTGATCTCGAGCATTTCGATGACGTCGTTGCCGAGCTTGTGTCCGGCAAAGAACGAGCCGTCCGGCCATCCAAACGCCACCCAGGAAATCGTCGGTTGCGACAGCAACTGCGAGCGGAAAACGATCTCGCGTTTTCGGGCGTCGTGCGGATCGAACACTTTCTCCGCCAGCAGCGTTCGCACCGCCGTCATCGACGACCGCGCCTCCGTCGTGACCGACTGCAGTTCGTCGCTGACCGCCGATACGATCTGGTCGTTGATGGTGCTGGCGAGCGTCTGGCTGACCTGATGGGCGGTGCGCCACCACAAAAGATGCACGCCGACGGCGCTGACGACGATCGACGTCAGCACGAGGGCGGAAATGGCGCTGCGGATGCCAAGGCGCATACAGGGGTCCCGATGACGGTCTGATTACCGCCATACGGGACCATACCAGCGTCTGTTTCGCCGGCGAGGCAATTTCGGCGCCCCGGACACGGCTCTGTGACCGAAGGTGAGCCGTAATGACGACGAAACTTATCGATTGCCTGTTCCGTACAACCGAAGACGGCGCTATGCCTTGCGGCAGTTCTCGAAGGTCATGCAATGCACGATGTTTCCATCCCGGCGGCCCTGATTGCCGGTCTCGTCAGTTTCCTTTCGCCCTGCGTGCTGCCGCTGGTGCCGCCCTATCTGGTCTATCTCACCGGCGCGACCATCGAGCATGTCGCTAGCAAGGAGACGATGCAAACCTCCAAGCGCGCAGTGATGGCTGCGGCGCTGATGTTCGTGCTGGGCTTCTCCACTATCTTTGTCACTCTAGGCGCTACCGCGAGCTTTATTGGTCGGGGGTTACGCGATCTACGTGTCGCGTACCTCCATAAGGTTACAGAGATTCAGACTGCGTTGGGCTTCAATCTTCCATTCCCGGACGATCCGTTCGCGTTCTTAGCCGGCATCGTGATCATCATCATGGGCCTGCACTTCCTCGGCCTGACCCGGATCGGACTGTTGATGCGCGAAGGCCGGATGCCGATGCCGAAACCGGTCGGCCTCTGGGGCGCCTATGCCATGGGGCTGGCCTTCGCCTTCGGCTGGACCCCCTGCATCGGGCCCATTCTGGCGGCGATCCTGTCGATTGCGGCCGCCGAGGCCACCGTGACCAAGGGCGCCGGCCTGCTTGCGGTCTATTCCGCCGGGCTGGGAATCCCGTTCCTGCTGGCAGCCTTCATGATCGAGCAGTTCTCCTCGCTGTTTGCGCGGATGAAGCGGCATCTCGCCAAGGTCGAGCATGCCATGGGAATCCTGATGGTGATCACCGGCATCGGCTTCCTGACCGGCGCTGTTACCAGTGTCAGCATTTGGCTCTTGGAGACTTTCCCCGCACTGCAAAATTTCGGTTAGCCCCGTAACAAGCGGACCGGCATCAACGAAACTCCTCTCAGGACCAGACTGCCGCCACCGCGGCCGCGACGTTTTCCGCGCGAAGAGGCCGCAGGTCGCGGTTTCACGTCGCCAAAGTACTTGAAGGGGGCCGCATGTATTCCACCGTCAATCTCCTCATCCTGTTGCCGGCGCAGATCGCCTCGCATTTTTCCTGGGCTGGCCCCCTCATCATGCGGCTCATCGTCGGTTACACCTTCATGCTGGCGGGTTGGGGCAAGCTCACCCACCTGGAGCAGGTGACCGAAAACTTTGCCGGCTGGGGCATCCCTTTCCCGGCAATCCTCACCCCCTTCGTCTCCGGCGTCGAATTCTGCGGCGGCGCCATGCTGATCCTCGGCCTGTTCACGCGAATTCCGGCCGCGATGCTGGCGGTGGTCATGGTCGTCGCCATCAAGTCGGCGAAATGGGGCGACGTCGATTCGCTGGAGACGCTGCTCGGCTTCGAGGAAGCGACCTACTTCGCCGGCTTCATGTGGCTTGCGATTGCCGGCCCCGGCGCAGTGTCACTCGACCGGTTGCTGGTGAATGCCAGCGGTCAGCCCAAAGCTTCAACCTGACCCTCACAATCACGTGACATCGGCTAATGCTTGAGCCGTGATCGCGCCGCCTGCGTAGCTGGAGAGAACGCCACGCTTCCGGGAGCTACCATGAGACTCGTCCGCATTGCCGCCTTCGCCCTCGCCGCGCTTGCGGCATCGCCCTCGTTTGCTTCGGACGGGCCCAAATGGAGCGATTGGAGCGACGATCTGTTCGCCCGCGCGCAGGCTGAACAGCGCTTCGTCATCCTCGATCTCGAGGCGGTGTGGTGCCACTGGTGCCATGTCATGGAGAAGACGACCTACGCCAATCCCGAGGTCAGGGAATTGCTCGCCGCGAAATATCTGCCAGTGCGGGTCGATCAGGACGCCAACCCCGAACTGTCGAGCCGCTATGGCGACTGGGGCTGGCCGGCGACCATCGTGTTCGGCCCCGACGGCAGCGAGATCGCCAAGATCAGGGGATATATCGAGCCGGAACGGATGCAGGCGCTGCTCAAGGCGATCATCGACGACCCTTCGCCTGGACCGTCGGTCGCCGAAGCCTTTGAGGTGAAGCCATCGACCTTCGCTGTCCTCGACAAGGAACAGCGCGCCGCGCTGATGAAGAATGTCGACGAATCCTTTGAGGAAAAACTCGGCGGCTGGGGCGAGAACCAGAAATACATCGACGCCGACAGCATGGACCTCGCGATCACCCGCGCCGAGTCCGGCGACGCCATGGCGGCCAAGCGCGCCCGGCAGACGCTGGATGCCGCCATCGCGCTGATCGATCCGGTGTGGGGCGGCGTCTACCAATGTTCCGAAGCGGGCTCCTGGACGCATCCGCATTTCGAAAAGATCATGTCGTTTCAGGCACAATATCTCCGGCAGTACAGCCAGGCCTACGCGCTGTGGAAGGATCCGAAATACCTTGCTGCCGCACGTGACATCGAACGCTATCTCGCGGAATTTCTCAGGAGCCCTGAGGGCGCGTTCTATGTCAGCCAGGATGCCGACCTCGACCACGACACCGATGGACACAAATACTACGCACTGTCGGACGGCGAGCGCCGCAAGCTTGGCATGCCGCGCATCGACAAGAACCTTTATGCCCGCGAAAACGGCTGGGCGATCTCGGGGCTTTCGGCCTACTACAACGTCACCAATGATCCGAAGGTGCTGGCGATTGCCGAACGCGCGGCGAAATGGGTGATCGACAACCGCGCGCTGCCGCACGGCGGCTTCCGCCATGGCTCGAAAGATCGCGGCGGGCCATTCATCGGCGACACGCTGGCGATGGGCCAGGCCTTCCTCGATCTCTATGCTGCCACGGGAAACCGCGACTGGCTCACCAGAGCCGCCAAGGCCGGCGATTTCGTCGCGACCTTCCACGATGAGGCCGGCGGCTTCGTGACCTCGAAGACGGAGGAAGGCAAAACCGGCGTGCTCGCAAAACCTGCCAAACCGATCGACGATCAGGTTCAGGTCGCCCGCTTCATGAACTTGCTCAACCGTTACTTCGGCAACGAGTCCTATCGCGACGAGGCCGCGCACGCGATGCGCTATATCGCCAGCGCCTCGGCCGGGATGATGCGTCCGCTGCCCGGTGTTCTGCTCGCCGACGAAGAGCTCGCGGTGGAGCCTACCCACATGACGATCGTCGGACACAAGGACGACGCCCGCGCGAAAGACCTGCATGCCCTCGCCCGCGAGCTGCCGGCCCGCTACAAGCGCCTGGAGTGGCTTGATTTGCGCGAGGGCAAACTGCCCAACCCCGACGTCGAATATCCCGATCTCGGCGAACCCGCGGCGTTTGCCTGCAGCAACCGCATCTGCTCGTTTCCGTCCTTCAACGCCGAGGAGTTGCGGGCCACGGTCGCACAGATGGCGAAGCTGAAACCTGTGCGGGATAGCTGAATCGAATTTCCTTATGCAACGCAAACACCGCCGACACTCGGGCTAATCCGTTGAAGCGCCGCGCTTTCTGCGCGGCGCGCGCTTACGGAGATCACTGCTGCACGCAACGAAATACTCTCAAGCCGCCGGGGTTAGACATGGACGGGATGTCCAACCGCAAAAAAGAAAATTTTCTTTGAAACGCTGTAACCGCCCGATGCCCCGTAGCTGGTTTCGGATGAGCACTCAAATCACGGAGACCTGACCTCTTCCGGCACGCCACCGCGATCTGATTGCCATCCGTCCCTCCCCTGCGTCAGCGGGGTCTGTGATCGAACGATCAATAGGCCTCACGGCGTCACTTTTTTGTCTTCACACAACCATCGAGGAGATCGTCATGAAGTTGAATTCCAAATCCGGTGCGACGCTCGCCGCTGCCGCCGCCACGCTGTTCCTCGCCGGCTCGGTGGTATCGACGGTGTCGACGCCTGCGAACGCCGCCCAGGGCAAGTGCATGGCCGGCAATGCTTGCAAGGGCCAGAGCGCTTGCAAGGGCGCGGCCAACGCCTGCAAGGGCCAGAACGCCTGCAAGGGTCAAGGCTTCTCGGCGACCTCCGAGAAGGCTTGCGCCGCCATGGGCGCCAAGTTCGTCAAGGGTTGATCGATCCGATCAGGTGCCCAGACAGAGGGCTCGGCGCTGCCGGGCCCTCGTTGTTTCGTCTCGGCGGCTGAAATAAAATCGGCTCCGCGTGTAACTAAATCCAGACCCGCCACGTAGCTATCGCTGGGTGCAGTTTGTCGGCCGGAACTGTCGCGGCTTGCGAGCGATGCACCCTCACACTTCCTTCGGAGGATACAAATGAAGATGACTTCCAAGTCCGGCGCGACCCTCGCCGCCGCTGCAGCCACCCTGTTCCTGGCCGGCGCCACCGTGTCGACAGTGGCCCATGCCGCCGGCGAAGGTAAGTGCGTCGGCGCCAATGCCTGCAAGGGCCAGAGCGCTTGCAAGGGTGCCAGCAATGCCTGCAAGGGCCAGAACGCCTGCAAGGGTCAGGGCTTCTCGGCCATGACCAAGGAAAAGTGCGACGCCGCCAAGGGCAAGTACATGCCGTCTTAAGTCACGGTCCGATCGAGGCCCGGTGTAGGCCGGGCCTCGCATCCATGCTAGGTTGACGGTGCAGTTTGGGACGCCGAGCGGAGACGAGATGAACGTCGCAAGCAGATTGCCAGATACCTCGGCGGCCGCGCTTGCAGACCGCGCGGCGACATCGGCCAAGCCGCCCTTCCTCGGCTTCGGCCTCGGCTTGCGCCATCAACACTACGACGAAATCCTGAGCGGCAATCCGCCGATCGACTGGTTCGAGGTGATCAGCGAAAACTACATGCTGCCCGGCGGCCAGCCGCTGCGCACGCTCGACCGAATTTGCGAACGCTACCCCGTGGTGATGCATGGCGTGTCGATGTCGATCGCCTCCACCGCTCCGCCGAATTTCGAGTACCTGCAGGCTCTGAAGGATCTCGCTGGGCGTGTCGAGCCGAAATGGGTGTCGGACCATCTGTGCTGGACCGGCGTGCACGGCAAGAACCTGCATGATCTGCTGCCGATCCCCTACACCAGGGAAGCGCTCGATCACATCGTCGGCCGGGTCCAACTGGTGCAGGATTTTCTCGGCCGCGCCATCGTGCTCGAGAACGTCTCGACCTACGTCCAATTCAGCAATTCCGAAATGACGGAGTGGGAATTTCTGTCCGAGCTGTCGCGCCGCTCCGGATGCTGGCTTCTGTTCGACGTCAACAACGTCTACGTCAGCGCCTTCAACCACGGCTACGATCCCTTGACCTTCCTCAACGGAATTCCGGCGGATCGCGTGGTGCAGTTTCACATGGCCGGCCACAGCCATATGGGTACCCATATCATCGACACCCACGACCACCCGGTATGCGAGGACGTCTGGGAGCTCTATGCCGCGGCGTTGAAACGTTTCGGCCGGGTCTCGACCATGATCGAGCGCGACGACAACATCCCGCCGCTCGACGAATTGTTGCTTGAGGTTGCCAGGACCCGCGAGATGGCCGAGAAAATCTTGCCGAGGTGCACGCAGGCGGAATGAGCGATTTTGCGCGACAGCAAGCCGAGTTTCAGCGCGGCATCCTCGATGGCGACGATACGGTGCTGGCTGAAATCCTCGACAGCCCGCGCGAGAAGCGCGAGACGCTGTTCGGCGTCTATCGCTATGCCTACGGCTCGCGGCTGGTCGAGGCAATGCGCAACGACCATGAACTCCTGCATCTTTACCTCGGCGACGAAATGTTCGACGAGATGGGGCACGCTTACGTCAAGGCGCGCCCGTCCGCGCATCCGAACCTGCGCTGGTTCTCGCAAGGCCTGCCGGAGTTTTTGAAATCGGCGAGGCCCTACTCGGACCATCCCGTACTTTCCGATCTGGCCGCGCTGGAAAAAGCGCTCAACGACGCCTTCGACGCCGCGGAAAGCAAGGTCGTCGAACTGACCGACATGGCACGCTTTGCGCCGGAGGCATGGTCCGGCCTCAGCTTTCAGCCGCATCCCAGTGCATCCAGGCTCGAGCTGGCGACCAACGCGGCCGCGATCTGGCTCGCGCTCAAAAACGACGAAACGCCGTCGGACGCGACCCGACTGGAGCAGCCGGCGCATCTTCTGATCTGGCGTCAGGACGTCACGCCGATGTTCCGCGAGCTTTCGGCGGAAGAGGCGATGATGTGGGATGAGGCCGCGAACGGTACTCCCTTCGGCGTGCTCTGCGAGATGCTCGCGACCTATGACGACCCCGACGGCGCGGCAGGCCGCGGCGCCGGCTTTCTGCACGGCTGGATCACGGCGGGACTTTTGACGGATGTTTCCGTCGGCTCATGAAGGGGAGCGCTCGGCGAATGGGAATAGACACCGATCGCCACTTCATCGAGCGCATGCACTGGGACGAAGTCGCGCGGCGCATCGGTGATGGCGCGGCGGCGATATTGCCGATCGGCGCCGCCGCCAAGCAGCACGGCTTCCACCTGCCCCTCAACACCGACCGCATCCAGGCCGAATGGCTCGCAGCCAGGATGGCGAAAAAGATCGACGCGCTGATCTGGCCGACGCTCACCTACGGTCATTACCCGGCCTTCGTCGATTATGCCGGCAGCAGCAGCCTGTCGATTTCGACCTTCGAGGCGCTGGTGCGCGAGATCGCCGGGCAGATTCTCGCCGGCGGCTGCCCAAAGCTGCTGGTGCTCAATACCGGGATCAGCACGTTGGCCCCGGTCGATCGCGCACTGGCGCGCCTCGACAACGCGCGGATCAGGCATTTATGGATCCATGAAGGCCCGCGCTATCCGCGCGTGGCCAGGCAATTGGCCGAGCAGAGCCATGGCAGCCATGCGGATGAGCTGGAAACGTCGTTGATGCTGGCGCTGGCGCCGCATCTGGTCGACATGACCCGCGCCGAAGCCAGCCCCGTGATGAACCATGAGACACCGGGTGCATTGACGCCCTCGGATCCGAATTCGCCGAATTACAGCCGCTCCGGCAGCTATGGCGATCCGACACGGGCGACGTCGGCCAAGGGCGAAGCCTTGCTCGCCGCCATGCTCGACGATCTCCACGAGCAGGCCGCCTCGTTCATCGCGCAGGACCCCGCCGAGGACCGGTCGGCCGCGGTGCAAGCCGTGCTGAGATGAAGGTCGCCAGCGCCTTCCGCTGGACCGTTGCAGCCGCTGTCATCGCCGCGATGCTGCCAAGCGCCATTTCGTTCCGCGCCGACGCGCAATCGGAGTATATGCGCGGCGCCCGTATGCCGTACGATGCGTTCGACCGGCTGCCCAAGACTGACCTCGAAGTGCCCGGCGGCACCATCCATGTCGCGTTCGCGCCGGGCGACTTCATGCTATCAAGGGAAAAGCTGCTCGACTGGATCAGGATGTCGGCTCGGGCCGTGACGACCTATTACGGGCGATTTCCCGTCAACTCGCTCCGGCTGCTCCTGGTGCCGGTCGATGGCGGGCGCATTCGCGGCGGCACGACGTGGGGCTATCGCGGCGCCGCCATTCGCATTCCGCTCGGCCGCGATTCAAGCGAGGATGTGCTGCGCCGCGACTGGGTGATGGTGCACGAGATGGTGCATACCGCCCTGCCCGACATGCCCGACCGCTACGCGTGGCTCTCGGAGGGGTTGGCCGTTTATATCGAGCCGGTCGCGCGGGTGCAGGCCGGCGACCTCACGGCGCGGGAAATCTGGCAGGCGATGATGCGCGACATGCCGAAGGGGCTGCCGCAAGCCGGCGATCAGGGCCTCGACAACACCGGCACTTGGGGGCGGAAATATTGGGGCGGCGCGATGTTCTGCCTGCTCGCCGATATCGAAATCCGCAAAGCTACCGATAATCGCCTCGGCCTGCAGGACGCGATGCGCGGCGTGCTCGCCGCCGGCGGCAATCACGAGCAGGACTGGCCGATCGAGCGCATCCTTGCAACCGCCGACAAAGCCGTCGGCGTCGATGTGCTGACCCGGCTTCACAACGAGATGGGGCCGAAGCCGGTGACGCCCGATCTCGCGTCGCTGTGGCGCGACCTCGGCTTGAAGCGGACTGGCGAAGATATCGAGTTCGACGACACCGCGCCGCTGGCTGCAATCCGCAAGGCGATCACCGCGCCGCACGCACGATAAGACCGATGGGGAAGCGCGACATGATGATCCGGCAGCCAGCGCCGCCGGACCACCACAAGCGAAGTATCAGAACCGATAACTGGCGCCCACGCGCACGAAGTGCATCTCGTTGCGGAATTCAGCCCGCGTGCGGTCCCGGCTGGACAGCGTGACGCTGCCATAGTCGGCGTAGAGATACTCAGCGCGCCCGACGAAATGCTTGGTGAAAGCATACTCGATGCCGGCGCCCGCGATCAGCCCGGCCTTGACCTGTTCGTCCCAGATAGCCTGCTCCAAGGTGTCGCAACCCCTTTGCACCGTATAGCGGTAGCCATTATCGATACTGGCCACGCCGACACCGACCGCACCAAATGCGAGCAGGCGGTCGAACGCGTAGCCGGCGCGCAGGCGAGCCGAGCCGAACGCGCCGAACCGCGACAGCAGCGCGCTGTCGGCAAAGACGAGTTCGTCCCGCGACGAAGTGGACTTGCCCCAATCGAATTCGGCGCCAATTACCAAGCGGTTGGCGAACTGATAGTTGTAGCCGCCATAGACGCCGACGGCGAAGCCGCCCGCCTGCCCCTCCGCATGACGACAAGCACCATTTCGGCAGTAATCGGCCGCCCACGCCGCATACGCACCGCCGCCGTAAACGCCTGCATAGAATCCGGTCCAGTTGTAGTGAGGCGAAGGCAGGTCCGGAATACGGATTTCGGCAGCCTTCGCCGCCGGACCTGCCAGCAAAAAGCCGCAAGCGGCAACAATCCCCCAGGAAAGAAAACGCATTAACGCACCTCATCACGCACGACACTCGCAACACATGTTGCGGATCCAAGCTGAAGAGGGAACTTCGGGCGCGACGATGTTTAAGTCGGGCGGCGCTGTGTTGAAACGAGGCTATGTTTGGAACGAAATTGGGATCGCCGCCACAATGTACAACCTATGAGCGAAGAGCGTTGTTGCTGGCGCTTGCCCGCCACCTGCGGTTACAGTGCCAAGGTGGCGGGCCCGCGGGCTTACCTAGTTCGCCGGCACGATCTTGCCGGGATTGAAGATGTTCTGCGGATCGAGCGCGTGCTTCAGCGCGCGCATGGCGTCGATCGCCTCGGGGCCGAGCTCGGCCTTGAGGTATTTCTGCTTGCCCTGCCCGATGCCGTGCTCGCCGGTGCAGGTGCCGCCCATCGACTGCGCGCGTTCGACCAGGCGGTGCATGAATTCCTCGCCGCGCGCCATTTCTTCCTTGTTGTCGACGTCGCAGACCAGCGAGCAGTGGAAATTTCCGTCGCCGACATGGCCGACGATCGGCGACAGCAGGTTGAGCTGTTTTAAGTCTTCCTCGGTCTCGGTGACGCAATCGGCTAGCCTCGATATCGGCACGCAGACATCGGTCGCCACCACGCCGGCGCCGGGGCGCAGCGCCTTGACGGACCAATAGGCGTCATGCCGCGCCTGCCAGAGTTTTGTGCGGTCCTCAGGCTTGGTCGTCCAGGTGAAATCCCCACCGCCGCATTCCCTGGCGATCTCGCCAAAGTTCTTCGACTGCTCGGCCACCTCGACCTCGCTGCCGTGGAATTCCAACAGCAATAGCGGCGTCTCCGGCAGGGTCAGCTTGGAATAGGCGTTGCAGGCGCGCACCTGCTCGGCGTTGAGCAGTTCGATCCGCGCGAGGGGAATGCCGGTCTGGATCGCAAGGATGGTCGCCTGGCAAGCACCGCGCACCGTCTCGAACGAGCAGGCGGCGGCCGCGATCGTCTCGGGAATGCCGCGCAGCTTGATGGTGAGTTCGGAGATGATGCCGAGGGTACCCTCGGCGCCGACGAACAGATGTGTCAGGTCGTAGCCGGCCGCGGATTTTTTCGCTCGCGTGCCCGTCGTGATGATCTCGCCGTCGCCGCGCACCACTTTCAGCGCCAGCACGTTCTCGCGCATGGTCCCGTAACGCACCGCATTGGTGCCGGACGCCCGCGTCGCGGTCATGCCGCCGAGCGAAGCGTCGGCGCCGGGATCGATCGGGAAGAACAATCCCTGGTCGCGCAGATGCTCGTTCAGCGCCTTGCGGGTGACGCCGGGCTGGATCACGCAATCCAGGTCCTCGGCGTGAACTTCGAGAATCCGGTTCATGTCGCGCAAGTCGATGCAGACGCCGCCGGCCGGCGCATTGACCTGGCCCTCCAGCGAGGTGCCGGTTCCGAAGGCGATCACGGGCACGCCGTGTTTGGCGCAGATCCGCACCACGTCCTGGATGTCGGCAGTTTCCTGCGCCATCACCACCGCATCCGGCGGCTGGGTCGGCAGCCAGGTGGTGGTATGGGCATGCTGTTCGCGCACCGACTGCGAGGTGATCAGCCGGTTGCCAAACCGCGCCGCCAGCGCCTCCACGGCGCCTGCCAAAGCCTGCGGTTCCGGCCGCTTCACACTACCTGATATCGTCGTCGCCACGTCAAATTCCTCCCGAATTTGAGCGGACCGTGGCAAAGGATATAAATGGGGTCAAGATAGCGAAACGACAAAGGGATGGATGATGACGACCGCTGCCGCCGCCGGGGAAAAACTGAAAGATATACCGCTGCCGCCGGTCCCGTTTCTGTCCTCGGTGATGCGGATCGAGCCGCAATGGATCGACTATAACGGCCACCTCAACATGGCCTATTACAACGTGATGATGGATCGCGCCATCGACGAAATGTGGCTGCAGCTCGGGATCGGGCCGGCCTACATGAAGGAGCGCCACTGCTCGACTTTCACCGCGGAAGCCCATGTGCGCTACGTCAGAGAAATTCATCTCGGCGACCCCGTTCAGATTTCAGTTTATCTGTTGGGTGCCGACGAGAAGCGGCTGCACACGTTCGAGGAACTGCGCCACGCGACGGAAGGCTGGATCTCCGCGACTTCGGAAAACATGACGCTGCATATGGACATGAAGGCGAGGAAAGTTGCCCCCTTCCCGCCCGATATCCGCGCGCGCATCCAGGCGGTGATGGATTCGCACGCAACCGTGCCGCGGCCCGACGGGATCGGCCGCAAGGTTGCGATGCCCTCGAAATAACCTCTGAGCCTATGCCGGCAGACCTGCCTCGTGCAGGGTTCCGACCACCAGATCACGGTAATCTTGCGGCAGCGGCGGCATACCCCGCTGCACCTCCGACACCGTGAGATCAGGATAGTGGTGCCGCAGCGCCCCGAGACTGCGTCGGGCCTGTGGCCCTTGCCCGGCGAGCACGTGCGCCGGGCATAGCGTTCGATGCACCCAGCTTGCGGAAGGGTGCTCGGCCAACGCCCGCTCCTGCCAGTACGCCGCCTTGGCATATTGGCCGGCCTTGAAATGAGCACAGCCGATCCCGACCATGCTGTTGAAGGCAAGCGGATCGTGCGGCGCCAGATCGAGCGCGATCTTCAAACGCTCGATCGCGGATTCCGGTTCGCCCTTGTAGACGTCGATCCATCCGCTGCGGCTCCACGCCCAGACCGATCCACCGTCGACGGCGAGCGCCTTGCGAATGACCAGGTCCGCAGTATCGAGCTCCCCAAGCAACGTCAGCGCATTGCCGAGCACGGCAAGCACGGTAGCGTCGCCGCAAAGGGACTGAGCCCGACGCGCCAATTCGAGACTTCGGGACTTCTCTTCCACTGGCGCGGACGTGAAATGATAGACCGCGCGCTGAACGTACGCCCAGGCCGCCAGCGCAGTGGCGAGCGGATGGGTCGGGTCCTGGTCCATCGCGCGCTCCAGTAATTCAAGCGCGCGGGCATTGCCGTCGGCATCGAGAGCGACAACGCCCGGCATCGCACGCAACGCGAGATCGTGCGCGCTGAGCCCAGCGGCCGGCTTGTGCTGCGCGCGATCGATCTCGGCAAGGCGCAAACCTGACTGAAGCATCGCAGCGATCCTGATCGCGAGATGTTCGCTGGTTGCGGTTTCGTCGCGCAAGATATTGTCGGTACGATGCGCCCAAATCTGACAACCGGTTTCGCTGTCGATCAGACGGAAGATCAGGCGTGTCTGTGCGCCCGATCCCCGGATCGTGCCGGTCAGATGGTAGCGTGCGGTCCTCGACTGGCTTGCCACCGAAATCCCTGCGCGGCTCAGAGCAACGAGAAGGTCATCGGCGATATCGGCTGCGATCTCCTTACACTCCGCAGCCGTTTCGATCGGCCCAAACGCCAGCATGGGCCGGTCGCGCCGCGACACGAATAGCGAAGGCATCGCACCGAGCGTCGCCGTGAACGCCGCCTGCCGCTTCAGCGTCTGCGACGGCGTCTCGCCGTAGCGGCGGCGATACTCGGTCGAAAACCGCCCGAAATGGGGAAAGCCGCAGCGCAGCGCGACATCCATGATTTTGGCGTCTGGCGCACCCTGCAACAGTTCGCGGCGGGCGCATTCGAAACCGATTTCGCGAAGCACGGTGCGGGGCGTCTTGTCGAGAAACCGGAGGAATTGCCGTTGCAATGCCCTGGTGGATAGTCCGGCGACGGCGGCGAGTTCCGCCAGGTGCCAATTGTGGCCGACATTGGCACGCATCGCGTCCAGCGCACGCCTGACACCGCGGGGCAGTGGCGATGTCGCCGATGAAACCTTCTGGTCAGCAATCATCCGATACTCCGAGGACGCCTGGTGGTGAGTCCTGGGAACGGCAGAAAGGTTCACGTTCGGGATAGCCGTGTCGCGAACTGGATAGGCCTCTGGCGGCCTCGGTACTAAGCCGGCAGCACGCTGAAATCGGCAAGTTCACCCGCTCAAAGGATTAGAACATGGCTACATCCGCTGCCGCTCAAACCCTGCAACCCGGCCAGATCGATCTTTCCGCCCTGAAAACCAAGCAACACGGCGCCTGGTCCTCCGGCGATTACGCCGTCGTCGGCACCACGCTGCAGATCGTCGGCGAAGAACTGTGCGAAGCGCTAGATCTCAGAGGCGGCCAGAAGGTGCTCGATGTCGCCGCCGGCAACGGCAATGTCACTCTTGCTGCGGCGCGCCGCTGGTGCGAGGTAATGTCCACGGACTACGTGCCAAGCCTGCTTGAGCGCGGCCGCACCCGCGCCGCCGCGGAAGGCCTGTCGGTCCAGTTCAAGGAAGCGGATGCGGAAGCGCTCAACTTCGATGACGCCACGTTCGACGTCGTCGTTTCGACTTTCGGCGTGATGTTCACGCCGGACCAGGACCGCGCTGCTTCCGAATTGCTCCGGGTATGCAGGAGCGGCGGCAAGATCGGTCTCGCCAACTGGACGCCGGAAGGTTTTATCGGGCAGTTGTTCAAGACGCTCGGCAAATACCTGCCGCCGCCGGCGGGCGCGAAATCGCCCGCGCTGTGGGGCACGCAGGCGCGCATCACGGAGATGTTCGGAACGTCGGCCGCATCGATCAAGGCCGAGAAGCGGCACTTCATGTTCCGCTACCGCTCGCCGCTGCATTTTCTCGACGTGTTCAGGAATTACTACGGCCCGACGCTGAAAGCCTTTGCCGCGCTTGACGAAACCAACCAGCGTCGCCTTGCCGACGACATCCTGACGCTGATCGCGTCGATGAACCGCGCCGAGGACGGCACCATGGTGCTGCCGAGCGAATATCTCGAAATCGTCATCGTCAAACGTTGACGAAATCCAGCCGTAAGGCGGCGGCCCTGGGCTGGCCGCCGCCCGTCGGTATACTCACGAAGGAGCTTCCGAGATGATTTACCAGACGCCCGGGCTCATCGATTACCAGGAGGCCGGCAAGGGTCCGACCGTTGTGCTCGTACCGGGTTCATGCAGCACCGGTGCGGCCTGGCGCGCGGTCATGGCTCATTGGCAGGGCCGGTTCCGCTGCGTGACCACCAGCCTGCTCGGATATGGCGGCACCGCCGAGCGCCGCACCTCGGCTGATACGGATATCGCATATGAGCGCGAGGTACTCGAGGCGGTGATCCGTCGTGCAGGCGGTCCGGTGCATCTCGTCGGTCACTCGTTCGGCGGCTTGACCGCGCTTGCGGTCGCATTGCGAGGACGCGTTCCGCTGCTCAGCCTGACGATCGCCGAAGCACCGGCCGTGGACATCCTGAAAGAAACCGGAGAGCACCAGCACTATGATACTTTCCGGAACATGTCCCGCGCCTATTCAGATGCTTTCAGACGCGGTGAAGCCGATGCGATTGCGCGAATGATCGATTTCTACGGCGGCGTCGGCACGTTCGCCGCATGGCCGCAGCGCGTGCGCGACTACGCCATCGAAACCACACCGGCCAATTTGCTGGATTGGGAATCGGCGTATGGCTTTCGTCTTACGCCCGCGTCGCTGGCGACCGTGAAAATTCCCACGATGGTCTTGTGGGGTGAGACCAGTCATCCGGCCGCACGCCGGGCGAACGAGCTACTGAGCCGGTACATTCCACGTGCCGAGCGCGCCGCGATTGCCGGCGCGTCTCATTTCATGATCGCCACCCACCCGAAGCAATTCGCGGACCTGATCGTCCGCAATATCGAGCGGTCCTGTCTGGCGCTGGCTGCCGCGCAGTAGCGCGGCGCCACGCTTTTGTCGGTGCCGCGCTAGATGTTGCTTCGTCCACGCACCAGTCCGACAACGGCCGAGACCAGGAACAGGATTACGGCGATAAAGAAGATCGCCTTGGCGATTTCGACTGACGCGCCGGCGATTCCGCCGAAGCCAAGAACACCCGCGATCAGCGCGATGATCAGAAACGTAACGACCCAACTCAGCATGTCACGACCTCGATTGCCTGTTGCTCCTTCGATGGCGGCGACTGAGGCGTCGCACATCGCCTGCGGGACCAATCCGGGCCGGGAATGATGGTTCCGGGCGGCAAAAGCGCGAAATTTGACGTTTCGAGCGGAACAAAATCGCCGCACAGCCGCGAAATCAGGCCCGCAACCGCTACCGCATAAAACCTGTCAAAACGGCCGGACAGGCCCTATATGGCCCTTGATCCCTGCTATGAAGGCTCCCCTTTACCGCCTCACGGTGCCATCGTGGGGGCCGAGACGATTCGAGAAATGACCGAGCCGAGCAAACTGCCCCATCACGGCGTCCCCGAGCACCAGCCTGCGGCCGGCGGCATCGCCGCGCGTGCGCGGGCCGCCGCCGGCCCGCAATATCTGAGCGGGCTCAATCCGGAGCAGCGCGAGGCGGTCGAGACGCTGGACGGGCCGGTTCTGGTGCTGGCCGGCGCCGGCACCGGCAAGACCCGCGTGCTGACCACGCGCATTGCGCACATCTTGAGCCAGGGCCGCGCGCGGCCGCACGAAATTCTCTCGGTGACCTTCACCAACAAGGCCGCGCGCGAGATGAAGCTCCGCCTCGGCCAGATGCTCGGCCAGGCCGTCGAAGGCATGCCGTGGCTCGGCACCTTCCACTCGATCGGTGGGCGCATCCTGCGCATCCACGCCGAGCTGGTGCAGCTCAAATCCAATTTCACCGTGCTCGACGTCGACGATCAGGTCCGCCTGCTCAAGCAGTTGTTGCAGGCCGAGAACATCGATGACAAGCGCTGGCCCGCGCGGATGCTGGCCGGTCTGATCGACGGCTGGAAGAACCGTGGGCTGGCCCCCGGCCAGGTGCCGTCGGGCGAAGCCGCGATGTTCGGCAACGGCAAGGGCGGCAAGCTCTACGCCAGCTATCAGGAGCGGCTGAAAATCCTCAACGCCGCCGATTTCGGCGATCTGCTGCTCGAGAACATCCGGCTGTTTCGCGAGAACCCTGATGTGCTCAGGCAATACCAGAACCGCTTCAAGTTCATTCTGGTCGACGAATATCAGGATACCAACGTCGCGCAATATCTGTGGCTGCGGCTGCTGTCGCAGGCGCCGTCGAGGCCGGGCGTGCCGCTGTCGGCGATCATTCCCGGTGCTCCCGTCATTCCGGGGCGCGTCGGAGACGCGAACTCTGATGTGCAATCGCACATCAGAGAATCTGGAGATCAAGAGGACTCAGCTCGAGATTCCGGGTTCGCACCTGTCGGTGCGCCCCGGAATGACGCGGGAAATGCCGTCGCTCAGCCCTCTCCTCCCAAAAACATCTGCTGCGTCGGCGACGACGACCAGTCGATCTATGGCTGGCGCGGCGCGGAGGTCGACAACATCCTGCGCTTCGAGCACGATTTTCCCGGCGCAAAAGTTATCCGCCTTGAACGCAATTACCGCTCCACCGGCCACATCCTCGCCGCCGCCTCGCATCTGATCGCGCACAACGAAGGCCGGCTCGGCAAGACGCTGCGCACCGAGGATGTCGACGGCGAGAAGGTCACCGTCACCGGCTCCTGGGATTCGGAGGAGGAAGCCCGCGCCATCGGCGAGGAGATCGAGCAATTGCAGCGCGCGGGCGAGAACCTCAACGAGGTCGCGATCCTGGTGCGGGCCTCGTTCCAGATGCGCGAGTTCGAAGATCGTTTTGTGACCCTCGGCCTGCCCTACCGCGTGATCGGCGGTCCGCGGTTCTACGAACGCGCCGAAATCCGCGATGCGCTGGCTTATCTGCGCGTGATCAATTCGCCCGCCGACGACCTCGCCTTCGAGCGCATCGTCAATGTCCCGAAGCGCGGGCTCGGCGACGCCACCGTGCAGATGCTGCACGACCATGCTCGCAAGCGGCGCATGCCGCTGTTCGAGGCGGCACGGGCGGTGGTCGAAACCGACGAATTGAAACCGAAGGCGCGCGGCGCGCTGCGCGACCTCATTTTGCAGTTCGACCGCTGGCGCGCGCAGCGCGAGGTCGCCGCGCATACGGAGCTGGCCGAAATCGTGCTCGACGAGAGCGGCTATACCGAGATGTGGCAGAAGGACCGCTCCGCCGACGCCGCGGGCCGGCTGGACAATTTGAAGGAGCTGGTGCGCTCGATGGAGGAGTTCGAGAACCTGCAAGGATTCCTCGAACATATCTCGCTGGTGATGGACCGCGACGGCGGCGCCGAGGAAGAGGCAGTGTCGCTGATGACGCTGCATTCGGCCAAGGGGCTCGAATTCGACAATGTATTCCTGCCGGGCTGGGAGGAAGGCCTGTTTCCGAGCCAGCGCACGCTCGACGAACAGGGCCGCGCCGGCCTCGAAGAGGAGCGGCGCCTGGCCCATGTCGGCCTGACCCGCGCGCGCCGCCGCGCCAAACTCTATTTCGCCACCAACCGCCGCATTCACGGCACGTGGTCGACCACGATCCCCTCGCGTTTCCTCGACGAACTGCCGTCGGCCAATGTCGAGATCACCGAGTCCAAGGGCGGCTCCGGCTGGGGCGGCACCGGCGGCTACGGTCCGTCCCGTTTCGACAACGTCGAATCCTTCGGCTCCAGCTATTCGACACCGGGCTGGCAGCGCGCGCAGGCCAATCGCAACCGCGGCCAGGGCGGCCGCAGCGGTCAGGCCCGTGGCGGTTTCGAAGAAAGCCAATCGTCATTTTCAGGCGGCTTCTCCCGCAACAAGCGCGGCCCGCTGGTGATCGAAGGCGAGCTGGTCGCGAAATCCACCGGCACGGTTTCGGAATTCTCACTCGACGATCGCGTCTTCCATCAGAAATTCGGCTACGGCCATGTGGTGAAGATCGACGGCAACAAGCTGACGATCGCGTTTGAAAAGGCCGGCGAGAAGAAGGTGGTCGATAGCTTCGTGGAGCGGGTGTAATGGCTGTGCGCAGGACCCTTGCGATCTAAGCCCCATTGGGGTATCATCGTGAGATGGCTAAGCGCCCCGTTTCGGTGATCGAATTCGCAGGATATCGCCGCCGCGCTAGCGAACTTTTAACTGACAGACAGCGCGACGCCGTCATTGACATGGTTGCTTACGAGCCGACATGCGGCGACATCATGGAAAGAAAAATGACGAGCAAGAGAAGCCGGCTTGCCGACGACATTCGCGCGAGTCTACGCGACGCGCACAATCATGCTTCGGGAAAGACGACAAAGGCAATTGTGCATCGTGTCACTCCAAAGGAAACCGACGCGCGCGAAGCGCGGCTAATGCTTGGTCTGTCACAGGACGAGTTCGCCGCCCTGATTGGAACGGGAGTCGGAACTGTACGGAAGTGGGAGCTTGGTACGCGCCGCCCTTCCGGCGCAGCCCGCACGCTTATTAGCGTCATCAAGAAGGAACCCAAAGCTGTTCGTCGCGCTCTCGCGAAGGCAAACGAGGTGGCGTAAACAACGCTCTGATTTGACCGCTGCCTAGATCAGGATGAGATTAGGTTGGGCCGTGACGGCGGACCATCTCGTGCCCCGGACGCAAGCGGCGTGAGTGCCGCGAGCCGGGGCCCATTTTACTTTGCATGGGGTTGTTTTCGCGTTTTTGTGTCTAGGCCCTGCGGTGTACGCCGAAGAGTATCTGCACTGCGTCCGGGACACGAGATCGTTAGCTTCGCGCTAATGGCAAATCGCCTCGACTCCAACCCATTTCGCTCTAGCGTTGCGCAGGTCTGAACGGCCTGGCCGCTCGCGCCGCGGAGTAGGCGCTTTTCTCAGTTCTCCGCATTGCGGAGGACCTTCCGCGTTCCTATCTCCCGGTTCCCACCCCTTCCCAGCCTCGACCCGGCCGAAGCGCCGCTGTGTCGTTCGCCCATTTCCATTTCAGACTGCCATGCTCGCGATGCCCTCCATCATATCCGTCTCAAATCTCTCAAAAACCTACGGCTCCGGCTTCAAGGCGCTGAACGGCATCAATCTGGACATCAAGCGCGGCGAAATCTTCGCGCTGCTCGGGCCGAACGGCGCGGGCAAGACCACGGTGATCAGCATCATCTGCGGCATCGCCAATCTAAGCGAGGGCCGCGTCACGGTCGGCGGGCACGACATCAACCGCGACTATCGCGCCGCGCGCTCGCTGATCGGGCTGGTGCCGCAGGAACTGCACACTGATTCGTTTGAAACCGTATGGGCAACCGTCAGCTTCAGCCGCGGCCTGTTCGGCAAGCCGAAGAATCCGGCTCACATCGAGAAGGTGCTGAAGGACCTGTCGCTGTGGGACAAGAAGGACTCCAAGATCATCACGCTCTCCGGCGGCATGAAGCGCCGCGTGATGATTGCAAAGGCATTGTCGCACGAGCCGCAAATCCTGTTCCTGGACGAGCCGACCGCGGGCGTCGACGTCGAATTGCGCAAGGGCATGTGGGACGTGGTGCGCGGCCTGCAGGCCTCCGGCGTCACCATCATCCTGACCACGCATTACATCCAGGAAGCCGAGGAGATGGCCGACCGCATCGGCGTGATCAACAAGGGCGAGATCATCCTGGTCGAGGACAAGGCCGGGCTGATGCAGAAGCTTGGCAAGAAGCAATTGACGCTGCACCTGCAGCAGAAAATCGACGCCATTCCGTCCGCCCTCGCGCCTTACAAGCTTCAATTGTCCGGCGATGGCCGGCTGCTGACCTATGATTACGATACCAAGGGCGAGCGCACCGGGATCACCAGCCTGCTGACCGACCTCCGCAACGCCGGCATCCACATCTCCGACCTCGATACCACCCAGTCTTCGCTGGAAGACATCTTCGTCAGCCTGGTGAGGGCGCCATGAACTACCGTGCGATCCGCGCTATCTATCTGTTCGAAATGGCCCGTACCTGGCGCACGCTGCTGCAGAGCATCGTCTCGCCGGTGGTTTCTACCTCGCTCTATTTCGTGGTGTTCGGCGCCGCGATCGGTTCGCGCATCACCGAGGTCGAGGGCGTCAGCTACGGCACGTTCATCGTGCCGGGTCTCGTCATGCTGTCGGTGCTGACCCAGAGCATCGCCAACGCCTCGTTCGGAATCTATTTTCCGAAATTCGTCGGCACTATCTACGAGATACTGTCGGCGCCGGTTTCCTATATCGAAATCGTGATAGGCTATGTCGGCGCGGCCGCAACCAAATCCATTATCCTCGGCGTGATCATCATGGCGACCGCCGCGCTGTTCGTGCCGCTGCACATCCTTCATCCCTTCTGGATGCTGACCTTCCTGGTGCTGACGGCGGTGACGTTCAGCCTGTTCGGCTTCATCATCGGCATCTGGGCCGACGGGTTCGAGAAGCTGCAGATGATCCCGATGCTGGTGGTGACGCCGCTGACCTTTCTCGGCGGCAGTTTTTACTCGGTCAACATGCTGCCCTCTGGCTGGCGCACCGTCACCCTGCTCAATCCGGTCGTGTACCTGATCTCGGGCTTCCGCTGGAGCTTTTACGAGATCGCCGACGTCAGCGTGGGCTTGAGCCTCGGCATGACGCTCGGCTTCCTCGCCATCTGCATGGTGCTGGTGTGGTGGATCTTCAGGACCGGGTACCGGCTCAAGAATTGACGCGGGATCTGTAGCTCGCTCGCGAAAATGTCAGCACTTTGCCGCCGATTGCGCCGTCCCGCCGCCTTGTTTGCGCCGCGGGACGCGTTAACGATTGCGGACGCAGGCCACTGGAACCAGTGCCGGTTTCCGGGCATATTGGATGCCGGGGACGGAGAGCCGGCGCTTCATACAGGGGCCTGGAGGCCAAAGGTAAAATGCGTTCCTTCCTCATTGCCGTCACCGCCCTGACGCTGTTCGCCTCCGGCACAGCCCAAGCCAAAGTCGCCATAACTGTCGATAAGGACAACCAGCAGATGACCGTCGCCGTCGACGGCGTCGAGCGTTACCGCTGGCCGGTGTCTTCGGGCCTTCCCTCCTATGAGACTCCGAACGGCAGCTTCCGCGCCTTCCGGATGGAAGAGGACCACTATTCCAAGGAATTCGACGACGCGCCGATGCCGCATTCGATCTTTTTCACCAAGATCGGCCATGCCATCCACGGCACCGATTCCGTGAGCCGTCTCGGCAGCCCGGCCTCGCATGGCTGCGTACGGCTGTCGCGCGAGAATGCGGCGAAGCTCTGGGATCTGGTGAAGCAGGTAGGCGTGCTCAACACGACGGTGACGTTGACCGGCTCCTCCCAGGTCGCCCTGGCGCGCAATCCGCGGCGCGCCAATACGGCCGTGGCACGTCGCGCCCCGCAACCGCAATATGAGCAGCAATACGACGCCGCCGGCGATCCCGTCGTGATCACCCCGCCGCAGCAACGCACGGCACCGGTGGCGCGGGCCGACGACGGCTATATCTATCCCGCCGATGGCTCGTCGAACGAAGCGCGCTATCCCGCGCCCGGCCGCCGCGTCTACGACACCCAAGCCTATCAGCAGCAGCAGCAGTATTACGCCAACCGCGGCTATGCGCCGGCGCCGCAGGGCTACTATCAGCCACGGCCTTATTATCAGCAGCGCGGCCTGTTCAGCTATCAGGATTAGCCCGTGAGTTCATTGTGGTCGCAGCATCATCTGCGACCACGTCTCAGCCGTCCGTCGCGCTCGCCAACGGCCGGTCGCGTTGCGCGGTCGGCCGCGACTGTTGCCTAGCGTCGTTAGCAATCATCCCTGCCGCCATGGCGGCGACGAAGACGATGACCCCGGGCGACAGCGTCGCCAGGCTCTCCAGCGCCGGCCCAGGGCACAAACCGACTAATCCCCATCCGATTCCAAACAGCCCGGCGCCTGCGACCAGCGGCAAATCGATTCCCGATTTGCCCGGCCGAAAATATTGCCCGGCAAACCAAGGCCGTGCACCGCGGTCAGCCAGTCTGAAGCCGGGTATCGAAACAGCCAGCGCCGCAGCCATCACCACCGCGAGACTCGGATCCCACGCGCCGA
Organism: Bradyrhizobium icense; assembly: GCF_001693385.1. NCBI lineage: Bacteria > Pseudomonadati > Pseudomonadota > Alphaproteobacteria > Hyphomicrobiales > Nitrobacteraceae > Bradyrhizobium > Bradyrhizobium icense. The sequence goes on from NZ_CP016428.1 coordinate 6,796,277, forward strand.
AGATATCGAGGAAGCCGAGGACTTTGGTCGGCTGTACCATGCCTGATATCAGGAGGCCCGCGCCGAAGATCAGGCCGCAAATCAGGGGAGCAATGATCCACATGGCCTACCTCACAGTACGTGACGGGTGATCGCGACGGTGATAACCGCCGTCACCATGAAGACGATCGTGGCGGCTATGGAGCGTGGGGAAAGCCGCCCTATGCCGCAGATGCCATGACCGGAGGTGCAGCCGCCGCCGAGCCGCGTGCCGAAGCCGACCAGCAGGCCCGCCACGACAATGACGGCCCAACTCATCGGCAGCTTGGGTTGCGCCATTCCGTAACCGATCAGGCCGGCAAGAATAGGCGCCAGAATGAGCCCTGCGACGAAGGCAATGCGCCAGCCCTTGTCCTCGCCGCGCAAGTTCAACAGGCCGCTAAAGATGCCGCTGATCCCGGCGATCCGGCCGGTCGATAGCATCAGCAGCACGGCGGAAAGCCCGATCAGGACGCCGCCGATCGCGGCCGATACGGGAGTGAAATTGGCCATCGTCGCTCCATCGGTTCAGGGCTGACCACGATCATAGCCGCACCCTGCCCGGCTGCAACTCGCCTATTCCTCGCCTTTTCTAAGCCGCCGCCATACCGCGCCCAGCACGTTGGAATAATCGTCGGTCCAGACCCGCTGGTTTTTCCTGGCTTCCGTCAGCGCCCATTGCTCCGACGATGCCAGCTTGCCGACATCGGTCTCTTCCCTCGCCGAGACCACGACCGAGGTCGAGAAGATGTATTCGCTGTCGCGCCCGGAATCCTCGCTGTAGACCCAGCTCTTCAAGTCGTTGGCGTCGGCGATGCCGACGACCACGCTCGACAGTTCGAGATGCCGGTTGGAGACGTGCATCACCACAGCGCCCTGCGGCGCCAGCTTGGACTTGTAGATTTCCATCGCCTCTTCGGTCGCCAGGTGAACCGGGATCGCATCCGACGAATACGCATCGACGATGATCAGGTCATAGACGCCGTCGGGCTCGCGCGCGAAGGTGAGCCGCGCATCGCCGATCACGGGCTGCAGGTTCGGTTCGCAGACCTGGATGTAGGTAAAGTATTTCGGGTCACGCGCGGTATCGACCATGGTCTGGTCGATCTCGAAGAATTTCCAGTCCTCGCCGGGCTCCGAGGCGCAGGTCAGCGTGCCGGAGCCGAGCCCGATCACGGCCACACGCAGCGGCGCGCCCTTGCGTTCTCGGATCGCGGTGATCGCCTGACCGATGCCGCCGCTCTTGTGATAATAGGTGATCGGTTCCGGCTGTCCGGTGACCGGCGTGCCGTCGTCGTTCTTGAATTTCTCGGCGCCGTGGATCGTGGTGCCATGCATCAGCACGTGATACTGGCCGTTCGGCGTCACCACGATCTTGTGGACGCCGAAGAAGCTGCGCACCGTCTCCACCCGGCCGTCATCGGAAGGATAAGCGCGCAGCAGTACCAGCGCCACCGCGACGGTCGCAAAGATCTTCCAGCGGCCGGCGTTGAGCGCGAGCGCCAGCAGTGCCGCCAGCACCCCGACCGCGCCGATCACCCAGACGCGGTGATCTTCGAACCAGTTGAACACTTTTCCGGTCGACCAGGACGGCGCGATCAGCGCCACCGCCAGCACCGCAAGGAACGGCCAGTACCACGCGTTCCAGCGCGGCAAACGTTCGCCGCCGGCCGGGCGGCACAGCGCCGCGAGCGCCAGCAGGATCGGATATTCGGCGACCCATGAGAAGGTGAACGGCGCGATCAGGCCGGCGAACAAGCCGCCGACCATGCCGCCGAACGACAGCGCGACATAGAAGCCGGTGAGGTATTTCGCCGCCGGACGCGTGCGCGCCAGCTCGCCATGGCAGGCCATAGCAATGACGAAGAAGCAGAACTGGTGCCCGCCGAGCGTCAGCAGCAGATTCTGTTCACCGCCGAACGCGAGCAGCACCACGATGCCGGCGATTGCCAGCGGCTGTGCCAGCAGCATCCATTTGTGCGGCAATAGCGGGCGCGACTGGAAGACGAGCACCCAAGTCAAGAGATAAAGCGACAACGGCAGCACCCACAGCAAGGGCGCTGCGGCGACGTCGGTGGAAATATGGGCTGTCACTGCGATCAGCAGCCCCGACGGCACGGCGGCGAGGAATATCCAGCGGGCGCGCAAAATCCATGACGGCGCCGGCACGTCGCTATCGTCTGGCGCCAAGTTCAGTTCCCCCGCCCTCACTGGCGAGCGCAGCAGCAACACCCCGCAGGTAGCAATCAGCACGATCAGGAGGCCATAGCCGCCGGTCCAGATCAGGTTCTGCATGCGCAGCGTGAACATCGGTTCCAGCAGCACCGGATAGGACAACAGCGCCAGGAAGCTGCCGACATTCGAGGAAGCGTAGAGGAAGTACGGATCGGGACCGTTGGGGTGCCCGGTGCGGACGAACCAGGCCTGCAGCAGCGGGTTGTTGGCCGCGAGCGCGAAGAACGGCAGGCCGATCGACACGGCAAAGAGGCCGAGCAGCCAGAGCGCATAGCCTGAATTCGGCGGATCGCCCCACCCGCTCGCGATCGACAGCGGCATCGTCAGCATCGCAACTGCAAGCAGCAATAGATGGACCGCTACCGGAATCGTGCGATTACGGATCTGCATCAGAAAATGCGCATAGGCGTAGCCGCCGAGCAGCAGCGACTGGAAGAACACCATCGCCACCGACCAGACCGCCGGCGAGCCGCCGAGCCGCGGCAGCACCATTTTGGTGAACAGGGGTTGCACCGAAAACAGTAACAGCGCACTGACGAAGATCGCAGCAGTATAAACGACCAGCACCAGCCGGTTTCGCGAGGCAGACGGCTCAGAAATCATGAAAGCTCCGGCTTGAACCCGGCGGGAGCCGGCGGCGAGCATTCCGGCAGGTTGTGCCGGAAGCGCAGATAGGAGCATATGGCAACATGGCTAGCAAGAAACCGCAGGCTTGACGGAACGCTGATTGAGCGCGACAGCACGTGTGTTTGAGATGTCATTCTGGGGCGATGCGAGACATCGAACCAGGGTATGCCATTGCATATCCGAGAATCTCGAGATTTCCGGGTGTGGTCTGGTCCTTCGGACCATCCCGGAATGACGAGCCCATGCTAATCAAACCTTCTTGAAGCGGACATGAGCGAAACCGAAATCGTCATCATCGGTGCGGGGCATAACGGCCTCACCTGCGCGGCCTATCTGGCGATGGCCGGCCTGCGCGTGAAAGTGGTCGAGCGCCGCAAGACGGTCGGCGGCGCCGCAGTGACCGAGGAATTCCATCCCGGTTTCCGCAATTCGGTGGCCGCCTATACCGTCAGCCTGCTCAACCCGCAGATATCAGCCGACCTGAAGCTTGCCGAACACGGCCTGCGCATCGTCGAGCGCCGAGCACAGAATTTTCTGCCCGCCCCCGGCGGCAGCTTTCTCCTGACCGGCGAGGGCCGCACCCGGCAATCGGTGGCAAAACTCAGCGAGCGCGATGCCGTCACGATTGAGGCCTTCTCGCGCGAACTGGAAGCCATCGCCGATGTGCTCCGGCAATTCGTGCTGCGTGCGCCGCCGAACCTCGTCGAGGGTTTTGGGATCGGCGCGATCCGCGAGGCCTTCAACGCAGTCGGCACGGCCGGCATCCTACGCAAGCTCTCGCTCGAACAGCAGCGCAGTCTGCTCGACCTGTTCACGCGTTCGGCCGGCGAAATGCTGGACGAGCGTTTCGAGAACGACCTGGTGAAAGCGCTGTTCGGCTTCGACGCCATCGTCGGCAATTACGCCAGTCCCTACGCCGCCGGCTCCGCCTACGTGATGCTGCACCACGCATTCGGCGAGGTGAACGGCAAGAAGGGAGTATGGGGCCACGCCATCGGCGGCATGGGCGCGATCACGCAAGCGATGGCGCGTGCCGCGCGGGCGCATGGCGCCGAGATCGAAACGGAAGCCGGCGTGCGCGAGGTGATCGTCGAGGGTGGGCGCGCGATTGGCGTCATCCTCGACAATGGCGAGACCGTCCGCGCGAAGTACGTCGTCTCCGGCGTCAATCCGAAATTGCTGTATACGCGGCTCGTGCCGTCGGGCGCGCTGACGCCGGAATTCCTCGAACGCATCGCGCGCTGGCGCAACGCCTCCGGCACGTTCCGGATGAATGTCGCGCTGAACGCGCTGCCTTCCTTCACTGCCCTTCCCGGCGCCGGCGATCATCTCACCGCCGGCATCATTCTCGCGCCCAGCCTCGGTTACATGGATCGCGCCTGGCAGGACGCGCGAGAGCATGGCTGGAGCCGCGAGCCGGTGGTGGAAATGTTGATCCCCTCGACGCTCGACGATTCCCTCGCGCCGGACGGCCAGCATGTCGCGAGCCTGTTCTGCCAGCACGTCGCGCCAGAATTGCCGGAAGGAAGGTCATGGGACGATCACCGCGAGGAAGTCGCCGACCTCATGGTCGCGACGGTGGATAGATATGCACCGGGCTTTGGGACAAGCGTGATCGGCCGCCAGGTGCTGTCGCCGCTCGACCTCGAGCGGCAGTTCGGCCTGCTCGGCGGCGACATCTTTCACGGCGCACTGACGCTAAACCAATTGTTCTCGGCGCGGCCGATGCTGGGCTATGCCGATTATCGCGGGCCGCTGAAGGGCCTCTACCATTGCGGTTCGGGCGCGCATCCCGGCGGCGGCGTCACCGGCGCCCCCGGCCACAACGCCGCGAAGGTGATCCTGGGCGATCACCGCGCCCTGTTCAGGTAGCCAGAACGCAGTGGACAATGTGGGTAAAGCCGGTGGGCAACGACGGAAGAAGCCTGTGGATTGCCTGTTGATAACCCGTGGTAACTGCTGTGGAAGATCTCGGTATGCGTCCGTCGATAGCCGGTTGGTAATTTCCCAGTTCGGCTGTGGATAGGCGGTGGAACCATGCACCTTTTCCGAGTAGTCCGACATGAAACTTGCTCAAATTTGAACGAAACGCCCATACCCGATCGTATCCTTTCCCGCTTTCGCCAGGTCCTTCAATGACTTCCCTCGCCCCTACACATCGCGTCCATTTCGCTGTCGGCGACGAGCACACGGCTAAAGGCGTCGTCGACGTCCTGACCGAAGTTTTTTTTGAGGGCCAGGCCGCGATCGCCGCATTCGAACGGCCGGATGGCCGATGGGACGTTACGGTGCATTTTGCCGCGCCGCCCGATCAGACGCTGGTCCGCGAACTGGTGGCCAATGCGGCCGGCGCGGAAATCGCAGCCGGCATCGCCTTCGACACGGTCGAAGCCAAGGATTGGGTCAAGGCCAGCCTCGAAGACCTCGTACCGGTGGCTGCCGGACGCTTCGTGGTCCACGGCCAGCATGACCGCGACAGGATCGCCCCCAACAAGGTCGGCATCGAGATCGAGGCGGCGCTGGCCTTCGGCACCGGCCACCACGGCACCACGCGCGGCTGCCTGCTGCTGCTCGATCATGTCCTGAAAGCCTGGCGCCCGCGCCGCGTGCTCGATCTCGGCACCGGCAGCGGCGTGCTGGCGATTGCGGCGGCGAAGGCGCTGCACGAAAGGATACTGGCAAGCGATATCGATCCGCCCTCGGTGCGGGTCGCGCGCGACAATGCGCGGCTGAACGTATCGGGGCATCTGGTGCGGGCGGTCCGCGCCACCGGATTCTCGGCGCCGCAATTTGCAGAAGCCGCGCCGTTCGATCTGGTGCTGGCGAATATTCTGGCCAATCCATTGCGGCAACTGGCAGGGCCGATGGCACGGCATCTGGCGCCGTCGGCGCTGGTCATTCTCTCAGGGCTCCTGACGCATCAGGCGCCCGCCGTCATCGCCGCCTATCGCGCCCGCGGGCTGGTGCCGGTACGGCACCTGCGCATCGAAGGCTGGAGCAGCCTCCTGCTGCGCAAGGTGAACTAGAATCTAATCGGCTGGCTTGTGCCGGTTGCGGGCGATGACGCCCTTCTCTTGCTTCAACGACCGCTTGACGCGCGCTTCCGCGAACCGGTCGAGTATCTGAACGATGACGCCGCGCTGCTTCTTGTTGGCGACGGGCGGGACCGGGCCGCGGCGGTCCGGCGGCGAAATCTTCTCAAACGTGAAAGCAGGCATGGTGTATCCCCTCTTCGTTGAGTTGGAACACTCCTGGAGCTCTCTCCCGGTATCTTTGAGCTGAACGGCTACACCGCAACCGCTCCGTCCGACTAGCGCGGACGGACATATTGGAGCACAGATTATGCCAAATTGTGGCCGGTACCGCCAGATTGCGGACTGCTCCACCCAACCCTAAAGTGACCAGGCGATGTTCGAAGCCCATTTCCAGACATTCGAAGAACCCGAAGGCGGCGTGGCGCTGACCGCGCGGCTGGCCCGCTTCCGCGAGGAGCTGGCACGGCGGAAGCTGACGGGATTCGTGGTTCCGCGCGCCGATCAGCAGCAAAACGAATACGTCCCGGCCTCCGAAGAGCGCCTGGCCTGGCTGACCGGCTTCACTGGTTCGGCCGGCACGGCGATCGTCCTGACGCGCGAGGCCGCCGTTTTCGTCGATGGCCGTTACACGCTGCAGGCCGCCAAGCAGGTCGACCGCAAGGCCTGGCAGATCGAGCCGCTGGCCGATCCGCCACCGGAGCACTGGCTGACCAAGCACCTTGCGGCCGGCGACCGCCTCGGTTTCGACCCGTGGCTGCACACTTCGGCGGCAGCCGAGCGTCTGGCCGCTGCCTGCACCAAGGCGGGCGCGGAGCTGATTGCGGTCGAGAGCAACCCGCTGGATTCGATCTGGACCGAGCGCCCGGCCCCGCCGCTCGGCCGCGTCGCCACGCACGGCGTGCAGTTTTCCGGCGAGATCGAGGCCGAAAAACTCAAGCGCATCCGGCTGGAGATCAACAAGCTCGGCGTCGATGCGCTGGTGCTGTCGGACAGCCACGCGGTGGCCTGGACCTTCAACATTCGCGGCGCCGACGTCTCGCATACGCCGCTGCCTTTGTCCTACGCGCTGGTGCCGAAGGACGGCCGCCCTACCATCTTCATCGACCATCGCAAGCTTTCCAACCTGACGCGCGACCATCTCGAACAATCCGCCGACGTCCGGGAGCCCGACGGGTTGGTGCCTGAACTGACCGAGCTTGCGCGCAGCGGCGCCGCGATCGCCCTCGACAACGCCACCGCGGCGGACGCGCTGAGCCGGCTGATCGCGAGCGCCGGGGGAAAACCGGTCCGCGGCAACGATCCGGTGAGCCTGTTGAAGGCGGTGAAGAACATCACCGAGATCGAGGGCACGCGGACCGCGCACCAGCGCGACGCGGTGGCGCTGGCGCGCTTCCTCGCCTGGATCGACCGCGAGGCGCCATCGGGTGCGTTGACGGAGATCGACACCGTCGAGGCGCTGGAGACGTTCCGCCGTCAGACCTGCGCGCTGAAGGACGTTTCGTTTCCGACCATCGCCGGCACCGGGCCGAACGGCGCCATTGTGCATTACCGCGTCACCCGCAAGAGCAACCGGCGGATTTCGCCGGGCGATCTGCTGCTGATCGATTCTGGCGCGCAGTACGAGGACGGCACTACCGACGTCACCCGTACGATTGCGATCGGCAATCCCACCGACGAAATGCGCGATCGCTTCACCCGCGTGTTGCGCGGACACATCGCGATCGCCCGCGCAATTTTTCCCGACGGCACCACCGGCGCGCAGCTCGATTCCTTTGCGCGGCAATTCCTCTGGCAGGCCGGCCTCGATTTCGAGCACGGCACCGGACACGGCGTCGGCAGCTATCTTTCGGTGCATGAAGGCCCGGCGCGCATCTCGAAGCTCGGCACCACGCCCTTGAAGCGCGGCATGATCCTCTCCAACGAGCCCGGCTACTACAAGACCGATGCCTACGGCATCCGGATCGAGAACCTCGAACTCGTCATCGGCACCGATGTACCCGGCGCCGAGAAGCCGGTGAACGCGTTCGAGACGCTGACGCTGGCGCCGATCGACCGCCGCCTGATCGACGTGAACATGCTGAGCGCGACGGAGCTGAAATGGCTCAACGACTACCACGAACGCGTCAACCGCGCGGTGCGCCCGCACCTCGACGACAACGCCACGAAGCTGTGGCTGGATGAGGCGACGGCGGCGATGCTGCCGCTTTGATCGTTGACTAAAGCCGTGGCCCCGCGCCTCCTACAGCGATACGGCGCGGGCGCCGGACACAAAATCGCGAAAACAACCCCATGCACAGTAGAATCCAGCGGCCCGGCCTCGTACCCGCCTCCCCAATTCAGCATGGCCGCATGCCGAAACGTCCCTGTTCGCGCCGAACCACCACGCTACAGTCGATTCAACCAATAGGATCGGAACTGAATGCACGGCGTCGCGGGCAAGCCGCCCGACGCGGCGGCGAATGCCGTCGCGACCTCGAAGATCATGCTGCTGATGCTGGTCGCCATGACCGGCGTCGCGCCGATCTCGCTCTACATGCTGGTGCCGGCGCTGCCCGTGCTGGCAACGACGTTCGGCGGCGATATCTCCATCGCACAGATGACGGTGTCGCTTTACATGGTCGGCATCGCCTGCTCGCAGCTCATCATGGGGCCGCTGTCGGACAAGTTCGGACGCCGCCCGGTGCTGCTCGCGGGCCTTGCCCTGATGGTGGCGGCGAGCGTCGGCTGCTCGCTGGCGCAGACGCTGCCGCAACTGATTGCCGCACGTTTCCTGCAGGCGCTCGGCGGCGCGACCGGCATGGTGGTGAGCCGCGCCATCATTCGCGACCTCTACGGCCGCGACCGCATCAGCTCCATGATCAGCCTCGTGATCGCCGTCATGATGATGGCGCAGATGCTCAGCGCGCTGGTCGGCGGCCTGCTTGAGACCGCGTTCGGCTGGCGCGCCATCTTCTATTTCATCACGGCGGCGTCGCTCAGCGTCGCGGTGCTGATCGCGCTGGCGCTGCCGGAGACGCGCGGCGAACGCAGCGAGAGCAGCAGCTTCCGCGGCGACGTCGGCAAGCTGATCCGCAACCGCGCCTTCATCGGCTATGTGCTGTGCCAGGTGCTGGCTTCCCAGATCATTTTCATGTTCGCCGGCGGCGGACCTTACATCGTGGTGACGCAGATGGGCCGAACCACGGCCGAATACGGCGCGTGGTTCGCGACGACGGGATTTGCGTATCTGATCGGCAATTTGTTCTGCGTTCGCTTCGCGCCGCGGCATTCACTGGAGAAGCTGATCTGGTTCGGGCTCGCCGTGCAATTCGCCGGCAGCCTGCTGAACCTCGTCTGGAGCATTGCCGGGATCAACCAGGCGCCGCTCTGGCTGTTCGGCACCCAGATGATCGTGATGGTCGCCAACGCTTTCGTGATGAACAATGCCGCGGCCGGCGCCATCAGCGCCCGTCCCGAGGCCGCCGGCACCGCCTCGGGCGCGATGGGTTTTCTGCAGCAGGGCCTCGGCGCGCTGGTCTCGCAATTCGGCGCCTATCTCGGCGGCCACTCCACCACCACGCTGCCGCTGACGGCGGCGATCTTCGCACTCTCGATCGCGTGTGCCTCGGCGATGTTCTTCCTCGTGCCGCGGCGAAACGTCGTGGTGAGCGAGGAGCTGGTGAAGAAGGCGGAGGAGGAAGACTCGCGGATGTTGTGAGCCCCCGTCACTCCGGGGCGGCTCGAAGAGCCGAACTATGGTGCGCAATTGCGCCCCTGAGAATCTCGAGATTCCCCGGTGCGCAATTGCGCACCTGAGGTCTGGTCCTTCGGACCATCCCGGAACGACGGCGCCAGAACGGTCATATAATGCTTCGCCCGTCATTGCGAGCGATAACAGGCTCCGCGAAGCACGCCCTACTTTCTTACGCCGCAATGGATTGCTTGGCTGGCATCATGCCTGATTTTCTCAAAATTGTTGCGCTCGGCGCGCTGCTTGCGCTCTCGTCCAAGCCGCTTCTCGCAAGCGATCAGGGCGCGGCCGCGCCGGCGGCCTTCGATTGCTGGGAGCCGGAGCGCATT